>JBDWLQ010000018.1:0-882787 GCA_039973095.1 Nitratireductor sp. | reverse complement strand
CGCGTCGATCATGTCATACGCCTTGAACTCGCCGAAAAACTTCGTGATCGCCGCCGTCAACGACGTCTTGCCGTGGTCAACATGACCAATCGTGCCAATGTTCACATGAGGCTTATTACGCTCGAATTTACCTTTTGCCATCGTCTCTTTCCCTGGCGATCAGAACTGGAATGCGGTTCGGATTGGGGGCGATTAGCGACAAAGGCCGCAAAAGACAAGGGCGAAATGGGCCCGGACGGCATCGCGCCCGGGCCGTTGCTCAGTTGTTTTCGGGCGCGGTTTCGGCCTCGAACGCCAATCGCGCCACCTGGACGAAAAGCCACAATGTCGGCACCGCGACCAGCATCGACACCACGGCGAGCGCTGTTCCGGGCAGATGCAGCAGGGAAGCCAGCGAATACAACGTGACAATCTCGACCGTCGCCATCTGGCCGCAGATCAGGATCGTGATCGCAAAAACCCCAAACAGGCTCGACGCGGTAATCACCTGACGTCTGCTCAAACCGGCGTCGGCACCGGCCGACACACCAAGCTCGCTATTCATTTGCGTGCAACCTCGAAGAAACCCGCACGGCGCGGGCAACCTGGATTGCGGCACCGCGATTGCGTCTTTTCCAAGGCAAAAGGGTTTCACGGCGAGGGCGATCGCGCCCCGCAGCGCGGCACAGACGCGATCATGATCGCGCTGGAAATCAGCGCCTTATCAAATGAATGGCTGGAGCGGGTAGCGGGAATCGAACCCGCATATTCAGCTTGGAAGGCTGCTGCTCTACCATTGAGCTATACCCGCGGTCGTCAGGCTTCCGGTGGGCGGTGGTGGAGGGGGCTGGATTCGAACCAGCGTAGGCATAGCCAACGGATTTACAGTCCGTCTCCTTTAACCACTCGGACACCCCTCCGTCGCTGCGCCGGAGCCTGGAACGCGGGTCTTACCGCGCCTTCGGAAACGTCGTTGCCGTCCCCGAATTCCGCGAAGCGCCTTATGGCGGGATGGCCTTGCGGTGTCAACCGAAACGTCACCCGAAAAACACCCCGCCCCCGGCCCCTGAGACAACAACCGGCAATTCCGCGCCGGGCGGGGCAATTTGACCCTGTGCGGCCATAGCCGCGAGGCCGCGCGGGCGATATAGAGGCACCATGACCGACGACGAAAAAACCGGCTCCGCCAAGGATACCCATTATGCCCGGCTGCGCCGCGCCCACCGCGACCGCAAGGCCGGCGGCGGCGCGCCGCGCCCCCGGCCCGGCTCCGGCGAACCCGGATCGGCCCCGCCCGAGGGCCGCGTCTATCTCTATGGCCTGCACACCGTGCGCGCCGCGATCGCCAATCCCGACCGGACCATCCACAAATTGCTGGCGACACGCAATGCGCTGGCACGGCTGGAGATCGCCGACATCGACGCCCTGCCCTGTGCGGTCGAGCTCGCCGAACCGCGCGCCATCGACAGGATCGCCGGCGGCGATGCGGTGCACCAGGGCGTGGTTCTGGAAACCGAACCGCTGGCGCCCAAACCGCTTTCAGCCCTCGGCGACACGCGCCTGGTGGTGGCGCTCGACCAGGTCACCGATCCCCACAATGTCGGCGCGATCCTGCGCACCGCGGTCGCCTTCGGCGCCGGCGCGCTGATCACCACCGCCCGCCACAGCCCGTCCGAATCGGGCGTGCTGGCCAAATCCGCCTCCGGCGCGCTCGAGCACATCGACCTGATCGCAGTGCGCAATCTCGCCGCCGGGCTGGAAGCGCTGCATCAGGCCGGCTTCTTCACGGTCGGCCTGGATTCGGAAGGGCCCGACGAGCTCGAGGCCAGCCTCCAGGGCGACCGCGTTGCCTTGGTGCTCGGCGCCGAGGGCAAGGGCCTGCGGCAAAAAACCCGGGCGACAGTGAACAGGCTGGCCCGGCTGACCATGCCGGGGCCGATCCACTCCCTCAACGTCTCCAACGCCGCGGCGGTGTCGCTCTACGCCGCGCAGCGGCATCTCGCCAAACGCTAGGCTCTACCGGACCGGGCGCCGGTCCCGGCGGCGCTTGCGCCCGCGATCGGCGTTCAAGACACGCAGAGATTGCGGCAGGTCGTCCTAGCGCTTTTTTGGTTGCAGGAAGACGGCTTTTCGTGCACGCTCTCGATCGCACAACCTATGAGAGAGAATGGCCCGGGACCGCCAAGCGGCCCACCCCCTCCTTCGCCCGCAAACGGGCGACGGCGCGAGGTTTCGTGTCCCGGCCGCAAGCGGCGCACAGACCGCGGCAAACGCGCGAAACGGGAGGCTTTCATGACGCAATATGACGACATCTTCATGCGCGACGCGCTCGACGACACCGGACAGATCCCGTCGGGCGTGCGCACCGCCTATCACTCGCCGGACATCATCCCGTGGGGCAACCAGACGGTGAGCGACCCGCAGACGTTCTTCGTCGACAATTACGACCAGAATCCCGGCAAGAACCTGGTCGCCAACGAGATCAACTACATCTACACGCGCGGCAAAAACCTTGCCAGCGCCGCCGCCAACGGCCAGATCTATCTCTATTGGGTGAAGTCGAGCCTTTTGTCGCAGCCGAGCGAGTGGCGCAACAACAAGGTGCCGACGGCCACGCCGGGCCAGAACTATTCCAATGTCAGCGCCAGCCAGGCCAACCAGATCGTGGTCGGGGAATCGGCCTTTCAATGGTCGGTGCCCGCCCCGCCAACGGGCTATCATTACTGCCTGGTCTCCCAGGTGGTGACCGCCGCCAATCCAAATCCGATTCCCGACGATTTCAACTCGACCGGCGGGTTCGTCGGCTGGGTCGTGGACAATCCCGGCATCGCCTGGCGCAACGTTTCGGTGCTGTCGAACGCCTCGCCGCCGAGCTACCAGGTCACCACCGCCTTCCAGAACCTGGACGACACCGAGGAGCTCTACGCCTTCACCGTCGAGGCCCGCAACCTGCCGCAGGGCACGACGGTCAGCCTGGTCTGTTCCGAAACCGGCCCCAATCCGCCGATCAACTCCTCCGGCACCGTCACCCAGCAAAATCCCTGGTATCTTTATACCGAAAACAGCCTGCCGGCGCATTTTTCGTCCGGGCTGGTGACGACGGTGCGCCTGCCCTCAGGCCAGTCCTGGCCACCCGACGCGACCATCGACATCACCTATAACCGCATCGTCGGCTCCCGCGACCAGGAGATTTTGCTCCGCCACGCCAAGACCCCCGCCGAGATGGGACTGCCGGAAGAGCTGCACGAAAGGGTCAGCGGCACGATGGTGCGGCTGGGCACCTACAACATCGTGGTCGATTCATGACTGCGCGCGCGCCGGCTCCGGCGCGCCGTTGAACCGACGGGCGTCCGCTGAGCGCCCGTCTTTCGCACCAATCGGTTACGCGCGGGATCCCTGCGGTCGGCGCAGGCGCTTCGTACGGGACCCCGCGCCCCAGGAGGCTACAGCCATGACCTATACGCCGCCCGCCGAACAATCCGTCACGCTTTCCCTGAACGCGGAAGCCTATGTCAATCTCGGCACCGATATCGGCATCGACTTCACCAATCGTTCCGCCTTCACCATCGAGGGCTGGTTCAAGTTCAACGGGCTGTGTCCCGACTCGACCTTGTTCGAGAAGCCCGGCCAGTTTTCCTTCAAGACCCGGGGGCAAAAGGTTTCCGCCAGCTTCGTCGGCCAGCCCATGCCGCTGGAGACCGACGACATCCTCAACACCGAGACCGACTTCCACGTCGCCGTCACCTATGACGGCCAGACCCTGTCGCTTTACGTCAACGGGCTGTTGCGCGTGCAGTCCTCGTTTTCCTTCACCCCGCCGCCGGCGAACCAGAACCCGGCCGTGATCGGCCGCGACCTGCAGGCCTATTGCCACTACGTACGGCTGTGGTCGGTCGCCCGCCAGCAGGACGAGATCTATGCCAATGAATGGACCTACCTGACCAGCGGCACCGGGCTGCAGGCGGCCTATGCCTTTTACGACTATCCCGCCAAGGACGTCTCGCCCAACGACCGTTCGTTGACGCTGATGAACGGGGCTCGCTCGGAATCGACCGCGCCGTGCCTGCTTTATGCCGGCACCGCCTATTGCCAGCCGCTCCAGGACACCGACGTCAATCCCGGCGGCGGCGGCACCGACGACTACACCATCTTGGCCTGGATCCGGCTGCAGGATCTCGGCACCCAGCAGGCCATCTTGTGCAATGGCGACCTGAACCAGCAAAGCGGCATCGTGCTTTATGTCGACACCGACGGCACGGTGGTGGGCCGGCGCGGCGACACCTCGGGCGCCAGCGTCACCTCCGGGTCGACCAAGCTGCAGCCCAATTTGTGGTACTCGATCGGCTACACCTATGCCTACGATTCCGGCAGCGGCAGCGGCACGCAGACCCTCTATGTCAACGGCGTTTCGGCAGGCAGCGGCACCGCCGGAGCCATCGCCGCGCTCGCCCAGGGCGACATCATCCTCGGCGCCGGCGACGACAGCGCCACCGCCAATCAGCTCATGAACATGAACGGCTACATGCAGTTCCTGAGCGTGTGGAATACCGCCCTGGCACAGGCCGACATCCAGCAATGGATGTATCATGATCCGACCACGGAAACGGCCTGCCTGGCCAACTACAATTTCTCCACCCCGCCGCTGGCCCAGGATCTCGTCGACGGCAATCCGATGGCCCTGGTGCGCGGCGCCGATCTCGTCGTGCTGCGTACCATTCCCGTTTCCGACGGCGCCACCCATCAGGACGTTCTGCACCGGCGGGCGCCGCCGCGCCCGCAAAAGCGGTTTTCGAATGCCCGCATGGTCGGCAGGCCCGAACCGACCGAGCCCTTCCGGCCGGCCGAGATGCCGAATGCCGACAACACCCGCGCCTGGGTCGAGCATTTCGCCCGGCAATTGCCGAACAACCTGCCGCATGGCGAGCACCAGCGGCTGCGGCGCGAATTCCAGACCGCGGTCGACGACGCGATAGCCAATCCCGAACCGGCCTTCCAGGTCCTGCACGAATTCGATGGCGACGATCACGTGCTCGTGCTCGTCAACGAGCACGGCCACGAGGAAATTTTCCGCGCCGCGCGCGACGAGCTCGACGACTGCACGGTGTGGAAGGTCCGGCTGATCGTGACGGTGCTGATCGGCGTCTACACCGTGTTCGGACCGATCATCCGTGCCGGCCCCGTGACCAACTGGCTCGGCGAGCGCATCAACACGGTCGGCTTCTGGCCGCAGGTAAGCGCCATCTTCAATGCCGGCGTCACACCCAACAGTTTCCTGCAGATGATGCGGCTGCTCTACGAGTTCGGCTGGATCACCACCGTGGGCAAGCTGATGCTGGCACAGCTGAGCTGGTGGGACGTGGCGGTGATCGGGCTGCGCGTGGCCTCATTGCTGGTGCCCGGCGCGGCCGCCCTTCAGGTGGCCTATTTCCTGGCCAAGGTGGTTTATTCGGTCGCCTCGGTGGTCAATGTGTGGAACGACCGCCCGGCCGGCTGCTGAGCCGCCCCAGTATGACCGGTTCGCCGGACGGCGGGCCGGCATCGCGGCCGGCCGCAGATCGCCCGCGATCAGGCCAGCCTGACGTCCTGTTCGGCCATCGCGCCGAGGGCGCCGATTTCCACGCGGTTACGGCCGGCATGCTTGGCCGCGTAGAGGCGGCGGTCGGCACTCCGGTAGAGCTGCGAGAACGTCGCCGGCGGCATGAATGTCACCCCGCCAATGCTCAATGACAGCCTGTAGCGTTCGCCGGTTGGCTTGAATTCCACCGCCTCCACGGCGGCCCGGATACGCTCGGCTATCGCCAGCGCCTGCGTCAGATCGAGGCCGGGCAAAAAGACGCCGAACTCCTCGCCGCCGATACGGGCCACAAGATCGATGTCGCGCACGGCGGAGCGGATGACACCGGCGATCAGCCTGAGTGCCTCATCGCCGCTGTCGTGGCCGAACAGGTCGTTCACCGCCTTGAAGCGATCGACGTCGAGAATCAGCAATGCTCCGTTTCCCGGCTCCCGAACTTCGTCGAACCGGCTGAGATAACCGTCGACCAGCGAGGAGAACGCCCGGCGATTGAGACAGTTGGTAAGCGAATCCGTGGAGGCCACGGTGAGCAGTTCGCGATGCGCGAGCGACAATTCGCGCAGCTTGCTCAACAGGAAATAGAAGAAGGGCGGCGCCACCAGGGCCGGAATGATCAGATTGTTGACCCAGCGCTCGCCCAGCGCCCACTGACCGCTTTCGATCGAATAGCCGTCAAGCACGAAAGCAAGAAGCATGCACATCAGCGTGCCGAGCACGGTCATCACGTAGACCCTGCCCTTTCCGGTTGGCGATAGATCGATCATGGTCGGCCAATCATTCGTTTGTCGCCACACACGCTAGCGACAAAACGTTTAAGCGAGGTTGTGCGGAAAGGGTCAAAATCGAGTGGTCCGGCGCTCTGCCTGCGCACCGGGCCTCACAATGCAGTGATTGTTGGCAATCCGTCACCCGACCGCCGCAAAAACGAACCGATTGCTTCCAATATGGTTAGCAAGCTCGAAACGAGGCAGAGACCGTGAACGACATCACGCGGATGAAGACCCAGTCGCAACCTGCGCGCTGGACGCCATGGGGCGAAATCCCGATCGCTGGCCAAGCCGGCGTAACGGCGGAAAATCGGCAACAAGCCGAGCATGCCACAGTGTCGCTCCGCAAGAGGCTGGCCTGGCTCGAACGTCTCGCCCGGTTCCAGGCCAAGACCTGACAACGCCCGATACCGGCAAACGCCGATACGCGGACGCCGGGCGGGCCGTTGCGACCGGAGCCCGGTCACAGGTGCCCGGGCCGGTTGCACCCAAGCCTCTCCCGGCGCATTTTTTTTTCGTGCGGGACAGCAAAGCCGCGCCGCGGATCGCCAACTCCCCGTACGACGCAAGCCTGCTAATTTACCGGAAGCAAATCAATTGAGGGATTCGCCCCATGGCGGGGCGCATGCCGCAACGTCATGGTCGGCTCCTGTTTAATGAGGAGCTAAACCATGACGATCGAATATTTGGGACGCCGAGCTTTCCTGGGCCTGTTGGGCGGCATCGCCCTGGCGGGCTGCACCGTGACTCCGCCCGGCAATGGTGTCGGCCCCGCGCCGCAGCCCCAACCACAGCCGCAGCCCCAACCGCAGCCGCAACCCCAGCCCCAGGGGCCGAGTATCCTGCTGCAGGCGAATTCCTTCTATAATGGCCGCGACGGCAGCGGCAAGAAGATCAGGGCTTTCGTGTCGCGCAGCGGCGAGATTATCCGAGTCGATTCCAAAACCGGGCGGAACTTTTCGCAAGTCTACCGCTATCGCAGCGGCAACACATACGGGTCCGGCAGCTATACGGTCCGGGTCACGTCGCGCAAAAGCTTTGTGTGGAACGGACCGTTTGGCCGCGTCACGATGAACGACTGATCCCATCATGCCCCGGCCCGCCGCAGGAGCACTCCCGGCGGGCCTCCACCTTCTTTGCCGACGGCTCGGACAAGAAAGCACCAGGGAACGATCGCCGCACGATACGCGAACCGGGCTGGACTCCAACGGGCTGGACTCCAAAGGATTTGCGCTCCAGGCCGAGCTGTGCGCCCGCCAGCCTGTCGGGCAGGAGCACGGTGCCCCTGAATTGATGCAACCTCGTTCGTGTTGCAGTCTACGGTTCGATGAGTCCATCGCGCATGGCGCGAACCAACAAGGTGGCGGTTGAATGCACCTCGAGTTTGCGCATCAGGTTCGTGCGGTGGTTGTCGACCGTCTTGGCGCTTATGCCCAGATGTTCGGCGATACCGTTGTTGGACAATCCGCGCGCGACGCATTGCAGCACTTCCGTCTCGCGGCGCGTCAGACTGTCATTGGCCGCGTCTTGCGCGATGCAATGGGTAACGCCCGCTCCAACGACGGTTCGGCCCGCTACGATGTCTCGAAGTCCCTGGCACAACTCTTCAACCGCACCGGATTTCAAGAACAGGCCCGCCGCTCCGGCTTCTACAAGTCGCCGCAAGGTTTTCGCGGACGGGCTTCCCGTCACGATAGCGATTTTCGTTTTCGGGCTCCAGCGCCGCGCCTCGAGCAACACCTCCAGTCCCGAAGCACCGGGCATGACCAGATCCAGCACGGCGCAGTCCGGCGACAGGCGCTTGATCTGCGCAATCGCCTCGATGCCGTTGCCGGCGGTGCCGACGACGTTGAATTCATGCATCGCCTCGATCGCCGAGCGCGTGCCACCGACAGTCAGCGCATGATCGTCGGCAATGACTATGCTGATAGGAATGCCGCCTCTCCCCCGAAAGTCGCCGACTTGAACCGCAAATGGCACAGCCTGCCGTTTTTGGCATGTTTCGCTGTGCTGTGCCAATTGCCTATCGCCCAGGCTCAGGACCGCACGCTTACGCTCGACGGCCCGGTCGATCCGGACACGGTCGGCGGCTATATCGACCTACTGCTCGACGAGGATCATTCGCTGACCATCGCCGACGTCAAGGGCGAAAACCGCGACCTGTTTTCACCGACGACCACGCGCGTGCCCGACGTGGGCTACTCCGACGCCATGGTGTGGCTGCGCCTGAAGGTGAAAAACGTCGACGCCCGGACCACCGACTGGCGCCTGCACTTCAAGGAGAATTTCAAGCAGGTCTTCCACGTCTATATCGTCGACGACAGCGATCGGACGACCCACTCCTTGGCCCAGGACCGCGATTCGGCCTTTTCCACCCGCCCTGTCGCGCATCCCGAGTTGGTGGTACCGCTCTCCCTGAGACCGGGCGCGGCGGCGACTGTCTATGTGCGTTTCTGGACCGAGGGAGCGACCTATCTGCCGCTCGCCATCGAGACAGCCGAGAGCTTCACGGAAGTCTCGACCCGCCAGACCGCCAAGCAGTTCATCTATTACGGCATGATGGCGATCCTGATCGTAGCGGCGCTATTGGCAGGCATCGTACTGCGTCATCCCATCTTCCCCGCCTACATCGCCTATTCCACCGCCACCTTGGTCTACATCATGCATGTCGACGGTGTCGCCTTCCAGTATCTGTGGCCGGGCCTGCCGGCCTTCAACAGCTACGCCTCGGTCGTCGCGGGCGGCTCCTATGCCGTTTTCGGCGCGATCTACGCGCGGATTTTTCTCAACACGCCGAAATATCATCGCGTCGTCGACAAGTTCCTGCTTGCCGTCATCCTCATCACGGCGACGATGATGGTGTCCGGCCTCTTCGTCGAGCCCCGGCTGATCAAGAAATACCTGATCCTCGTCGTTCTGTTCGCGGTCGCGCTGTTCACCGTTGCCGCGCTGCTGGCCGCGCGCCATCGCTTCAAGCAGGTGCGCTTCTACGTGTTTGCCTGGCTGGGAGCGACGGTATCAGCCATGCTGATGATGGCGCGCCACTGGTTCGGGATCGAGGTCACGCAGGAATTCCAGCACGACAGCATGCGCGTGGTGATGATCTTCGACGCCGTCATGATGGGTATGGCGATCGTCGATCGTTATCATCAGTTGCGTGAAGAACGGCAAAGGGCGTTGCGCGCGAGCCTGGAGCAGGCCCAGCGCAATCTCGACATGAACATGCGTCTGCGCAATCTGGAGGCGCGCTACGAGCTCGCCCTGGAAACCACGACCAGACACAAGCAGCACATCGAAAACACGGTTCACGACATCCGTCAGCCGCTGCATGCGCTCCGCCTGGCCGTGCAGGGCGTGATGAGCGACGACAAGGCCGGACCGGCACGCAGTTACGCCGATATCTACGACAGTTTCGACTATCTCGAAGCACTCGTCGCCGACCACCTCAAGGGCCCCGCGCCCGACCGGGCCGGCGAAACCGGCGCCGAGATCGATCTCGGCGACATTCTGCGCAGCGTGCACGAAATGTTCGTACCCGACGCCGATACCAAGGGGCTTCGCTTCCGCTTCGTCGCAACCAGCCTCGTCACGCCCGTTCCGGCCCTGGCGGTCATGCGCATCGTTTCCAATCTCGTGTCGAACGCCATCAAATACACCCCCTCCGGCAAGATTCTCCTGGGCGTGCGCCGGTTGAAGGATGGATGCCGCATCGAAATGCACGATAGCGGTCCCGGCCTTACGGCCGAGACGTTCAAAGAGGCCTGCCGGCGCGGCGCGCGGCTGGACAGCGCCTTCACCGTCAGCGACGGCAATGGCCACGGTCTGGCGATCGTGGTCGAACTGGCCGAGCGCTACGGCTACCAATTCGAACTCCTCAGCACCGGCGCCTCCGGCACCGCCCTGGGTGTGACGATCCCGTTTCAGAACAGGCAAGCCGGGTGAAACCGCGCAACGCACCCTTCCAAAACCAGCTGCAACCGGTCGGCAGACATCAAAACCGCGAACCAGGGAAGGCAGGGAGACCGGCCGCGAATTTGTGAAACCGGCCTTTCATGCTAGCCTGCGCCGTCATGAAACTGCTGCGCGCTTGCTTTTCTGTCGCGGCGCTGCTGGCCGCGGGGCCGGTATTCGCCGAGCCGGAATGCACGTGTCTTGCCAACGGCACCCGCTACGCGGAAGGGTCGGTGGTGTGCATCCGGCTGCCGAGCGGATCCTGGCTGGCGCGCTGCGGCAAGGTGTTGAACAACACGTCGTGGCAAAAAATCCAGGACGGCTGTCCGACCACCTTGCTTTCGCCCGCAAAAGCCGACCCGCCACCTGCCCTGCAGGAGACGGCATCGCAATCGTCCGACCGAGACTGAAAGCCCGCACCGCAGCGCCTTGGGCTCGAGACCCGCTGCCGTCCCTGCCCGGCAAGCGCGCATGCGGCGGTGGCCGAGGCCACCTGCCGTCCAAGATCGTTTCCAGGCGAAGTGGAAGCCGGTTCGCCGTTCAAAAACGCGTCAAAACAATAGATTATAGCCGGTCTGCGATTCCGCGAAAAGCAGAACGGCTCAAATGTCGGCGGAAGAACGCGGCAGCCTACCGGCCGAGACCTTTGCGGATAATGTCCTGGGAGAGCGCGATCGCCGTGCGCCGGTCGGATTCGCCGGCCAGCGAGAATGCCTCTTCCTGCATGCCGCGAATCCAACTCTGGTCGATGGGAGCCGCGCGCTCGAGCGCGGCCGTCATCATCGCCAGCCCCTTCACGACCTTGCCACTCTGGAACAGAAGGTTGCCGAGCGTCGCCTGCGCGCCGGCATGTCCCTTCTCGGCCGCAAGCTGCAGCCAGCGCCCGGCCTGGCGGACGCTGGAACGCACGCCTTCCCCGGCCAAAAACATCTTGCCGATCTCGTACTGGGCGTTCGGATTGCGGTAATTGGCGGCCGCGCGCATGTAATATTCCTGCGCGGCGGCCGGGTTCGGCTTGATCGGCGTACCGGGTATGCCGCGGCGCAGATAGCCGGCCAAGGCCACCAACGCATCCGACACGTAGCTCTCCTCCGGACTGCCCGGCGCGACGTCCTGACGGACAATCTCGCTGAACGCCTTGAAGGCCTCGTAGTCGTTGCGCGCGATCCCGTCGCCTTCGGCATACATGCGCGCCAGCTTCCAGCGCGCGCCGAGTTGGCCCTTCTCGGCCGCGTAGCGATAGGCCTCGATCGCCTCTTCCTTGTGTCCCTGCTTGTAGGCGGAAAACCCGAGACGGAACACGGCCCAGGGGCTGGTGTCCTTTTCCTGCACGGTGTTCGGGTCGAGCGCGGAGGCCCCCCCGACGCTTCCGCACATCAACACAAACGCACTGACAAGGACCGGAACGGTCCGACTGGTAATCAGCATGACAAAACGGTTCTTTTGTTCTTTGCGAGCGACCCGATCCGCGCCACGCCAGCCCCTACCGCCCGGCTTGTTCGGTTGATCGTTCCATCAAGGCACCACACGCCGGAGACAGCTTGCCCGCGCCCGCGCCTATCTGCGCACCCGCGGCTGCGGCCCCGCCGCAACACGGCCGACACCGACCCGCGCCCTGCGGCAAAACAAAATCTGGCCTCGACGGTCTTGTTGGCGTCCATTTATGTCCTCGCCACCCTTTGGCGGCTCTCCCCGTCGCTGGTCACGACGGGCGTTTCGACACCATAGGGGTTGCGATCCGTTTATGGCGGGATCGGGGCAAACCGCCCGCCAACACCGGTATACATCAATGCTTGTTGCCAGAGTGTTGCCGAATCGCCACAAGCACGGCGCCGAACGGTGGAGATCAAACACTCCGCGCTTCGGCCGCGCTCCGCTCCTGCTCAGCCGCGGGCTTCACCGCTCTTTTTCTCGCGCGTGAGAACCGAGGCCACCACCGAGCCGACAATCAACATCGCCGTCACCAGCAGCGCCGCGGTGGCGGGGATTTCGTAAAAATGCGCCACCAGCATTTTCGCGCCGATGAAGATCAGCACCAGCGACAGGCCGGTCTTGAGATGGTGGAACTCGCGCATCATCCCGGCCAGCACGAAAAACAGCGCGCGCAGCCCCATGATGGCGAAAACATTTGAGGAAAAGACGATGAACGGGTCGTTGGAGACGGCCAGCACGGCCGGAATCGAATCGACGGCGAAGACCAGGTCGGTCACCTCGACGGTGGCCAGCACCACGAAAAGCGGCGTCATGAAAAGCAGGCCGCCACGACGTACGAAAAATCGCGCGCCCTGATAGTCGTCGGTCACGCGCCCGGTCCGCTTAAGCAGTTTCACCACCCGGCTTTCGCCCGGATCGATCATGTCGTCGCCGCACATCATCATCTTGTAGCCGGAAAAGACCAGCAGCGCGCCCAGCGCCATGCCGACGACGAAGAACTGATCGACCAGCTTCACGCCCGGGACGATCAGCGACAGGCGCATCACGATGGCCCCGACAATGCCGTAAAACAGCACGCGATACTGCGCCTCCGGCGGCACCCGGAAATAGGAGAAGATCAGGGCGATCACGAAGATATTGTCGAGCGACAAGGCCTGTTCGACCAGATAGCCGGTGAGGAATTCCGACCCGCGCCGGGCGCCGGCGAAATAGAACAGGCCGGCGGCGAAGACCATCGCCAGCGACACATAGCCGGCAACGGTAAACCCGGCCTCGCGCGCCGAAATCACGTGATCGCGGCGGTGCAGGACAAAAAGATCGAGAAACAGAATCAACGCGACGAAGGCCAGAAATCCGGGCCAGAGCCACTCATGGTGAAGCATAAAAAGGCTGCGCGTTGCGCCGCGTGAGCGCGTTTGTCGTCGGTCCGACATCACAGGCAACGCCTTGCCTGCCAGAGGGGCCCGGCCCGTGTGACTACCTCTATGTGCGCTCAACCGCCTGTTTTTTCAAGCATGCCGATTTTTTTTTGATCGGCGGCGTCCGGTGCCCGATCGCGTCGGCCTTGCACCGTCTCGTTGCTGCTATCCGGCCTCGGCGACGCGGGCATGCGCGGTCTTCAGCCGGTCGCGCGAGGCCTGGAACTCGGCCATCTTTTCGCGCTCGCTGGCAACGATTTCCTCCGGCGCGCGCGCGACGAATTTTTCGTTGGCGAGCTTCTTTTGAATACGCGAGATCTCGCCGTCGAGCTTGGCGATCTCCTTTTCCAGCCGGGCGGCCTCCGCCTTCAGGTCGATCAGGTCGCCGAGCGGCAGACAGGCCGTCGCCTCGCCGACCACGATCTGCGCCGACCCCTTCGGCGCCTCGTTCTTTTCCGCAATGTCGGAAACCCGCGCCAGGCGCCGGATCGCCTCGCCGTGGCGTTCCAGCCTTTCCAGGGTCAGCGGCGCGGCATCGACCATGACCAGCGGCGCGGTCGCCGACGGCGGCACGTTCATTTCGGAGCGCACCGAGCGTAGGCCGGAGACGAGCTCCACCAGCCAGTTGATCTCGGCCGCCGCCGTCTCGTCCTCAAAGGCGAGGTCCGGCCAAGCCGTCACCGCCAGCATCTCCTCGCGCGGCGCGCCGTCCGGCGCGGTACGGGCCCAAAGCTCCTCGGTCATGAACGGCATCATCGGATGCAGCAGCTTGTAGATCTGCTCCAGCGCATAGGCCGCGCAGGCGCGGCTCTCGGCCGCGGCGGCCTCGTCGCCCCCCGCGAAAACGGGTTTCAGGAGTTCCAGATACCAATCGCAGAACAGGTTCCACACGAACCCGTAGGCCGCTCCCGCGGCCTCGTTGAAGCGATAGGCGCCGATCGCCGTGGTGATCGCCTGTTCCGTGCGGGTCAGTTCCGTCAGGATCCAGCGGTTGATGGTCAGCCTCACCGCCTGCGGATCGAAGTTCGGATCCGCGGCGACCCCGTTCATCTGCGCAAAGCGGGTCGCGTTCCAAAGCTTGGTGCCGAAATTGCGGTACCCGGCCACGCGCGCCGGGTCGAGCTTCACGTCGCGGCCCTGGGCGGCCATGATCGTCAGCGTGAAACGCAGCGCGTCGGCGCCGTACTGGTCGATCAGCTCAAGCGGGTCGATGACGTTGCCTTTCGACTTCGACATCTTGGCGCCGTTCTTGTCGCGCACCAGCGCATGCACGTAGACGGTGTGAAACGGCTCCTCCTCCATGAAATGCAAGCCCATCATCATCATCCGCGCGACCCAGAAAAAGATGATGTCGAAACCGGTGACCAGCACCGAGGTCGGATAATAGCGCTGCAGTTCCGGCGTCTCGTCGGGCCAGCCGAGCGTGGAGAACGGCCACAGCGCCGAGGAGAACCAGGTATCGAGCACGTCCTCGTCGCGTGTCAGAATCTCGCCGGGCGCGAAATTCTCCAGCTTCTCCTCAACCCACGCCTTCCACGGCGTATCGATGGCAAGATAATATTCGACCGCGGCGTCGAGCGCCTCCTTCTCGGTCTTTTCAACGAAGACGTGACCGTCCGGCCCGTACCAGGCCGGGATCTGGTGTCCCCACCACAACTGGCGTGAAATGCACCAGGGCTGGATGTTTTCCATCCATTCGAAATAGGTCTTTTCCCAGTTTTTGGGCACGAAATCCGTGCGCCCCTCGCGCACGCTCTCGATCGCCGGGCGCGCCAGGGTCTTGGCGTCGACATACCACTGGTCGGTCAGGAACGGCTCGATCGGCACGCCGCCGCGGTCGCCATGCGGCACCATGTGCCGGTGCGGCTCGGCCTTTTCCAGAAAGCCGCCCTCCTCCATCATCGCGACGATCTTCTTGCGCGCCTCAAACCGGTCGAGCCCGTTGAGTTCGTCCCATGCCGCCCGCTGTGCCTTCGAGGGCTCCAGGCCGTCGAGAAAATCCTCGTTGCCGGTGATCGCCACCCTGGCATCGACGGAAAGGATGTTGACGGCGCGCAGCTTGTGGCGCCTGCCGACCTCGAAATCGTTGAAATCGTGCGCCGGCGTGATCTTGACCGCGCCCGAGCCCTTTTCCGGATCGGAATAGTCGTCGGCGACGATCGGGATCCTGCGGCCGACGATCGGCAGCTCGATCTGCATGCCGATCAGGCCGCTATAGCGCTCGTCCTCGGGATGGACGGCGACCGCGGTGTCGCCGAGCATCGTTTCGGGCCGGGTCGTGGCCACCGTGATGAAGCTCGACGGATCGGCCGGATCGAAGCTCGCACCGGCGATCGGGTAGCGGAAATGCCACAAATGACCGTCGAGCTCGACCTGCTCGACCTCCAGGTCGGAGATCGCCGTCAACAGCTTCGGGTCCCAGTTGACCAGCCGCTTGTCCTTGTAGATCAGCCCCTGCTTGTAGAGTGCGACGAACACCTCGATGACGGCCTTCGACAGGCCCTCGTCCATGGTGAAACGCTCGCGCGACCAGTCGCAGGACGCGCCCAGCCGCTTCAGCTGGTTGACGATCGTGCCGCCCGATTCGGCCTTCCACTGCCAGACACGGTCGATGAAATCCTCGCGCGACAGGTCGCGGCGATGGATCTGCTTTTCCATCAGCTGGCGCTCGACCACCATCTGCGTGGCGATGCCGGCATGATCCATGCCCGGCTGCCACAACACGTCCTTGCCGCGCATGCGCTCGAAGCGGACCAGAATGTCCTGCAGCGTGTTGTTGAGCGCGTGGCCCATATGCAGCGAGCCGGTGACGTTGGGCGGCGGAATGACGATCGTGAAGCTTTCCGCCCCGTGCGCTGCGCCCGCGCCGGCGCGGAAAGCGTAGCCGTCCTCCCACCGTTTGCCGATCCGGGGTTCGACGCTCGCCGCGTCATAGTTTTTTTCAAGCATTGGAATGTCCGCGCCAGCAGGGCTCTGTCAGAGCCTGGTGTAAAGCCGACAGATCAGACCGAGTCAACTGCGGTGGCGCCCCGCCTGCCCGCCCCGGCGGGCGGATCGGCGACACTCGCCACAGGCCGTTTGCCGCGCGCATGCAACCCCGCCGCCAAGCGGGTGGGTTGCGCTTGGCGGCAACGAGGCGCCCGGGCGCGTCAGCCGCCGCGCGCGACCCGCTCGATTTCCTCGCGCACCAGCTTTTCCACCAGCGTCGGCAGGTTGTTGTCGAGCCATTCCTGCAGCATTGGCCGCATCATCTCGGCGGCCATGTCGTCGAAGCGCTGGCGCCGGTTTTCCGCGAACGCGTCCGAAAGCTCCTCGAACGCGGCAGCGACCTGACGGCTGGTCTGCTCCGACAGGATGGAGGATGTGCGTCCGGCGGCCACCGCCGAGAAATGCTGCGGCGCGCTGTCTTCGCGGGGGGGCGACGGCGGCGGGCCCGGGTCGATTTCGGTTTCCAGGGCGACCGACCAGCCGGCATCGTCCTCAGCCGCGGCTGCGTCGTCCTCGGGCGCGCCGTCCGACGCCGTGACCCATGTCGGCAGGCCTTGCTCTTCCGCGGTCGAAGCCTCGTTGTCGGCTGGCGTCGCGCGTTCCTCTTCGCCGAATATCCGACCGGTCGTGCGCTCTGTCTCGACCATGCCCGTCTCGTCCGGCTCGGTTTTGCCCGACGCAGGCGCCTCGCTGGTGACGGGCTTGACCAGCGACGCGGCAGGCGCGTCGGCCTTTGCGTCAGCAGGACCCGCCTGGTCGCTGTCTTCGATGATGCGCCGGATGGAAGCCAGAATCTCTTCCATCGACGGTTCTTTTTGCAGATTCTGCGCCTGTGGCACGATGGATTCCGCCGCTTCGCTGCCCATTGGCCGATACTCCCTGACTGCCGGGAAAGGCTCCCCGAATCAGCCCCAGCCTAAACGAATGAACTTTATGAGAGAATCCCCGCCAGCGAACGGTTTGGGGTTTCACACAGGATTGCGGGACTGGCTCGTCCGCCAGCTCACCGACCGTCGGGGGTACGCAGGCCGTACCATTTGTCCTTCACCGCCTCGTAATGCTCCTCGGGCCGGTATTCGGCGACCTTGAGGCCCAGAGTGCGCATCGAAAGCCGGCCGACCGCGGAAAGAATGGCATAACTTGCCACCACCAGATCGCGTTCGGCCGTCACCAGATTGATCTGCGCGGTGATGACGTCATCCTGGGCGTCGAGCACGTCGAGCGTGGTGCGCTGGCCGACATTGCGCTCCTCGATCACACCGTCAAGCGCGAGCTGGGCCGCCGACACCGCCTCGCGGTTGGCCGCCACCACCTCCGCGCTCGCCGTATATTGCGTCCAGGCCGACGTGACCGCCGCGCGCACGCCGTCATGGGCGACGTCGACCTCGATGCGGGCCTGGCCGAGCTCTTCCTTGGAGCGGCGCACATTGGTCGCCGCCGCGCCGCCCTGATAGATCGGAATGGTCAGCGTGGCGCCGATATTGGCGGCATTGAAGGTGCCGCTGGTGCCGGTCAGATCGGGCGAATTGTTGCGATAACCGCGCGAAACGCCGGCGCTTGCCGTCACGCCGGGCAGCAACGCCCCCTCGGCAGACTTGACCGCGTAGGAGGAGGCGTCGACCAGATTCTGCGTCGACTTGATGGCCGGATGCTCGGCCGCCGCGATCGCGATCGCCTGGCCGAGCTTGGCCGGCAGGAGCTTGGTCAGCGGGCCGGCCGGACGCAGCTTGCCCGGATCGTCGCCGATCACCTGGCGGTAGACGGCCGAACTCGACAGCACCGCCGCGCGCGCCGCCGACAGCTGGGCGACGGCGCCCGAGCGCCCGGCTTCGGCCTGCGCGACGTCCGTGCGCGTGCCCTCGCCCACCTCGAAGCGCGAGCGCGCGGCGCGCACCTGCTCCTTCAGGAAGGCCAGATTGCGCTCGCGCAGCGCCGCGATCTGCCGATCGCGGATGACATCCATATAAGCCGCCGCCGCGTTGAACAGCGTGTTCTGCTCGGTGTTGCGCAGCGCCTCGTTAGCCGCGCGCACCCGCGCCTCGGCGGCACGCACATTGTTTCTGGTCTGGAAACCGTCGAACAGGGTCTGCCTGATCTCGACGCCGAACGAGCCGGTCGAGATCCGGGTGCCGGCCTGGCTGGCATAATTGACCGACCCGACCGCCGCGATCGTGGGGCGATAGCCCGATTTGGCGAGCGGCACGCCCTCGTCCGTCACCCGGACCCCGGCCCGTGCCGAGTTCAGGCCCGAATTGTTCTGATAGGCTTTGGCGAGTGCCCCAGTGATGGTTTCCGCACCGGCCGGCGCGACCATCAGCGCCGAAAGCAAAAACGCAGCGATAAACTTACCGTTCAACGACGCCACAACCAACCTCTCAACACGACCCAACGCAACCGCGGGTGTTTTTGACTGCTCTCGAGCGCCGTTTCGAGCGCTGCTTGGTCACGCCGGGAGAGCTCAAGAACGCCCACCGCAACACACCCGACGTCGCAACATGCCGGCTCAGCAACCGCCATGCAACCGTTCAGCCCCCGCAGCCACGCCCTTGGCAGGCGGTTCCGGCCCTGCGCGCTAGAACTCGAACGCGGGCGCGGCCTGGAAACCGGGCAAGGGCTTCACCGCCGCGTTGAACGCCCAGCGCCCCGAAACATGCCCGCCCTGCTTGAGGTAGAGCCGCGCCGCGCCGGCATTGCCATGGCCCTCGACGGTGACGAGACGGCCGCCTTCCTTCATCTGCTCGAAGATCGCGTCGGGTATCCGGTCGACCGCGCCGGCAACCAGAATGACGTCGTAGGGCGCCTCGGACGGATAGCCCGCTTCCAAAACGCCTTCCACGACCGCGACGTTGTCGCAGCCGAGTTCCGACAGGCGCTCGCTGGCCTGGGCGGCGAGTGTCGCATCGCTTTCCAGCGCGATGACCGAACCGGCGAGCTGCGACAGGATCGCCGCCGAATAACCGGTGCCGGTCCCAACATCGAGCACGACGTCGCCCGCGTCCACCTCGGCGAGCTGGATCAGCTTGGCCAACGGCGACGGCTCCATGAGAAAACGCCGCGCTTCGCCGTCCGGCGGCGTGATGTCGACATCCTCGTCGATATAGGCAAGTTCCCTGAGGCGCGCCGGCACGAAGGCCTCGCGCGGCACCGACAGAAATGCATCGAGAATCGACAGGTTCGTCACGTCGGTCGTGCGCAATTGGCCATCGACCATCTTTGTCCGCAACTGCTCGAAATCAGCGCTCATCCCGCCTGCCCATCTTCACCGCCAAGCGGCCACACGAACGAAGTGGGCGGCTGGCGCCGCCCCGACATGATGGAACCCGGGAATTGGAGGCCTCGCCCGGAATCGAACCGGGGTGCAAGGATTTGCAGTCCTCTGCGTAACCACTCCGCCACGAGGCCTCGCCCCCCAGGCTTTACGAAGCGATCTGTTAACAGAGGGTCACCGGACCGACAAGCGCCTGAATCGATTTTCCGCAACCCAGTGCGCGCTTCAGTCGGAGCGGGTCTCGGACATTTTCCGTCTGCGCTCCCACCACACGACCAGCCGTCGGCGCAGCCGGCGAATCACGGCGATGTCGTAGGACAGGACGATCAACCCGAGCGGCGCCATCCAGTAGCCCAGGACGGGCAGGAACCCGAAAAACAGCCCCAGAAACACCAGAAGCCCGCCGACCAGGATGCGCACCAGGCGCGAGCGCGGCATCGGCACGGTGCGGCCGTAAAACCGGAAGGTCGGTGTCGGCTTCGTCTCGTCTGTCCCGGTGTCCCGCATCGCTCGCTCCTGCGCGATAGCGCCGGCACCCCGCCGGCGCTGCATCGCGGTCGCCTCATATGAAGTCTTGCGGCGGCAAATGCGAGGCGCCGGCAGGGCTTTGCCGAGTGATTTTTCCCGCCAGAGGTCCGTTTCGGCCGAATTCGCCAAAATGACGCTTGGCAAAGCCGAAACGGTTTTGCTATAGGCAGCCCACTTCGCGAGCCCGTGTTCCCCGGTAGCTCAGCGGTAGAGCAACCGGCTGTTAACCGGTTGGTCGCTGGTTCGAATCCGGCCCGGGGAGCCATTTTTTTCCAAAATGCCGCCGGCCAGACAGGTAAACTGGCGCATCGCCGCGCCCGTCGCCCTGCCCTCGCGCTGTCATCGCGCCGACATATAGTGCTGCTAGCAATTGGGTGGCATTGAGATCGTCGCCGCGCGCCGACCACGGATGAACTGGCGGTGCGTGTTGCGATGCAGGGAAAGGTCGGGGCAAACCCGGCCTTTTTCGTTTTCTTGGCGCCCGAAAAACCTCTCCGGCTGCCCCCCGCCAAAAAGCTCGTTCTCGCCCCGACGCCAGGCGCCGGCGGAAACAGCGGCCGCGGCCGGCGGATCGGCAAAATCGGCGCGCTTTCTCGTCGTCGATGAAATCCAGATGACGGCCGCGCGCGTATCGGCAAGCAATCACCTGCACACAGCACCAGTCTTCATTCCGGATAGCCACCCTTGCCTACCCAGAAAACCGATACGCCCCGCGAGCCGCCGGTAATCGTGCTGTTTCGCAACGATCTGCGGCTTGCCGACAATCTGGCGCTGAAGGCGGCGGCAGACACCGGCCGGCCGGTGCTGCCGGTATTCGTTTTCGACGACGGCGCGGATGGCGGCCGCCCACCCGGCGGCGCGCGCCGCTGGTGGCTGCATCACGCGCTCGAACGGCTGCGCGCTTCACTTTCCGAGCGCGGCGCAGGCCTGATCCTGCGGCGCGGGCCGACCCTGGCCACGGTGCTGTCGCTGGTCGAGGACACACAGGCGCATGCGGTTTATTGGAACCGGCGTTACGATCCCGCCGGCATCGCCGCCGATTCGGATCTCATAACAGCGCTGCGCGAACGTGCCCTGGAGGCAAAAAGCTTCGACGGCCACCTGCTGCACGAACCGTCACGACTGACGACGGGAACGGGCGGGCCCTACAAGGTCTATTCGCCGTTCTGGCGCGCGCTCGCCGCAAGCGGCGAGCCGCGCGCGCCCGTCGCCGCGCCGAAGGCGATCCGTCCGCTGCCGGAGGCGGTCGCCTCCGATGCGCTCGAAAGCTGGTCCCTGCTGCCGACCGCGCCCGACTGGGCCGGCGGCCTGCGCGATGCCTGGACCCCGGGCGAAGCCGGCGCGCGGCAGCGCCTGGCGGAATTTCTGGACGCGCGGCTGCAGCACTATGCCGAGGGGCGCGACCGGCCCGCCGATGCCGTGACCTCGCGGCTTTCGCCGCATCTGGCTCATGGCGAGATCACGCCGTTCCAGATCTGGCACGCGCTTAACCGCCCCGACCTCGACACGCCCGCGCGCGATTTGGAAAAATTCCGCAAGGAGATCGCCTGGCGCGAATTCTCCTACCATCTTCTATTCCACAATCGCGATCTCGCATCGCAAAACGTCAACCGGGATTTCGATGGTTTTGCCTGGCGACCCGACGCCGGCCTGCTTGCCGCCTGGCAGCAGGGGCGCGCCGGCTATCCGATCGTCGATGCCGGCATGCGCCAATTGTGGCGCACGGGCTGGATGCACAACCGCGTACGCATGGTCGCCGCCTCCTTTCTGACCAAGCATCTGTTGCAGGACTGGCGCGAGGGCGAAGCCTGGTTCTGGGACACGCTCGTCGACGCCGACCCGGCCAGCAATCCGGCGGGCTGGCAATGGGTGGCCGGCTCCGGCGCCGACGCAGCCCCTTATTTTCGCATCTTCAACCCGGTCCTGCAGGGCGAAAGATTCGATCCGGACGGGGCCTATGTGCGCGACTTCGTGCCCGAATTGGCCCGGCTTCCCAACCGCTACATCCACAAGCCCTGGCAGGCGCCGGCCGACACGCTATCTGAGGCCGGCGTGAAACTCGGCGCCACCTATCCCGTAGCTATCGTCGAACACCGCAAGGCCCGCGCCGCCGCGCTTGCGGCCTACGACGCGATGAAAGGAACACGATGACGGTTGTCGCCATTCGCCGCAAGGCCGATCCGGGCCGCAGGAAGATCGCGATCGTGGGCTCCGGCATTTCCGGCGCCGCCGCGGCCTGGGCTCTGCATCCGCGCCACGACGTAACCCTGTTCGAGGCCGCCTCCCGGCCGGGCGGACACACCGCCACCGCCAGCATCGATTATCAGGGACGCGAGATCGCCGTCGACACCGGCTTCATCGTCTATAACGAACTCAACTATCCCGAACTCACCCGGCTGTTCGCGCATCTGGGCGTGGCAACCCAGGAAAGCCGGATGGGGTTTTCGCTGTCGCTCGACGACGGGCGACTGGAATGGAGCGGCCAGACCTACCGGACGATCTTCGCCCAGAAACGCAACGTGTTTTCGCCGTCCTTCCTGTGGATGCTGCGCGAGATCCTGCGCTTCAACCGGCAATGCCTGGCCGATCGCGAGGCGGGACTGCTCGGCGGGGTGACGATCGGCGACTATCTCGCCCGGCGACGGTTCTCCACCGCCCTGCGCGACGATTACCTGATCCCGATGGCTGCCGCGATCTGGTCGACCCCCCGGGCGAAAATGCTCGACTATCCGGCCGCGACCTTCGTGTCGTTCTTCGAGAACCATCGGCTGATCCACAATGAGCGCCCGGCCTGGCGCACGGTGACCGGCGGGGCCCAGACCTATCTCGACCGGCTCTTGGCGCCGCTGGGCGACAGGCTTCGGCTGTCCCGGCCGGTCGAGGCGATACGGCGCGACGATGCCGGCGTCACCGTGTTCGCGCGCGGCGCGGCGCCCGAACGCTTCGACGAGGTGCTGCTTGCCTGCCACACCGACCAGGCGCTTGCAATTCTGGACCAGCCGAGCCAGGTCGAACGCACCGTCTTGTCGGCGATCCCCTACCGGCCGAACCGGGCGATCCTGCACCGCGACCCGCGGCTGATGCCAAAACGGCGCGCGGCCTGGGCGGCATGGAACTATATGCGCACTAGCGCCATGGACACCGAGACCGAGGTCTGCGTAACCTACTGGATGAACGAATTGCAGGGGATCGACCCGGCCTGTCCGCTGTTCGTCTCGCTCAATCCGGTCACCGAGCCACGTCCCGACACGGTGTTCGGGGAATGGTCCTTCGACCATCCGCAATTCGACGCCGCCGCGCTGTCGGCGCAGGCGCGGCTGGACGACATCCAGGGTCGCGGCCACTGCTGGTATGCCGGCGCCTGGACCGGGCACGGTTTCCACGAGGACGGCCTGCGCTCGGGACTGAACGTCGCCGAGCGGCTCGGCGCCTCGGTTCCCTGGCGCCAGGCCCTGCCCCGCGCCGCCGAACCGGCGCTCGCGGCGGAATAGGTGACGCGATGACCACGGCCCGGCGCGTAACGACCCTTGCTGAAAACGGTCCCCCGCCGCGTGAGGCGGCGTGGCTTTATCGCGGCCAGGTCATGCATCAGCGGCTTTCCCCGTTCGGTCATCGTTTCGCCTATGCGGTCTATTCGCTGCTGATGGACATCGACCGGCTCGACGAGGTCGACCGCCTGTCGCCGCTCCTGTCGGTCAACCGGCCCAACGTGCTGTCCCTGCGCGAGGACGACCATACCGATGACGGCCTCTCGCTGCGCGCGCATGCCGATCGGCTGCTGGCCCAGGCCGGCCTTGGCGAACGGGCCGCGCGTATCGTCTTGCTCGCCTATCCAAGGGTGTTCGGCTACGTCTTCAATCCGCTTGCGGTCTATTTCGCCTATGATGGCGACGACCGGCTGATCGCGGCGATCTACGCCGTCCGCAACACGTTCGGCGAACGGCACACCTATGTTGCGCCGGTCGCGCCCGGCGAACTCTCCGAAGCGGGCCTGCGCCAGAGCCGCGACAAGCTTTTCCACGTCTCGCCCTTCATCTCCATGGACGCGCGCTATCATTTCCGCATTCTGCCTCCGGGGCGCGCCGTCAAGCTTCGCATCCACGAGACCGAGGCCGGCAGGCCGGTGCTCGCAGCGACGTTTTCGGGCGACGGCGCGCCGGTCACCAATGCCGGGCTTTGCCGTTGCCTCTTGCGATTTCCGCTTCTGACATGGAAGATTATCGCCGGCATTCACTTCGAGGCGTTGCGTCTGTGGCTGAAGGGAGCGCCATTCTTCAGGAGCCCGCCTCCCCCTCGACGGGCCAGCTTTGGCGACACCGAGGCGCGGGAGGCGGACGCATGAGGTTGCCGCGACGACGGCGCGCTGCGGGAGGGGACAGGAGAACGCGATGGTTGGGATCGCAGCTGAGGCACCCGAAACGATCTGGTTGAACGCGGACAATTTCGCCGCGCGCACGCGCGGCCTGCCGCGCCGCGCGCGCATGGTATTGTCGGCCGCGATGCGGCTTCCCAGGGGCACGCTGACGATCGTTTCGCCCGACGGGCGCCGGTTCGGCGTCGGCGGCAACGCCGCCGGCCCTGACGCGCACCTGATCCTCAACAATTGGAAACTGCCCGGCCGCGCCTTTTCCCTCGGCACGATCGGAGTGGCCGAATCCTATATGGACGGCGACTGGGACAGTCCCGACGTGACCACCTTCCTGGAGCTTTTCGTGGTCAATCAGGAAACCGGCGAAGAGGTTGCCGGCGGCGCGAGCCGGGTGTTGATGGCCTTCCAGCGCCTGCGCCACTGGCTCAACGAAAACACCCGCACCGGCTCCAAACGCAATATCTCTGCCCATTACGATCTCGGCAACAATTTCTACCGGACCTGGCTCGACCCGAGCATGACCTATTCCTCGGCGTTGTTTTCGACCGGCGCCAACGACCTTGAATCCGCCCAGGCGGCCAAATACCGCGCGCTCGCCCGCGACGGCGACGTGGGACCGTCGAGCCACGTGCTGGAGATCGGCTGCGGCTGGGGCGGGTTCGCCGAATTCGCCGCGCGCGAGATCGGCTGCAAGGTGACCGGCCTGACGATCAGCCGCGAACAGCATGATTTCGCGCGCGAGCGCATCCACAAGGCAGGTTTGGCCGAGAAGGTCGACATCAAGCTGCAGGATTACCGCGACGAACAGGGTCGCTACGACAATATCGCCTCGATCGAGATGTTCGAGGCGGTCGGCGAAAAATACTGGCCGGTGTTTTTCGGCAAGGTCAAGGAATGCCTGAAGCCGAACGGAACCGCAGCCTTGCAGATCATCACCATCAACGAGGACGCCTTCAAGCTCTATCGCAACCGGCCGGACTTTATCCAGCGTTACATCTTCCCCGGCGGCATGCTGCCGACACCGGAGATCCTGCGCAGTCTCGGCGCCGAACAGGGGCTTTCCTTCCTGCGCGAACGGGCTTTTCCGCAGGATTACGCCCGTACGCTGGCCGAATGGCGCGCCCGCTTCTGGGCGTCGTGGGAAAAGATCATGCCACTCGGCTTCGACGAGCGTTTCAAGAAGTTGTGGGAGTTCTACCTGCATTATTGCGAGGCCGGCTTCCGGGCCGAATTCATCGACGTCAGGCAGGTGGTCTACAAGGCCTGATGCGTCGCGGAGGCCTGGCGGCGACGCGCAGCACGCCGGCTGTTGTCCGCATGTGTTAATTGCTTCGCTGTCGGCCCGTTCTGCCGCCCGCACACTGAGACCGTCCCCTGAAAGGAGGGTTTCATGGCGAGCAATCGTTTCAGCGAATATGACTGCAAGGGTCTTACCGAGGTCGGCAAGCTGATCATCGGCTCGGCCGACGCCGTGGTCGCGCAGATGCGATCCTGGTCCAACCATCCCAACCAGGACATTCGCGGCCTGGTGATGAAGTCGCTCAGGATCCTGTTCAAATTCCTGCAGGACATGTGGACCGACGCACGGATGGAATACAGCCGCAAGAGCTGCGGAAGCGGCGATCTGGCCAAGGATATCGGCAGCAACTTCCCCTCGAGTCCGGCCAATCCGCAAGACCCGCTCTGACGGCCTTTCATCCGGGCGCGCCGGAACGCCTGCGAAAGCGGCTCTTGTCGCCGTCCTTGCGCGAGAGTGGAAAGATCGTGCTCCTTCAAAGTGTTGGAGCACGATCTCGATTCAACCTCGCAACATCCGCGCCTAAAGCGTGATGCGGTATTGGGCGAAACCGTCGGCGCCCTCGCCAGCGGCCTCGATCGCCACGCCCTTGACGTCGGCGATGAAGTCATTCGCCTTCGGCCCCGTTTCAAACAGCACGGTCGCGCCGTCCACCGGCGCAAACGACCAGTTGGCGTCGGCGGCCGGGTTGATGGTGCCCTGCTCGACGATGAAGCGCACGATCACGTCGCGATTGGTGTCGGGCGCCTGGAAGATCACCTTGTCCGGGCCGATCTCGGGGAAATTGCCGCCGCCGCCGGCGCGGTAATTGTTCGACGCAACGACGAATTTCTGCTCCGGATCGATCGGTTTGCCGTCGAACGCGAGCGCCACGATCCGGTTGGCGCCCTCGTTGATGAGATTGCCCTTCGGATCGTATTTCGGCGGCTGCGACAGGTCGATCCTGTAGGTCACGCCGTCGATGACATCGAAATTATAGGACGGAAACGTCGCATTGATCAGCGGCTGATCGGCCTTGCCCGGCTCGACCTGGTTGAAGATGCCGGCCGACATCTCGAGCCAGTCCTTGACCTGGGCGCCGGTCACCAGCACCGCCTGGACCGTGTTCGGATAGAGATAGAGGTCGGCGACGTTCTTGATCGCGATGTCGCCCGCCGGCACGTCGGTATAATAATCCGGCCCGCCGCGACCGCCGGCCTTGAACGGCGCGGCCGCCGACAGCACCGGCAGGTCCTTGTACTCGGTCTCGCTCAGCATGTCGGCGATGTACCAGGTCTGCGCCTGGGACACGATCTGCACGGAGGGATCGTCGGCCACCAGCGCGAAATAGGAATGCAGCGGCGCCGCGGTTTTGCCGACGGCGGTGCGCACATAGGCCAGTGTCGCCTCGTGCATGTCGCGGGCCGCGTCCTCGACCTCGGCCTTGCTTTCGACCAGTGGCTTGGCCTTGCGGTCGACGCGCTCGAAGATCGGCCTCGCCTCGCTGGTCGAGGCGCTCACCCGCCAGCTGTTGCCGTCGCGCTCCAGCATCAGGTCGATCAGGCCGAGATGCGAGCCCCAGAACCCGCCCATCACCGCCGGCTTGCCGCCGATCGTGCCCTTGGCGTTGTCGACACCCTCCATGCCCTCGAATTTCGGGCCGGGGAAGTCGAGATGGCTGTGGCCGGTGACGATCGCGTCGATGCCGTCGACGCCGGCCAGGTGCAGCGAGGCGTTTTCGAGGTTTTCCTCGTACCGGGCCGGCCCGACGCCCGAATGCGACAGGGCAATCACGATATCGGCGCCTTCTTCGCGCATTTGCGGCACCCAGGCCTCGGCCGCCTTGACGATGTCGCGCGTCATTGCCTTGCCGGTCAGGTGGCGGGCGTCCCAGTTCATGATCTGCGGCGGCACAAAGCCGATCAGGCCGACCCGGATCGGATGGTCCTGGCCCGCGCCGTCGGTGATCGTCTTGTCGAGGATCACGTACGGCTTGATGAACAGCGCGTCGTCGCGCGCGTTGGCAGCCAGCGACCCTTTGGTCAGGTTGGCGCACACGAACGGGAAGTTCGCGCCCGCCAGCACCTTGAACATGAAGTCGAGCCCGTAATTGAACTCGTGATTGCCGAGCGTGGAGCATTCATAGCCCAGCGTGTTCATGGCGGAGATGATCGGATGCATGTCGCCATCCTTCATGCCGCGCTGATAGGCGATATAGTCGCCCATCGGGTTGCCCTGCAGGAAATCGCCATTGTCGATCAGCATCGAATTGCCGGCCTCGGCGCGGATCCCGTCGATGATCGCGGCGGTGCGCGCCAGTCCCATCGTGTCGTTGGGCCGGTCGGCGTAATAATCGTAGGGAAAAACGTGCACGTGCAAATCGGTCGTTTCCATCAGCCGCAGATGGGCCTGATTGGCACTCGCCCGCGCGGCGAAGGGATGGAGCATGACCACGCCGCCCAGTGCTGCCGCACCGGACAGGAATAGGCGGCGGGAAATCGGATGGAGCATTTCGGACATTGTCGTCTCCCTGGATTTCTGGACGGGCGCGCCAAAATAGCTACGTGTCGGGTCGCGGTGTCGCGCGCTTCTTCCAGCAGATTTCGATGACGGTCGCATGACTGCCCCGGAAACGATCGCGAGCGCGGTCCTGTCGCCATCACCAAGACATCGAGTGTCGGTCCGAAATCTGCGCGAGGCAAGGCTGAAACGCAGGCGGGCCGCGATTGTGACGCCGCCCGGCGTCGTTCGGGGCCCGGCGTCTGGCTCAGGCAGCGCTGGTGCGTGAGGCGGCCGGCGCATCGCCCGGCTGCCCGTAGGTCGCCAGGAAATCGGCGACCCCATCGCTCGGCATCGGGCGCCCGAAATAGAATCCCTGCAGGCTGTCGACACCGATGCCGCGCAGGAACGCCTCGTGCTCGGCCGTTTCCACCCCCTCGGCCGTGACCTGCATGCCCAGCGTGCGGCCGATGGTGACGATCGAGCGCAACACGCTGACCGTGCGGTTGTCGGCAGCGCCCTGGCCGACCAGAGACTGGTCGATCTTGATCTTGTCGAACGGAACCTCGCGCAGCGACGGCAGCGAGGAGTAGCCGGTCCCGAAATCGTCCATGGCGACCGTGACGCCGAGCGCGTGCAATTGCGCCACCACCCGCGCCACCAGATCGACGCCGCCGCGATAGGCGCTTTCGGTGACTTCGAGCTCCAGCCGGTCCGGCGCCAGGCCGGTGGTCTCCAGCACGCCGCGTACCCGTTCTGCCAGATCGCCATGTTCGAGCTGGCGCGGGGAAATGTTGACCGCCACCCCCACGGCCTGCGGCCAACCGGCTGCACAGCGGCAAGCCTCGGCCAGCACCCAGGCGCCGATTTCTCCGATACTTCCGCTCTGTTCGGCAAGCGCCACGAAGGCGTCTGGCCTGACAAGCCCGTAGACGGGATGGCGCCAGCGCGCCAGCGCCTCGAAAAGGATCGGCTGCCCGGTGCGCGCCAGAACCACGGGCTGGAACTCGACGAAGATCTCCCCGCGCCGGACAGCCTTCCACAGATCGAGCTCAAGCTGCTTCCTGCGCGCGAAGGCCGCGCCGGCCTCGCTGCTGGCCAGACGCACCTGCTCCTTGCCGCGCGACTTGGCGTCGTAGAGCGCGATGTCGGCGAGCTGCATCAATTGCTCGGGATCGCGGCCGTCGTCGGGCAGCACGGCAACCCCGGCGCTCACGCCGACCTTGAAGGTTCCGGCCAGGGGTTCGACGGGGCGCGCCACCTCGTGCACGACATTCTCGACGATCTCGCGCAGACGCGTGGCGTCCATGTCTTCCTTGATCTCGACGATGGCGGCGAATTCGTCGCCGCCGATCCGGGCCAGGAAGGAATCGCGCGGCAGGAAGCCGGCGATGCGCCGCGTGGTGGTCTGAAGCACGGCGTCGCCGACCGAATGGCCGGCGGTGTCGTTGATCGCCTTGAAATCGTCGAGGTCGAACAGCACCAGCGCGAAGCGGCGCGAACCCGCTTCGGCAAGTCCGCGCGCGCGCGCCAATTCGTGGGTAAAGCGCGCGCGGTTGCCAACGCCCGTCAGGCTGTCGTGATGGGCGAGATATTCGAGCTCCCGCTCCTTGGTTTTCTGCGCGCCGATATCGCGTCCGATACCGCGGAACCCGGCGAAGATACCGTCGCGATCATAAGTCGGTGTACCCGTTATCGACCACCAGCGCTCGTGCCCGTCGATCACCAGAAGCACCGGACAGTCCCGGAACACCTCGCCGCGCAAGAGATGATGCAAGACCTCCTCGCGCCTGTCGCCGGCCCTTTCCTCGGGTGACGCACACGTCGTCAGCACCCGATCGAGCCGCAGCTGATTGACCTTGTCAGCCGACAGTCCCGATTGCCTGGCAAAGGAATCGGAGATGCGCACGAGATTCAACCGGGAATCGCATTACCAGTGCCAATCGCTTGAATTTGCTTCGAAATCATGAAGAAGCAGTGAGATAAGCTGGGTCTGCTCGCCCACCTGCGCCATGGCGACGACCCGCTCCGCGAACGCGCTGGCATGCTGGCGCAGCGCGATCGGAAAGGCGAGCGCGTAAACGCCGATCAGCTGGAGCTCGAAAGCATGGTCTGCGACGCCGGCCCGCGTGAAGCTGACGATCATCATGATCGCCATCGGCATCGAGAAGGCGAACACGGCCCGCGGCAGGGCGGCGAGAATGAAGGCCGAAGAAGCGAGATAGGCCGTCAACAGCACCGTCAGGACGTGGCGAACGTCGTCCTCCGCGCCGGCGTAGAAGATCAGCGCCAGGCTGCCCCATACCGCGCCGAAAAGGAAACAGGTCGCGATGTTGCGCCAATACAGGGCGGCGACCTCGCCGCGCGCCGGCCTGTGGCCGGCCAGAGGCGGTCCGCTCAGAATGTCGAAAATGATCACGGCCAGCATGACGACGAACCAGGCCGGCGCAATCGACGCGCTGCTGGATCGCGCGAGCGCGTCGAGCGCGATCAGCGCGCCAAGCAGATGCGCCAGGATGGCGACCGGCCGCAGCCGGTTGATCGCCTCGACCTGGTCGGTGCCTACAAGCAGGCGTTGCTCGGCCGTCATCGCCCGGCGACGCGTGATCTTCGATACGAAGTCCTTGCCCAGCCATCCACGCAGGAAGGCCGTACCGGTGCGCTCTCCCATATCTGTCCCGAACTGAATTCCCTTGCGGCAGGACGACCTTAGCCAGACCAAGAAACGAAATGCCTTACCGATCCGATAGAATTTTAGGAGTTTGCCATCCACCCGCCATGCCCGACGGGCGCCTGGCTGAACCGGCACAACGGTTCAATCTGACCGTGAAAGGCTCTACCATGAAGGTTCAGTTTCCCCGCCGTGCGGCGTGTGCCGCGGCAACGGCCGAAGGGCGATTTGGATGCGATGACCGATTACGTGCAAATTCTGGCTGATCGCCTCGCGGTTTTTGTCGAAACCGCCATCCGCTACGCCTCCGATGCATGGTTCTTCTATCAGGTCGGGCTCATCGTGCTGCTGTTCGCGCTGGCCAAGCCGGTCGGCCGGGCGCTGGAAACCAGGCTCGAGGGCCTGGCGCGGCACATCAAGGGCCAGCCCGGCCTGTTGCGGATCGCCGTGGCCACGATCCGCCGCACCGACTGGATCGTCTTCGTGCTCTTGTTGTTCGTGGCGCTGACCGCGCTCAGGGAACTCACCTGGCCGAGCCGGAGCTGGCTGGTTTCGACCGCGTTTTCGCTGGCGCTGGTATGGCTTCTGGTCTCCGTCGCGTCGCGGGTAATCCGCAACCGCGTCGCCGCGCGCTCGGTCGCCTGGCTGTTATGGCTTTATGCCGCCCTGGTGATCCTGCGGCTCGACAACACCGCCGCAGAGTTGCTCGACCGGCTGGCCCTGCCCGTCGGCGAACTGCGTATATCCGCATTGATGGTGCTGAAGGTCGCCATCCTGCTCACCGCCGCGCTGTGGCTTGCCAATGCGATCGGCAATTTCGTCGAGCGCCGCGTCCAGAGTTCGGCCGAGCTGACGCCGTCGATCCGGGTCCTGATCGGCAAGATCGCCAAGATCGGCCTGGTGCTGCTCGCCGGCGTCGTGGCGTTGTCGGCCGTCGGCGTCGATTTGACCGCGCTGACGGTGTTTTCCGGCGCGGTCGGCGTGGGCCTGGGTTTCGGCCTGCAGAAAGTGGTCTCCAACTTCATCTCCGGCATCATCATCCTGCTCGACAAGTCGATCAAGCCGGGCGACACGATCTCGCTCGGCGACACATTCGGCTGGATCCGCGAGCTTCGGGCCCGCTTCGTCTCCGTCGTAACCCGAGACGGGCGCGAATATCTGATCCCGAACGAGGACTTCATCACCCAGCGGGTGATCAACTGGTCGTTCAGCGACGAGCTGGTGCGCCTCGACGTCGCCTTCGGCGTCTCCTACGAGGCCGACCCGCACACCGTCAGCGCGCTGGCGATCGAGGCAGCGGCGAGCGTCGGGCGTGTCGACGCCGACCGCCGGCCGGTGTGCTGGATGACCGGGTTCGGCGAGTCCTCGCTGGATTTTGTGCTGCGCTTCTGGATCCGCGACCCCCAGCAGGGCCTGACCAATGTCCGTGGCCGGGTGCTCTTGGCGCTGTGGGACGCTTTTAAGGAAAACGGCGTCCAGATCCCCTACCCGCACCGCGAGATCGTCATGAAGACGCCGGTCCGGGTCGAGAGCGGCGCACCGGCTGATCCGCCGCTGCGAGACTGACGCGGGACCGACGGCCAACGCTGTTCAAGCCGTCTCAAACAGCCCGCCCTCGTCCGCGCCGATCTCGATGGTGAGCGAGACGTGATGGGGCCGCGTCAGGGCGAAGATCGCCGCCTCGACCACATCGCGGCTGGTGGCCTGCCGTCCCTTGCGCCTGATGCCGGCCTCCTCCCAGTCGTTCTGTCCCGGCTGCGCGTCGTCGAGATAGGGCGGGTTCACCAGGATCGAGCGGAATTTCGTCCCCGAAAACGCCTGCCTGAACCCGTCCGCCAGGGCCACCTGTCCGCGCTTGGCGGCATAGAAGGGAACCGACACCGACTGCAACGCGGCATTGGGCAGCCCGCTGATCGAGCCAATGGTCACCACGTCCGGCGCGTCGGAATTGTCCATCGCCGCGCGCAGGCCCTGGACGAGCAGGAACGTTCCCGTCACGGCGGCATTGACCACCGCCAGAACGTCGGCCTCGTCATAAGGCTCGGCACTGGCTTCAAGCCACATGGCGCCGTTGTTGATCAGGATGTCGACCCGCTGCTTCAGCGCGCAGATTCGGGAGGCCGCCTGTCGCACCGACGCCGCGTCGGCAAGGTCCAGTGCCACCGTTTGCGGCGCCGTGCCGCCGCGTTCAACAACCAGTCCGGCGATGGCGTCGAGATCGGCGACCCGCCGCCCGCAAAGAACCAGCTCGCAGCCGGCATCCGCGAGCGTCAGGGCGAAGGCAGCCCCCAAACCGCGCCCGGCGCCGGTGACGACCACCACTTTTCCCGCAAGCTCGTTCATGCCTGGCTCCTTATAAATCTTAGCGACGTCTTATGAAACAAACCGGCAAGGATTGCCACCGCGTGGCGCTTTGGCGTTCGGCGTCGCCGCCCTCGAGGATCCGCTCGCGTTTTGGCTTACCGCGGCTCAGCGCCCGGCAGCGGGCCTGACGACGCAGATGCGTCAGGCGAGGTCGGGCCTGACGCCGACACCGGTGCGGTCGATCACCTCGCGCAGGGCGAAGGAGGAGTTGATCTTGATGACATGCGGCATCGCCGTCAGCCATTCCTTGTGCACGCGCTCGTAATCCTCCAGATCGCGCGCCGCGATCCTGATCACGTAATCGTATTCGCCCGACATCAAATGACACGACAGTACGTTGGGGCAGCGTTTGATGGCCGCCTCGAACTCGGCCAGCGACTTCTCGAACTGGCCCGACAGCGAAATATGTACGATCGCCGTCATTTTGTAGCCGAGCGCGGCGTTTGACAGCTTGGCGTGATACCCGTGGATGACCCCGGTTTTTTCCAGATTGTCGAGCCGCCGCGAGCAGGCCGACTGCGACAGTCCCACCTTTTCGGCAAGCGCGGCGTTGGAAATCCGGCCGTCCCGCTGCAACGTATCGAGAATGGCGTAATCGATCCGGTCGAGGCTCATAGTCGGGACTATCTTCGATTTTTTTTCTAAAATACGCAAGGAACAGCGAAAATTCCCGAGCGCCCTCGGCGACTTCGCAAACACATGCGCACCGCAATGTGCTCTAATCAACATCCATCCCGAATACAACCCGCAACCGGTGGAGGAGAGCTGTTATGCTTGTGGGCTGCCCGACGGAAATCAAGAATCATGAATATCGCGTCGGCCTGACCCCGGGCTCGGTACGCGAATACATCGCCCACGGCCACGACGTGCTGGTGCAAAGCGGCGCGGGCACCGGCATCGGCGCCGACGACAGCGCCTACAAGGCGGCAGGCGCGCGCATCGCCAAGACCGCCGAGGAGGTTTTCGCCAAGGCCGACATGGTGGTCAAGGTCAAGGAGCCGCAGCCCGGCGAATGGGTGCAACTGCGCGAAGGCCAGCTTCTCTACACCTATCTGCATCTCGCCCCCGATCCGGACCAGACCGAGGGCCTGGTCAAGTCGGGCGTGACGGCGATTGCCTATGAGACCGTCACCGACGACCGCGGCGGCCTGCCCCTGCTGGCCCCGATGTCGGAAGTCGCCGGACGGTTGGCGATCCAGGCCGGCGCCACCGCGCTGCAGAAGGCCAATGGCGGCCGCGGCGTGCTTCTGGGCGGCGTGCCCGGCGTGCTGCCGGGCAAGGTCGCCATCATCGGCGGCGGCGTCGTCGGCCTGCAGGCGGCCAAGATGGCGGTCGGCCTCGGCGCCGACGTCAGCATCATTGACCGCTCGATCCCGCGCCTGCGTCAGCTCGACGACATTTTCAACGGCCGCATCCACACTCGCTATTCGACCGTCGAGGCGCTCGAGGAGGAATGTTTTTCGGCCGATATCGTCGTCGGCGCGGTGCTGATCCCGGGCGCCGCGGCGCCGAAGCTGGTCACCCGCGAGATGTTGTCGGGCATGAAGAAGGGCGCGGTCCTGGTCGATGTCGCGATCGATCAGGGCGGTTGCTTCGAGACCTCGCACGCCACCACCCACGCCGAGCCGACCTACGAGGTCGACGGCATCATCCATTATTGCGTGGCCAACATGCCGGGCGCGGTGCCCGTCACCTCCGCCCACGCGCTCAACAACGCCACCTTGCATTACGGCCTCCAGCTTGCCGACAAGGGGTTGCGCGCGCTGGCCGACGACACCCATCTCAGAAACGGGCTCAACGTTCACCGGGGCAAGATCACCAATCGCGCGGTGGCCGAAGCGCTCGGCTACGAAATGGCCGAACCCAGGACCGTGCTCGCCGCCTGAGCGGGTTAAAGTTGTCCCTCCACCCGGCCCGCGGCTCTTCTAGCCGCGGGTCGTCTTTTCGAGGCGGCCGTCGACATCGCCCCGTGGCGGCCGCCCATGCGAAACGAACGTCCCTTGTCTGAATGAAACCTATTGAAACCCGATCTCGACCCTGAACGGGTTCGGCGAGCGGGCGTCATTGTTGCCGTCCCTGACCTCGAGCCTGTAATGGCCGGGCCCGTCGACAGGCAGACGCGCTTCGGTAACGCCGCCCTTGCGCGGCGGCCCGACCCAGCTACCCGCCTTGCCCTCGCTGTTCCACAGCCGCACATGCATATCGAGTTCGGGATCGACCTCGTCGATCACCACCAAGAGCTCCCCCGCCCGCGGTACGTCGACAAGATACCAGTCGGCGTCTCCTCGCGGCAGCATGGTGGCATGCAAGATGTCTCCGGGAGACACGGCCCGCGCCGCGCCGAAACTGTTGTTCGGCTCGAACCGGTCCCCGGTCGCGGTAAAGACCGTCTTCAACGTCGCGTGATCGATCGAGCGTGCGTCGTTGTTGCCGTCCGCGACCTCGATGAAGTAGCTGCCTTCCGTAGCCAGATCGACAAACCCCTCGGTCAGCCCGCCCTTGCGGTAAGGCGCCACCCAATTGCGGATGACGGCGCGGTTGGCATCCCACACCCGATAGTGCAAATCGAGATTGTCGGGACCCTCGTCGATCGAAATCGCCAGTTCACCCTGCGCCGGCACTTCAACCCTGAACCAGTCCCGGTCGCCCTTGGGCAGGATGTTGAATAAGATCTCCCCGCCGGGGGTCAATGGCGCCGCCTCGGCCGGCCCGTCATTGGGCTCGTACTGGTCGGGCTGCGGCGTGAACGCCAACCGGTACTCAAACAGATGCGCGCTCGACGCATCGGAATTGCCATCGGCGATCTCGACGAAATAGCGGCCGGGACGCGGCAGGTCGACAAATCCGTCGGTGTCCCCGCCCCGTCTGAGCGGCGCGATCCAGTTGCGGATCACGTCCTTGTTGGAATCCCACACCCGCATGTGGATATCGAGCTGTTCCGGCGATCCGGTCGCCAGCATGCGCAATTCGCCGGGCTGCTCGACATCGATGCTGAGCCAGTCGCGGTCGCCGCGCGGGAAGATCGCCAGCTTGCGCCGGCCGGAGCGTTCGACCGGCGCTGCCTCGGCAAAGCTTTCGTTCGGCTCGGTCTCGTCCTCGACAGGCGTGAAGCTGGCCGACAGGTCGAAGGTTTCATGGCTCGATGCGTCATTGTTGCCATCGACCATCTCCAGCACGTAGACGCCCGGTACCGCCAGTTCCGCCTCCAGCACGGTGTCGCCGCCGGCGCGGGCAGGCTGTTGCCAGTTTTGCACGACATCGCCGTCGAGGTTCCACAGTCGCAAGGCGATGTCGAGACGGTCCGGCACGTTTTCCGCAACGACGCTCAAGAGCCCCGGCTGCGCGATCCAGAACCGCAGCCAGTCGCGATCGCCGCGCGGAAAGATCGCCGGACGGACAGCGCTGGGCAGCGGCAGCGGCATTGCCGCGCCGACCGTGTCGTTCGGTTCCAGCGGATCGTTCGACGGCAGGAATTCGAAATCGATCGCAAACGGCGCGGCACTGTCGGCGCTGTTATTGCCGTCGGCGATCTCGATCCGATACTCGCCGGCTGCCGGAATCTCGAAAACGGCGTCGAGCGCACCACCATCGCGCGGGGCGCCCTGCCAGTTGCCGGCAACGGCGACATCGGCGTTCCAAAGCCGGGCGTAAAGGTCGATGTTTTCCGGCGGCGCCTCGGCGCCGACGCGCAGCAGGCCGGCGATCGGCACCGTCAGCCGATACCAGTCGCGATCGCCGCGCGGGGTGATCCTGCCCTCGACACGGGCGTCGGGCGGAATGGCCTGGGCCGAGCCATAACTGTCATTGCCGTCGGCCTCCACGATCGGTTTCGGCGCGGCGCGGCGGTAGTCCCGCGCGACCGGCGCCGCCACCTTATCCGCCCACACCGGCTTGCGGATGGCGCGGTTGCCGAAAAACCCTTCTGCGCGCGTCGAGCGCACGGCGACGCCGTTTTCGGCCGCCGCCGCGGCCACCACGATTTCCTGCGGCGCCGGCGGTGCCGGCTGGGTCGCCGCCTGGTCGGCGACCGGCCGGGCCGCCGACGCCGAACCGGTGTCGTCCTTGATCGCGACCTCGACCGCGGGCGCGGGTTTCAGGTAGACCTCGTCGACCAGACGCACCAGAAGCTCCGGCCGCTGCATGCCGCCCGTCGCCTCGAAGACACGGCCGGCCGCGCGCCGGAACATCAGCCCCACTTCCACGCCCGGCGTGGCGATTTCCTCAAGCAGGGCCTCGCTATAGGGCGAATGGTCGCCCGTTCCGTCGCTGGCCACCTCGCCGGCGGCCGCCGCATAGGCGATGATCGCGCCGCGGCCCGAAAGCCGCATCAACGACAGACCCTCGAGCGGGCGCGCCGCGCGGTCGTCCTGTACCGTTTTTGCGATGGCGTCGACATAGGGATTGTCGCGACAGGCATCGAGCACGACAAGCGTCACCCGCGCCCGGCTTTCCATCTCGGCCACCACCTCGCCGATGTCGATGGCGCTGTAGCGCAGCGCGCGCTCGCTCGATATGTCGACATCGACCGGCAGCAGGAAATTCCGCCCGGAAATCTGCATGCCGTGCCCGGCATAAAACAGGAACGCGATGTCGGCGTCCGTCAGCCGCCGGGTAAACGCGTCGATCGCGGAAATCGCGGCGCGGCGGTCGATGTCGTTTGCCAGCGTGACGTCGAAGCCGAGCGCTTCGAGGGATTCGCCGATCGCGCTGGCGTCGTTGATCGTGTTGACCAATTGTCCGGTGCCTTCGTACGCACCGTTGCCGATCACCAGGGCAACCCGTTTTTGCGCCCAACAGGCGCCCGCCGTTCCGAAGAACGCTAGGAAGAGGATGAACAACAGCTTGCGCATGTAGCCCCCACGCGCCGGTTTCGCTCCGTTTGCCTACCAACCAGTCTATCGGAAAAAATGGCGAAATCACGAGATTTTCCCGCAAAACAGACCGAATTCGTCGCTTCGAGCCGCACGAACGATGTCTTTTTTCCGCGATCCGCCGACGGAAATCCGCAACGCGGCGAAACTTTGTACAGCGGCTCTCACGAAGCGGACCGGTCTGGCGGGCTCACGCCGCGCCGCCCGTTGCCTCTGGGGTTTCGGTCGCCGGGTCTTTCGAAACGGACAGCCGAAACGCCGGCCTCAGGCGCGTTCCACGCGCACCTGATAACAATTATTGCTGGCCGAGCGTATGTGCAGATAGGCGATCTCGGGCCGTTGCAGCAATTCATGCGCATACGTGCAGATCTGGTGCGTCGGCACGACGCTGCCGGAGCCGTAGACGATGCGGTCGTCGGGACCGTAACCACGCAGGATATAGCGCGGCGTGGCCTGCAACATCGCCGGCACGATGTCGGTCTCGGGCGCCCGTCGGCATGGGTCGGCGTGCAGGAAGATCGGTCCCGTCTCGGCGTAGGGCTGCAACGCGGGAAACGGCCGGTAGGCGAGGATCAGATAGGCTTCGCCCTTGCCGACCGTCCTCAGGCAGTGGCGGCACGGGACGCCGGTCCCATCGGAAATGCTCCGCTCAGCCACATGACCGTAGGCGTCGGGACCGCCGGCCTGAAGCGCGCGAACCGCGTCGGTGGGCAGGGCGACAAAACGAATGAGCATCGGCGACCTCCTGGGATGGAAGGTCCAGCGCTACGGCCGTCCGTGCCGCGCCGCCACCCGATTCCGGCCATGCCGACACACCCTCACAGCCAGGGCTCGACGACCTCCTCCGACCAGGAAACCGGAACGAAGCCCAGCTTCTGATAGAGTTGCAGCGCGCGCGGACTATCGAGCGTGTTGGTGTGGATGGTGACTTTTTTGGGATCGTTCGCCCAGGCAGCATCAATTGCGCCCGACAGGAAGAAGCGCGCCAGCCCGCGGCCCTGAAACTCCGGCATCAGCCCGAAATAGAGGATTTCGACCTCGTCGGCGAGACGCGACAGGTCGAGCTCGAAAAACCCGGCCGGCGCGCCATCGACGTAAAGCACCTCGATCTCGGTCGTCGGCCCGTGCAGCGCTTCCGCGAGCGCGGCGTCCGAACAGTTCCGGCGCAGCGACCAGTGATGCGGCCTGCCGACCTGTTCGTAGAGATAACGGTAGAAATGCAGCGGAACGGACCCGACACGCATCATGGCGAGCCGCGGCCCGAGCGGCATCGGCACCGGCTTGCCCGGCGGCGCGGTCATTTCCAGATGGGTGACGCGCGCCTTGAGCGTCTTCGTTCGCGCCATGGTCACGGTTCGCCGGTTTCGACCGGCGTATCGTCGCGGCTGCCCCATTCCGTCCACGACCCGTCGTAAAGCCGGGCGTCGCCATGACCGAGCGTCTCCAGCGCCAGCGCAAGCACGGCCGCCGTCACCCCCGAACCGCAGGAGGTCACCACCGGCCGCGACAGGTCGATGCCGGCCGCCTCGAAGGCCTGCCTCAAGGCCGCTGGCGGCAGCAGGGCGCCGTTTTCGGCCAACGACATCGCCGGCACGTTGCGCGCGCCGGGCATGTGACCCGAGCGCACGCCCTGGCGCGGCTCCGGCTCGCTGCCGGCAAAACGCCCCGGCGAGCGCGCATCCGCGATCTGGCTCGTGCCCTGCTCCACGATCCGGCGCATGTCATCCAGCGTCGCCACACGGCTTTCGTCGAAATCGGTCTCGAACAGGCAGGAGGCGACCTTGGTCGGCTTTGCTGTCACGAACCGTCCCTCCGCTTTCCAGCGATCGATCCCGCCTTCCAGAATGCGGACCGTCCTGGCGCCCATGACGCGGAACATCCACCAGGCGCGGGCCGAGGAAAACAGGCCCGGCCCGTCATAGACCACGATCGTGTCGCGGGCCGAAATGCCCATCGAGGCGGCAAAGGTGGCAAAGGTCCGCGGCGACGGCAGCGCGTGCGGCAGGTCCGAATCCGGATCGACGACCAGATCGTGATCGAAAAACACCGCGCGGGGAATGTGGCCGGCGTCATATTCGGCGCGCGCGTCGCGGCCCTGCGCCGGCAGATACCAGGACGCGTCGACAATCGACAGGCCCGGATCGTTCAGATGTTCGGCCAGCCACTCGGTCGTGACGAAGAAGGCTTCTTTGTCGGTCATCTCGATCACCCGTTCCAAAACCGCCGGCGGCGGCAAAACGCCCGACATTTCTGTCGCATTTTTGCCGCCGCGCGAAAAGCCGCAAGCCAGTTGGACGGTCGTTTATTCGCAAGGCCGCCAAAAACAACACCTCGCGCGGCCCCGCAACGGTTCCGGCCGGACGGCATGGGACGTTGTGGACCGGCGCGTAATGCCGGCAGTCCGGCCCGACTGTTGGATCAACAATCAGGCCGGCAACGCGCCGAACCGGATGCGGAAGCGGCGGTTTTCGCGCCCCTTCTTCTCGATCTTGCCGATATGGATATCGCCCACTTCCTGGGTCTCCGACACATGCGTGCCGCCGCATGGCTGGCTGTCGACCGCCGCCTCGGCGCCGATGCACACCAGCCGGATACGGCCCGAACCCGCCGGCGGGCGCACGTTCTTGGATTTCACCAGGCCCGGATTGGCGGCCAGTTCGTCCTCGCCGATCCACTGGGTGAAGATCGGATGATTGGCCGTAACCAGCGCCATCATCTGCGCCGTCACGCCCTCCTTGGTCACGCCGGCGTCGGGCAGGTCGAAATCGACCCGCGATTCCTCCTCGCCGACCGCCGCGCCGGTGATCGGATAAGGACACACCACGCTCAGCAGGTGACAGGCGGTATGCATGCGCATCAGCCTGTAGCGCCGCGCCCAGTCGATATGCAGCACCAGCGTCTCGCCGATTTCCGGCCGGGCCGCGTCCGGGGCCGGCAGATGAACGATCTCGTCCTTGGTCTGGCCGGTGATCGTGCCGGCAATCGCGATCCGCGATCCGTCGGCGCGTTCGAAAAACCCGGTATCGCCGGGCTGGCCGCCCGACGTGGCGTAAAAGTTCGTCCTGTCGAGAACGATCCCGCCGCGCTCGTTGAGCCCCGTCACCGCGCCTTCTGCCGTCGACAGATAGGCATCCTCGCGAAACAGCGCCTCGGTTTGGGCAACCATCACGCCACCTCTTCGTAAGGCACGCTTATCTCGCTCGTCTTTTCGATCCAGTCGGGCACCGGCAACGACTTGCTGCGCAGAAAGTCCGGATTGAACAGTTTCGACTGGTAGCGGGAGCCGTAATCGCACAGCACCGTCACGATGGTATGGCCGGGACCGAGTTCGCGAGCCAGGCGCACCGCGCCGGCTATGTTGATGCCGGTCGAGCCGCCCATGCACAGGCCCTCTTCGCGGACGAGATCGAAAATGATCCCGAGCGCCTCATCGTCGGCGATCCGATAAGAAAAGTCGGGCGCGAACCCTTCCAAATTGGCCGTGATGCGCCCCTGGCCGATGCCCTCGGTGATCGAGGAGCCTTCCGATTTCAGCTCCCCTTCGGTGTAATAGGAATAAAGCGCGGCCCCCATCGGGTCGGCGAGTGCGATCTTGACGTCCTTGTTGTGCGCACGCAGCCCCTCGGCGATGCCGGCCAGCGTACCGCCGCTGCCGACGGAGGCGACGAAACCGTCGACCTTGCCCACGGTCTGTTGCCAGATTTCGACCGCAGTGGTTTCGACATGGCCCTGGCGATTGGCGACATTGTCGAACTGATTGGCCCAGATCGCGCCGTTGGGCTCGGTTCTGGCCAGTTGCTCGGCCAATCGGGCAGACAGTTTCACGTAGTTGTTCGGGTTCCTGTAGGGAACCGCCGGCACCTCGATCAATTCCGCGCCGAGAATGCGGATGGCGTCCTTCTTCTCCTGGCTCTGGGTTTCGGGAATGACGATCGCGGTGCGGTAGCCGAGCGCGCGGGCCACCAGCGTCAGCCCGATACCGGTATTGCCGGCCGTCCCTTCCACGATCAGCCCGCCCGGCCGCAACAGCCCGCGCTTTTCGGCATCGCGCACGATGAACAGGCCGGCCCGGTCCTTCACCGACTGGCCCGGATTCATGAATTCCGCCTTGCCGAGAATCTCGCAGCCGGTCTCCTCCGAAGCACGCTTCAGCCTGATCAGCGGCGTGTTTCCGATGGCGTCGATCACCGATCGGTCCATGTTTTCTTCCTTCGTCTGCCTAAGGGCCGCGCACCGGAGTGAAGGGCGGCATTCTTCCTCGTTCAGGTCTAAGCAGGCGACAGGAGGCTTTCAAGACGCGTTTTTTTGCCGAAACCGGCCAAACAGCGATTATTTTGCTGCCACACCGGCGCACCGCCCCGATCGGATTGCCCGGTTGATCCGGTTGGAGCCGCCGTCCGTATGTGGCACAAGAACGGCGCACAGGACCGGATCGAACCCGGTATTCGCGCACGGCCAGCCACTCGAGGTCCCATGACGTCCGCCGCACAGACCGTTGATTCGCTGATCGCAAGCCACGTAGCCGGCACCCTGCCGCTGCCGGCGCATGTGCTGGTAGCCGCCCATCTGCAACTCAGCGACCATAATCGCGGCTTTGCCGGCGATCTGGAACGGCTGGGCGGGCTCGGTCTGTCGCAGGCCCAACCGATCCCCCTGTCGGACCGCGACCGGCTCCTCGCCTCGCTGCTCGACGGCCCCGAACCGGCCGCGCCTCCCACGGTGCCGCAGCAACAAGTCGGTCTGTTTCCGCCCGCGCTGCGCGATTTCGTCGGCTTCGACGTCGCCGACGTGCCCTGGCGCACCAAAATGCCCGGCTTCCGCGAGCACGATGTCGGCGAATTCGACGGCTGCCATATCAATCTGTTCTGGATCCGCCCCGGCCGCGCCATTCCGAGCCATACCCATGGCGGGCTGGAACTGACGCTGGTGCTCGACGGTGCCTTCAACGACATTAATGGCCGCTACGGCCGCGGCGACATCGCGATCGCCGACGAGGCGGTCGAGCATCGTCCGGTCGCCGAGACGGACCGGCCCTGCATCGGCGTGGCCGTCACCGACGCGCCGCTGCGCCTGACCGGCCCGCTCGGCCGCAGGCTGATCGACATCATCGGCGGCTGACGCCGCCGCGCCGAATTTCCCAACCGCACCCGACGAGGTTTTCGATGTCCCTTTATCGCGCCGGACCGCAGGATGGCGTCGCCTGGGTGACGGGCGCAAGCAGCGGCATCGGCCGGCTTCTGGCGCTCGAACTCGCCCGCGAGGGTTACGCCGTCGCCGTCACCGCCCGGCGCGCGGAGCGGCTTGACGAACTCGCGCGCCAGGCCGGGCCGCTCGCCGGCCGAATCCAGGCTTTCGCCTGCGATGTCACCGACGAGGACGCCATGGCGGCCACGGTGGCGGCGATCGAACGCGACTGCGGACCGATCGCGCTCGCCATCTTCAACGCCGGAGACTATTTTCCCACCCGCGGCGAGGCCCTGGGCACACGCGAATTCGTCGACACGTTCACGATCAACGTGTTCGGCACGGTGTTCGGCCTCGTGCCGGTCGTCGAGCAGATGAAGGCCCGAGGCCGGGGCCACATCGCCATTGTCGGCTCGGCCTCCAGCTATGGCGGATTGCCGCGCGCCGCCGCCTACGGCGCGACCAAGGCCGCCCTCAACACCATGGCGGCCGGTCTGAAGTTCGACTTCGATCCGCTCAATATCCGCATCCAGGTTTTCAATCCGGGCTTCGTGGCGACCCCGCTCACGAAACAGAACCGCTTCGCCATGCCGGCCTTGATGAGCGTGGAGGCCGCCGCGCGGCGCATCCGCGACGGCTTGCGCGCGGGCGGTTTCGAGGTGTCCTTCCCGCGCCGCTTCACCTGGGCGCTCAAACTGCTCGCGCTGCTGCCGTATCCCGCCTATTTCGCGGTCGTTCGCCGCGCCACCGGCTGGCACCGGCGGGCGCGAAAGGCATGACCGCCCGCCGCGCGCGATTGCGCGGCCTGCCCAGCCGTCCTATTGCTCTAACGGCAAGGAAACGGAGGAGCACATGCGGCGCATGATCGGTTTCGTCGCGGTTGTGATCGCTGCGGGAGCGGCGGCCTGGTTCCTGGGACCGCGCGTGGCACGCGACACCACGATCAGCTTCGACCCCGCCGCGATCAGCCAGGATGTCGAAACCTGGCTCGCCGACAAGGAAGCCCGCGTGCCCAACCTGCGCCCCGGCGCTGAAAAGCAGATCGTGTGGGCGTTCCCCGCTTCGCGCGCCCGCACGCCGCTCGCCATTGTCTACGTGCACGGGTTTTCCGCCTCCAAGGGCGAGATCAGGCCGGTGCCCGACCGCGTCGCCGCGACGCTCGGCGCCAATCTGTTCTTCACCCGCCTGACCGGTCACGGCCGCGACGGCCCGGCAATGGCCGAGGCGAGCGTCAAAGCCTGGGTCGACGACTATGCCGAGGCGCTGGCGGTCGGCCGCCGGCTGGGTGAGCGCGTCGTGGTGGTCGCCGTCTCGACCGGCGCGTCGATCGCCGCCTGGGCGGCGACCCGGCCGGACCTGGCTGAGGGCGTTGCCGGCTACGTGCTGATCTCGCCCAATTTCGGCGTGCAGGCCGGCGGCGCCGGCTTCCTGGCGGGCCCCTGGGGCCTGCCGATCGCCAGGCTCGTCGCCGGCGACGAGCGTGGCTTCGAGCCGCTCAACGACGCGCATGGCCGCTTCTGGACCACGCGTTATCCCACCGAGGCGCTGCTGCCGATGGCGGCGATGGTCGAACTGGCCGCGGCGGCCCCGGTGGAAAAAGCGACGGCCCCGGCGCTGTTCATACTGTCCGATCAGGACAAGGTCGTGCGGCCCGCCATCACCCGCGAAATCGCCGGACGCTGGGGGGCTGCGCACGAGCTGCGCACGGTCGAACAAAGCGACGACCCGTCCCATCACGTGATCGCCGGCGACGCGCTGTCGCCCGACAATAATGACCGGGTCGTTGACTGGATCGTCGAGTGGGTGCGCGCGCACGCCGAGTAAGCGTTTCCGGGCGCAGCGGAAGCCGGTTCACCATTCAAAAACACGTTAAAACAATAAGTCAGAAAACGGCTCTGGAGCCGCTGTCGGCCCACAAGCCTCCGCTCATGTCTCAGTCTGCCTCCCGGACGCGGCCAGGCGAGCCTGGTCAGGACTGCGGGCCCCCATCCCCGCCGCGTTCGTCCTCGACCGGTTTTTCCTCGTCGTCGTGCAGGATGCGTTCGGCCGCGCCGTCGAGATCGTCGTACTGCCCGCTCCTGAGCGACCACAAAAAGGCGGCAAGACCGACCACGCCCAGAAAAAGCGCGACCGGTATCAGGATGGCGAGATTGATCATGCCGTCTTGCCGGCGACCGGCGCGGCAGCAACCGGGGCCCGGTCCGAAACAAACGCGCCGGCTTTCGCGGCGGCCTTGCCGCCCCGCAGCCGCAGCGCATTGGCGATCACCAGCAGCGAGGACAACGACATCGCCGCCGCGGCGATCAGCGGGGTGACGAAGCCGGCGACGGCGATCGGCACCGCGATCACGTTATAGGCGATGGCGAGGCCGAAATTCTGCCGCACCAGCCGGTCGGCCCGGCGCGCGATCGTGATCGCGAACGGCACCGCCTGAAGGCTGTCGTGCAGAAACACGAAATCGGCGGCGTTGCGCCCGATATCGGCCGCCGTCGCCGGGGCCATCGAGACATGGGCCGCCGCCAGCGCCGGCGCGTCGTTGAGCCCGTCGCCGACCATCAGCGCCTTGTGGCCGTCGGCGGCCAGGCGCGCCAACCTCTCGGCCTTGTCGCCGGGCAGCACGCCGGCGCGCACGGTCGCGATCCCGAGCTCCGCTGCCACGGTGTTGGCGTTGGCGGCCGTGTCGCCGCTCAGCAGTTCGACGTCGAACCCTTGGTCCCGCAATGCTGCGAGCGCGGCACCGGCATCGGCGCGCAGCCGGTCGCGCATGCCAAACCGCGCCAGGATTGTGCCGTCCCGCGCCAGCACCGGATCGCCGGCGTCCTCGCTCGTCCCCGCGTCGGCGTCCTTGCATGCCCAGCCCGCGCGTCCCAGCCGGTAGAGACTGCCGTCCGACCGGCCCTCGATGCCGCAGCCCGGCACTTCCTCGATATCGGTGAAAGCCGCCGGCGCCTTGCCCTGCGGGCTGTCGAAGGCCAGCGCCAGCGCGCGCGAGACGGGATGGCGCGAATGGGCCGCCAGCGCGGCGACATGCGCGGCGGTCGCCGCGTCGATGCGATCCATATCGGCGACAACCGGGCGACCGACGGTCAGCGTGCCGGTCTTGTCGAACACCACCGTGTCGATTTCGGCGAGCCGCTCCATGCCCGATCCGTCCTTGACCATCACGCCCCGTTCGAACAGTCGCCGCGCGGCGACGACCTGAACGATCGGTACGGCCAGGCCGAGCGCGCAGGGACAGGTGATGATCAGGACGGCGATGGCGATGGTGATCGCGCGGTGCCAGTCTCCCGTCGCCGCCATCCAGCCGACAAAGGTCGCCAACGCGGCGAGATGGACCACCGGCGAATAAAGCGCGGAGGCGCGGTCGGCGATGCGCCGATAGCGCGCGCGCCCGCCTTCGGCCGCCTCCATCAGCCGCACCATTTCGGCCAGGAAGGACTCGCGCGCCGCCGCCGTCGCCTCGACCAGCAGCGAGCCGGTCAGGTTGACCATGCCGGCCCGCACCGCGTCGCCGGCCGTCATCGGCTGCGGCGCGCCCTCGCCGGTCACCAGCGACACGTCTATGTCGGACCGTCCCTCCAGGATGCGCCCGTCCACCGGCATCCGGTCTCCGGCCGCGATCCGCAGCTGCATGCCGGGCGCGATCTCGTCGAGCGGCAGAAACCGCGCCTGTCCGTCCGCGCCGATCACGGTCGCCCCGCCGGGCGCCATCCGCGCCAGCCCGCTCACGGCCACGCGCGCGCGTTCACGCATCACATGGTCGAGCGTGCGGCCGATCAGGAGGAAAAACAGCAGCGACACAGAGGCGTCGAAATAGGCGTGCTGGCCGTGATTGATCGTCTCGTAGAGGCTCAGCCCGTAGGCCAGCGACACACCGAGCGCGATCGGCACGTCCATGTTCATGCGCCCGCGCTTGAGCGCGCCCCAGGCCGATCGGTAGAAAATACCGCCGGCGAAGAACAGCGCCGGCATCGCAATCAGCGCCGACAGCCAGTGAAACAGGTCGCGCGTCGCCCCGTCCGCGCCCGACCAGACCGAAACCGACAACAACATGATGTTGCCGGCCGCAAACCCGGCAACGGCCAGCGCGCGCACCAGCTCCGACAGGGTCTTGTCCTTGCCGGCCGTGCCGTCGTCGCTCAGATGCGCGGCGTAGCCGAGGCGGTTGAGCGTGTCCACGATCGCCGGCTGCGCGTCGTCGCGCCAGCGCACCCGCACCCGCTTGGTCGACAGGTTGACGCGTGCCTCCTCCACGCCGTCGAGCCGGCCAAGCGCGGTTTCGATCGTGTGGATGCAGCCGCCGCAGTGGATCGCCGGCACGGACAGGTCGCTCTGGCGCACCCCGCCGCCGAGGTCGCGGCTGGTCAGGCGCAGCTCCTCCGGGCCGGGGCCGGCGGGAACGTCGTCGCGCCCTGCCCCCTCAACGCCCGGTGCGCAGCAGCTCATCTGATTCTGCCCCCGGCGACGCGGACCCGCTCGACCTGGCGATAGGGATCGGCCTGGCCGATATCGGTCAGGATTTCCACGATCCAGCCGCCATCGGCGATCTCGATCGTTCCGGCGAAATCGCCCGTGCCGTCGCGCGCGAGCGTCAGCGTGCGATCGCCCTGTTCCGACACGGGCCGGCGGAAGACCATGCGCACGGTCTCGACCGACACCGGATCGCCGGATCGGTCGGTCAGACGGTAGCGCACCATGCCGTCAGCGATTGTTAGCTCCCCGTGCCAGCCCAGCGCCTGCTGCGCGCGGGCAAGCGCCGCCTTGTCGTTGAACTGCTGGCTGGCGACATAGGAATTCTTGACCACCAGGCCCGTCCAGCTCCGGTTCGCAAACGTCGCCATGGTCAGGTTCACGGCGATGATGGTCCCGAAAAAGGCAAGCATGATGAACAACATGTGCCGACCGGTGAATTCACCCTTGGGGCGTGTGCGGGACTTCATCATCTCGCCTCCGGCGCATTGAACGTCGCGGTGTAGGCGTCGCTTTCGAAACTCGCCTTGTCCTCGGCGACAAAGCGGAAACGCTGCGTCGTGCCGTCGATCAGGTCCTGCGGCTGGCGCACGAAGATTTTTAGCGTCCGCAGCCGGTCGGGTTCAACCGGAATCACCATCGACCGCCCTTCCGGCTGGTCGATGCCGTTCGCCGTCATCGTGGCGCCCGGCAGGCCGTCGAGCGACAGGAAGATCACGCGCGGCTCGGGGATCATGTTCAAGAGCTTGACCGTATAGCCGTTGCGGATCGAGCCGTCGGCCAGCGTGACGAACTGCGGATTGCGGTCGTGCAACACGTTGACCTCGAGCCGGTCGCGCGAAAACAGGGCGTAGAGCAGCACGACGCCGATCAGTCCCCACATGCCGAAATAGACGAAGGTGCGCGTGCGAAAGAGCTGGCGCAGACGGAAATGGCGGACCTTGTCCGACAGGCCACCGCTGTCGTCGCGCACCCGCCGCGGGTCGATCGGCGCGGTGCCGCCAAGGGTCGCGAGCGCCATGTTGGCGTTATATTCGTCCAGCGTGGCGTAGGAGATCAGGCCGCGCTCCTTGCCGATCTTGTCCATGACCGCGTCGCAGGCGTCGATGCACAGCGCACAGGTGATGCATTCGAGCTGCTGGCCGTCGCGAATGTCGATGCCCATCGGGCACACCGCCACGCAGGCATTGCAGTCCACGCAGTCGCCGACCGTCTGGCCCGCGGCGGCCGCCTTCTTGGCGCCGCGCGTGCGCGGTTCGCCGCGCCAGTCATTATAGGTCACGGTCAACGAGTTTTCGTCGAGCATCGCCGCCTGGATGCGCGGCCACGGGCACATATAGGTGCACACCTGTTCGCGCATCAGTCCGCCGAACACGTAGGTGGTGGCGGTGAGGATGGCGACCGTGATGTAGGCCACCGGGGCCGCCTCGCCGCGCGCGAAGTCGACCAGAAGCCCCGGCGCATCGGCGAAATAGAAAATCCACGCACCGCCGGTCGCCACCGCGATCACCAGCCAGATCGCATGTTTTGCGACCCGCTTGGCGATCTTGCCGGTGCCCCAGTCGGCCTTGTCGAGCTTGATGCGCGCGTTGCGGTCCCCTTCGACCCAGCGCTCAACGACCAGAAACAGGTCAACCCACACGGTCTGCGGACAGGTGTAACCGCACCAGGCGCGCCCGACCGTGGAGGTGATCAGGAACAGGCCGACACCGGCCATAACCAGCAGGCCGGCCACGAAGATGAACTCCTGCGGCCAGATTTCGATGAAAAAGAAGTAGAAACGTCGATTGGCGAGGTCGATCAGGACCGCCTGGTCCGGCGCGTAGGGCCCACGGTCCCAGCGCAGCCACGGCGTCAGGTAGTAGATGCCGAGCGTGACCAGCATCACCAGCCACTTGAAGCGCCGGAACTGTCCGCTGGCCCGTTTGGGAAAGATCTTCTTGCGTGCGGCGTAGAGCGGCTGGCGCACCTTGGCCGAATTGACAGCCTCCGCCTCGTGGCGTTCGACTTCGCTCGTATTCAGCATTCTCGTCTCCTGGGCAGACGTGCCGCGGTCACTCGGCACGGAACAGGGCGGGACTGCTCGACCCGTGCCCGGCCGCGGCAGGCTGGAAATGCCCGATCCATATCGCGCCGACCTTGATTCAGGTCAACAAGGCCGACTAAAGATAAAAAAGGGGCCCGGCGCGAAGCCGGACCCCCCTCGCCCGGACGGCCCCAGGACGAATAGGGAGGTTCCCGCCATGCCCTATTCGCCGCCGCCAAGCGAATGCACGTAGACGGCCAGTTCCTTGACTGTCACATCGCCGAGCCGCTCGCCCCAGCCCGGCATCACGCCGTGCTTGGGTGCGCGCATCTGGTTGGCGATATCGGCTACCGTCGAACCGTAGAGCCAGATCGCATCTGTCAGGTCCGGCGCGCCGAGATCGGCCATGCCCTTGCCGTCGTCGCCATGGCATGCCGCGCAGTTTTCGGCATAGACCGTCTGGCCACGCTCGGCGGCCGCGGCATCGGCCGCGCCGCCCGACAGCGACACGACGTAATTGGCCGCATCCGTGATCTGCTCGGCCTCCAGATAGTCGAAGGCCGGCATTTCGGAAAACCGCGTCTCGTCATCGCCGGCGAAGCGGATGCCGTGGGCGATCGTCTGATAGATCTGCTCGATCGAGCCGCCCCACAACCATTCGTCGTCGTTGAGATTGGGATAGCCGGCCGAGCCCTGAGCGCCCGAGCCATGGCACTGCACGCAATTCACCTTGAAGGCGGCGGAGCCGGCCGACACGGCGAACTGACGCAACTGCTCGTCAGCGAGAACTTCCGAAACGTCCGCGCTGGCCACCGCCGCCACATAGTCGCCCTTGGCAGCCTCGGCCGCGTTAAGTTCGGTGCGCACGTCCTGGCGGCTCGAATAGCCTAGCACGCCGGTCGTCGCCGTCGAGATCAACGGCCAGGCCGGATAGGCGATCGTGTAGCCGATCGACCACACGATGGTGGCGTAGAACGTCCACACCCACCAACGCGGCAAGGGATTGTTGAGTTCGCGGATGCCGTCCCACTCGTGACCGGTGGTTTCGATCCCGGTTACCTCGTCGATATGGTCCTTGCTCATGCCTCAGTCATCCTTCAGCGGGATCTGTGCCGCACGCTCGGCCGCCTTGCGCCCCCCGGGTCGGAAGACGAACAGCACAACGCCGATGAAAAAGATCATCAGGAACAAAAGCCCCCAACTGTCGGCGAAGGCGCGCATGGTGTCGTAGTTGAAGAAGCGTTCCATCACCGGTATCCCGCAGCTTCGTCATAGGTGGAAAAGTCGACAAGCGTGCCGAGCATCTGGAGATAGGCGACAAGCGCGTCCATCTCCGTCAGCGCGGCCGGATTGCCGTCGAAATCGCCGAGCTTGGCCTTCGGATAGCGCGCCTCGACGCCCGACGTGTCGGCGTTCGGATCCGCCTGGGCGACAAGGTCGGCCTTGGCCTCGGCAATCATCTCGTCACTATAGGGAACGCCGACCCCGCGATTGGCCTTCAGGTGGTAGGCGATTTCGTCGACCGGCAGCGGCGTTTCCTTCAAGAAGGCGTAGCTCGGCATCACCGATTCCGGCACCACCGAGCGCGGCTCGATCAGATGCTGGACGTGCCACTCGTTGGAGTAGCGGTCGCCGACGCGTGCCAGATCCGGTCCCGTGCGCTTCGAACCCCACTGGAAGGGATGATCGTACATCGATTCCGCCGCCAAGCTGTAATGGCCGTACCGCTCGACCTCGTCGCGGAACGGGCGGATCATCTGCGAGTGGCACGTATAGCAGCCCTCGCGGACATAGATGTTGCGCCCGGCCAGTTCGAGCGGCGAATAGGGCCGCATGCCCTCCACCTTCTCGATGGTGTTTTCCAGGTAGAACAGCGGTGCGATCTCGACGATCCCGCCGACCGTGACCACCAGGAACGACCCCACCAGAAGCAGCGTGGCGTTCTTTTCGATAACTTCGTGTTTGTCCATCAAACCCATCGTGCGGGCTCCCCTATTCGGCCGGCTGGAGGGCGGGTGCGGATCCGCCGATCGGTGCTTCCTCGCGCTGATGGCCGAGGATCGTCATGGTGATGTTCCATACCATCACCAGCGCGCCGGTGAGGTAGAGGGCGCCGCCCATGGCGCGGACCACGTAGTACGGGAACATCGCGGCGACCGATTCGGCGAACGAGTAGACCAGGAAGCCCTGATCGTCGTATTCGCGCCACATCAGGCCCTGCTGGATGCCCGACACCCACATCACCGCCGCGTAGACGACGATGCCGAGCGTGGCCAGCCAGAAGTGCCAGGTCACCAGCCTGAGCGAATAGAGCCGCTCGCGGTACCACAGCTTCGGCACCATGTAATAGACCGCCGCGAACGAGATCATGCCGACCCAGCCGAGCGCGCCGGAATGCACGTGGCCGATCGTCCAGTCGGTATAGTGCGACAGCGAGTTGACGGCCTTGATCGACATCATCGGGCCCTCGAAGGTCGACATGCCGTAAAAGGCGATCGCCAGCACCATCAGCCGCAGCACCGGATCGGTCCTGAGCTTGTCCCAGGCGCCAGACAGCGTCATCAGGCCGTTGATCATGCCGCCCCAGGACGGCATCCACAGCATGATCGAGAACACCATGCCGAGCGTCTGCGCCCAGTCGGGCAGCGCGGTGTAGTGGAGATGGTGCGGACCCGCCCAGATATAGAGAAAGATCAGCGCCCAGAAATGGATGATCGATAGCCGGTAGGAATAGACCGGCCGGTTCACCTGCTTGGGCACGAAATAATACATCATCCCCAGAAAGCCCGCCGTCAGGAAGAAGCCGACGGCGTTGTGGCCGTACCACCATTGCGTCAGCGCGTCCTGTACGCCGGCGAAGGCCGAATAGCTCTTGCTGCCGAAAACCGAGACCGGGATCGCCAGATTGTTGACCACGTGCAGCATCGCGATCGTCACGATGAAGGACAGGTAGAACCAGTTGGCGACGTAGATATGCGGTTCCTTGCGCTTGAAGATGGTGCCGAGGAACACGACCAGATAGGCGACCCACACGACGGTCAGCCACAGATCGACATACCATTCCGGCTCGGCATATTCGCGGCTTTGCGTGATGCCGAGCAGATAACCGGTGGCGGCCATGACGATGAAGAGCTGGTAGCCCCAGAACACGAACCAGGCGAGATCGCCGCCGAACAGCCGCGCCCGGCAGGTGCGCTGGACGACGTAGAACGAACTGGCGATCAGCGCGTTGCCGCCGAAGGCGAAGACCACCGCCGAGGTATGCACCGGCCGCAGCCGCCCGAAACTCAGCCAGGGTTCGATGTTCAGGTCGGGAAAGGCGAGCTGGAGGGCGACCACCACACCGACGAGAAAACCCGCGATGCCCCAAAACATGGTCGCGATCGTGCCGTAGCGAATTGGCCCGTCCATATAGCCCGAGCGTTCCTCCACGACCGGACCCGCGGGCGAGAAGCTCGTATTGCGCAACAGCACCACGGCCGACCCGAGCAGGACGAAGAACAGTACCCACATATGGGCGGCGAACTGCGCATCGCGCGCAAAGGCCGCTGCGACCAGGGCAAGAAAGGTCATAATGCCGATCCCTGCGATCGCGGTGCCGTGTCTCATTGCGAATCCCCTGACAATGCTCTCAAGCGACGAATCCCCTCTCCCGGCGATCCGCTTCATGCCTCTTCACGCAGCTAGCGTCCTGATGCCTTGATCTGAGTCAAGGTCGATTGCATCGGCCGCGACCACTGTGCCCAACAGAATAACCAGAACGGACAGTGATGCGGAACGTGGCGACCGGCAGCATGGACACGAGCTTTTCCTCGCCCTTTCCTCTCGACAACGGCTTGCCGCCGGCGGCGCTGCTGCGGCGCGCGCACGGCTTCAAGCTCGACCTTTGCCACGCCCTGGAGCGGATCGCCGACAATCTGCCCGACAATATCGACCGCATGGAATGCCTGCGGATCGCCAATATTCTGGCGCCGTCGATCCGCCAGATTCACGCCTGCGAGGAAAAGCACATCTTTACCGCCTATGCCGCGGTGCTGGCGGCATCGGCGGATGCCGACATGGAGACCCTGCGGCGTCTCAAGGCCGAGCATGTCGAGGACCAGTGTTTCGCCGATGAGGTCACCGAAACCCTGCTCGGCATCGGGCATGGCCAGGCGATCGACAATGCCGAGGCGGTCGGCTTCATGCTACGCGGTTTTTTCGAAACCATGCGCCGCCACATCGCCTTCGAGCGTGCCCACATCCTGCCGATCCTCGATCGCTAGGCCATGAGCGTTCCACACCGCACCGCGCCCGTGCGACGGCGATCCGGCTCAGTTGCCGCAGCGCAGCGCGAGCCTTTCCAGGCTCTCGACAATGACGCGACGGTTGTTTTCGATGGCAATCACCCCATCCGCGCGCAGCTTGGTCAGCTGCCGGCTTACCGTCTCGATCGTCAGACCCAGAAAATCGGCGATGTCGGCGCGGGTCAGCGGCAGGTCGAACGTGGTCTTTTCGGCCTCCGGCGAAAGCGTCGGATCGATGTTGCGCGCGATCAGGAGCAGAAAGCTCGCCACTTTCTCGCCGGCCGTCTTGCGGCCGAGCGTCACCATCCAGTCGCGCGCGTCGTCGAGTTCGGTCAGCGTCTGCTGCAGGAGCCGGTGTTCGAGCTTGGGCGATTCCTGCATCATCCGCTCGACCGCGGCTTTGGGAAAGCTGCACAAGGTCACGTCGGTGGTCGCCTCCGCGCCAAGCTTGCTTTCCACCTTGAAGGGGCGACCGAGAAAATCGGGCGCGAATTGCAGCCCGACGATCTGCTGGCGCCCGTCGGAGAGTCCCTTGGTGAGCTTGACCACGCCCGAAAGCACGTTGGAATAGGAATCGATCGCCTCGGCGTCGCCGACCAGCTCGGTCCCCGGCTCCACCTTGCGTTTCCACGACGCCTTCGACAGCGCCTGCAACTGCTGTTCGTCGAGCGCGGCGCACACCCCGCCATGGCGCGCCTCGCAAGACTGGCACAGGACAGGAATATCGGAATTGTGGATGTCTTTTCGGGTCGTCATCACGCCGCCTCGAATGCAGTCAGCACCTCATATAGCATCGGCCCGGCCGCAAATCCCGCGTCAGTTTGTCGTTCTCTCCGGCTTTGATCGTGAATTTGATCAACATCAAAGCGCCGGCGTATCAGGCTCGGCATGGCTGTTCCTGATCTCAGGCCCACGACGATCGGAGACGGCCCCATGCGCAAGGACATCATCGCACGCGCCGGCGAGCAGGTGCCCCGCTATACCAGCTATCCGACCGCGCCGCATTTCCACGCCGGGATCGACGCCTCCACCGCGGCGGACTGGATCCAGGCTCTGCCGGCGACCGAACCGGTCTCGCTTTACGTGCACATTCCCTATTGCGACCGACTGTGCTGGTTTTGTGCCTGCAACACCAAACAGACGCTGCGCTACGGGCCCGTGCAAACCTATCTGCGGGCGCTTCACCAGGAAATCGCCACGGTTGGAAACCTGTTGCAGCCGGGCGTTGCGGTCAAGGCGCTGCATTTCGGCGGCGGATCGCCGACCATGCTCAGGCCGGCCGACCTGGTTGCGCTGGCCGAAAGGCTGCGCGCGGCTTTTGGCCTCGAGCCCGATGCCGAGATCAGTGTCGAGATCGATCCCAACGACATGGACGACGCCCGCTTCGAGGCCCTGGCGGCGATCGGCATGAGCCGCGCCAGCATCGGTGTCCAGGATTTCGACCCCAGGGTGCAAAAGGCGATCAATCGCGAACAGAGCTTCGCACTGACCAAGTCGGTGGTCGACAAGGCGCGCCGGCACGGCGCGCGCTCGGTCAATCTTGACCTGCTTTACGGCTTGCCGCACCAGACGCTCGAAAGCCTGACGGCGACGATCGGCCAGGCGCTGTCGCTCGGGCCCGATCGCGTCGCGCTGTTCGGCTACGCCCACGTGCCGTGGTTCAAGAAGCACCAGACCATGATCGACGAGGCAGCGCTTCCCGACGGCGCCGGACGTCTGGCGCAGTTCCAGAAAGCCCGCGCCCTGATCGAGGCGGCCGGCTATCAGGCGATCGGCTTCGACCATTTCGCCCTGCCGGGCGATCCCCTGGCCGTGGCCGCGCGCCAGGGCCGCCTGCACCGCAATTTCCAGGGCTACACGGAGGACGATTGCGCGACGCTGATCGGCCTCGGTCCGTCCTCGATCAGCCGGCTGCCGCAGGGTTATCTGCAAAACACGCCCGCCACCGCCCAGTATGAACGGCTGGTCGCCGGCGGCAAATTGGCCACCTGCCGTGGGATCGCCTTTTCGCAGGACGATCGCGCCCGCTCCTGGGTGATCGAAAGGCTGATGTGCGATTTCGGCTTTTCCCCGCGTCGGGCCGAAGAATTGTTCGGCGCGCAGGGCCGCGAGATCGTCGTCGAAGCGGGCCAAATCGCCGCCGAAGGCGCCGACGCGATGCTGGAGCGGCGCGACGGCGATTTCGTCGTCCGGCCGGAGGCGCGGCCGCTGGTGCGCACGCTCGCCGCCCGCTTCGACCGCTACCTCGATGTCGGCGCCAAACGCCATTCGGCGGCCATCTAGACCCGCCCCGTCAAGCCGGGTCCGTTGACGCCTTCGCGGCCCGTATAGCTCAGGCCCGCGCCTCGATCATCGCCGCCTTGAGGCTTGCCACCAACGACGAGACGGCGGCGGCCGGATCCGCGCCGCGCTGGCCGTCCGCATCGAGCGTGGCAGCGACCGTGTTGACGATCGCCGTGCCCACCACCACGCCGTCGGCCTCCGCCGCGATCGCGGCGGCCTGTTCGGGCGACTTGACCCCGAAGCCGACGCAGACCGGCAGCGGCGTGTGCGCCTTGATGCGCCCCACGGCCTCGCCGACCCGGCTGGTATCGGGCAGGGCCGAGCCGGTAATGCCGGTCATGGAGACGTAGTAGACGAAGCCGGACGTGTTCTGCAGCACGGTCGGCAGGCGCTTGTCGTCGGTGGTCGGGGTTGCGAGCCGGATGAAGTTGAGCCCCGCCTCCAGCGCCGGCACGCACAATTCGGCGTCCATTTCCGGCGGCAGGTCGACCACGATCAGCCCGTCGATGCCGGCCGCCTTCGCGTCCTTCAGGAAAGCCGCGACGCCATAGCTGTAGATCGGGTTGTAATAACCCATCAGGACGATCGGCGTCTCGTCGTCGTCGGCGCGGAAATCCGTGGCCATGGCGAGCGTCTTTTTTAGTGTCTGGCCGCCCTTGAGCGCGCGCAGCCCCGCGGCCTGGATCGCCGGCCCGTCGGCCATCGGATCTGAAAACGGCATGCCGAGTTCGATGATGTCGGCGCCGGCCTGTGGCAGGGCCCGCATCACCGAAAGCGCGCTGTCATAGTCGGGGTCGCCTCCCATCATGTAGGTGACCAGGGCCGGACGGCCTTGCTCCTTCAGGGTCGCCATGCGGCGGTCGATACGCGTCGATGTCATGATGGTGTCGTTTCCTCTTCGATCCAGCGCGCGAACGCGGCGTCGGCGGTGCCGCCGTCGTGGCGGATGATGGCCGGTGTGTCATAGGGGTGGCGCTCGGCGATGAAGGTTGCCAGGGCCTCGGCGCGCGCCGTACTCGTCTTGAACAGGACGGACACCTCGTTCTCCTCGGCGATTTCGCCCTGCCACCAGTAGAGCGAACGCACGCCCTCGAAAATGTTGGCGCAGGCGGCAAGACGTGCCTCCAGCACGGCGCGCGCCATCGTGCGCGCCTCATCGCCATTGCCGAACGTGACGTGATACTCGACCACGACGCGGCCTGGCGCGGCCGGTTCATTCGACATGTTCGCGCACCTCGATGGTGACGGCGAAGGCATAAAATCCGTCGCGCTCGATCCGGCTCTTGGCCTCGTCGGCGTCGAAGGCAATGCGCGGCCGGTCGTCGTCGGCGATCCGGGTCATGAACGCCAGATTGCCGCTTTCGCGGATGCCGCGCGCGTTCTCGCCCATGTCGTCCGCCCGTATCGCGACATAATGGTGCCGGTTCTGCCTTGACCGATAGATCTCGAACATGCCGATCCGCCTCCCCTGCGCTGGCTTGCCTTCACATCTCCAGGCCGAGCATCTTGGCGACGGTGAAAATATCCTTGTCGCCGCGCCCGCACAGATTCATCACGATGATCGCCTCGCGATCCATCGTCGGCGCCCGCTTGACCACCTCGGCCAGCGCGTGCGCCGGCTCCAGTGCCGGAATGATGCCTTCGAGCCGTGTCAGGAGCTGAAAGGCCTCCAGCGCCTCGTCGTCCAGGATCGGCACGTAGTCCACGCGGCCCGCTTCCTTCAGCCAGGAATGCTCGGGGCCGATGCCGGGATAGTCGAGCCCGGCCGAGATCGAATGGCCGTCCTTGATCTGGCCGTCGTCGTCCTGCAGCAGATAGGTCCGGTTGCCATGCAGGACGCCCGGCCGGCCCGCCGTCAGCGAGGCGCAATGCTCCTCGCCCGACAGCCCCCTGCCGCCGGCCTCCACGCCGACCATGCCGACGTCGGGATCGTCGAGGAACGGATGGAACAGCCCGATCGCGTTCGATCCGCCGCCGACCGCGGCGACCAGCAGATCCGGCAGGCGGCCTTCGGCGGCCATGATCTGCTCGCGCGCCTCGCGGCCGATCACCGACTGGAACTCGCGCACCAGCTCCGGATAGGGATGCGGCCCGGCAGCCGTGCCGATCAGGTAATAGGTGTCCTCAACATTCGTTACCCAGTCACGCAGCGCCTCGTTCATCGAATCTTTGAGAGTACCGTGTCCCGAGTGCACCGGGCGCACCTCCGCACCGAGCAGCTTCATGCGGAAAACGTTCGGCGCCTGTCGTTCGACATCGGTCGCGCCCATATAGACCACGCAGTCGAGCCCGAAACGGGCCGCGACCGTCGCCGTCGCCACGCCGTGCTGGCCAGCGCCGGTCTCGGCGATGATGCGGGTCTTGCCCATGCGTTTGGCAAGCAGGATCTGGCCGAGGCAGTTGTTGATCTTGTGCGAGCCGGTATGGTTGAGTTCGTCGCGCTTGAAATAGATCTTCGCCCCGCCGAGATGCTCCGTCAGCCGCGCGGCGTAATAGAGCGGGCTCGGCCGGCCGGTATAATGCCGGTTCAGATCGTCCAGTTCGGCCTGAAACTCGGCATCGTTGCGCGCGCGCTGCCAATGGTCCTGCAGATCGAGGATCAGCGGCATCAGCGTCTCGGCGACGAACCTGCCGCCGAAAATGCCGAACATGCCGGCTTCGTCGGGTCCGGCGCGGAACGAATTCAAGCTGGGAGCGGCGCTGGTGGTCATGATGCGGTGTCCTTGACGCGGCGAAGGGGCCGGAACGGTCTGTATTCCTTTATCTGCGCATGGCATAAGGTGACAAGTCAAACACCCGAAACACCGCCGACTCGCGATTCGACCCACGGAAATGGCGGGTTTCGACCGTCTTGTCGCCTGAGGAAGGTAAACAACTTGTCCCTATCGTGCATCGACCGGCGGCGGCCGGCTCCTTCCTCCCCGAGGCCGGACGCCGCGCGTCCGATCATGGACCGCGCGTCGTGACCCGCACGCTGCCCGCCTATCGGCGCCTGGCGCAGCGTCTGGCCGCGGAACTCCGCACCGGCTTGTGGCGCCGCGGCGACGCCCTGCCGGCGGAAAGCGAACTCGCCCGCGGGTACGGCGTCAGCCGGCGCACCGTGCGCGGCGCGCTGGCGCTGATGCAAAGTGACGGGTTGATCGACAAGGGACAGGGTCGCAATGCCCGCTATTGCGCGCGCGTCATCGAAAGCCAGGGGCGTAACCTCGACGATTTCCCCACCGCCGCCCGCCAGGTCGGCATGACGCCGGCAACCCGTGTCCTGGGCGTTGCCGGCCGCAGGTCCGGCCTTGCCGAAAGCCGCGCGCTCGCCTTGCCCGTCGGCACGACGGTGACGGAGATCGAACGGTTGCGGCTGCTCGACGGGCGGGCCGTCGTCCGCCAGTCCAGCGTGCTGCCGCAATGGGTGGCCGACACGCTGCCCGTCGACCGGCTGATGCGGGATTCGCTCTACGATCTGATCCGCCGCGCCACCGGCTCGACGCTCAGGATCGGAACGCAGCATTATTCGGCCGTCGCCGCTTCGCCCGGCCAGGCCGCCGATCTCGGCCTGGAACCCGGTGCCTGCCTGTTGCGGCTGTGCCGGCTGGTCGTCGACGCCGAAGACCGGCCGGTCGAATATTCCGATTCGCTGGTGCGCGACGGCTATTTCCGTTTCGACGACTGACGGACGCCGAGCCGCCGCCGCGACGGAAAATCAAATTGATTCAGATAAATACACCCAAAAGCCGACTCACGTCGGCAAGGACCTGAATCGGTACTGAAACAAAAACGACCGGCGCACGGGGCGCCGGCCGTTCGCTCCAACCGGTGGTACCGGCTAGCCTTCGCAATCCCACCAGAAGCGCGAGAAATCCGTATCCCAGCTCTGCATCGGCACCCAGGCATAACCCTGCAGGCAGCTATTGGCGGCGAAGCGCTTCTTCTGGGTCAGCAGATAGATGTCGGACTGCCGGTCATGCAGTTTCTGCTGGATTTCCTTGTAGATCGCGTTGCGGGCCTCGACATCGGTCTCGCCGCGCGACTTGTCGATCAGCGCGTCGATCTCGGGATCCATCACCCATTCCATCGACGACCACGTGCCCTTCGCCTTGGAATGGTACTGGACGTAGAAGACGGAATCCGGGGACGGATAGGTCGGCCCGTAGAAGACCTGGGTCGAAGCCGGCGTCGTGTCGACCGCCGAGGCCAGTTCGGTGATCCGGTTCCACGGCTCCGGCTGCAGTTCGACCTCGAAGCCGATGGTCTCGAGCGTCGACTTGAGCAGCAACCCGATCTCTTCCTCGAACGCGGTCTTGGCGACATAGGCGTGGGCGAGTTTGATCGGCGTGTCGCCGGCATATTTCGACTTGGCGACCTCTTCCTTGGCCTTCTCCAGGTTGAATTCCGGCGACGGCAGGCTGTCGAGATGGGCGTCGGCGAACACCGGCGCCAACGGCCCCTTCAACTCACCGCCCGGATAGATCACGTCCCGGACCGTGGCGTAGTCGGTCGCATAGGCGATCGCCCGGCGAATATGGACGTCGTCGGTCGGCGCCACCTGGTTGTTGAGCTTGATGTAGAAGCCGGTCGCCGTGTCGGCGGCGATGATCTTGTAATTGTCGAGCTTGTCGATCGCGTCATAGGTTTCGTTCGACTGGTACTGCGACGACATGCCCAGCTCGCCCTTGGTGGCGAGCGCTTTCACGGTCGCCTCGTCGCGCGTGATCACGAACCGCAACTCGTCGATCGGCTTCTGCTTCGGCCAGCCCATGTGGTAGTCGCCATAGCGTTCCATCACCATCTGCGAGCCCCGCGTCCAGCTCGCCAGATTGTAGGGCCCCGCGCCTGCCGAGGCGTCGGCCAGATAGGTCTCGCCCCATTCCTCGTCGCTCTTTTCCTTCACCAGGTCGGAATTGACGACCAGGATCAACGGCGTGTTGGAGATGAACGGCGCATAGACGCGGTTAAGCGTGATCTCGACCGTGTGATCGTCGAGCGCCTTGACGGCGTCCGGCTCCACCAGGCCGGTGAACAGATAGGCCGGGCCTTCGTTGATCGACAGCAGGCGCTGCATGGAATAGACCACGTCCTTGGCCTCGACCGGGCTGCCGTCCTGGAAGGTCGCGTCGGCCTTCAGCTTGAAGGTGTAGGTCTTGCTGTCGTCCGAAATCTCCCAGCTTTCGGCGAGCTGCGGCACCACCGCGCCCGTCGCGTCGACCGTGGTCAGCGCGTCGTAGAGATTCACGATCGCCATATATTCGGTGTAGTCGTTGACCTTGGCGGGATCGACCGTGCCGAAGATCTGCACCGCGTTGACGACCAACGACACCTTGTCCTGGGCAAGGGCCGCCGGCGCCAGCGCGCTGGTGCCCAGGAGGGCTGCAAGTGCGACTGGAAGCATATGTTTCATGACTTTCTCCTCTGGATTATGGTTGCGGTTCTTGAACGTCAGGCGGCTTTGGTCAGCTTTTCCAGGGGAACGAAATCCTGGTCGTAGCCGAAGTAGCGCGGGCCAACGAGGTCGAGTCCCGCCTTGGTGCGCCATTGCGGATCGCTCGGCATGCCGATGAACGACAGGGCGAGCCCGTAGCGAAGCTGCTCGGTGGTGATCGGCAGGCCGCCATCGGCGTCGAGGGCACAGATCAGGTCGGGCGTGGTGGCAAGCGCGGTCCCCTCGCCGTCGCGGGCAATCAGGAATTCGTTCTGGAATTCGACCGAGAAATTGCGGCCCTGATCGGCGTCGACCCCCTTCAGGATCGCCTTGCCGCGCGCGAACCCGCCGGTCGTGCGCCGCTCGATATCGACCACGCGGGCGCTAAACAGACGCCGCCCGTCGAGCCTTGTGATCAGCGCCTCGGCCGGATTGCGGTTTTGCGCCCGCTCGGTGGCGATCGTCTCGCCGACCTCCTTGATCAGCGAGAGCGTGTTGCGCAAGATCCCCTTCTTCATGCGCGCGCCCGGCATGGGATAGATCGCCACCAGCGCCGCGCCGCCCATCTCCACGGTCTGGGCCCGCGCCAGCTTTTCCGTCCACTGGTTCGAGATCGTGTTGATGACGGAGGAATTGCCCTTTTCGTCGGCGATCACCATCGGCGTGGCCGCCACCCCGTGCATGGTGAAGCTCACCATCTGCAGTTCGGGAAAGGCGCGTCCCATGCCGTCGCCGTCGATCAGCGGCAGCCCGGTCGCCGCGGCGACCGCGAAGGGAATGGTCGAGTTGAGCCCGCCCGCCTCGATGCAGATCAGCGCGTCGGCCTTGCGCCCGAGAAAGGTCTCGAGCTGGGCCAGCGCCTCGCGCGCCTCGTCGCCGCGCGGCAGTTTTTCCACCATCACCGTCGGCGCGCCCATCATCGCCACCGGCACGCATAAAGCGTCGTCGGCAACCTCCTCGGCGTCGATCACACGCACCGGACCGTATTGCTCGATCGCCGCGCGCGCCATCAGCTTGCCGATATGCGGGTCGCCGCCGCCGCCGGTTCCCAAAAACGCGCCGCCCAGCGCGATCGGCTCCATATCGTCGGCCGAAACGGTGAATGTCGTCATGTGGCGCTCCCATGTGTCGGATCATCGGCTTCCATCGGCCGGTAGGCGATGTCGTCGAAGCCGAATCCCTTCGGGCCGACGACCTCCAGCGCCTCGGGCGTGCGCAGAAGCGGGTGGCAGGGCAAGGCCACCACCGCGACCCGCTGGCCGTAGCGCAGCATTTCGGTGGTGATGGCGTTGCCGGTGTCGATGTCGAGAATGATGATCAGGTCGGGCACGGCGATCTCGACCACGCCGTCGCGCTTGAACACCAAGTTCTCGTTCTGGATCAGCACTGCGGCCGTCTGGTCGTTACAGCCGTCGAAGCCTTCGATGATCGCCTCGCCGGTGACGAAGCCGCCCTTCAAGTGCCGCTTGAGGTCCTTGATCTTGCCGGTGAAGCAGACCTGCCCGCTCTCCATCTCGCAGATTGCGGCGATCGGGTCGGCGTGGCGCTGACGCGCCTCGATCACCGCGCGGCCCAGCGCCACCGCCTTGGTGTAGGAATCGGGGATGGAGAACTGCTTGACGAAGGCGCCGCTCATCGGCGCGCTGGCCAGCGTCGAAGCCCCGCCCTGCGAAATCACGCAGGCGCGCGCCATGCGCTCGTGCCATTTCTCCGAAATCGCATGGTCGAAGATGACGACATTGCCATGCGGGTCGCACATCACCGACGGCGTCGACCGGTGGCCGTAGATCGAATAGGTCGTCATCTGCATTTCGGGAAAGGCGCGCCCCATGCCGTCGCCGTCGACCACCGGCAGCCCGGCCAGCGAGGCGGTGATCAGCGGCTCCATGGCGTTCTGGCCGCCGATCTCCTCGCAGGCGATCGCATCGGCCTTGAAACCGAGGCGCTCCTCCAGGGCGCGCACGCAGCGCAGCCCTTCGCGGCCTTCCTTGATACGCTCGAAGGAAATCAGCGGCGCGCCGATGCCGCCGAGCGACACCACCTTGGCGTCGTCGGGAAGATCCTGCATCTTGATAACGCTGAGCGTGTTGCCGCTGCGCAAAGCCTGGCGCGCCCTAAGCTTGCCGATATAGGGATTGCCGCCACCGCCGGTGCCCAGGATCGCCGAGCCGATCTCCAGCGCCTCGATGTCGGCTTCCGTCAACGTCCAGAGTTTGTCAGGCCGGGAGAGCATCGCCGCCTCCCATCTCGCCGACCACCTTGACGTGGATGCGCGTCGCGTTGCCCGGCAGATAGGCCAAGGGCACGTCCTCGCGCTCGATGACCTCGATCGTGGCGGCGGCAGCGCCGGCGCCGATCGCCTTTTCGGTGGCCTCCTCTTCGGCCTGTTTCAGGCAGATCTCGCGCGTCAGGCCATTTTCCAGCGAATAGATCCGGTCGACCTCGCCGCTGATCTGCGCGATCGCGGCGCCGACCGCGTTGGCGACGGCGAAATGGTCCGGCCGCAGAACCTCGAGATCGCCGAGCCGGTCCGGCATCAGGATCGAACCGCCGCCGACCGCGATCACCGGCAGCGGTTCGGGCGAGATCCGGCTGCGCTCCACCGCCGCCTCCAGCATCGCCGTCATGGCGTCGCGTGCGCCTTGCGCGAGGCCGGCATCGACCGAAGCGACCCTGGACTTGTCGCCGATCTCGGCTTCGCCGAGGGCGACCGCGATGTCGGTCGCCGTCAGCGTGTCGCCGCCAAACACCAGCGCCTCGCGGGTCAGGCGGTAGCCGACCGATTGCGGCCCCACCGTCACCGCTCCGTCGGGGCCGCGCCGCACCAGCGAGCCGCCGCCCAGTCCGATCGAAAACACGTCCGGCATGCGGAAATTGGTCCGCACGCCGCCAATGTCGACCACCGTCGCGGCCTGGCGCGGAAAGCCCAGTTGCAGCGCGCCGACATCGGTGGTCGTACCGCCGATATCGACGACGATGCCGTTTTTGATGCCGGTCAAAAACGCCGCGCCGCGCATCGAATTGGTCGGCCCGGACGCGAAGGTCAGCACCGGGAAGCGCTTGACCGTCGCCGCGTCCATCAGCGTGCCGTCGTTCTGGGTGATGAAGAACGGGCAGTGCAGGCCGGTTGATTTCAGCGCCGAACCAAAGGCGTCGACCGTGCGTTCGCTCAGCGCGAGCAGGCTGGCGTTCATGATCGCCGCGCTTTCGCGTTCAAGAAGCCCGATCCGGCCGATATCCGACGACAGCACCACCTGGAGATCAGGGCACTTTTTCAACAACCGATCCCTGGCATCGACCTCCATCTGCCGGTTGATCGGGCTGAAGACCGAGCTGATCGAGGCCGTGCTGATCTTCTTGGCCAGAATGTCGTCGGCGATGCGGTCGATCTCCTCGCCGTCGAGCGGCGCGATCTCGCGCCCGTCGAACTCGTAACCGCCACGCACCAGATAGCCGAGGTCGCCCGCAGCCTCACGCAGGTCTTCCGGCCAATCGACCATCGGCGGCAGGCAGGCGGTCGCCGGCAGTCCGAGCCGGATCGCGGCGACCGGGCTGATATGTTTGCGTTCGATGACCGCATTGGTGAAATGGGTTGTGCCGATCATCACATTGGCGATCTTGGCGCGGTCGACGCCGGCCTTCGACAGCACGTTTTCCAGCGCTTCCAGAACGCCGGAGGTCACATCCTCCGTCGTGGCCGCCTTCACGCCGGCAAGCACCTCGCGGTCATGCATAACCACCGCGTCGGTATTGGTTCCCCCTACGTCGATACCCAGACGATACACCGCATTTCTCCTTTCGTGATTTGCCGGCGGCGCTCAGGCGACCGCATCGACAAGAAATCGTTGTCTTTCCTCCGCCGAGACGAAGGGTTTCATCTGTTCTTCCTCGTCGCCCATCACCGGAACGGCCGCGATCAGCGCGCGCGTATAGGGATGGGCCGGGTCGGCGAAGACCGTCTTCGGCTCGCCCTCCTCCACCAGTTCGCCGCGCAGCATCACCGCGATGCGGCTGCAGAAGTTTCGCATCAATGACAAATCGTGCGAGATGAACAGATAGGTCAGGCCCAGCTCGTCGCGCAGGCGCTGCAAAAGCGCGATGACGTTTTTCTGCACCGACACGTCAAGCGCCGAGGTCGGCTCGTCGAGCACGATGATCTTGGGATTGGCGGCGAGCGCGCGGGCGATCGCCACGCGCTGCTTCTGGCCGCCGGACAGTTCGTGCGGATATTTCGACACGTAATGCGCCGGCAGGTCGACATGGCGCAGCAATTCGGCGATCCGCGCGTCGAAACGCGCCCGCTCGAGCCCGGCAAAACGCAGCGGCACCGACAGCGTCTGTCCGACCGTGCGTTTCGGGTTCAGCGAGGTGCCGGGATTCTGGTAGACGATCTGGGTCAGGTGGCGGAAGGCGTCGCTGCGCCCGGTCCCGGCCATCGTCACGCCGTCGACGGTGATGGAACCGGCGCTTGGCGCGATCAGTCCCATGATCATGCGCGCGACAGTGGTCTTGCCGGAGCCGGATTCGCCCGCCAGCCCGAAAATCTCACCCTTGCGGATCGCCAGATCGACGTCCTTGACGGCGGTGTGTTCGCTGCCGCGCCCGATCAGCCGGCGCTCGGAAAACACCTTCGACACGCCCTCGAGCGCGATGATCGTCTCGCCCTCGACAGGAGGCTGGTCGACCACTTTGGGCCCGTAGAGCGGCGGGATCGCATCGACGAGTTCGCGCGTATAGGCCTCGCGCGGACTGGTGAAGAGTTGACGCAGCGGCCCGTGCTCGACGATTTCGCCGTGGCGCATGACATAGATGTCGTCGGCCATCTGGCGCACCACGCCGAGATTATGGGTGATCATCAACAATGACAGGCCGTTTTCGGAGACCAGCCGGTTGATCAGCTTCATGATCTCGTCCTGGGTGGTGACGTCGAGCGCTGTGCCCGGCTCGTCGGCGATCAGCAGCTTGGGCTGGTGCAACAGCGCAAGCGCGATCAGCACGCGCTGGCGCATGCCGCCCGACAATTGCGCCGGATAGGCCGAAAACACCCGCTCGGGATCGGACAGCTGGACCTTGCGCAGCACCTCGTAGATGCGTTTCTGGCGCTCCGCCGCGCCGGAGCGTTCGCCCAGCCGCATATCGGCGAAACGCATCACGTCGTCGAGATGGCGTCCGATGCGGAAGACCGGATTGAAGGAGGAGAGCGGGTCCTGCATGATCACCGAAAAGGACGTGCCCTTCATGCGGTCGCGCTCGGCTTCGGCAAGCTGCAGCACGTCGCGGCCCTCGAACAGGATCGAACCGCCTTCCACATGGGCGTTGCCCGGCAGGGTGCCGAGGATCGACTTGGCCGTCACCGACTTGCCGGACCCGGTCTCGCCGATCAGCGCCACACGCCCGCCCTCGGGGATCGACAAGGAGACGTTCTTGAGAACGTGGGCGCGGTAACCGTAGGTGCGGAAGGCGACGTCGAGATCGCGGATGTCGAGAAGGGGGTCCATCTTCACGCCTCCACGTCGAACATGTCGCGCAGCCCGTCGCCGAGCAGGTTGAAGCCGAGCGTGGCGTAGAAAATGGCGAAACCCGGCGCCAGCACCTCCCACCACATTTCCGGCAGGAACTGCCGACCGTCGGCGACCATCGAGCCGAGATCAGGCGTCGGCGGCTTCACGCCAAGCCCGAGGAAGGACAAGGTCGCGCCGAACAGGATGACGAAGGCGGCGTCCAGCGTCGTCTTGACCGAGATCACCGAGATGCAGTTCGGCAGGATCTCGCGCGTCAGGATGTGCCAGTGGCTGGCGCCGGCGAGCCTGGCGGCCTCGATGAAATCCTCCGCCGCGATCGATTTCGACACCCGGTAGACGAGCCGCGCATGCCAGGTCCACCACAACAGCGTGATCGCCAGCATGGCGTTGACCAGGTTGGGCTCCAAAACGTTGCCGATCGCCAGCGCCATGACCAGCGGCGGGATCGCCAGCATGACATTGGTGAAGCCGGTGATGATGCGCTCGGTCAGGCCGCTGAAATAGCCGGCGGCCAGGCCCAGCGCCGCCCCGACCGGCACCGCCACGCCAAGCACGCCGATGACCAGAAGCAGCGATACCCGAAAGCCGAACACGACCCGGCTCAGAATGTCGCGTCCGACCTTGTCGGTCCCCAGAAGATGGGCCAGATCGGGCGCGGCATGACGGTTGCGGAAGTCGACCACCGCGCCGACATGGTCCGGATAGGGGGCGATCAGCGGCGCGAAGATCGCGGCCAGGATCACGGTCGCCACCATGAACGCGCCGATCACCGCCGCCGGATTGCGGGTGAAACGGTACCAGGCCATATAGCGGGTCGACAGCGCCTCGGGCTGCGGCATCGCGGGAACCGTCATCAGCGCGCCTCCTTGAAACGCAGGCGCGGGTCGATCATCAGCAACACCACGTCGATGATCAGATTGGCGACGATGAAAAAGAACCCGGAGACCAGCACCACGGCCATGACGGCGTTGAGGTCCTTTTGCAGGATCGCCTCCAGCCCGTAGGAGGCGAACCCGCCCCACGAAAACACCAGTTCGACGACGAAGGCGTTGCCGATCAGCGAGGCGAATTCCAGCCCCATGATGGTCAGCGGCGCGATCGAGGACAGTTTCAGCAAATAGCGGAAGATGATCACCCGGTCGGGCACGCCGAAGGATTTCAGCGTCAGCACGTGATCGCGGCGCTGGTGCTCGATCATTGCCGAGCGGGTGATGCGGGTGACCTGCCCGATACCGGCCATGGCCAGCGCCAGCGCCGGAAACGCCAGATGCTGCAGCGCGCTGGAAAAAACGTCGAAACGGCCATGGGCAATGGAATCGATCAACAGCAGACCCGTCGGCCCCTGCGGCACGGTCAGCGTGTAGTCGATGCGCCCCAGGATCGGCCAGCCGGGAAAGAAGTTCGCCGCCGCGAGCTGCAGAAGAATGGCGAACAGGAAGCTCGGCATGGTCACGCCGATGATCGAGAAAAAGCGGCCGGTATTGTCGATCCAGCTGTTGCGGTAGCGCGCGGTGACGACGCCGAGCGGCACCGAAATCACGATCATCAGGAAGACCGTCACCAGCACGAGTTCCAGCGTCGCCGGCAGAAGTTCGAGGATCTCGCTTGCCACCGGCTTGCCGGAGATCAGCGAGCGGCCGAAATCGCCGCGCAGGGCGCCGCCGACATAATTCACGAACTGGATCAGGACCGGATCGTCGAGCCCCATTTCCAGGCGCATTGCGTCGACCTGCTCCTGGGTGGCGCTGGGACCGAGCGCGATGCGGGCCGGATCGCCCGGCACGACCCGCGCCAGCACGAAGATCATCAGCGACAGGACCAGCATGACGCCGGCGAAGCCGAGCAGCCGCCGCAGCATGACGTCGAGCCAATTGGTGTTCATGTGCCTCCGGTTCCGCCTGGTGGCGGCATGTGTTGCCGCGCTGTCGTTGCCGAAAGTGTGTCGCGATCACCGCTGGTCGATCAAGGGCGACATAGGATAGGTTTTTATAGAATAGGTATAGGTTTTTGAGGAAACTGGTCGATTGTGGCCGCTCATTCGACCCAGCCCAGCGCCTTGGCGGTGGCGATCGCCTCGGCCCGGCGCCGGCAGCCGATCTTGCGGTAGATGTTGGAGAGATGAAATTTCACCGTCGCCTCCGACAGGCCGAGCTGGCGGGCGACGAACTTGTTGGTGCCGCCCTCCACCACCAAAAGCAGCACCTTCATTTCCTTGCGCGTCAGCCCCGCCCGCCGCGGCCCGTCCGAGGCCGGCATGTCGAGCGCCTTGAGCCGGCGCACGGCCTGTCGGACATCGTTCGAAACCAGCACGAAGGAGCCGATGCGCTTGTCGTCGAGAAGCGGCTTCACGAGATGCGGTTCTTCGGCCAGCGGCATGATCGTGCCGAGCCGAGCGCACGCCTCCAGCGCCTTCAGCATGTCGGACCGGGCAGCGGTGATGTCGCGGTGAAGGCGTGCCAGATGCGCCGACCACAGGCGCAGGGTCACGCGCTGACGGTCGGTGAGGTGATCGTTGCTCAACAGGGCGGCGATCTGGTCGCGCAGCATCGGGCGCCTCGGCACCTCCCAGATCAGATGACGCAACCACGCCATCACCAGCGCGATTTCCTGCGGATCGACAAGACGGATCAGGTTTTCGACCGCACCTTCGACCCAGGTGCGGTTCGCCCGCGCCTGCACGGCGGTGAGCAGGTCGGCGGCCTCCTGCCAGCGATTGCCGTTTTGCAGGATGGCGACCTCGCGCAGGGTGATGACCAGCCGGAACCGGTTCGAACGCCATTCCTGCACGCGCCATTTGTCGAGAAACACCCGCGCCGCCGCGCTCGACACGTGCCGGCTCAACGCCTGGCCGCCATAATTGATCGCCAGTTCGGCAACCGTCGGCCAGATCTCGCCATAGGCGAACCGGTCGAACTCGTCGTTGAGAAACCGCACCAGGGTGCGCACATCGCCCTGCTCGTAGCGGATCACCGCCTTGACCAGGCCGAGCAGGCGCCCGTCGGACGAGGTGTCGAACGAAACCCGGGCCAATGTCTGCTCGCCATGGCGGGCATGGCCGTCGGCGGCCGTCAGCGCGCCGCGCAGCAAGCACAGGATCGCCTGGTAGAGATCGACGTAAAAGCCGAGCAGATGCGCGCCGGCCTGCCGGTAATGATGGCGCGACCGCCTGGCGATCTCGTCGGCCGCGTCATATTCGCGCCGGCGCACCGCGACTTCCAGCATGGCGTTGTAGAAGCTGCCGCGCTGCAGATGATCGTCGAGCGGCACCTCGCCGAGCGCGTCGAACACCAGCGCCCGCGACCTGTCGGTGATGGCGATGTCCTCGTACATGGCCATCAGGAACCGAAACAGCCTGAAATCGAGCGGAAAACGGGCCGGATCGTCCAGTACCAGGTTGAGGTCCAGCGACTCGGCGCCGAAGCGGCGAGTAATCAGATGCCGCGCCCGGCTGACATTGCCCGATTTGAGCGCATGCATCGTGTAGGCGAAGACCAGCACGTTGTGGCGATCGCGCCAGTCCTCGGGAAATCCGTCCAGAACCTGAAGACATTGGTCCAGCCCATGGAAATGCATGAAGAATTCCCGGCCGCCGGCGTAAAACAGACGTAGCGCCTCGTCGAAATCGCCTTGTTTCTGCGCCGCCAGGATCGCCGCCACGGTACCGTCGTTGCGCGGCGCGCCGCCCGTTTCGGATGCGCCGGCGTCGTTTCCCTGCCGTGCCAACACCGGCGCAAGCGCGGCATGGAACGCCGCGGCAAGCGCGCCGTTGCGAAAGGTCAGCAAGCCACGGCCCGCGTCGACCCGCACCAGGGCGGGAAAGCGGTCGCACAGTTCCACCAGCCGCCCGGCATCGACCCGGTCCGTGGCCAGGCCGTCCGGCGCGCGCGCCAGCGTCTCCAGCAGCGTCCTTAGGGGATCGGAGAGCAGTCCGAGCAGCTCGGCCGCAATCAACGTGCCGGCGTCGCCGTCCGGCCCGCCTTCGGCCCGGACGGCACCCGGTGGTGCGGCGGGTTCAGTCTCCGTCTCGTCCTGCGCGTCCATGCGCCTTTTTGCCCCGAAAGCGTCGTCGGCCGGGACCATGCCGCATTTTGGGCGCCGGTCCAATGCCGGCGCCAATATTCAGCCCGCGATCTCGGCGATGCCGCCATTGGCCGCCGACCAGGCGAGCGGCGCCTTCAGGAAGCTTTCCACCTCCGCCAGCACATTTGGCGGGAACCGGCCCTCGTCCTTGCAGACTTTCAGGATGTCCCACCAGGTGGCCAGATAATGGAGCCGCATCCCGGCCGCCTTCAGCCGCGCGGGCGCTTCGGGAAAGATGTCGTAATAAAACACCGCAAACGTGTCCGTGACGCGCGCGCCGGCCCCATTCAGCGCCTCGGCAAACTTGATCTTGCTGCCGCCATCCGTGGTCAGGTCCTCGACGAGGAGGATACGCTTGCCCTCGACCGGCGCCCCTTCGATCTGCGCGTCGCGGCCGAACCCCTTGGGTTTCTTGCGCACGTAATGCATCGGCAGGCCGAGCGAATCCGACAGCCACGCCGCGAACGGGATGCCGGCCGTCTCGCCGCCGACCACACCGTCGAACTGCTCGAAACCGACATCGCGCAGGATCACCGAAGCCGCGAAGTCCGTCAGCGTGGCGCGGATGCGCGGATAGGAGATCAGCTTGCGGCAGTCGATATAGACCGGGCTCGCCAGCCCCGAGGTGAACGTATAGGGCTCGTCGGCGCGGAAATGAACGGCCTCGATCTCGAGCAACATCCTGGCCACGGTGGTCGAAATCACCGCGCGTTCGGGAAAAGTGTTGGAAAACATGCGTTCGTCCTCGGGCTGGTGACGGTTCGTGCGGACGCTCCGGGCTCTAGCCGACCTCGTCGGCCACGAACCAGTGGAGCGGAAACATCGGATCGAACACCGTTACCGGGCCTTCGCCGGTCTCGATGCGCGGCGGAACGGCGACCGGGTCCGCGGCGCGCCTCAAGACCATCCGCGCCTCGTTCGGCGGCAGGCCGTAAAAGGCCGGGCCGTTGAGCGAGGTGAAGGCCTCGAGCCGGTCGAGCGCCTTTTCCTCCTCGAACACATGCGCCAGACAGGCCATGGTGTTGATGGCCGAAAAGATGCCGGCGCAGCCGCAGGCGGTTTGCTTCGACGCATCGGTATGGGGGGCGGAATCGGTTCCCAGGAAAAAGCGTGCGTCGCCCGACGTCGCCGCCGCGCGCAGCGCCAGACGGTGGGTTTCGCGCTTGGCGACCGGAAGGCAGTAATAATGCGGGCGGATGCCGCCGGCCAGGATCGCATTGCGGTTGATGATCAGATGATGGGTGGTGATCGTGGCCGCAAGCCCCTTGGGGTTGGCCAGCACGTAGTCGACGCCGTTCTTGGTCGTCACGTGCTCCATCACCACCCGCAGGCCCGGCACGCGCCGGCGCAGCGGCTCCAGCACGCGCTCGATGAACACCGCCTCGCGGTCGAAAATGTCGACATCGGCGTCGGTCACCTCGCCGTGGATGCAAAGCGGCATGCCGATTTCGGCCATCCGCTCCAGCACCGGCACGACCTTGTCGATGTCGCGCACGCCGCTTTGCGAATTGGTCGTCGCCCCGGCGGGATAAAGCTTGACCGCGCGCACCACCCCGTCGGCAAAACCGCGCGCGACGTCGTCGGCGTCGGTCGCCTCGGTCAGATAAAGCGTCATCAGCGGCTGGAACGACGATCCCGGCGGCAGCGCCATCTCGATGCGATTGCGATAGGCCGCCGCGTCGGCCGTGGTCACCACCGGCGGCACCAAGTTCGGCATGATGATCGCGCGCGAAAAATGCGCCGCGCTATAGGGCAGAACGCCCGCCAGCATCGCGCCGTCGCGCAGATGCAGGTGCCAATCGTCGGGTCTGGTGATGGTGAGGCTGTCCACGCTGTGCTTCCGATCCTTGCCGGCGTTCCGCTTTCCCGGCGGGCCGCGCGGCCATGCCGCCAGCCGGTTCGAAACGATAGCAGCCCAATGCCATGAAGCCGCGCTCGAAAAAACCGGCTAGCACGCGAAATCCGCAACTTTGTTCACGTCGGCACCGCCGGAAGCGCCCGGCACAGCGCCAATCCGGGCAATTCCCTTTCGAACCCAATGATATTAGAAACGCGTGACATTGGCATCTTAGGCACCAGATCATGACCCCGGACGACCTCAAGAGCCTGCTGGGCATGCCGCCGCGCGCCGCCCGCGTCGCCGTGGCCGAACGATCCGGCAAGGGCGACCATGTCGTCGAGCGCCTGGCCTTCGATTTCGGCGACGACCGGCCGGTGCGCGGCCTGCTGACGCGGCCGGCAGGCGCCGGCGGACCGTATCCGGCGGTGCTTTACTGCCATGCCCACGGCAACAAATACGCGATCGGCGCGTCCGAACTCCTTATCGGCCGGCCGAGCCTCATCGGTCCCTATGGGCCGCTTATGGCCGAAGCGGGCTTCGTGAGCCTGTGTCTCGACATGCCGACCTTCGGCGAGCGGGCCGACGCCAGGGAAAACGCGCTCGCCAAGGCGCTGCTGTGGCGCGGGACCACGCTGATGGGCCTGATGCTTGCCGATCTGCGCGCCGGCTTCGAGTACCTGGCCGCCCGCGCCGAGGTCGACGCGACCCGCATCGCCACGTTCGGCCTGTCGATGGGGGCGACCCACGCCTATTTTCTGGCCGCCCTCGAGCCGCGCGTGGCGCGCGCGGCGCATCTATGCGCCTATGCTGATCTCGACAGCCTGATCGAAACCGGCGCCCACGACCTGCACGGCCACTATATGACGGTGCCCGGCCTGCTTGCCGCCACCTCGACCGGGCGCATCGCCGGCATGGTCGCGCCGCGCCCGCAGCTGATCTGCACCGGCGACCACGATTCGCTCACCCCGCCCGACGCCGTCGATACCGCCTACCGGCAGACCCGCGCGGCCTACGAGACGGCCGGCGCGGCAACGGCGCTTACGCGCCTGTCGCAGCCCGAGACCGGACACGAGGAAACCCCGCAAATGCGTCGCGCGGTGCTCGATTTCCTCTCCGCCATGCGCTGAGGCCGCGCCGCCCTACTCGGCCGGCGCGATCTGCGGCTGCTCGGGCTCCGGCGCCAGTTCGCGCCGGGTGATCAACGTGTAGAACATCGGCACCACGAACAGCGTGAACAGCGTGCCGACCAGAATGCCGGAAAAGATCACCAGCCCCATGGAGTAGCGCGCCGCGGCGCCCGCGCCCTGCGCGGTGATCAGCGGCACGACGCCCAGCGCCATCGCCGCCGTGGTCATCAGGATCGGCCTGAGGCGCACCTTGGCCGAGGCGATGATCGCCTCGAACCGGTCGAGCCCGTGCTCGTGGCGCTGCTGATTGGCGAACTCGACCAGCAGGATTCCGTGCTTGGTGATCAGGCCGATCAGCGTGATCAGCCCGACCTGGGTATAGATGTTGAGCGTGCCGAGGCCGAGATTGAGCGGCACAATGGCGCCGAAGATCGACAGCGGCACCGACATCATGATGATGAACGGATCGCGGAAACTCTCGAACTGGGCCGCCAGCACCAGATAGATGACGATCAGGGCGAGGCCGAAGGCCAGCAGGATCGTGTTGCCCTGCTCGGCCTCGAGCCGCGACTGGCCCGAATAGTCGATGAAGAACCCGTTCGGCATCAGGCCCTCGGCGATCTCCACGATCGTCGCCAGGCCATCGCCGGTGGTGACGCCGGGCAAAGGCAGGGCCGAGATGGTGGCCGAGTTCAACTGGTTGAACTGCTCGATCGCCGAGGGGGCGGCATTGGTGTCGATCGACACGACCGCCGACAAAGGCACCATCTCGCCGGTGGCGCTGCGCACGAAGAACTCGCCGATACGGCGCGGATTGTCGCGATATTCCTGTGGCACCTGGGTGATGATGTCGTAGCTGTTGGATTCGCGGTCGAACTGGGCCACGGCGCCGCCGCCGACCAAGAGGCTGAGCGTCGAGCCGATATCGCGGATCGGCAGGTTGAGCGCCGCCGCCCGGTCGCGATCGATCGTCACGGTGACCTGCGGCGCGTCGAACGCGAGCGAATTCTGCACCACGATGAAGCGTCCGCTCGCCTCGGCCTCGCGCTTGATCTGCTCGGCGACCTCGAACACCTGGCTCGATGCGCCGGTCGCCCGGACAACGACGGAGATCGGCAGCCCCCCGCCCGCCCCCGGCAGCGAAGGCGGCGCGAACACCAGCGCCTGCACGCCGGCGACATTGGACAGCCGCGCGGTGATGTCGGCCTGAATCTCAGACTGCGAACGCTCGCGCTCGGCCCAGTCCTTGAACGACCAGACCGCGATTGCACTGTTGGTCTGCCCGCCGAGGCCGACAATGGAGAAATTGGCGTCGAGCTCCGGCAGGTCCTTGGTCAGTTCCCGCATCTGGTCGGTATAGAGCTTGGTATAGTTCGTGGTCGCGTAGCGGGGCGCGTTGACGAGCGCGAACAGCGCGCCCGAATCCTCTTCCGGCGCCAGTTCGCTGGACGTCTTGGTAAACAGATAGCCGGTCAGGCCGAGCAGCACGGCCACGATCATCAAGGTGACCGCGCGGTAGTTGAGCGAGCCGGCCACCAGCCGCTCGTAGACATTGGCCACCCGCTCGAACGTGCCGTCGACGATGCGCTGAAAGCGGCTGTGATGGCCGGCCTTGAGCAGGCGCGCCGACATCATCGGCGTGATCGTCAGCGCGACAAGTCCCGAAATGATCACCGCGCCGGCGAGCGTGAAGGCGAATTCGCGAAACAGCGAGCCGGTCAGACCGCCGGTAAAGCCGAGCGGGGCGAACACGGCCGCAAGCGTGATCGTCATCGCCACCACCGGGCCGGTGATCTCGCGCATGCCGCGATAGGCCGCCTGCATCGGGCTCATGCCATCCTCGATGTGGCGATGGATGTTTTCCACCACCACGATCGCGTCGTCGACCACCAGGCCGATCGCCAGCACCATCGCCAGCAGCGACAGAAGGTTGATCGAATAGCCCAGCACCAGGAGCAGGAAGCACACGCCGATCAGCGACAACGGGATGGTGACGATCGGCATCAGCACCGAGCGGAACGAGCCCAGGAAGAGCAGAATCACCAGGATGACGATCACCACCGCTTCGGCGATCGTCTTGAAGACCTCGTCGATCGAGGCGCTGATCGTCTCGGTGGCGTCATAGACCATGGTTGCGGTCATGCCGTCCGGCAGGCTCGCCTGGATCGCCGGCAGTTCCTTCAGCACCGCCGCCGAGGTGTCGAGCGGATTGGCCGAAGGCGTCGGGAAGATGCCGACAAAGGTACCCGGCTTGCCGTTGAAGCTCACCACCGTGTCGGTGCTTTCGGCGGCCAGTTCCACGCGCGCCACCTCGCCCAGCCGAACGACGTCGTCGCCCGACGCCTTCAACGGCAGCGCGGCAAACGCCTCCGGCGTCTGCAGGGTCGATTTCAGCGTGATCGAATGGGCGACATAATCGTTTTCTATCTTGCCGGGCGCCGACAGGAAGTTCGAGGCGTTGATGGCGTTGAGCATTTCGGCGGCGGTGATGCCGCGCGCGGCGAGCCGCACCGGATCGACCCAGACCCGCATCGAATACTCCGCGGCCCCCAGGATCTGCGCCTCGGCCACGCCCTCGACCGTCGACAGGCGCGGCCGGATGACCCGGTCGAGATATTCGGTCAACTGTTCGGCCGTCATGTTCGGGTTCTGCATGGCCAGATACATGATCGCGAACTGCTGGCCAGTGCCCTTGACGATGGTCGGATCGCGCGCATCCGTCGGCAGGTTGCCGCGCACCTCCTGCACCTTCGACATCACTTCCGTCAGCGCGACGTCGGGGTCGGCGCCCAGTTCCATCTGCACCGTCACCACGCTGGCCGACGGCCGGCTTTGCGAGGTGACGTAGTCGACGTTTTCGGTCGTCGACACCGCCGCGGCGATCGGCGCGGTAATAAAACCCTGGATCAGTTCGGCGCTGGCGCCGGGATAGATGGTGGTGACGGTGATCACCGTTTCCTCGACCTGCGGATATTGCCGCACGGTGAGGTTCATCATGCCCTGGAAGCCGAGCAGAAGGATCAGCAGGCCGACCACCGTCGACAGGACGGGACGGCGGATGAAGATGTCGGAAAAATTCATTGCGCGGCCGCCTCTCCCGAACGGGCCGCCAGCGGCTCGACGCTGTTGTCGACCGTAACCGGGCCGTTATTCGTCAGACGGTTCTGTCCGGCGGTGACGACCTCGTCGCCCGCCGATACGCCCGAGACGACCTCGATCACGCCGCCGGCCCGGCGCCCGGTCTTGACGAAGACCTGCCGCGCGACGAGGCCAGGCTCGCCCTCCGACGCGTCGCCCTTGCCCTCCGCCGGCGCGACCACGAACAGGTAATCGCCGTAAAGACTGGTGACGAGCGCCGTCTGCGGCACCACCAGAACGTCGCCCTCGGCCGGCAGTTCGACCCGCACCTGGACGAACTGGCCCGGGCTCAGCCGGCCGCCCGCGTCGGTGATTTCGGCGCGCAGCGCGACCAGCCGCGTTTGCGGGTCGACGCGCGGCTCGATGCCGGTGATCTTGCCGGAAAAGTCGAGCCTGTCCTCCGACAAGCCGTAACGGACCGGCAGTCCGATCTTCAAGAGCGGCAGATTCTGTTCCGGCACGCTGAAATCGGCGCGCAACGTGTCCAGATCCTGCAGGGTCGCCACCGTATTGCCGGGCGCGATATATTGGCCCTTTTCCACCCTGGGAATGCCGATCGTGCCCGAAAACGGCGCCTTGAGTTCCTTCTGGGCAAGCACGGCCTCGAGCTTGGCGACCTGCGAGGCCGAGGCCGTCGCCGCCGCCTGCGCGCTTTCCACCGCCGTCTCCGAGCCGACGCCGCGCTTCAAAAGTTCCTGCGCGCGTGTCAAAACCTGCATGTCGAGCTGCGCCTTGGCGCGGGCGGCTTCGAGATCGGCGCGCTGCACGTTGTTGTCGAGCACGACCAGGACCTGGCCCTCTTCGACGCGATCATTGGCGTCGAACCTGACATCCTGGACGATGCCGGTCGTCTCGACCGTCAGATCGACGCCGCGCGCCGCCCCGACCGTGCCGATCGCCTGGATCCGCGGCGTCCAGGTCAGGGCTTCGACCTTTGCCGTCGACACCGTCACCGCCGGCCGGGGCCGATTGGCGAAAAACTGGCTGATCGCCTCGTCTCTGAACATGTTGAAACCGACAAGTCCGCCCGCAACGAGGGCGACCAGAACGAGGGCGATGAGAAAGCGTTTGACCATGCGGGGCGGGCTCCGGCGGTTCGGGTCTGGGCATGCTACGCGCTGACGACACATCCGGCGAGGACAATAGCCGTTACGGGCGCTTGCGCGTCGGAGCGCCCAACTGTACCGTCTGGTCGGTAAAGTCAATATCCACGGATCAGGTTTCGATGGCGCCGAGACGCCCTTCCTCCCGCGCAAGAATTCTCAAGGCGGCCGCCGATGTCGCCCGCGAGGCCGGCATCGGCCATTTCTCGCTCGACGCGGTTGCCGCGCGCGCGGGCCTGTCGAAGGGCGGCTTGCTATACAACTTCCCCTCCAAGTCGAAATTGCTGGAGGCGCTGGTCGAAGACCATCTGCTCGCGGTCGAGGCCGAGCTGAACGACCATGCCGCGCGCAGCGCCGGCCGGCCCAACGCGCTCGCGGCGTCGTTTCTGGCCGTCGCCCGCGATCAGGAGCGCCTGCGCGACGAACAGCCCTCCGGCCTGCTGGCCGCGCTTGCCGAGGATCCGAGCTTCCTCGAACCCGTGCTGCGCTTCAACCGGCAGACGCTGACACGCATGACCGCCACGGCAAGCGATCCGCACATGGCGCTGGTCGCCTTCCTGGCAATCGAGGGACTGCGGCTCACCCGCCTGCTCGGCCTTAACGTGCTCGACGCCTCGGAACGCGCCACAGCCTACGCCAAGCTCGAAACGCTGCTTGCCGCCTCAAGACCGGCCTGACATCTGCGCCGCAATATCCGCCTCAAAGCGTCGTCCAGGCACCGTTTTGTTGCGATGATCTCACACACGCCTCGACGAAGGCGACGCCTTCCACCCCGTCCTCCACGCTCGGATAGACGACGGCGTCATCGACCGTGCCGCCCGTACGCCGCGCGGCGCGGATCGCCCGGGCCGCCTCGGCATAGATATTGGCAAACCCTTCGAGATAACCTTCCGGATGGCCGGGAGGCACCCGCGAAAGCCGCCCCGCCGCCTCGCCCGCGCCGGCTCCGTTGCGCGTGATCAGCCGCTTCGGCGCGCCGAACGGCGTGAACCACAGATGGTTGGGATGTTCCTGCTCCCATTCCAGCCCGCCCTTGGTGCCATAGACCCTGAGCTTGAGCGCGTTCTCGTTGCCGGGCGCGACCTGGCTCGCCCACAGCATGCCCTTGGCCCCGCCCTTGAAGCGCAGCATCACATGCGCGTTGTCGTCGAGCGGCCGGCCGTCGACAAACGCCGTCAGATCGGCGGCGAGACTGTCGAGTTCGAGCCCGGTGACGAAGCGGGCAAGATTGAAGGCATGCGTGCCGATGTCGCCGGTGGCGCCGCCGACGCCCGAGCGCGCGGGGTCGGTGCGCCACGATGCCTGTTTCTGGCCGGTGCCCTCGAGCTTCTCGGTCAGCCAGTCCTGCGGATATTCGACCTGGACGACGCGCAGGTCGCCAAGTTCGCCTGCGGCCACCATCGCGCGCGCCTGCCGCACCATCGGATAGCCGGTGTAATTATGCGTCAGCACGAACAGTTTGCCGGATTTTTTCACCAGCGCGGCGAGTTTTTTCGCGTCCTCGAGATTGGCGGTCATCGGCTTGTCGCAGATGACGTGAATGCCCGCCTCCAGAAACACTTTGGCGGCCGGATAGTGCATATGGTTGGGGGTGACGATCGCCACCGCCTCGATGCCGTCGGCGCGCGCCGCCTCCGCCGTCGCCATCTCCTCGAACGAGCCGTAGCCGCGTTCGGGATCGATCCCGAGCTCGGCCGCCGAGGCGCGCGCGCGCCCGGGATCGGAGGAGAGTGCGCCCGCCACCAGCGCGAACTCGCCGTCGAGCCGGCCCGCGATGCGGTGTACCGCGCCGATGAAGGCGCCCTGCCCGCCGCCGACCATGCCGTAACGGATCGGTCCGTTTTCCGTCCGTGTTTTTGATGCGCCGACCATGACGGCCCTCCCTATTCGATCCCCATCATCTTCTTCAGCGCCGCCTTGTCGGTCTCGCCGCCGGCGAAATCGTCAAAAGCCCGCTCGGTCACCCGGATGATGTGCTGCTCGATGAACGGCGCGCCCTCGGCCGCGCCGTCCTCGGGATGCTTCAGGCAGCACTCCCATTCCAGCACCGCCCAGGAGGCGTAATCATATTGCGCAAGCTTGGAAAAGATGCCGGCGAAATCGACCTGGCCGTCGCCCAGCGAACGGAACCGCCCAGCCCGCTCGACCCAGCCCTGATAACCCGAATAGACGCCCTGGCGCCCACTCGGATTGAACTCGGCGTCCTTCACGTGGAAAGCCCTGATATGCTCGTGATAGATGTCGATGAAGGCGAGATAGTCGAGCTGCTGCAAGAGGAAATGCGATGGATCGTAATTGATCGCGCAGCGCTTGTGGCCGCCGACCGCGTCCAAAAACATCTCGAAGGTCGCGCCGTCGAACACGTCCTCGCCCGGATGGATCTCGTAGCCGAGATAAACGCCGTTGTCTTCGTAGACGTCGAGGATCGGTTTCCAGCGCCGGCCGAGCTCGGCGAACGCCTCTTCGATCAGCCCGGCCGGGCGTTGCGGCCAGGGATAGAGATAGGGAAAGGCGAGCGCGCCGGTAAACGACACCGAGACGTCGAGCCCGAGATTGCGCGAGGCCTTGGCCGCCATCGTCACCTGGTCGACGGCCCATGTCTGGCGCGCCTTCGGATTGTTGTGCACGTCGGCCGGCGCGAACGCGTCGAACGCGCTGTCATAGGCCGGATGCACGGCAACGAGTTGGCCCTGCAAATGCGTCGAAAGCTCCGTCACCTCGACGCCGGCTTCCGCGCAGACGCCCTTGACCTCGTCGCAATAATCCTTCGAGCTTGCCGCCTTCTCGAGGTCGAACAGACGTCCGTCCCAGGTCGGGATCTGAACGCCTTTGTATCCGAGGCCGGCTGCCCATTTGGCGATCGCCGGCAGCGAATTGAACGGCGCGTCGTCGCCGGCGAACTGCGCGAGAAAAATCGCCGGGCCCTTCATTGTCGTCGGCATTGTCCCCTCCCTGTTGGGCGTGATGCTACCGGGACCGCACGCGAATGCCGGAGCGATTACCACGCTCCCGGCGCCGTTCGGCGCGCCCTCCTCCCCGGAGGAGCACGTGTCCAGTCGCGCCGGTTCCGGGAGGCCCGCGATCGCGACTGGACATGACCCGCTCGCTTATTTGGTATTACCAAATTTTCCGTCGCGGTCAAGGCGCGCGGCGCGCGGCCTTTTTCATGAAGCCGGCACGAACTTTCCAAAATATGCATTATTTTTCAGATCATTATTCTGAATACACGACTCTTTTCCGGACGCGCTTGCGAGCGGTTTGGAAATCCGCTAGAAAATCAGGAACGCCAGACTGGTCCAACCAGTTTGCCAGTCGGGCCGTTTCGAGGGAGGAGAGCGTGCGCCCGTGGCGGCGGCGCTCGCAAGCGATTTTGGAGAAGGACCGACCATGCACCTTTCGACGCATAACTGGATGCGCGCCGAGCCGCTCGAGCGCACGCTCGCCCGGATCAAGAAGTTCGGTTACGAATCGATCGAGATTTCCGGCGAACCCGCCCAGTACGACACCAAGGAGACGCGCGCCCTGCTCAAGGAGCACGGCATCCGCTGCTGGGGCGCGGTGACGCTGACGCTCGGCGAGCGCAATCTCGCCGCCAAGGATCCGGCCCAGCGCGCCGCCTCGGTCGACTACGTCAAGAGCGTGATCACCATGGTCAACGAGCTCGAGGGCGAGATGATCACCCTGGTGCCGTGCACCGTCGGCAAGGTGGTCCCCGACGCCACGGAGGAAGAGGAGTGGCGATGGGTGGTCGACTCGACCAAGGAATGTTTCGAACACGCAAAGAAGAAGGGCGTGCGCATCGCCGTCGAGCCGCTGAACCGGTTCGAGACCTATCTGTTCAACCGCTGCGCCCAGGCGCTGGCGCTTGCCGACGCGGTCAGTCCCGAATGCGGGGTCTGCCTCGACGCCTTCCATCTCAACATCGAGGAAGCCGACATCTATGACGCGATCCGGCTCGCCGGCGACCGGCTGTTCGACTTCCACGTCGCCGACAACAACCGTTTCGCGGCCGGGCTGGGCCATCTTGACTGGGCCAAGATCGTCGCCACGCTGAAGGAGATCGGCTATGACGGCGCGCTGACCAACGAGTTCGTGGCGCCCGTCGATCGCACGCCGGCTGCGATCTATCCCGACATGGTCGACCGCAATCCGAGCGACATCCCGCCCGAACAGCTCAAATTCATCCAGGATCACGGATCGAGCGTGCTGACGGAGGCATTTTATGCCGACCAGATGCGCATCACGGCGGAAACCATCCTGCCCCTGATCCGCTAGGATCGGGACGGGTACGGCCGTTCCCGCCGCGACTGCGGGAACGGCACGGGGAATAAGATGCGTATAGCGCGTATTGAAGCTTGGTGGGTGCGCGTCCCCATCGACAGGAAGAACCAGCATCGTAGCGATTTCGGACAGATCGCGACATTCGATGCCGCCATCGTTCGGGTGGAAACCGAGTGCGGCATCGTCGGCTGGGGCGAAGGCAAGAACGCCGCCGGCAGCGCCGGCGACTATGCCGCCCTGGTGCATCTGATCAACCGCGAGGTCGCGCCGGTGTTGATCGGCCGCGACCCGCGCGAGCCGGGCGTGATCTGGGAGACGCTTTATAACGGCGTACGCCACCGGACCGCCGCCCGCGCCGGCCACGCCATGCCGCAACTGGCCCGCCGCGGCCACACCCTTGCCGCCATCAGCGCCATCGACATCGCGCTATGGGACATTTTGGGCAAAGATCTGGGCGTGCCGGTCTGGCGGCTTTTGGGCGGACGCAAGGCCGACAGGCTGCCCGCCTACGCCTCCGGCGGCTGGGCCGGCGTCGACACGATCGGCGAGCAGCTCTCCTCCTATGTCGAAAAAGGCGGCTTCCGCGCGGTGAAGATGCGGGTCGGCGCGATCGATGGCCCGCCGCACGTCTCGGCCGCGCGCGTGCGCGCCGCCCGCGCGGCGCTCGGCCCCGGCATCGACATCATGGTCGACGCGCACGGCACCTTCAATGTCGGCGACGCCAAGCGTTTCGCCGCCCTGATCCAGGATCAGGATGTCGCCTGGTTCGAGGAGCCTGTGATCGCCGACGACAAGCCCGGCATGGCCGAGATACGCGCGGCTTGCTCGATCCCGATCGCTGCCGGCGAGAGCGAGGCGACGCGGTTCGCGTTTCGCGATCTCGCCGTGCTGCGGGCCGTCGACATCTTCCAGCCCGATCTCGGCTATTGCGGCGGCATCAGCGAAGGCTTGAAGATCGCCGCGCTCGCCTCCAGCTTCAATTTGCGCCTCGCCCCGCACCTGTGGGCCGGCGCGCCCTGCTTCTTCGCCGGCCTGCATCTATGTGCCGCATCGCCTGCAAGCTTCATCATCGAATATTCGCTGGGCGCAAATCCGATGATACACGATCTCGTCGAGGAGACGGTTTCGGTGCAAGACGGCATGATCGATGTTCCGGACCGACCCGGCCTCGGTTTTACCATCTCGGAGGACTATGTGAGAAACCACGCGGTGGACTGAACGGAATGACCGAAAAAAGCCTGCTTGCCGACCTCGCCGCCTACCTGTTTGCCCACACCGACAAACAGAGCGCGCGCACGCCCTCCGAGCGCGAGCTCGCCGAGCACTTTTGCGTCAGCCGCGGCCAGATCCGCGAGGCGCTGGCCATCCTCGAAGCCATGCAGATCGTCGAGCGGCGCGCCAAATCCGGCATCTACCTGACCCAGAGCCGGGCGAGCGTGGAGGCGCTGGCGCTGTTTGCCCGCGCCGGGCTGCCGCTCGACCCGGTGCAGATCTACGAGGCGGTGGAACTGCGCAAGATCCACGAGATCAAGGCCTCCGAACTCGCCTGCGAGCGGGCCACGGAAGAAAATTACCAGGCGCTGCGCGAGGTGCTCGACCGCTCCGAAAAGCGGCTGGCGGCGGGCGAACCGCTTAACAAGGAAGATCGCGACTTTCACCTCGAGATCGTACGCGCGACCAAGAACAGCGTGTTCTACCGCGTGTGCAGCGTCTATTACGTGATGGGCGAAGCCAGGCTGCCGGTCTATTTCAGCGATCCCGAGCGGGGCCGGAAATCCCATGCCGAACATCTGCAGATCTTCGACGCGCTGGTGCGCCGCGACGGCAACCTGGCCCAGGCGCTGATGAGCGCGCATCTGCAGGGCGTGGAAAGCTACTGGAAGGGCTTGATCGAAAGCGGCACGCCGGTGGATGGTTCGGGTCCGGCCAAACCCGATCCGCAGCTTGAGAATGTCTGACAAGAGCCCGCGCGTCCTGTCCACCCATCCGCTTCACCCGCAGGCCGCGGCCAAGCTGAACGGTGTCGCCCGGCTGACGATCGCCTCCGCCCTCGACCCCGCGACGCTCGTGCGCGAGGCCGAACAGGCCGAGATCGTCATCGTGCGCGCGCCCCTGCCCGCATCGCTGTTTAAACGGGCAAGCCGGCTGCGCGCCGCGGTGCGCCACGGCGCCGGGCTCGACATGATCCCGGTCGAGGCGGCGACCGAGGCCGGCGTTCTGGTCGCCAACGTGCCCGGCGTCAACGCGCGCACCGTGGCCGAGCATGTGCTGTTTGCCGCCATGGCGCTGTTGCGCCGCTTCCGCCTGGTCGACCGCGACCTGCGCACCAAGGGCTGGCTCGCCGGCCGCGCCCACGCCGTTGACACCAACGAGCTTTTCGGCCGTACGATCGGCATTGTCGGCATGGGCAATATCGGCCGCACCGTGGCCGAGATCGCCACCCGGGGCTTCGGCCTCGACGTGATCGCCAACAGCCGCAATCCGCGCTCCGTTCCCGACACCATTCCCTATCGCGATGTCGACGCGCTGGTGGCCGAAAGCGATATCGTGGTGCTGTGCTGCCCGCTGACCGACGAGACCCGCGGGCTGATCGACGCAAGGCGTCTTGCCCGCATGAAGCGCGAGGCCATCCTCATCAACGTCGCGCGCGGACCGGTGATCGACGAGGCCGCGCTGGTGGACGCGCTGCGAAACGACCGTATCGGCGGTGCGGCGCTCGACGTCTTCGACACCCAGCCCTTGCCCGCCGACCACCCGCTGCTAGGGTTCGACAACGTGCTGCTGACGCCGCACATGGCCGGCATTACCGAGGAAAGCATGGCCCGCATGGGCCTCGGTGCGGTCGAGGAAAGCCTGCGCATCCTGGCCGGCGACCTGCCGGTCAATTTCTGCAACCCGGACGCCGAGCCGCGTTACCGGTCCCGCTTTCCGGCCGCGTAAGACGAGCCGTCTTCGCCCTACGCCAAAGAGCTCCGCGACCGGCGCCGCTCTCTTTGGCGTGCCAAAAAACCCTACGAGGCGTGGTGCAGGCTCAGACCCGAGGCCCGGTCGAAGACATGGACCTTTTCGGGATCCCAGGCAAACCGCACCTGCTCGTCATAGGCGACCCTGGTCTGGGCCGAGACCGTCGCGCGCAGCACCGAGGCGCCGGCATGCAGGGTCAGGATCTTTTCCACGCCATGGTCCTCGATGTCGTGGATCGTGGCTTCCCCCGGCGCATCGGCGGCAAGCCGCACATCCTCGGGGCGGATGCCGAAGGTGAGGTCGCGGCCGGCAACCGAACCGTTGAGCTCTCCGGCGAGCGGCAGCGTCTGGCCGGCGCGCGACAAGGCGGCGGCGCCGTCCTCAACCTTGCCGTCGAGAAGGTTCATCGGCGGTGAGCCGACCGCGCGGGCGACAAACGTGTTGCGCGGACGGCTGTAGATGTCCTGTGGCGTGCCGACCTGGACCAGACGCCCCTCGTTGAGCACGCCGATCTTGTCGCCCATCGACATCGCCTCGACCTGGTCGTGGGTGACGAACAAGAAGGTCGCGCCCAGATTCATCTGCAGGTTCTTCAACTGCGTGCGCAGCGCCTCGCGCAGCTTGGCGTCGAGCGCCGACAGCGGCTCGTCCATCAAGAACACGCGCGGCTCGCGCACGATGGCGCGCCCGATCGACACGCGCTGCATCTCGCCGCCCGACAGACGGTCGGTCTTGCGCTCGAGCAGGTGTTCGATCCGCAACACCTTGGCGACCCGCGCCACCTTTTCGTCGATTTCAGCGCGCGGCGTGGCGCGAATCTTCGATTTCAGCGGGAATTCGAGATTTTCGCGCACGGTATAACGCGGATAAAGCGAATATTGCTGCAGCACCAGCGCGACATCGCGCTCGGCCGGGCCCCAATCGTTCACCCGTTCGCCGTCGATGAGCACCTCGCCCGTCGTCGGCGCCTCGAGGCCGGCGATCACGCGCAGCGTGGTGGTCTTGCCGGCACCGGTCTCGCCGAGCAGGACGAAAAATTCGCCGTCGGCGATCTCCACATCGAGATTCTTCAGCGCCGCGTGGCTGCCGAATTTCTTGCTGATGTTCTTGAGCTGGATATGGGCCATGGGTGTTATCCGTCTTCGCGTGTGGCGGCGCCGGTGGTCGTGGCGGGAAGGAGGGCGCGCCCGTTCACAGCCGCACGCCCAGCGAATTGCCCGAGACGGCGTCGAAGAAATGGGCCTGGGCCGGGTCGATACGGGCAAACACCTGCCGGCCCGGACCGCCGACGAAGCCGCTGCGGGTGCGGGCGCGCAGATAGTCGTCGCCGACCTGAAGATCGACAATGTCGTGCGACCCCAACGGCTCGATCAGATGCGCCTCCAGCGGCAGGTAGCCGTCGCGCGGCTCGAGCGAAACGTCGATCCCTTCCGGCCGGATGCCGAGCTTGAGGCCGTCCGCGCCGGCCCGCGCCGATTGAAGATGCGACAACAGCGTGCCGGGAAACGCAAACCCCTTTTGCGAGCCCGGCGGCACCACTTCCGCGCCGCCATCGGCGTCCGCAACCCGGATGTCGGTGATGTTCATCACCGGGCTGCCGACGAATTGCGCGACGAACAGGTTGGCCGGGCGGGAATAGACCTCCTGCGGACTGCCGACCTGCTGCAGAATGCCCTCGTGCATGATCACGATCCGGTCGGCGAGCGCCATCGCCTCGATCTGGTCGTGGGTGACGTAGATGGTGGTCGAGCCCTGCTCCAGATGCAGGCGTTTGATCTCGGCGCGCATCTCCTCGCGCAGCTTGGCGTCGAGCGCGCCGATCGGCTCGTCCATCAGGATCGCCTTCGGCCGGCGCACCAGCGCCCGGCCGATCGCCACCCGCTGCATATCGCCGCCCGACAGCGCCGAGGGCCGTTTCGACAGCAGCTCGGAAATCCGCAGCACCTTGGCCACGCTCTCGACCTCGCGCTCGATCCCGGCGCGGTCGCGGCCCATCGCCCGCAGCGGAAAGGCGATGTTTTCGAACACCGTCATATGCGGATAGAGCGAGAACGACTGGAACACGAAGGCGATGTCGCGATGCGCCGCCTTGATGTCCTGCACGACCTTGCCGTCGATCAGGATATCGCCTTCGTCGATCGTCTCCAGCCCGGCGATGGCGCGCAGCGTCGTCGTCTTGCCGCAGCCGGACTGGCCCAGAAGCACGATGAATTCACCGCTCTCGATGTCGAGATTCAGGTCCTTGATGACCTGCACCTCGCCAAAGAATTTCTGCACCCCGCGAAGTTCGATCTGGGTCATGCCTTGCCCTCGCGATGGTCGGAAACGTCGAATACCCGCTCGGAATCCGCCTCTTCGGCGTCCGCCTCGCCGGGGCCGATATGGGTGGTGATGATGAAACCGATCAGCCCGGCAATGATGATCGTCAGCCCGTAGCGGTGTAAAAACAGGTTCCAGGGCTGGCACAGGGCCACCATGCCCAGGATCATCACCGTCTGCGAGGCCGGCTGCAGGACTTTCTGGTTGATCTCGCGAAAGCTCATTTGCGGATCGCTCCGAACGACATGCCGCGCAGCAGGTGATTGCGAAGCAGGAAGGTGAAGATGGCGACCGGCAGCAGGAACAGCACCGTGCCGGCCGCGATCACGGTCCAGTCGGGCAGGCCCGAGCCGATCTGGCTGGGGATGAAGGGGGGTGCGGTCTGCGCCCGGCGGTTGGTCATGATCAGCGCGAAGGCGTATTCGTTCCAGGCGATGATGAAACAGAACACCGCCGTGGCCGCGATGCCGGTGGCCGCCTCCGGCAGCACCACCTTGAAGAAGGCCTGCAGCCGCGTATAGCCGTCGACCAGCGCCGCCTCCTCGTATTCGCGCGGGATCTCGTCGATGAAGCCTTTCATCAGCCAGACCGAAAACGACAGGTTGAAGGCGGTATAGAGGATGATCAGCCCGACATGGGTGTCGGTCAGCCCGAACACCCGGTACATCAGGAACATCGGGATCGCCACGACCACCGGCGGCAGCATGCGCGTCGATAGGATGAAGAACAGCCAGTCCTGTTCGCCCGCCACCTTGAAGCGGGAAAACCCGTAGGCCGTCAGCGTGCCCATGCCGACCGCCAGCACGGTGGACGATATGGCGATGATCAGCGAATTCATGAAGCGGTCCGGATAGGCCGACCAGCGCACCTCGCCGGTGCCTGAGCGCACCACCTTCTCGCCGCCGTCAAACACCATCTGCTCCCACCACGGGGCCGCGGCATAGACTTCCTCGCTCGGCGCCTCGCGCAGTTGCGAACGCCGCAGGAAGAGTTTCACGAACGGCGACACTTCCGGCTCGAACATCACCGTGGGCGGCACGGTGGTGGCCAGGTTGCGCGGCTTGAAGGCCGTCGCCGTGATCCAGTAGATCGGGGCCAGGAAGATCAGCGTCACCAGAAGGACGCTGACGATCGCCAGGCGATTGAGCGTGCGCTCGGCCGGGGTGCGGACTGCAGCCATTCTAGCGCTCCTTCACCTTGTTCAGATATTTGACGTAGATATTGGTGATCGCCACCACCACGATCAGCATGATGTAGGCGAGCGCGCAGGAGCGACCGGTCTGCCATTCCTGGAACGCCATCTTGTAGAGCCGGATCGACAGCACCTCGGTCGTCGGCTGGCTGGTCAGGATGTAGGCCAGGTCGAAGGTCTTGAACGCTTCCATGGTGCGAAAGATGATCGCGATCATCAGGATCGGCGCCACCAGCGGCAAGGTGATGCGAAAGAAGGTGTAGAGCGAGCCGGCCCGGTCGATCGCCGCCGCCTCGTAAAGATGCTTCGGCACCGCCGAAAGCCCGGCCAGCGACAGAAGCATGACGAAGGGCGACCACATCCAGATGTCGGTGATGGCCACTGCGTAAAGCGCCATGTCGGGATTGGCGAGCCACTCGAACGTGCCGAGCCCGAGCGCGTAGTTGATGATGCCGAAGGACGGGTCGTAAAGCAGTTTCCAGAACAGGCCGACCACCGCCATCGACAGCATCATCGGCAACAGCAGCAGCGTGGTGATCAGGCCCTTGTAGGGAATGTCGCGGTTGAGCAGCAGCGCCACGCCGAAGCCGACGATCACCTGGCCGGCGACCGAAACGATGACGTATTTGGCGGTGATGACGAAATTGTTCCAGATGAACGGGTCGTTCAACAGCTCGCGATAATTCTGCAGACCGACGAAATTGGCCGCTGCATTGGTCGAGGCGCGGAAGTCGGTGAAGGAATAATAGAGCGAATACAGCAGCGGGAAGATGTTGAAGACGATCAGGAACAGGATCGTCGGGATGATGAACAGGTTGCGGATCGAAAGATCGCTCAGTCCGCGCTTGGCCGCATGCGAATGCGGGTCCAGCCTGGTTATGACGTCGGTCGTCAAGACGCTCCTCCCCTGAGAGCTTGATCACAGCGGGCCGGCGCGGTCGCCGGGCGAAACAGGACGTTTCGCCGCGATCTACGGCCTGGCCCGATTGACCGTGAAACGATTGCCTTCATGGCGTCCGTTTGCGAGGCACGCAGGCTCGCACGAGCCTCTGCGAACCTCGTAAGCGGACATTGGCGAGCGGCGGAAGGGGGCCTGCCCCTCCCGCCGTCCCGGCTATTTGATGCGGTCGTACTTCTTGAAGGTGTCGGTCCAGTCCACCGCCAGCGCGTCGAGCGCTTCCTTGGCGGTGCCTTCGCCGCCGACGATATAGGGATAGATGCGCTGGTTGATCTGCTGCAGCAGCTCGGCGAATTCCGGCACAGCCCAGAAGTCCTTCACCTTGAACATCGTCTGGTAGAAGGCCTCGTTATAGGGCGTGGCGTTGCGGAACTCTTCCGATTCCAGCGTCTTGGCGTGGCAGGTATAGCCGCCGAGCTCCGCCCAGCGCTTCTGCACGTCGTCGCGGATGAACCACTCCAGGAACTTCATCGCCTCGTCCTTGTTCTGGGAATAGGACACGATGGAGATCCCCTGCCCGCCGAGCGCGGCGAACTGGTCGCCGTCCGGCCCGGCCGGATTGGCGAAGAAGCCGGTATTCTTGGCGTGCGGATTGGTCGCTTCGTTGAGCAGAGCCGGGAAGAAGGCGAAATAGTTCATGCTCATCGCCGCCAGGCCCTCGGTGATGGCCTGGTTGTTTTCCACGAAGAAGGTCTTCGCCCAGCCCGGAGGCGTGAACTGGTAGAGCTCCTTGTAGGCTTCCAGCGCGGCGACCGCCTTGTCGGAATTGATGTAGCCGTCAACCTCGTAGGTCTCGTAATTGCCGAGTTCCCCGCCGTAGCTGAAGATGGCGTTTTCCACGCCCATCACCAGCGCGTCGTAGGAATTGTCGGTATAGATCGCCACGCCGTAGCGCTTTTCGTCGGGGCGATGGAAGAACTCGGCGATGTCGCGAAGCTGCTTCCAGTCCTTCGGCGGCGCGAGGTCGTAGCCGTATTTGGCCTTGAACGCCTCCATCTCCTTGGGATCCTCGAACCAGTCCTTGCGATAGGACCAGCCGACCGCGTCGCCTTCGAGCGGGATCGCCCAGTATTTGCCGCTATTGCCGGGATATTCGGCGTAGTATTTCACCGTCGCCGGGGCCATCACCTCGCCGAGATTATGCTCTTTGAAGAAGTCGGTCAGATCGACATAATGGCCGCCGGTCGAGCCCGCCCCGAGCCACTGCGAATCGCCCACGACCAGATCGTAGGCGTCGCCGCGCGCATTGAATTCCGTAAAGGCCTTGGTCTGAAAGTCCGACCACGGCGTCGTCTCGACCGTCACGCGCACGCCGGTCTCCGCCTCGTATTCGTTGACGAGTTCCTGCAGATAGTTGGCCGGATCCCACTCCGCCCAGAAAATGGTCAGTTCCTGCGCCAGCGCCGACGTGCCGCTGGCGAGCATAAGGCCTATACCGGCGGCGATGCCGGCGATTTTTCTTCGCATGATCTTGCTCCTCCCTGTTGCGCCGTCTCAAGCGTCGCTGCCGTGGCGGGCCGACTGCGTCTGGCCCGGTTGCCGCGTCGCCTTTCGCCGGCAACCTCCACATGCCGGCATAGTCGCCAACGATCCGCCTGCAGCCAAAGCCCTGCGGCGACCGTCGCTTCTTAAAACTGGTAGTACCAATTGACGGGGGCGGTCAAGCTTCTTTTTCCCCTTTTCGGAACGGCTCTAAACCGTTTTGAGAATCAGCGCCTTATTACGGCGCCATACCAGCTGGCCATCACGCCACGCCCGCTGCTCCGCCTGAAACGCGCGACAGAAACGCCAAAAACACCCGGCTTTGGTAAGACCAGTTATGCCATATCAGCCGGCTCCGCCGCCGTCATCTCTCCCGCGGTCGCGGCGCGCAGCAGCGCCTCGGCCGCCCAGGCAGCGATGCGGGCCGTTTCGTCCGCGTCGCAGCCCCAGATATCCTTGAGCACCACGAGCGCCTCGACGCCGAAAACCAGCGAAAGCGCCTTGGCAAGACGGTCGAACTCGGCATCCGGCAGCTCGCCCGCCAGCGGGCTCAGCGCATCGCGCAGCAAGGCGGCCCTGTGGCCGCGGCGAAAACGGGTGTCGTCGTCGGGCCGGCCGGCCTGCGAGGGCTCGCGATGGTCGAGCGCGAGTTTCAGCGCGGCCCGGAACGTGGCCTCGAACTCGTCCATGCGCGGCCATGACGACGCAAACAGGTCGCGCACGCGCTCGACGGGATCGTTCGCCTCGCAACGCCAGTCGAGGATCGGTCCGAGCGCCCGGTCGACCACCGTGCCGACCAGGGCGGCCTGGCTGGGAAAATAACGATAGGCTGTGGCGCGCGAAACTTCCGCCTCCTCCGCCACCTCGGCGACGGAGGGCACGATGCCGGCCTGCATCATCCGCACCGCGGTTTCGATCATCAGCCGCCGCGTCCTCGCCCGCGGACCTTTTTCCGGTTCGGCGGCAGGATTCGCGGCTTGATTTGAGATATTCATATCATTACGATACGCTTGTCTCAAAATTTACGCAACCGGCACGTCATCCGTGCGCAACGATCACGGCCAAACAGTCATGAAGCGGGTTTACGTCGTCGGCACAGCCGACACCAAGGGTGCCGAACTGGCCTATCTCGCCGCGCGGATCGCGGCCTGCGGCGCGGCCGTGACCGTGGTGGATATCGGAACCGGCGCCACGGCCGATGCATCGGCCTTCGCAGGCGCTGATTTCGTGCCTGCCACCGAGGTGGCCGCCCATGGCGGCGGCGCGACGCTGCAGGCGCTGGCCGCAGCGGACCGCGGCAGCGCCGTTGCCGCCATGACGGACGCGTTTTGCGCCTTCGTCACCACCCGCACCGACATTGCCGGCATGATCGGCATCGGCGGCGGCGGCGGCACGGCGATGGTGACGGCGGGCATGCGCGCCCTGCCGATCGGCCTGCCCAAGCTCATGGTCTCCACGCTGGCCTCGGGCGATGTGGCGCCCTATGTCGACGTGTCCGACATCATCATGATGCCGTCGATCACCGACATGGCCGGCCTCAACCGCATCAGCCGCGTTATCCTCGACAACGCCGCCCGGGCGATCGCCGCGATGGCCACGCAGCCGGCAGCGCCCGCGGACGACCGGCCCGCCGTCGGGCTGACCATGTTCGGCGTCACCACCGCCTGCGTGACCGCCGTCGTCGAGGCGCTGAAATCGACACACGATTGCCTGGTCTTCCATGCCACCGGCACCGGCGGGCGCACGATGGAAACGCTTGCCGCCTCCGGCATGCTGGAAGGCATGCTCGACGTCACCACCACGGAGATCTGCGACTTGCTGGTCGGCGGGGTGCTGCCGGCCCGCGACGACCGGCTCGACGTGGTGGCGAAAACGGGACTGCCTTATGTCGGCTCGCTCGGCGCGCTCGACATGGTCAATTTCTGGGCGCCCGACACCGTGCCGGCCGCGTTCGAAGGCCGAACCTTCTACGAGCACAACCCCAACGTCACGCTGATGCGCACCACGAAGGACGAATGCCGGCGCATCGGCGCCTGGATCGGCGACAAGCTCAATGCCTGCCCGGGCCCGGTCCGCATCCTGATCCCGGAAAAGGGCGTCTCCGCGCTCGACATCGCGGGCGGCCCGTTCTTCGATCCGCACGCCGACGCGGTTTTGTTCGACACGCTCGAAGACACCGTCGAATGGACGCAGGACCGCCGGCTGCAGCGCCTGCCGCTGCATATCAACGACCCCGCCTTCGCCGCCGCGCTCGCCGAGGCCTATCGCGAAATCACCGCCAAGAAGGGCAAATGATGCCAGCCATTCCCCGCCGCCAGATTCTTCAACGCCTGCACGACATGGTCGACCGCCGCATTCCCATCGTCGGCGGCGGCGCCGGCACCGGACTGTCGGCCAAGGGCGAGGAGGACGGCGGCATCGACCTGATCATCATCTACAATTCCGGCCGCTACCGCATGGCCGGGCGCGGCTCGGCGGCCGGGCTGCTCGCCTACGGCAACGCCAACGAGATCGTCAAGGAGATGGCGGTCGAGGTGCTGCCGGTTGTCAAGAAGACGCCGGTTCTGGCCGGCGTCAACGGCACCGATCCTTTCGTGCTGATGCCGCAGTTTCTGGCCGAACTGCGCGCGATGGGCTTTTCCGGGGTGCAGAATTTTCCCACTGTCGGCCTGTTCGACGGCGTCATGCGGCAGAGTTTCGAGGAAACCGGCATGGGGTATGGGCTTGAGGTCGACATGATCGCCCAGGCGGCCGCGCTCGACCTTTTGACCACGCCCTACGTGTTCAATCCCGACGAAGCCGACGCCATGACCAGGGCCGGCGCCGACATCATCGTTGCCCATATGGGCGTGACCACCGGCGGCGCGATCGGCGCGACATCGGCCAAGTCGCTCGACGCCTGCGTGGCCGAGATCGACGCCATCGCCGCGGCCGCGCGCGCCGTGCGCGACGACGTCATCGTGCTGTGCCACGGCGGCCCGATCGCCATGCCGGACGACGCCCAGTACGTGCTCGGCAAAGCCCGGTCCTGCCACGGGTTCTACGGCGCCAGTTCGATGGAGCGGCTGCCGGTGGAAACCGCGCTGGCCGAGCAGACACGCCGGTTCAAGGCAATCACGTTCGACCGCTGAGGCGGCCCGGTGGGAGGAAAACGATGATCAAGGTCCGCACATCCACCGTCATCGACGCGCCGATCGACGCCGTCTGGGCGCTGGCGTCCGATTTCAACGGCCTGCCGGCCTGGCATCCGGCCGCCGCCGAAAGCCATATCGAAGAGGGCAAGGCCAACAACGAAATCGGCTGCGTGCGCAATTTCGCCCTCAAGGACGGCTCCGGCCGCGTGCGCGAAACGCTGCTCGCCGCCTCATCGGTCGACCACACGGTCACCTACGACATGGTGGGCGGCCCCCTGCCCTTTGTCGACTATGTCTCCGTGCTCCGCTTCGAACCGGTGACCGACGGCGATCGCACCTTTGCCGTGTGGACTGCCGAATTCCGCGCGGGCGACGGCCAGACGGACAAATGGGGGCCCTTCGTGCGCGACGACGTGTTTCTCGGCGGGCTTAGGGCGCTCGAACGGGCGGTGAAGGCGCGGCAGGGCTGACACCGGCTGCGCCGGCAAAATACTGGACATAAAAAATCAGGTATTTTCGGCTTTGGCCTAGCGTCCGATTTGGAATCCTTCTAAACAGAGGAAGACAAACCGCGTGCCGGCGGTGTTCCCGAAGAGGACGATCATGAGGCTTACCCGTCAGACCAACTACGCTGTGCGCATCCTGATGTATTGCGCGGCCAATGACGGCCAGCTCAGCCGCATCCCCGAGATCGCCGCCGCCTATTCGGTGTCGGAACTGTTTTTGTTCAAGATCCTGCAGCCGCTGGTCGAACACAAGCTCGTCACAACGGTGCGGGGCCGCAAAGGCGGCGTCAAGCTCGCCAGGCCGGCCGAGGAGATCACCTTGTTCGACGTCGTGCGCGTCACCGAGGAAAGCTTCGCCATGGCCGAATGTTTCGAAAACGACACGGCCGACTGTCCGCTGATCGACTCCTGCGCCCTCAACAGCGCCCTGCGCGAGGCGCTCGGCGCGTTTTTCGAGGTTCTGGGCCGCCACAGCATCGCCGACCTGGTCAATGACAGCCCCGCCATGCAGGTCAGGCTCGGAATCGCACTGCCCGAAGCGCGCGCCGCCATCAACTGATCGGCGTTTCCCCGCCCCAGTCAAATACAGTCGACGCGCATCCGAAAATCACCGACGATTGACCGGCACGTTCGATGCCGAGCCGTCAAATCGCTCACAGCGACGCGGCGTGCGGCAGGACGTAAGGCTGCCCCGCCTGCGGCGGCACACCGACCCGCAAGGCGCATTCGAACACGCGCGACATCAGCCCATCGCTCAGCACCTCCTGCGGCGTGCCGGTTGCCGCGACGCGCCCGTGATGCATGACGACGATCCGGTCGGCGAACATCGCGGCCAGGTTCAGGTCGTGCAGGATGGCGATCACCCCGCCGCCGCGTGCCGCAAAGTCGCGCGCGATGCGCATGATGACGAGCTGGTGCTTGATGTCGAGGCTGGAGACGGGTTCGTCCAGGAACAGGTAGCGCGGCCGCCCCTCCAGCACCGGCGCCCAGACCTGGCACAACACGCGCGCGAGCTGGACGCGCTGCTGCTCGCCGCCTGAAAGCTCCTGGTAAAAACGGCCGGCGAACCCGTCAAGATCGACCCTGGCGAGCGCCCGTTCGGGCAGGTGTTGCTGTTCGCCGGCCAGTGCGCCGGACCTGCCGCCCGAAAGTCCCAGCCCCACCACCTCGCGCACGGTGAAGGGAAACGACAGCGCCGTCGCCTGCGGCAGGACGGCCCTCATGCCGGCAAGCTGATAGGGTTTCAGGCCCGCCAGGTCGTGACCGTTAATGCCGATCTCGCCCTCATAGGCAAGGTCGGCCGACAACGCCCGCAAAAACGTGGTCTTACCCGATCCGTTCGGCCCGACGATCGCCACCAGCGTACCCGCCGGCGCCTCGAGATCGGCGCCGGAAACGATGCGCTTGCGGCCGATCGAGACCGAAACATTGCGTGCCTTGATCATCGCCCACCGTCCATGGATTCGCGTTTTACAGGTCGAGGAGCCCGCGCCGGCGCAGCAGGATCCACAAAAAGAACGGCGCGCCGACAGCCGCCGTCACGATGCCGATCGGCAGTTCGGCCGGTGCGACGATGGTGCGGCTGACGGCGTCGGCCACAAGCAGCAGGCTCGCGCCCAACAGTGCGGAAGCCGGCAGCAGGTAGCGATTGTCCGGTCCGATCAGGAGCCTGAGCAGATGCGGCACCACGATGCCGACGAAGCCGATGCCGCCGGAAACGGCGACAGACGCGCCCACCGCGGCGGCCACGCCGACGATCGCGACATTTTTCAGCCGCTGCACCGGCACGCCCAGATGATGGGCCGTCGCCTCGCCGAGCGCCAGTGCATTGAGCCCGCGCGCCACGAAGGGCGTGGCGGCCAGCGCCAGCACGATCACCGGCCCGGCGGCGGCGATCTTGGCCCAGGTCGCCCCGGCCAGCGATCCCAGGGTCCAGAAGGTGAGATCGCGCAATTGCCGGTCGTCGGCCATGAAGATCAGCACGCCGGTAAACGCCATCGCCAGGGCGCCGAGCGCGATGCCGGCCAAAAGCATGGTCGCAACCGAGGTCCGGCCGCTGCGCGTCGAGATGCGGTAGAGCGACAACGTCACCACCAGCCCGCCGGCAAACGCGGCCGCCGGCAGCGCGTAGAGGCCGAACACCGCGACCAGCGGCGCCAACGTCGAGCCGCCCAGAACGATCACCGACACCGCGCCCAGGCTCGCCCCGGCGGACACGCCGACCAGGCCCGGATCGGCCAGCGGGTTGCGGAACAGCCCTTGCATCACAGCGCCCGAGACGGCGAGCGCGGCCCCGATCAGAAGCCCCAGGATCGTGCGCGGCAGGCGAATGTCGTAAACAATCACCTGGTCGCGCAACGACATCGCGGCCTCGTCGCCGCGCGCACGCGCGGCGAGATCGGCAACCACACCCCAAATCGAGGCATCCGACGCGCCATAACCCAGACTGGCGACCACGGTCGCGGCCAGGAGAACGCTCAGCACGCCAAGGGCAAGGCGCGCACGGGACGACCGGTCGCCCGCGCCGTCTTGTTCGTGCACGCCTACGGGCATCGCAGCGGTCGACTGAGACATCGCCACGCCGTCAGTTGGAGACACGATCGCCGTAAAGGCGCTGGGCCAGATCGCGCGCGGCCGCAGCGGTACGCGGTCCAAAGCCGAGCAGATAAAGCCCGTCCATGCGCACAAGCTGCCGGTTGCTCCCCGCCGGCGTCTGGGCGATCGCCGGATGCGCGAACAGCTCCTGTTGCGAAATCTCGAGATCGTCGCCGCGCGCCATCATCAGGACGACATCGGGTTGCGCCTCGATCACCGCCTCGTCGGTCAGTTGCTTGTAGCCCTCGAAGCCCGAGACCGCGTTTTCGGCACCGGCGAGCGCGACGATGCCGCTTGCCGCCGTATCGGCGCCGGCGGCGAGGATCTTGCCGCCCTGCAGGCTGAGCACGAACAGCACCCGCTTGCGCGGCGCGATGTCGGCGGTCAATTGCCGCGCGGCCTCAAGTTCGCCGCCCACCCTGTCGGCCAAGGCCGCGGCCTTGTCCTCGACGCCGAGCGCCGCGCCGATGCTGCGGATCTTGGCTAGAATCCCGTCGCCGTCGAACCGCTCGGGCACCATCACCATCGGCACGCGCGCCTTTTCGAGCACGTCGATCGCCTCGGGCGGGCCGCTGCCCTCCAAGGCCAGGATGGCGTCGGGATCGACCGACAGCACGCCTTCGGGCGACAGCCGGCGCATATAACCGACGTCGGGAAGCGCGCTGGCCGCCGGGGGATATTGCCCGGTCGAATCGCGCGCCACCAGCCGGCCCTGCTCGCCGAGTTCATAGATGATCTCCGTCACCGAGCCGCCGATCGACACCAGCCGTTCGCTGTCGGCGAGCGCGGCGGTTTCGGAGGCCTGCGCATGCCCGCCTGGCCGCGGCGCGACAAGCGGGGCCATCGTCAGCGCCGCGGTCAACAGGCAGGCGCCGGCGCGCAACAGGCTGCGGCGCGAATTCCAGGTCTTCATGGGCTTGCTCCTCACGCGGCTGTGGACTGGGCATAAGCGGGAAGGTCGGCGACCAGCGAACGCCACGCGGTGCGCTCGACAGTGCCTTCCTCGCGCTGGCCGAAAAACTGGATGATCAGGCTTCCCCGGGCGTCATACGCCTCGATCGAGGTGACATGACCGTCCTTGGTCGGCTTTTTCACCGCCCACGCATCGCTGATGTGGTCGGTGCGCAAATGCAGGTGAAAGCTCGGATCCATGACGTTGAGCCAGGGGCCCATCGGCTTCAGCGTGCGGATCGGCCCGGAATGAATCTGGATACAGCCGCGGCTGCCGACGAAACACATGATCGGCAGCGCAATGCGCGCGGCCTCATGCATCATCGCCGCCACGGCTTCATTGCCGAGCCGATAGGCGAAATCCCGCCCGACCAGCTCGACCGCGCGCCGGCGGGTCAGCTTCATGTCGCGCAGAATGCCGATGAATTGATGCACGTCGCGCATGTCCGCCCAGCGCGTGCGCAGTGCGTCGGTATCGACTGGCGTGTCGGTCGGCTCCGCCCCACCGGTGGCGGGAGGCGGCGCGATCGCGACCGAGGCGGTCTGATCGTCGGAAAGCAGGGTTGCGACCAGTCCCTCGTAGGCGTTGACGTCGGAGGCCGGACGCAGATGGATCTTGTGAACGGCATCGCCGTGGGCGTCGAAAAACTGCAGGCTGCGCCGCACATTGGTCTCGTCGCGCTTTTCGACCGCGAACCCATGCACGAAATGGCGCGGAAACAGCCGCAAATCGATGTCCTTGCCCAAAAGCATCGCCGCATGCTTGCCGGGCACCGGTTTGTCGTAGGGGCCGATCTTTTCGTGCACCGCGCTTTCATTACGCGTCAGCGCCATCACTTCGCCGAGCGCGCCGAGTCCGGCCAGAAGCCTGTCGAGATCGGGGGCGATGCGCCGCACGCCGTGGCCGCAATGGGCCGCGACCAATTCGGCTTCGCTGATCCCAAGCCGCTCGGCCAGATCGCGCTCGCGCAGCTTGGGATTGTCGATCCGCGCCCGGCGGATATCCGCCAGCGCCATCTTCGTGCCGTCGTTCATGGTCGTGCTGAGGTTCATGGCCCGCACCTATTTGTTGAGAATGAGTTTGCCCTGGCGGGTGATTTTCAACCGGTAGAGCGCGTCGCCGTGCTCGATGCCGATTTCCTGAGCCCCGTCGAACAGGGCTTCGCTGGTCACGGTGCGCAGCAGCGATTTCTGGCTGCCCGTGTCGGCGCCCGGTCGAAGGGCGGCATGGGGCCTGTATCCAGGCGAATCGATATTTGCGCGATCGGTGTTCACGTCACAGAGCCTCCATTCGCGCCGGGCTTGCAGAGGAGCTGGCTGGGCGTCGTGAAACGGTCGATTGATTTCTTGACAGCTTTAGTCAGGTTAATTACGAAGCGCAATACCGGAGTTTGTAATTCAAGTTTAAAACCCGGCAAGAACAATCACATGCGAGCAAGCCCCGGCCAGCCAGCATCTCAGCCTATGGAATCAGGAGTTGGGTGATGGGGCTCGTGTCTCGTAACGTAGTTTGCCTTTTGGGGAGTGCCGCCATCGTCGCGATCGCGACGGCCGGCGCCACGCACGCGCAGGATGGCGCGCGAACCAACGACGCCGACAAGAAGGGCCGCGTGACGCTGCTGCAGCGTCTCGTGCTCGGCGCCGGCGTCGAAAAAGTCGCCATCGACACGCCGCAATCCGTCAGTGTCGTCGAGCAGGAAGACATCGACCAGGAGCAGGCGGCGACCGTCGGCGATGTCCTGAAGCGCATCCCCGGCGTCAACACCTCCGGCTCCGATCGCGCGTTCGGCCAGACCTTCAACATTCGCGGGATCGGCGCGCCCGAATCGGCCGGCGAGGAAGGCCGCATCATCGTCACCGTCGACGGCGCGACCAAATTCTACGAACAGTATCGCATGGGCGGGTTCTTCTCCGATCCCGAGCTCTACAAAAAGGTCGAGGTGCTGCGCGGACCGGCTTCCTCGACGCTTTACGGCTCGGGCGCGCTTGGCGGGGTGATCAATTTCGTCACCAAGGACGCCTCCGACTTCATCGCCGACGGCGACACCGGCGCGCTCCGCCTGAAGGGCGGTTTCAATTCCAACCGCAATGGCTGGCTCGGCTCGGTGGTGTTTGCCCAGCGCATGAGCGCCGACGCCGAATTCCTGCTGTCGGGCAATTTCCGCCGCGCCGATCCCTATGTCACCGGCAACGGCACCGAAATCCGCAGCTCCGACTTTTCCGCCTGGTCGGGCCTGGCCAAGGGCACGTTCAATGTCGGCGAGGAAGGCCGGCTCAGGCTCTCCTATCAGCAGTGGGATTCCGATGCCGACGATCAGGATTATGCCCAGGTCGGCACGCAATCGCTGTTCGGCACGGTCGACCGCCACGTCGTCGACCGCACCGGCGTCGTGTCCTACGAAAACCCGTTCAGCGACAATGACTGGCTCGATGTGAAGGTTTCGGCCTCCTATTCCGACACCAGGGTCGACCAGACCGACGCGACCGGCAACCCGAGATTCGGGCTGACCTGCGCGACCAGCCTTTTGTTCTGCGACACCGAATACGGCTACCGGACCTGGCAGTTCAATGTGCAAAACACCAGCGCGTGGCGCGGCGAGAACTGGGAAAACTTTTTGACCTATGGCTGGCAGGCCGCCTACCAGATCCGCACCGCCGAGCCGATCACGCTGGCCGGCACGCCGGGCGGCATCAACTTCCATCCCGAGGGCACCGATCTGAAGACGGGCGTGTTCGTGCAGAACGAATTCGTCTGGGACGAGCGTCTGACGATCATTCCCGGCCTGCGTCTGGACTGGCACCGTCTGTCGCCGGGCACGAGCACCGGGCTGACCGCCTCCGACACCGACACCGCCGTCTCGCCCAAGATCGCCGCCCATTACCGCTTCAACGACCATGTCGCCCTGTTCGGCTCGATCGCCCATACCGAACGTTTCGCCACGCTCGACGAGGTGTTTTCCACCGGCGGCTCGCGCAATTCCTTCCTGCCCAGCTTGGACCTGAACAAGGAAGCCTCGAACAATTACGAGATCGGCTTTGCCCTGTCGGGCTACGACATCTTCCAGCAGGGCGATGGCGTGCAGTTGAAGACGACCGGCTTCTACAACGACATCTCCGATCTGATCAGCCTCAACCCGGCGCTGCGGCCGGGGCCGAACGCCCTGCCCGGCTACGTCAATATCGACAAGGCGCGCATCTACGGCTTCGAGGTCGAGCTCGCCTACGAATCGGACTTCGTCTTCGTCAATGCCGGTTATTCGCACGTCGTCGGCAAGGACCGCACGACCGGCGCCTATCTGACCACGGTCGCCCCGCACGAGCTGGCCTTCACGCTCGGCGGCAAGCTGCCGCAGCACGATCTCAGGTTCGGCTGGAAGGCGCGCGTGGTCGCCGCGCCGCAGGACCCCGCCCTGCGCGCCTCGCAGGCGACCTGGACCGGCACCTCGACACGCTTTGCCGACAGCTTCGACGTGCACGACGTCTTCGTGAGCTGGACGCCCCAGGACGGCCGGTTCGCCGGCTGGGAAGCCCAGTTCGGTGTCGACAATCTTTTCGACACCGAGTTTAAGGAGTTCCTGCACAACGACGCAGCCAAGGGCCGCACGTTCAAGCTTTCCCTCAGCAAGCAGTTCGGATGGTAACGATGAAAGAATGGGTGACGACCGCAAGCCGTATTCTGACCGCGATCCTTGCGCTGTCGCCCGTCGCGGGCGGCCCGGCCCTCGCTCAAACGGGCGCGCCGGGCCCCTCGCTGACGCTCGAGCTCAACGCGATCGAACCCGGCGACGGCGGCTGCCGTTTCACCTTCGTGATCGCCAACCGGCTCGGTGCGGCCCTCGACAAGGCGGCCTTCGAGATCGTGCTGTTCGACAAGGCCGGCCTGGTCGACCGGCTGGTGACGCTCGATTTCAAGGCCCTGCCGCAAGGCAAGACCAAGGTCAGGCAGTTCGACCTGCCAGGCGTCGACTGCGAAGGCATCGGCCGGGTGCTGGTCAACGACGCCACCCGGTGCGAGGGAGCCGGCGTCGACGCGACGGCCTGCCTTCGGACCCTCGAACCGGCGACCAGGACGGCCATCGAATTTGGAGTGTGAGACCATGAAGCCCAACATTCTCGCCGATGTGCGCGCCTTTCTCGAGCTCGGCGGCCCGGTGGTGGCCATCCTGCTCGTCCTGTCGGTGTTCGCGCTGGCGCTGATCCTGATCAAGCTTGCCCAGTTCTGGTGCGAGCGCGTCGGTTCCGGTGCAGTGGCCAACCGCGCCTTGCATCTGTGGGTTCACGGCAGCGTCGGCGATGCCCGCCAGATGGCCGAGGCGGATCCCTCGCCGGTTGGCGGCGCATTGGCGACTGCGATGCGGCTTTCGGCCAACCGTGCCGCCTCCAAGGCGGTGATCGAGGACGAGATCGGCCGCGTGGCGGTGACGCGGCTGCACGCGTTGCAGCGCGGATTGCGCGCGCTCGACGCCATCGCCCAGATCGCGCCGCTGCTCGGCCTGTTCGGCACGGTGCTGGGCATGATCGAGGCGTTCCGGCAGTTGCAGGGCGCCGGCAGCGCCGTCGACCCGTCCCTCCTGGCCGGCGGCATCTGGGTCGCGCTCTTGACCACGGCCGCCGGGCTTGCCGTGGCGATGCCGGTCTCGCTGGTGCTGACCTGGTTCGAGACCCGCATCGAAAACGAGCGCGTGGCGATCGAGACCGTCACCACCGCGTTCCTGTCGCAGCAGGCACTCGGCTCGAGCGGCGCGCTGCCGCAACACAACGTGCCCGAAGCCGCCCAGCCGGCCGCGGCGGAACGAAGCCATGCGCATTGAGATCGCCCGCCGTCCCCGGCGTCCGGTTTCCGTGACGTCACTGATCGACGTCATCTTCCTGCTGCTGCTGTTTTTCATGCTGACCTCCACCTTCGCCAAATTCTCCGAGGTCGAGATCACCGGTGGCCGCGCCGGCGAGGCTGTCGCCGGCAAGCCCCCCGATATCATCGTTCGGCTGTCGGAGACGGACTGGCGCGTGAACGGGCGACCTCTCACCGAAGCCGACGCGCTTGTGGAAATCGGCCGCCTGGAGCAGGCCGGCGCCGAAACCGCCGTGCTTCTGGTACGTGGCGCGATCACGTCGCAGGCCATGGTCGGCGCCATCGAGGCGATCCGCCGCGGCACCGGTCTGTCGCTTTCCGTCGCGCGGTAGCCGCCATGAAGCTGCCACGCCCACGCCCCCGTACAAGGCACGAATCGACGATCACCCTGATCAACATCGTTTTTTTGATGCTGATCTTCTTCCTGATCGCCGGCACGCTGACGCCGCCGATGGAGCGGGACGTCGCGCTGATCACCACGTCGCAATCCGATCGTGCCGAACCGCCGCGCGCGCTGTTCGTGACCAGCGACGGCGCGCTCAGCGCCGGCGGCGAACCCGTCACCGCAGCCTCCTATGTCGAGCGGTTGCGCGCCGCCTCCGACGCGGACGGAGCCATACCGGTTGTCAAGGTCGCGGCCGACCGCGCCCTGCCGGCACAGGAGCTGATCGGCATCGTGGCGGCGCTGCGCGACGCCGGCGCTGGCCGGGTCGCCCTCGTCACCGAGCGGGAGACGCCATGAGGTCCGCCTGGAAATGGTCGATCGCGGTGCTCGCCTCGGGCCTGGTGCATGCCGGCGCTGCCGCCTATCTGCTCGCCGAACGGCCCGAGGCGGTCGACATCGCCGGCTCGGCGGCGATGGAGGTCGCGCTGCTCGGCTCGTTCGAAGAAGCCTTCGCCGCCGGCGAGCCGGCGCCCGACAGCGAGATCGTCGAGCCCGTCGACACGCCGGCCGAAACGGCGGCCGCCAGGGAGGCGCCGGCTGGCGAAACCGTCGAACCGGACGAAGCCGTCCAGCCCCGCCCGATACCCGAAACGGAAAGCCGCGAAATCGCCGCCCGGGCGGCCGACGCAGCCGAGACGACCAAAGCCGAGCCTCGGGTGGCCGATGTCACGGAAGCCGTGGCGCCGCAGGCGCCGCAACCGGCGCAGGTGCTGGTGCCGGCCGAGGCGATCGCCCCGGTCGGGGTCGAGCCTGTCAACGCGGCAACGACCGCGCCCGAGCCGGCGCCGGAGGCCGAGCCGGTCGAGACCGCACGCGCCCGGATTACCCCGGTTAAGACGGCCGAGGCGCTGGCGCCGGTCGAGGAGATCGTCATTCCAGACGACGTGCCCCTGCCGACCGCGCGCCCGCAACCGCCAAAAATCCGGCAGGCCACGGTGCGGCCGGAAAAGCCGCGCGCCAGGGAGGCCCCGCGCAAAAAGGCCGAAACCCCGCCCAAACAGCGCCGGAAAACCCAGGCCGCCGGCCAGGGCGGCCGGGCCGAGCAGAGCACGCGGCGCGGCGCGGCCACCGGCAACGAGCGCGGCCGCGCGGCCGCGCAGGGCACCGGCAGCCGCAAGCAGGGCGCTTCCGGCAACGCCGCCGTCTCCAACTATCCCGGCAAGGTGGCGCGCAAGCTGCGCCGGGCGCTGCGCGGCGTGTCGCGCGCTGCCCGGCGCGACGCGCGGCGCGACGTCCACGTCCATTTCGTCGTCACCCGCAATGGCGGTCTCGGCTCGGTGCGCATCACCCAGAGCTCCGGCTCGGCCACGCTCGACAAAGCCGCCCTCGCCTCGGTGCGGCGCGCGGCCCCGTTCCCGCCAATACCGGCCGCGGCCGGCCGCTCGAGCTGGAAATTTTCCGTCCCGCTCGGCCTGGCGCGCTGACGCCCAACCGCGAAAGGACCGTCATGACCGGCATGCTCGCCTTCGACCGCCTCGCGGCCCAGCGCAATGGCGACGGGCTGCATCCGCGCCTGCGCGCATTGCTGGAACACCAAGCCGAACGCGTGCGCGCCGGCATCGTCGATCTCGACGCGACACGCTCCGTCGATCTTTGCCAGGCCGGTCCGAACCCGTCCCGCAACCGGCCGGCCCGGCTGCCGCCCGGCGTGGTATCCTTTCCCGAACCGGAAACGGACCGCTGCGCGCGCACGCCAACACCCCTCTCCAAAGCCTGAAAGGACAGCGCCATGTATATCGCCATGAACCGTTTCAAGGTCAAAACCGGGTCCGAAGCCGATTTCGAACAAGTCTGGAAAGGGCGCGAGTCCAGCCTGTCGGAGATGGACGGCTTCAAATCCTTCCACCTTCTGCGCGGGCCGCACAATGAGGACGAAGGCTACACCCTGTTTGCCTCCCACACGGTCTGGGCCAGCCAGGACGACTTCCTCGCCTGGACCAGATCGCAGCAGTTCCGCGACGCGCACAAGAACGCCGGTTCCAACACGCCGCTTTATCTCGGCCATCCCCGGTTCGAGGGGTTTTCGGTGGTCGAGGGCGCATAGATGATGCCGGACCATCCCGATCGGCTCGAGGCGCTTCCGGTCCTGCCTTCGCTCGACCTCGACGAGACGCAGCGTTTCTATGGCGACGAACTCGGCTTCACCGCGACCCTCTACCGGGAACACGACTATCTCATCCTGCGCCGCGACGAAATCGAGCTGCATTTCTGGCTGACCGACGACCGCAGCCTATGTGAGCGAAGCTCGGTCTATATTCGCGGCGGCGGCATCGGGCGCTGGCATGCCGACTTTCGCCGCCGCGGCGTCAAGAACCTGTCGGACCTCACCGTGCGGGCGTGGAACATGGAAGAGTTCTACATCCACGATCCGCACGGCAATCTGCTGCGTTTCGGCCGCGTTGCCCAGGCTGCGGCCGACTGAAGCGTTTCCAGGCGAAGTGGATACCGGTTCGCCGTTCAAAAACGCTTCAAAAACAATAATTTGGAGCCGATCTGCGATTCCGTGAAAAGCAGACCGGCTCAAAAGCGGACCCGGCCCGATCCGGGCTCACACGGCGGCGAGCAGGCTCGCATTGCCGCCGGCCGCCGTCGTGTCGACGCACACCGCCCGCTCATGCGCATAGGCGGCGGGGTCGATCACCTCCACCAGCACCGGCACGATCGGCCCGGTGCGCTGCGCAAGCTCTGTCCTGACAGCCCGCAGCGCCCCATCCTCGGCCGCGAAGGCGACCAGGTCGACGGCGATCTCCGACAGCACCGCCGGCGCCACCACGCCGTCGAGCGCGTTGACCGGCAGCCCCTTGGACAGAAGCGGCTGCAAGGCCTGCGTGGCCCCCGGCGCGACCGCCACGACCGCGTTGCCGGCGGCCAGCGCCTGCACGGTCTGGGCCAGGAGCATGTCGGGCTCCGGCCCCAGGCACAGCACCCGCCCGCGCGGCGGCAGCATCAAGGTGTTCGCCTCGCCGGTCGGCCCGGGCAGGTCGTAGGGCCCGAGATCAAGGCTGGCGGCGGCCGCCACCGCTTCGGCGCCCTTGCCGCGCAGATGCTTTCTCAGGATGGCGATGCGGTCGCCGCGTCCGGCCCAGCCGTGCTTCACCGGATCGACGAAATGCTCCGCGATCATGGTGGCGTTGACCGGCTCGCCCGCCACCGGCGCCGGGCGGTCTGCGCCGGACTTGCGGAAACGGCGCAGATAATGCGGCCCGCCCGCCTTCGGCCCGGTGCCCGACAGTCCCTCGCCGCCGAACGGCTGCGCGCCGACGACGGCGCCGATCTGGTTGCGGTTGACGTAGAGATTGCCGGCATGCACGCCGTCGACCAAACGCTGCACGCGCTCCTCGATGCGCGTATGCAGGCCGAAGGTCAGCCCGTACCCCTTCAGGTTGACCGCCGCGATCACCCGGTCGATCTCGTCGGCCCCAAAAGTCGCCACGTGCAGCACGGGTCCGAAAATCTCGCGCTCCAATTCGCCGATCCCCGACACGCGCACGATGTGCGGGGCCACGAACCGGCCCTCGGCCGGCACCGGCAGCTTGAGCGCGACCTTGCCCTTGGCCTCCATCTCGGCGCAATAGGCGCTGATCGTCGTCTGCGCCTCGTCGTCGATCACCGGACCGACATCGCAGGCGATGTCGCGCGGATCGCCGACCACCAGCGCCTCGGCCGCTCCGCGCAGCATCTCCATCATCTTCTTTTCGACGTCCTTTTGCACGTAAAGCACGCGCAGCGCCGAGCAGCGCTGGCCGGCGCTCTGGAACGACGAGGCGAGAATGTCGCGCACCGCCTGTTCGGGCAGAGCGGTCGAGTCCACCACCATGGCGTTGAGCCCGCCGGTTTCGGCGATCAGCATCGCGTCCGGCGGCGCCGTCTCGGCGAGCTGGCGCTCGATCAGCCGCGCGACCTCGGTCGAGCCGGTAAAACAGACCCCCGCGATCTCGGGCCGCGCCACCAGCGGCGCGCCCACCGACGGGCCGTCACCCGGCAAAAGCTGCAGGATTGCGGCGGGAATGCCGGCCTCGTGCAGGAGCGCCACCGCCCTGGCGGCGATCAGCGGCGTCTGCTCGGCCGGCTTGGCGATCACCGCATTGCCGGTGACGAGCGCTGCCGCGATCTGGCCGGTGAAGATGGCGAGCGGAAAATTCCACGGCGAGATGCAGGCAATCACCCCGCGCGCCTGGCTGTTGGCCTCCGCCTTCGCCGCCTCGGCCGCATAGTAGCGCAAAAAATCGACCGCCTCGCGCAGTTCCGCCACGCCGTCGGCCAAGGTCTTGCCGGCCTCGCGGTTGCACAGCGCGAAAAACTCGGCCGCATTGTCCTCGTAGAGATCGGCGGCTTTGGCAAGCATGGCCGCGCGTGTTGCGACCGGTAGCATGGCCCAGTCCGGCTGCGCGACGGCCGCGACCCGGACCACGTCCTTGACGATATCCGCCGTCGCCTCCTCCACCGTGCCGACCGTGTCGTCGGGCCGGGCCGGATTGACGATCGCCCGTTTCGCGCCCGCGCCGGCGGCCGGCGTGATCGGTTTTGCCGTCCACACGAAACCGGCATCGAACGGCTTCCGCGCCGCCTCGATCTCGGCGAATGTGACCGGGTCGGTCAGATCCCATCCCCGGGCGTTGCGCCGCCCACCGCCATAAATCCCGGCCGGCATCGGGATTACCGGATTGTGGGCGCGGCCCTGGCCGGCGACCACGGCGAACGGATCGCGCGCGATCTCCTCCGCGCTCACCTCCTCGTCGACGATCTGGTGCACGAACGAGGAATTGGCCCCGTTTTCGAGCAACCGGCGCACGAGATAGGCCAGAAGGTCGGAATGCGCGCCGACCGGCGCATAGATGCGGCAGCGCGTGCCTTCGCGCTTGCGCACCGCCTCGTGCAGCGCCTCGCCCATGCCGTGCAGGCGCTGGAACTCGAAGCTGCTTCTGTCGTCGGCAATCGCCAGGATCGCGGCCACGGTGTGGGCGTTGTGGGTGGCGAATTGCGGATAGATACGGTCGGTCATGGCGAGCAGCTTGCGCGCGCAGGCGATGTAGGACACGTCGGTGTTGACCTTGCGGGTGAACACCGGATAGCCGGCAAGCCCGAGCACCTGGGCGCGCTTGATCTCGGTATCCCAATAGGCGCCCTTGACGAGCCGCACCATGATCCTGCGGTCGAGCTTTTCGGCGAGCGCGTGCAGCCAGTCGATGACGAAGGCCGCGCGCGGCCCGTAGGCCTGCACGACCACGCCGAACCCGTCCCAGCCGGCGAGCTCCGGGTCGGCCAGCACCTGTTCGATCACGTCGAGCGACAGGTCGAGCCGGTCGGCCTCCTCCGCGTCAATATTGAGCCCCATGCGGGCATCGCGCGCGGCATAGGCAAGCGCGCTGAGACGCTCGACCATCACCGGCAGCATGCGTTCGCGCTGCGCGAATTCGTAACGCGGATGCAGTGCCGAGAGCTTGACCGAAATGCCGGGATTGCGGCGAATGTCGTCGCCCGAAGCATGAACGGCCAGCGCCGCGATCGCATCGGCATAGGCGCGATGATAACGCTTGGCGTCAGTCTCCGTACGCGCCGCCTCGCCGAGCATGTCGTAGGAATAGAGATAGGCTTTCTGCGTATAGGCGCGGCCGCGCTTCACCGCTTCGGCGATGGTGCGGCCGAGCACGAACTGCTCGCCCATCTCGCGCATCGCCGCCGACACGGCGGTGCGGATCACTGGTTCGCCGAGCCGGCGCACCATGCCGCGCAGGGTGCGTTCGATGCCGCCCTCGCCTTCCTCCAGTACCCGTCCGGTCAGCATCAGCGCCCAGGTCGAGGCGTTGACGAAGATCGAGCTCGATTCGCCCGAATGCGCCGACCAGTCGTGCGGCGCGATCTTGTCGCGGATCAGATCGTCGACGGTCTCGGCGTCGGGCACCCTGAGCAGCGCCTCGGCCAGGCACATCAGCGCCACGCCCTCCTTGGTCGAAAGCCCGTATTCGGACAAGAACACTTCCATCATCTGCGGATCGGACGAACCGCGCACGGCCCGCACCAGATCGGCCGCCCGCGCCGAGATCGCCATACGCTCGTCGTCCGACAATCCGGCCAGCGCGACCAGGCGTTCGAGCGCGGCATCCTCGTCGGGCAGATAATTGGCGCGGATCAGCGCCCGATGCTTGGAAAGTGCGGACATCGTCATGGACCTCCTCTCGTCACAATAGGCTTGCCTGCCGTAGAGCGGTCAAGCCGGGCCGTCGGTAACGGTGATACCATTTCGCCAGCCATGACAACGCCCAAAACACTGGCATTTTCGACGCAAACGACCTAAAGATAAGAAGCATCTCAGATCAATAGATTTACCAAATAAGCAATGACAGATCGTTTGGACCGTATAGACCGCAACATCGTCGCGGCGCTGGCGCGCCAGGGCCGGCTGTCCATGGCCGAACTCGCCGCCAAGGTCGGCCTGTCCAAGACGCCGGTGCAGGCGCGGGTCCGGCGGCTGGAGGCCGACGGTTATATTCGCGGCTACGCGGCGATCGTCGATCGCGAACGCATGGGCGAAGGCCATATCGCCTTCGTCCAGGTCAAGCTCTCCGACACCCGTTCGGCCGCGCTCGACGCCTTCAACCGCGCCGTACTCGGCGTGCCCGAGATCGAGCAGTGCCACATGATCGCGGCGAGCTTCGACTATCTGTTGAAGGTGCGCACCAGGGACATCGCCGCCTATCGCCGCGTGCTGGGCGAAAAGATCTCCGCCCTGCCCCATGTGGCGCAGACCTCGACCTATGTGGCGATGGAAACCGTCAAGGACCGCTGAGGGGTTCTTCGCAACCGAAGGCCTAGTTCAGCGTCTTCAGAAACGCCACCAGCGCCGCCTTGCCGCGCTCGGTCAGCCGCACCGGCCGCAGCTCGCTTGCGCCGGCCGGCGATGTCGGCGCGTTCGCATAGTGCTCGACCACCGCCTCCAGCGTTGCGATCTGCCCGGCATGCATATAGGGCGCGCGCTGCGCCACGCCGCGCAGCGACGGCGTCTTGAACGCCCGTTCCAGCTCGGGACCGTCGCGCAGCATGAAACGCAGCTCCGCGCAGTCGCCTTCGGCTGCGTCGCTGAAATCGCCCTGGCAGTTGAATGGGTCGGCCAGAAGCCGCGCAATCGCTCCCGCGCGCTCGCGGCCGGCCGGCGCCTGCGGATCGTCGGCAACACCGGTATTGTGGAAATGGTCGTCGGTGAAGCGCGGTCCGTTGTGGCATTCCAGGCAGTTGGCGCTGCCGACGAACAGCCTCAGCCCTTCCCGTTCGAGATCGCTGAAGGCGGCATCGCCTTCGGGCGGCTCGCCGCGCGCGAGCGCGGCCGCATAACGGTCGAAGCGCGTCTTAACCGGCGGGATCGTGCGTTCGAAGGCCGCGATCGCCTTGCCGACATTGGCGAAAGCGCCGTTGACGGCCCGTCGCGCCGTCTCGTCCAGCCCAGCCCAGGCCGCCCGCTCGGAACCAGTGCCGAACGGGCCGGCCGCCGTCGGCAGAACCGCAGGCGCCGGCAGCGGCCCGAACACCGCCTCGTAGCCGGCGCGATGATGGCGCGCGACCAGCCCGACGACGCCGCTGCGCGTCAGCCCGTGCTCGAGCGGGTTTTCCAGCGGCTCGAGCGCCTGGCTCCACAGCGAATCCTTGCGCCCGTCCCAGAAGAAGAACAGGTTCCACGCCGCGCCGGCGAGCGGCATGGTGCGGCGCGGGCCGGTGCCGAGCGCCTGGGCGCGCGGCAGGTCGTCCTGGAACTGACGCTGCGGATCGTGGCAGGTGGCGCAGGCGACGGCGCCGTTGGCGCTCAGCCGCGTGTCGAAAAACAGCGCCTCGCCGAGGGTGGCCGCGCCCGGATCGTCGGCCACCTTGTTGGAGATGGACGGCGGCACCGCGCCGAGGGCGGCCAGCGACAGCGAGGCGACGGCCTCGCGCTCGGCCAGGCTCAGCCCGTCCTCGCCGCAGCCGCCAAGCAGCGCCGGCGCGGCGGCGACAAGGACGCGGGCGAGAGTATTCAGGCTGGCCATGGTCTCACGGTCACAGTCTGATGTTGAAACGGACCGTATCCTCGCCGGGTCCGGCCCGCACGGTGAAGTCCAGCACCCACCAGCCGCCCATGTTGAACCGCACCCCCTCGATCCGGTAGCGCCCCTCGCCGAGATAGGTCGTCATCTCAGGGCTGGTCGGCAGGCCGTGGCCGTGATCGGGCATGCCGCCGCCGACCTCGATCTGCGCATCCTCGACAGGCGCGCCGTCGGGCGCAGTCAGCGTCAACACCCAACCGTGCAAGACACCGGTTTCGACGGGTTCCGCCTCGGGCGCGATGGCGACGATGTAAAGCCCGTTCACCGACGGTTTGGAACGCGCCAGATCGAGCGTCTCCGAGCCCGCCCCGCCGGGATCGTAGAAATAGATCACGCCGAGGGCCAGGACGGCCGCGGCAACCAGGGCGACGAGGAATCTGCTCATGGGTCCTTTTCGAACCAAATCGCGCCGAACACAACCGCTTCGCGACCTCGGGACGGCAGAACGCACCACAGCACTCTCGCAACGACCCAATCCGACAATCGACAGCAGAGCATCGACCCGTGTAGGAGCAAGGTCCAGAATCGGAGAAAGACGGAATGCGGGCAGGACATATCGCGGCGGTCGGTGAATGCATGCTGGAGCTCTCCGGCGCCGAGGACGGACTGTGGCGCATGGGCCATGCCGGCGACACGTTCAACACGCTGTGGGCGCTCCGCGCGCTGACCGACACCGCGCAGGCATGTGACTATGTGTCGGCCTTCGGCGACGATCCGTTCTCGACCGCGCAGATCGACTTCATGCGGGAAAACGGCATCGGCGTCGCGGCAAGTCCGATAATCGCCGGCGCCCGCCCCGGCCTTTACGCCATCACGCTCGATGGCGCCGAACGCTCCTTTACATACTGGCGCTCGGACGCCGCCGCCCGCCGGCTCGCTGACGACGCAGGCCCGTTGGCGAAAAGCCTTCAAAACCGGACGCTTATCTATTTTTCCGGAATCACTTTGGCAATTCTCGACGCACCCGCCCGGCGGCATCTGCTCGATGCGCTCGCCACCGCGCGCACCGCCGGCGCGACGGTCGCCTTCGATCCCAATTACCGGCCGCGCCTGTGGCCGTCGGCCGCCGCCGCCAAGGCCGCGATCGGCGAGGCGCTGGCGCTCACCGACATCGCCCTGCCGACCTTTCCCGACGAAAACGCGCTTTTCGCCGACCCAAAGCCGCAGGCGACCGCCGACCGGCTGGCCAAGGCCGGCATCGGCGAAATCGTCATCAAGGACGGCGCCGATCCCGCGCTGGTGGTCTGCAATGGCCGCGCCGAACCGATTGCCGCCGTCGCGGTGGAAAACCCGGTCGACACCACCGGCGCCGGCGATTCCTTCAATGGCGGCTATCTGGCCGCGCGCCTTTCCGGCCATCCGCCATCCGAGGCGGCGCGGCGCGCCCACCAGGTCGCAGCGGCCGTCGTCCAGGTGCGCGGCGCGCTGGCGCCGTTTTCGATCCTGCGGGCGGCGTTCGAGCCTATCTGAAACGGTATTCCGTCACCTGGCGGTAGCGGTCGCCGGGCCACAGCACGGCCTGCGGGAAATAGGGCCGGTTCGGCGCGTCCGGCCAGACCTGCGGTTCGAGGCAGAAACCGGTATGCGCACGGTAACGGCGCCCGCCGAGCCCTTCGGCCTGTGGCGCGAGCTTGTGGCCGGCGTAAAACTGGATGCCGGGCTCGGTGGTCCACACCTCCATCTCCACCCCCGAATGCGCGCTCTGCACCCAGGCCGCCTGGCGCAGGGGGCCGCGCGCGGCCGCCAGGCAGAAATTGTGGTCGTAGGCGAGTTGAGCGTTTTTTTCGTCGGCATGGCGGATCGGCCGCGGCAGCAGAAAATCAAACGCCGTGCCTTCCACCGGCGCCACCACCCCGGTCGGGATCATCTCCGCGTCGACCGGCAGATAGGCCAGGGCCGCGATCATCGCCCGATGGTCCAGAATGTCGCCGGTGCCGCCGTCGTCGAGGTTGAAATAGGAGTGATGGGCGAGATTGCACAGCGTCGGCGCGTCGGCGGTGGCACTCAGTTCCACCGACAGCGTGCCCGGAAGCTTCAGCCGGTAGGTGCACGACAATTCGAGGTCGCCCGGAAACCCCATCGTGCCGTCACTATCCTTGAGCGACAGGGCGACGAAATCCGCGCCGTGTGCCTCGAGCCGCCAGACCCGCTTGCCGGTCCCCGCCGAGCCGCCATGCAGCGTGTGTTTGCCTAGAAAATTGCGGTCGGTCTCGAAGCGCTGGCCCTCGATGGTGAAATGGCCGTCGCGGATGCGGTTGGCGTAACGACCGGCAATCGCCCCGAAATAGGGCGAATGCGCCGGATAATCGGCAAAACGCTCAAAACCCAGCACCAGCGGCGCGTCATGGCCCGACAAACGCAGATCCTGGACGACGGCGCCCCAGGTCAGGATGTTGGCCCGCAGGCCGCCGCCGGAAATGGCGAGGCGGTGCACCGTCTCGCCCGCCTCGGTCGTGCCGAACAATTCGGGGCCTGCCATGTCCCGCTCCGTCGATGGCTGCAATCGGTGGACCGCCGGCCCGGCGGGACCGGCGGCTGCGTCGCATCAAAGGCCGAGGCCGCCGATGCAGACATATTTGGTGTCGAGATAATCGTCGATGCCCTGATGGCCGCCCTCGCGCCCGAGGCCGGACTCCTTGACCCCGCCGAACGGCACCTCGACCGTGGTGATCAGGCCCTCATTGACGCCGACCATGCCGTATTTCAGCGCCTCGCTGACCCGGAAGGCGCGGCCGAGATCGCCGGAATAGAAATAACAGGCCAGGCCGAATTCGGTGTCGTTGGCCATGGCGACCGCCTCGTCCTCGGTCTCGAAGCGGAACACCGGCGCGACCGGACCGAAAATCTCCTCCTTCATCACCCGCATGGCCGCGGTGGCGCCGGAGATCACCGTCGGCTCGAAGAACGAGCCGCCGAGGTCGTGGCGCTTGCCGCCGGTGACGACCGTGCCGCCCTTCGCGGTCGCGTCGGCGATCAGCTCCTCGACCTTCTCGACCGCCTTGGCGTCGATCAGCGGCCCCTGCTGGGTGCCGTCGTCGAGCCCCGCGCCGACCTTCAGCTTGCGCGAGGCGGCGGCGAGCTTTTCAACGAAGGCGTCGTAGACGCCGGCCTGGACGAAAAACCGGTTGGTGCACACGCAGGTCTGGCCGGAATTGCGGTATTTGGCCACCATCGCGCCTTCGACGGCGCGGTCGATGTCGGCATCGTCGAAAACCACGAACGGCGCATTGCCGCCGAGTTCCATCGACACCTTCTTCACCGTCGAGGCCGATTTCTCGATCAGCATCTTGCCGATCTCGGTCGAGCCGGTGAAGGTGATCTTGCGCACCAGCGGATTGGAGCACAATTCGTCGCCGATCTCGCTCGCCGAACCGGTGACGATGTTGACCACCCCCTTCGGGAAACCGGCTTCCTCGCACAACGCGCCCCAGGCAAGCCCCGAATAGGGCGTCTGCGAGGCGGGCTTGACCACCGCAGTGCAGCCGGCGGCAAGCGCCGGGCCAATCTTGCGCGCCAGCATCGAGGAGGGAAAATTCCACGGCGTGATCGCCGCGACAACCCCCACCGGCTCCTTGGTGACCAGCAGGCGGCGGTCGGCCCACGGGCTCGGCACTACGTCGCCATAGGTGCGCCGCCCCTCCTCCGCGAACCACAGAATATAGGCGGCCGAAATCGCGATCTCGCCCTTGGCCTCGGTAAGCGATTTGCCCTGCTCCATCGTCAAGAGCTCGGCCAGCGGGTCCTGGTTTTCCAGAATGAGATCGTGCAGCCGGCGCAGCAATTTGGACCGTTCGTTGGCCGACGTCTTCCTCCACGACTGGAAGGCCTTTTCGGCCGCCTCGATGGCGCGCCGGGTCTCCGCCTTGCCCGATTTCGGTACCGTGCCGATCGTTTGCCCGTTGGCCGGGTTGGTCACGTCCAGCGTCGCGCCGGAATCGGCATCGACCCACTCGCCGCCGATCAGGTTGGCCTGACGCATGTAATGGCTGGTCTTCTGCAACATAAATCGCCTCCGTGCCGCGCTACCCGGCGGCAATGGTTTCTATCTCGTGAACAAGCGCCGAATCGAGCGGAATGCCGTCGCGCTGCAAACGGTATCGGATTTCGTGCCGTCTTTGCCCCGGCACGCGCGCTCCATCCGTTTCGCCGACAATTTGCGACATTTCGGCAAACCGGGCAACCGCGCCGACGGCGCCGAAGGCGGCTGGATCGATCGCAATCACAAGCTGACCGGTCCCGGGCGGCGCGCCCTCGGCATCGAAGAACGAGGTTTGCTCGTAGGCATAGTTGGCGCCGGTCAGCCCGGCCGCCAGCAGCTCGACCATCAACGCCAGCGCGGTGCCCTTGGCATCGCCGAGCGGCACCATGGTGCCGGCAAGCGCGGCCTTGGCGTCGGTGGTCGGGTTGCCGGCGCTGTCGAGCGCCCAGCCCTCGGCAATCGGTTCGCCCTTCTGCCGGGCGGCCATGATCTTGCCGCGCGCGACTTTCGACAGCGACACGTCGATCACCACCGGCGCGCCGCCCTCGACCGGACAGGCAAAGGCGATCGGATCGGTGCCGTAAAGCGGCCGCCGTCCGCCCCAGGGCGCCATCGCCGCCGGCGCGTTGGCAAAAAGCAGCGCCACCAACCCCTTCTCGGCCAGCGCCTCCACCGTCAGCCCGGCCACCCCGGCATGGTGCGAACGTCTGATGCCGGCCAGCGCCACGCCCTGGGCCGGCGCGATCTCGGCGAGCCGGGCGACGGCGAGTTCGAGCGCGGGATAGGCAAAACCGTGCGCGGCGTCGATCTGGACGGCGCCCGGCCGGGTCAGGGTCGCGCTCGCGGTGGCGAAGCCGTCGACCTTGCCGGCCCGCGCCTGGGCGGCATAGGCCGGCACCCGGCGCAGGCCGTGACCGCCCTGCCCGGCCAGTTCGGCGCCGACCAGGGCGCGCGCCACCGCCTCGGCATTGTTGGCCGCCGTGCGCGAGGCCACCAGTGCCGCCACGCACAGGCGATGCGCTTCCTCGGCCGACAAAAGACGTTCACCCATCACCGCGCCTCCAGATGCGCCAGCACCGCGTCGGCGATCACCGCCGAGACGCGGATATTCGATTCCACCGTCACCCCGGCAATATGCGGCGTCAGGATCAGATTGGGCAGGCCGACGAATTTCATCCCGGCCTCGGCCGTCAGCGGCTCGACCTCGAACACGTCGAGCGCGGCCCCGCCGATCCTTCCCGCACGCAACGCGGCGGTAAGGGCGGCTTCGTCGATCACCCCGCCGCGCGCCGCGTTGACGAGGATCGCATCGTCCTTCATGCGCGCGAGCTCGGCCGCGCCGATCATGTGCCTGGTCGTCGCCGTCAAAGGCACGTGCAGGCTCACGACATCGGCCGTCGCGAGCAGCGCGTCGAGCATCATCGGCCGCGTCGTTCCCCAGGCCGGATCGGCCGCGTCGAGCAGCGGATCGTGCGCAACGACCGCCATGCCGAGCGCGCGCGCCCGCGCCGCGACCTCGCGCGCGATCGCGCCGTAGCCGACCAGCCCGATCGTCCTGCCCGACAATTCGCGGCCGATCAGCGACTGGCGCGGCCAGGCGCCGGCGGCTACGTCACCGCTTGCCGCATAGGCGCCGCGCAACAGCGTCATCGCCGTGGTGATCACATATTCGGCCACCGACAGGTCGTTGGCGCCGTTCGCCGGAACCACGGCGATGGCGCGCGCCGCACAGGCGGCCAGGTCGATATTGTCGAGGCCGACGCCGAGACGGCCGACCATCTCCAGACGCGCCGCCGCCGCCAGCAGCGCGCCGCGCACCTGGGTGCGGTTGCGCACCACGAGCACGCGCGCTTCGGCAAGGGCGGCGGCCAGGGCGTCGGGCCGGTCGACGAGCGTGGCGTCGTAGAGCGTGTCTTGGCGCTGACGCAGGCGCTCCACGGCGGTCTCGTCCATGAATTCGGCGATCACGAGTTCAGGCATGGGCGATGCGGTTTCCCGTTTGAACGCCGCCCGGCATCACGCGGGCGGCCGATAATATCAAATCGCCGCCGCCGGCCGATAATCGGCATGAACGGCGGCAAAAACATGAGCCGCGACAGGATCGTCGCGAAATTGCGGGCGATGGAGCCCGGTCTCCGCAACTGGAGCGCTCAGGCGCTCCGGTAGAGCTTGGTCATGACGAATTCGCGATGGCCGAGCGCCTCGGCGGCGGTGCTGCGGCCGCTCGCCGTGCGCATGATCATGTCGATCAGCGCGTCACCGGCATCGTCGATCGTCATCTCCCGCCGCAGGATACCGGAAACGTCGAGGTCGACATGCTCGCCCATGGTGCGCACCGTGCGCGGATTGGCGGTGATCTTGATCACCGGCACGATCGGGTTGCCGATCACGTTGCCCTGGCCGGTCGGAAACGTGTGCACGACATAACCGCCGGCCGCCATCAGCGTCACGCATTCGGCCGCCGCCGACGAACTGTCCATGAAATAGAGCCCCTTGCCCGCGTTGGGCGCCTCGGCCGGCTCCAATATGTCGATGAATTTCGACGTGCGGCCGATCTTTTCCAGATTGCCGAGCGCCTTTTCCTCGATCGTCGTCAGCCCGCCCTCGATATTGCCCTTGGTGGGCTGGCTCTCCGACAGATCGTCGGTCTGATGCGCGAAGATGACGTCGTCCTGATAGGCCTTCCACATCGCATACCAGCGCTCGCCGACCTCCGGGCTGACCGCGCGCTGCTTGCAGATATGCTCGGCGCCCGTGATCTCGGAGGTCTCGCCGAAACAGCCGTAAATGCCTTCCGGCAGCAGCTTGTCGTACATGTTGCCGACCGTCGGGCACGACCCGAGCCCGGTTGTCGTGTCGCTCTCGCCGCATTTGGTGGACACCCACAGCTCGCCAACCGCGCAATCCTCGCGCTGCAGCTCGGTGGCGTAATGGACGAATTCCTTCGCCTTGCGCGAGGCGTCCATGATCGTCTTCAGGTCGCCGTTCTGCTCGATCGAGAACCCGGCCACCGGCTTGCCGGTTTCAGCGATTCCGTCGACGATCTTTTTGGTCCAGCCCGGCTCGATGCCGATCACGATGCAGGCGGCCACGTTCGGGTTGGCGCCGGTGCCGATCATGGTGCGGAAATGCAGGTCGAGATCGGCGCCGAACTGCAGCCTGCCATAGGCGTGCGGCAGCGCCAGCGTGCCCTTGATATTGTTGGCCACCGCCTCGCAGGCGGCGTTGGAGATGTCGTCCACCGGCAGGATGACGACGTGGTTCCTGACGCCCACCCGGCCATTGTCGCGCCGGTAGCCCTTGAATGTCAGATTGGAATAGTTCGCGGCCATCTTCGCTTTTCCCGTGCCAATTTCGTGCGATGCGGAAAACCCGTTCCCGCGTCCGGCGCCTACCAGCGCTTGGTCTTCAGATTGTGGACGTGCACGTGTTCGCCGCGCGCCACATCGGCCACGAAGCGCCCGATATCCTCGCCATATTTGATCGCGGTGTCGCCGTCGGCGATGTCGCGAAGCGCCACTTTGTGACCGATCGGAACGTCGTTTCCGGCCTCGATCTCGAAGCTGGAATCGTCCTCGGTGACGACGGCCAGCATGCGGGTCCCCGCCGTCAGCCCCTCGACCACGACAACGCCGACATTGTCCTTCCGATCATGCACGAGCAGGTGTGGAATGGTCATGAAATCCCGTCAGCCCCCATTTGGAATGCTCAAGTCTTATATAAGACATAAGATATAAAATTCTGGCAATGTCAATTCCGACCGGCTAGAAAATCAGGGTCCGATACGGGGATTCGGCCATGAACGAGAACGCGCCAGCCACCACATTCGCCTACAAGCCGCTCTACATGCAGGTGAAGGATCAACTCGTCCGGCGCCTGATCGACGGCGAGTGGCAGCCGGGCCAGCTGATCCCCTCCGAGATGGAGCTGGCGCGCCAGGTCGGGGTCAGCCAGGGCACGATCCGCAAGGCGCTCGACGCGATGACGGCGGAGAACCTTTTGATCCGGCGCCAGGGTCGCGGCACCTTCGTCGCCAGCCCGGAGGAAAGCCGCATCCTGTTCCAGTTCTTCCGGATGGTGCCGGACGACGGCGAGACCTCGTTTCCGCAATCGCGCATCCTCAAGCGCGAACGGGCCCGCGCGACCCGCCGCGACGCCCAGGCGCTGGACCTGCAGGCCGGCGAGGCCGTGTGGCTGACCGAGCGGCTGCGCTCGATCCGCGACAGGCCGCTGCTGGTGGAAACGATCCGCCTGCCCGCGGCCCGGTTTGCGGGCTTTGGCGACGTCGCCGACCTGCCCAACAACGTTTACGGGCTTTATTCGCAGCGTTGGGGTGTCACCATCGCCAGGGCCAGCGAACGGTTGAAAGCGGTCGCAGCGTCAGAGGCGGACGCGGCCCACCTCGGCTGCAAAACCCACACGCCGCTGCTGGAGATCACGCGCGTGGCCTATGATCTGGAAAACAAACCGGTCGAGCTGCGCGTCTCACGCTGCCTGACCGACATGGCCCATTACGCCGCCGAACTGCGCTGATCCCGCCCCGCCTCAGCCGAACACGGCCTGCAGCACGAACAGCCACAGCGAAATGGTGACCACCGCGCAGCTCGTGGCGATCATCATCGCATTTGTCGAGATCGCCTGGCCGGTGCCGAACTGGACGGCGATCAGATAGGCGTTGACGCCGGTGGGCAGCGACGCGGTGATGACGGCGACCTGGGCTGCCAGCGGCGGCAGGCCAAGCACCAGCGCAAGACCAAGGGTCGCCGCCGGCATCAAGACGAGCTTGAACCCGGCAAGGGCGACGCCGGCGCGCAGATTGCCGGCAATGCCGTAGCGACGCAGGCCGAGACCGATCGAAAACAGCGCCAGCGGTCCCGCGATGCCGGCCAGCGCGTCGACGAAGCGCAAACCGAGGCCGGGCAGTTGCAAACCGGTAAAGCGGAAGGCGAGCCCTGCCAGAATGCCGATGATGATCGGATTGCGCAAAAGCTTGCCGAAAAAATCGGAAACCAGCGCGGACAGGCGCGGCGCGCCGTCGCGGCTGCCGTCGAGAATCGCGAAAACGACGATCGAGGCGGCCATCATCACCACCAGATGCACCGACACGATCAGCGCCAGGATCTCGAATCCGGCCTGGCCGAACACGCCGAGCACCAGCGGAATGCCGAGCAGGACGGTGTTGGAGAACGAGGCCGATACGCCGCCGACCACCCCGGCGCGCGCATCGCGACCGAAGACCCGCGTGGTGACAAACTGGCCGAGCGCCCAGGCGATCGCCACCGAGGTGAAATAGGTGATCCACAACGACCAGGACGCCGCGCCGTGAAAATCGGCGCTTTGCATGGTCTTGAACAACAACAGCGGCACCGCGACCGAGACCGCGAATTCAGCCAGCGCATCGCCGGCTTCCGCCTTCAGATAGCCGCTCACGCCGGCGAGGTAGCCAAGCGCGATCAGACCGAAAATGAACAACACGGCTTCGACTTCGGCAGACATGTCTGCCTGATAGGCAAGTCGGCGGCCGCCGGCAAGGCAGGCCGCCGGTCGGCCGGCCTCAAAGCGCGATCGCCGAGCCCGTCCTGGCGCTTTCCTCCGCCGCCTGGCCGATCATCACCGCGCGCATGCCGTCGTCGAGCGTCACCTCGGGCGTTCCGCCGTGACGCACCATGTCGAGAAATTTCTGGTGCTGGAAAAAGGTCGAGCCGTGATGGTCGCCCGCCGCCAGGATGACGGGATCGACATGGATTTCCTCGCGCACGGGCTGTTTGGTGGCGCGCGGCGAAACGACCAGCTCCGACAGCCGCTCGCGCCCGTCGGGCGAAAACCGGGCCGGCCCGGGCACGAACGCCTCGATCGAGGCCAGATCCCCGGTCGCGGCGATCTGCTCCTGCCAGGAGGCCCCTTCGGCAAACATGCACAGATCGAGCATGGCGCGTACGCCGTTGTCGAAATCGACGACGACGAAGGCGTTGTCGAGAATGTCGGCCGGCCGGCCGTGATAGGTTTCGCCGACGAAATTGACGTCCATGGCGCCCGAGGCGTAGACGCGCCTGGCCTCCGCCCCGGCCATAAGCCGCATAAGATCGAAGAAATGGCAGCATTTTTCGACCAAAGTGCCGCCGGTACGCACGGAAAACCGGTTCCAATCGTCGATTTTCTGCAAAAACGGAAAGCGATGCTCGCGAATCGCGATCATTCTGAGCCGCCCCGCCTCGCCGGCCCGCACTTTGTCGATCAGCCGCTCGACCGGCGGCATGTAGCGATATTCCATCGCCACCCAGGCCGGAGCGGCCGCCTTTTCGGCAAGCCGCAATATCGCCCGGCAATCGTCGAGCGTCGCGCAAAGCGGCTTTTCCACCAGCACCGGCTTTTGCGCCGCCAGCACGTCTGCGAGCACGGCGGCATGGGTGTCGTTGGGGCTGGCGATCACCACGCAGTCGAAGCCGCCGGCCGACAGCAGGTCGCGATGATCCCGGTATTGCGCCAGTCCGGCGCGATCGCCCGCCGCCGCCTGCGCCAGGCTGTCGGCATTCGGATCGGCGAGCGCGGTGATCTCGGCGCCCTCGAGCAAAGCGATGTTGCGCATGTGCTCGCGGCCCATCATGCCCGTGCCGATCACGGCGTAGCGCAGTGTGCCGGCGCGCATGTCAGAGGTCGAGGATCGGGATGCCGAGGGTTTCGGCTGCGGCTCCGAGAGCATCGCGATGGTCTCCATAAGCGAGCGCGAGGTGATGCTCGAGCGCCGCGCCCATGACGCGATCGAGCAGTTCTGCCGCCGGCGTGTCGAAGCGCACCACGCCCGACGTGCCGGTAAAAGCCATCGGCCGCTTGAGCATCTCGCCGCCACCGATTACGGCCGTCGTGCGGCCGCGCGCCTGGCTGATGCGAAAAAAGGTGACCCGACCCGGCTTGAGCGGGAACTGGTAAAGCAGCGGCATCTTGCGGTTGGTATGGATGGTCGCCTGCGGCGCGAAATCCGGATCGGCCATCGACAGCGGCGCCTGGCCGCAATGCCACACCACGCCGCTATTGTCGGCGGCGTCGAGATCGACGAGGTCGGTCAAAAAGGCCGGCGCGCCGGCGACCCGTTGCAAAAGCAGGCTCGACAAAGCGCCATAGACGTCGGCCTCGCAGGCGCACGGAACGCGCGCCTCGCCCAGCATCGCCACCGGCCCGCACACCGCCCCGCCATACGCGGTAAAGCTTTCCGGCCAGCAGCGGATCGCAAACGCATCGTAGCCATTGTCGACGCGCAACCCGTCGAGCGCGACCTTGAGACGGTAGGACCGGTCGAGCTGGCCCTGATCGACGCGGTCCAGTCCGCCAAGCGTCGTTTGCGCATGCGCCGCGACCGTTTCGACGGCTTTGTCCTCCGCCGCGCCTGCGCGTTGAAACAAGGTGTTGAGTTCGAGCTCTTCGACATGCACACCCGCCAGCGCGGCGATCCGCTCCTCGTCGTAGGCGCAGGTATCGAAGCCGTCCGGATGCTGGCCGATGCGGCCAATACGCGCACCGCGCAGGCTGAGCGCGGCCTGTCGCCCGCGCGGATCGCCGCCTGTCGCCGGCCGTGCCGGTTCCGGCCGCGCGATGCGCTCGCCCGCAAGCAATGCGGCCAGATCGCGATCGGTCTCCGCCGCCTGCGGGTCGGCATAGAGATAGCCGAAGGGGCGCTGGGCAAGGCCGAGCGCGTGCGCGGCCAGGTTGAGCCCGCAAAACGCGTTCAGCCTCAACCGTTCGCCGAGACGCGGTTCCGGCACCGCCCAGATCGACAACGGGCCGGAAAACGCCCGCGCCGCCTCGGCCACCATGCCGGCATCGGTGAAGGTGACCTGCAGCACGAGCACCTGGTCGGGGACGCTCGCCGATAAGTCGGCGACCGCGGCGCGCGCGGCACCGGGGTCGAGCAGCAGCGACCGGGGGCCCGTCAGCTCGGCGCCGGCGCGCTCGAGCGCGGCCAGCATCGCCGCCAGCCTCTCCTCGGCGAACGCAACGTCGAAGGTCGGCCGCGCGAAGGGCAGGATCGCGATCTTGCCTTTGCCGGGCGCTTTGGCTTTGCTTCCCATCCCGTATCCCTATATCCAGAGTTCAGCGGTCCGACAGGAAGGCGCATGATCCGGATATTCACCACCCTCGCACTGATTTTTTTCGCCCTGCCGGTCCAGGCCACCGAGGCCGGATGGGCGCTGCTGCGCGGCGGCGGCCAGGTCGTGCTGATGCGCCATGCCTATGCGCTCGGCACCGTCGAACCGCCCAATTTCGACATCGAGAAATGCAAGACGCAGCGCAGCCTGTCCGACCGCGGCAGGCACCAGGCCCGGCGCATCGGCTCGCTGATCGCCGCGCGCGGCGCGCCGGTGGAGCGCGTCCTGTCGAGCCGGCTCTGCCGGGCCCTGGAAACGGCGCGTCTGGCCTTCGGCGCCGACGCGGTGGAAACCTTCGCCCCGCTCGACCCGCCCGGCGAAGACGAGACGGCCAACGCCGAAGCCCTGGCCGCAACCGTCGAGGCGGTGCATGGCTATTCCGGCTCCGGCAACATGATCATGGTCGCCGATCTGACCATCATCAAGGCGCTGACCGGTCGCGCGACGCGCGAGGGCGAAGCGCTGATCGTCGCGCCCGACGAGACCGGCCTGGTCGTGCTCGGCCGCATCGTCTTCAACTGACCCGGCAAGATGTCTCACGCCAGCTCTCCGTAGCTGTGGCGGAAACCCGCATCGGCGGGGCAAAACCGCGCGCCGCTCGCGCCATAGGCCGGATGGACGTCCCAGGGCATCGCCTCGGCATCGGTCAGGCTGTTTAGGGTGCGCATATAGGCCGCCGCGTCGGTTTCCAGCGCGGCGCGCATGCGCGGCCAGTCGGGGAAATGCGAAAAGGCCTCCAGCCAGATCGCCCGGCCGGCGAGATATCCCGACGCGCCGGCGCGAAAGGCATGGGTGAGTATCCTGTGAAACGCCTCCTTGCCCGCGCCCGCCGACAGCATCACCCAGGGCCGCCCCGCAAGCCGGCCCATCTCGTCGAACAGCGCCTGGACGGCGGCCGCCCCGTCGCCATCGGCGCCCGGCACGTCGTCGGCATTGACCGGGCTTTCGAGCTTGAACAGATCGACCCCGTAGTCGGACGCGGCGAACGTCTCGACCGATTTCAGCACATCGTCCGCCTTCTTGCCCTTCAGTTCGACATAGTCGCGCGTCTGGTGCGCATCGTCCGCCAACGGATAGACCAAAAGCTCGAAAACGAACGGGATATCAAAGCGCTGGCAGGCTTCCCCGATTCGTTTCGTGAAGTCGCGCTGCTGCGCGCACACGGCAGCGCCGGCGTCCGGCCGATACCAGGCCAGAACCTTGACCGCATCGGCGCCCATGCGCTTGATCTTGCCCACGGACCAGTTGTCGATCTCCTGCGACACCCGCCCCTGCCCGGCCTCGCGAAACACGGAATCCTCGAGCGTGACCACCAGCCCCTTTTGCGGCGACAGGAACCGAAGGCCGCGCGGAACGGCATAATGCGGGTCAAGCAGCATCGCCGAGGATTCGGCCTGCAGGGTTTCGATCAGCAGCGCCTTGAAGCCGGCGACGTCGTCATAGGGCGCCTCGTCAAGGCCGTAATGCGCTGCGATCGGCGCCTTGATCGGCGGGCGCTGGTCGACCGCGGTCATCTTGAAGCGACCGCCGGCGTCGGCCAGCCTGCGCATGCCCCACAATTTTCCCGGCGTAAGCGCGATCATGCCGCTGCCCTCAAAAATCTGTCCGTCTCGATCCGGTCCGGCGTTCCTTCGCGGCCGCCGAAGCGGGTGCATTTGATCGCCGCCACCGCATTGGCAAAGCGGATCGCCTCCGTTTCCGCCTGGCCCTCGCCCAGCGCCAGCGCGAAAGCGCCGTGCCAGACATCGCCGGCGCCGAGCGTATCCACGATGTCGACGCCAAAGGCGGGCACGCGCCCGCCCGTCGCGCCGTCGAGAAAGACCGCCCCCTTTTCGCCATTGGTGTAGCAGACCCAGGCGCCGGTCTGCGCACGCGCCGCCGCCAGAGCCCGGTCGAGATCCTCCATGCCGGCGAAATCGCGCAGCCCTTGCGCCGAAAAGGCGATGTGGGAGGCATGCTCGAGCGCCTCCTGCGCTTCGCGCACCGGCGCCTCGGCATCAAGAATGCCGGGCACGCCGAGACGGCGCGCCGCTATCATGGCGCTGGCCGCGCCCGCCGGCCAGCGCGTATCGGCCAGGATCGCGTCGACATCGTGCGGTATGTCCGCCTCGAGCCACCCGGCATCGAAGCTCAGCGCCATATCGCGGAAATTGACGATCTGGCGCTCGCCGGCGGCATCGACGAACACCGAGGAAAACGACGAACGCCCCTTCTCCAGCCGGCGCACCCGCGCGCAATCGACCCCTTCGGCCTCCAGGCCCGCGACGATCATGGCGCCGATCGGATCGCGCCCGACACGCGCGCACAGCAACGCCTCGCCGCCCAGCCGCGCCACGGCAACCGACGCGTTGGCCGCACAGCCGCCGCCAATGATCGCCGCATCGCGGGCGCGGTATTTTTCGGCCTTTCGCGGCATCTGATCGACCGACATCACGATGTCGATCACGGCGACCCCGGCAAGCAGGATTTTTGTCATGGCGACCGGTTCTCTGAAGACACGCGGAGGTTACACTGGCCAGACTATCAAGTCTTATATAAGATACAAGAATAACCTTGCGAAAATCCGAGCCGTGCCCGCCGGGCGTCGTCCGTTCCGAGCCGCGCCGGCCGTTGTTTGATGTTACGCCACACCGCAAGCGTTTGCCCGCGACGTCCTTCCCGCGTCGCGAAGGGCAATTCGCCCTTCCCCTGAGGGCAAAAACGGACTAGACACCGCGACCGACCATTTCGAGAATTCCCAAGGATAAAACCGTGCCCTCCACGTTCGACAGAGTTGCCGACATCATCGCGGAGACCAGCGAGATCGACCGCGATACCATCACCGCCGAGAGCCACACGATCGACGATCTCGGCATCGACAGCCTGGACTTCCTCGACATCGTGTTTGCGATCGACAAGGAATTCGGCATCAAGATCCCGCTTGAGAAGTGGACGCAGGAGGTCAATGACGGCAAGGTTCCCACGGAGGAATATTTCGTCATGAAGAACCTGTGCGCCAAGATCGACGCGCTGGTCGCGGCAAAGGCCTGACGGGCCGTCATTCATTCGCAAAGACGTGACAAGGGCATGAGCGACCAGGACGTCGTCATCACCGGCATCGGCATCGTCTCCTGCCTAGGCGTGGGCAGGCAGGCGCACTGGGATGCGATGACCGCCGACAGCCCGGCGCCGGTCGTCGACGCCGAGCGCTTCAGCCCCTACAGCGTCCACCCGCTGCCCGAAATCGACTGGAGCGCGCAGATCCCGCGGCGCGGCGACCAGCGCCAGATGGAGACCTGGCAGCGGCTCGGCACCTACGCGGCCGGGCTCGCGCTCGACGACGCCGCCATCAAGGGCGACGAGGCCCTGTGCGCAACGATGGACATGATCGTGGCCGCCGGCGGCGGCGAGCGCGACCTTGCCGTCGACACCGCGATCCTGGACGCCTCTCTGACGCGCAACGATCAAGACGTGCTGTTGAACGAAAAGCTGACGACGGAGCTCCGTCCGACGCTTTTTCTGGCCCAGCTTTCCAACCTCCTGGCCGGCAACATCTCGATCGTGCACAAGGTTACCGGCTCCTCGCGCACCTTCATGGGCGAGGAAGGCGCCGGCATTTCGGCACTGGAGACGGCCGTGGCCCGCATCCGGGCCGGCCAGTCGAGCCATCTTCTGGTCGGCGGCGCCTTCCAGAGCGAGCATCCCGACTATCTGTTGAGCTACGAACTGGACGGCCTTCTGCATCGTGGCGACTGGACGCCGGTATGGGCGCGCGGCGAGCGGGGCGGCATCATCACCGGTTCGGGCGCGGCCTTTCTGGTGTTGGAGACGCGCGCGCATGCGCAAGGGCGCGCCCGCAAGCCCTATGCCAGCATCGGCCGGATCGTCTCGGAAGGAAGCCGCCGCACAGCCGACAGTTTTTCCGACAGGATCGACGCGCTCGTGGAAACGGCGTCGAACGGCGTCAGCCCGGCCTTCGCGATCTCGGGCGCATCCGGGGCCGAGCCGGCGACCACGGCCGAAAAGACCGCTCTCGACAAACGCGGACTGGCCGCGCGCGGCTTTTCCTCCCTGACCGGTCATTTGAAGGAAGCCCAGTTCCCGTTCGCCGTGGCGCTCGCCGCTCTGGCGGTTGAGAAAAACCATGCGCTTGCCCCCTTCGATACCGGTTGCGAAACGGCCGCCGCCGCCGCCGCCGGCGCCGTGGTCGCGACGACGATCGGGTATCGCCGGGGCGAAGGCGCGGCCTTGATCGAACCGGCCTGACTGACCCGCCCGCCGGCGTGTTTGGGAGCGTGAGATGAGCAAGAGCGATCGTTTTGGCAGACGCACCGTCGCGGTGACCGGGATCGGCGTCGTGACAGCGCTGGGCGTGGGCAAGCGCGAGAACTGGCAGGCGCTGACGGCCGGCAGGTCCGGCATTCACGCCATCACCCGCTTTCCCGTCGATCTGCTCTCCACGCGCATTTCCGGCATGGTCGATTTCCTGCCGTCCAGCACCAGGGGCGCCTCCGCGCTGACCGACGAACTGGCCGAAACGGCCGGCCGCGAAGCGCTCGCCGAAGCCGGGCTCGACGCCGATCTTGGCGGGCCGCTCTTTCTCGCCGCCCCGCCGGTCGAACTCGACTGGCACGAACGCTTCGCGCTTTACCGCAAAGGACCCGAACAGGAAGAAGGCTATCGCCGGCTGCTCGCGGTTGCCCGCGACGGGCGTCGCCCCGACGCTTACGGCCAGACCCAGTTCGGCATGATCGCCGAACGACTGGCCGAACTGTTCGGCGCGCGCGGCCTGCCTGTCACGCTGTCGACGGCCTGCGCCTCCGGCGCCACGGCGATCCAGCTCGGCGTGGAAGCCATCCGGCGCGGCGAGTGCGACCGGGCGCTGGCGATCGGCGCCGACGGCTCCGCGACCGCCGAGGCGCTGATCCGCTTTTCGCTGCTGTCGGCCCTGTCGACGCAGAACGATCCGCCGGAGAAGGCCTCCAGGCCGTTCTCCAAGGACCGCGACGGGTTCGTGATTTCCGAGGGCTCGGCGGCCCTGGTGCTGGAATCGCTCGAAAGCGCGCAGGCGCGCGGCGCCGAGGTTTTGGGCGTGATCCGCGGCTGTGGCGAAAAGGCCGACGATTTTCACCGCACCCGCTCCAAGCCGGACGGCTCGCCGGCGATCGCGGCCGTGCGCGCCGCGCTGGCCGACGCCGGCATGGCGGCCGACGAAGTCGGCTACATCAACGCTCACGGCACCTCCACGCCCGAAAACGACAAGATGGAACACCTGTCGCTGTCGACGGTTTTCGGCGAGCGCATGCGCGAAATCCCGATCTCGTCCAACAAGTCGATGATCGGCCACACATTGTCGGCCGCCGGCGCGATCGAGGCCGCCTTTTCGCTGCTGACCATGCGCGAGGGCGTGATCCCGCCGACGATCAACTACGACACGCCCGACCCCGCGATCGAGCTCGACGTGGTGCCAAACATCAAGCGTCACGCCGACGTGGCGAGCACGCTGTCGAACTCGTTCGGCTTCGGCGGCCAGAACGCGTGCCTTGTCATGGGCCGCGAACCGGTCTAAGCGGACGCCCTTTACCAAGGACCCGCCGCCCATGCGCGCATTGCAACTCGTCGAGGACCGCAGGCTCGAACAGGTGGACCTGCCGCCGCCGCCGCCGCCCGGCCCGGGCGAGGTCACGGTGGCGATCCGCGTCGTCGCGCTCAACCACATCGACGTGTGGGGCTGGCGCGGCATGGCCTTCGCCAAGCGCAAGCTGCCGCTGGTGATCGGCGCGGAAGCCTCCGGCGTGGTCGAAACGCTCGGCGCCGGCGTCGGCAATCTGGCTGCCGGCCAACTCGTGTCGATCTACGGCGCGCGCACTTGCGGGCTCTGCCGCCCCTGCCGCGAGGGCCGCGACAATCTGTGCGAGCACGTTTCGGGCGTGCACGGTTTCCACCTCGACGGCTTCGCCCAGGAGCGCATCAACCTGCCGGCGCGGCTTCTTGTGCCGGCGCCGCCCGGCGTCGACGATGTCGGCGCGGCGGTCGCCCCGGTCACCTTCGGTACGGTCGAGCACATGCTGTTCGACAATGCCCGGCTCGAGCCCGGCGAAACGATCCTGGTCCATGCCGGCGGTTCGGGCATCGGCTCGGCCGCGATCCAGCTCGCCAGGAAGATGGGCTGCACCGTCATCACCACCGTCGGTTCCGACGACAAGGCCGAAAAGGCGCGGGCGCTCGGCGCCGATCACGTCATCAACTACCGCGAGGACCGTTTCGAGGGCGTGGTGCGCAAATTGACCCGCAAGAAAGGCGTCGACGTCGTCTTCGAGCATGTCGGCGCCGACACTTGGGCCGGCTCGATGCTGTGTCTGAAGCGCGGTGGCCGGCTCGTCACCTGCGGCTCGACCTCGGGCGTGTCGACCAGCATGAATTTGATGCAGCTCTTTCAGCAGCAGTTGAAGATATTCGGCTCGTTCGGCTGCCGCATGGAAAACATGGCCGACGCCATGCAGAAAATGGCCGCCGGCCATGTCGCGCCGGTGATTGACACCGAGGTCGGCTTCGACGGCATCGCCACCGCGCTGGCGCGCATGGAAGGCCGCGACGTCTTCGGCAAGATCATCCTGCGCGTGGCCTAGAGCGCCATGCCAGGCAGCGAGCCCTCCGGGACGGCACGATGGCTTCAACGGCACCAGACCTGACCCGCCGGGCGGCGATCCGGGCCACGCGCGCGCTACAGAAGGTCAATTACTGGCTGATCGCCAAAGTCACGCTTGGCCTGCTCGCTCTTTTGCGCCGGCTGCCGGCCGACTCCGCCCTCGCCTTCCTTGACCGCGCCGCGCGCCGCATCGGTCCGCTTGCCGGGCGCCATCGCACCGCGCTCGCCAATCTGCGCGCCGCCTACCCCGACAAGACCGAGGACGAATTGCAGGCGATCGCCTTGGACATGTGGGGCAACATGGCCCGGCTCGCCGGCGAATACGTCTTTCTGGAAAAGCTGCTCGAGGAAGAGGATGAACACGGCCTGCCCGCGCGGGTCGAGGTGGTCGGCGCCGACATCTTCCTTGACCTGCGCGACAACCCGGCGCCGCGCATCCTGTTCACCGCCCATCTCGGCAATTTCGAGCTGCTGCCGATCATCGCCGCCAAATACGGCCTGCCGGTCAGCGCGCTCTATCGCGCCCCCAACAACCCCTATCTGGCGGCCGCGCTGATGGAAAAACGCGAGGCGACGATGGGCGACCTGATCGCCTCGCGCCCCGGCTCGGTGTTCGCGCTGGCCCGCGTGCTGGAGGATGGCGGCCATGTCGGCATGCTCGTCGACCAGAAATTCATCGACGGCGTGCCGACCACCTTTTTCGGCCGGCCCTGCCAGTCGAGCCCGGTGCTGGCCCGGCTGGCCAGGCAGTTCGACTGCGAGGTCCATCCCACCCGCTGCACCCGCCTGCCCGGCAACCGCTTCCGCATCGAGATCGGCGAGAAAGTCGTCCTTCCGCGCACCGACAAGGGCCGCGTCGACATCGAGGCCGCCACCCAGGCCGTCAACGACGTGGTGGAAGCCTGGGTGCGCGAGGATCCCGGCCAATGGATGTGGTTTCACCGCCGCTGGCAGATCAAGACGCACGGCAGGAAGCGCGGACGCTAGCTCATCGTCCAAACGCGTGTCCGAACGGCGAACCGGCGTCCACCTCGCCTCGTAACGCTTTGGCGCGTCGCCTCGAACCGGGCGCCGTGTCCGTCAGCCATTTGCCGATAGCGCCGGTGTCGCACTCGGCCCGCTCCGGCCGGCCCGCCTCAGCGCGCCAAAAGGGTCAGGCAGGGCGGGTTTTCGATCGTCGAACGCGTGGTGCCGCCGAAAAACATCTCCTTCAGCCGCGAGTGGCTGAATGCGCCGAGCACCAGCAGGTCCGCCCCCTTGTCGCTCACGGTCTGCGCGATGATCTCGGCAACGGAGCGGTCGCCGGAACTACGGTTTTCGACCGTCACGCGTGCGCCGTGGCGTGCCAGCGCGGCGGCGATTTCGGTGCCCGGAAGCGCGCCCTGCTCGCCCGGACTGGCGACCGGATCGACGCTCAGGATCGTGGTTTCGTCGGCCTGGACGATCAGCGCCAGCGCGTCGAACGCCGCGCGCGCCGCCTGGCGCGAGCCGTTCCAGGCCAGCACGATCCGTTTGGCGTTTGTGGTCGCCGTGCCGCGCCACGGCACGACCAGCACCGGGCGCCCGGCCCCCTGGATCAGGGTTTCGATGTCGGGTGATCCGGCTGCGCCCTTTTCGGGATCGACCTGCCCGGCGACCACTAGGTCGCCGCAGCGCGCGCTTTCAAGCGCCGACAGGGCGCTGTCGCCGGAAAAACTGTACATGGAGCGCCACTCCCACGACACACGCTCGCGCTTCATGCGTTGCGAAAACAGCGTTTCCAGCCTGGCCGCGCGTTCGCGGCTCATATCCTCTTCCGCCCCCATCAGGGCGGCGTCGGGAAAGCCCATCGGCGAGGCGATCGGCACCGGCAGCGCTTCGGCGTGGACGCCGATCAGATGCGCGTCCGATTTCTGCGCGAACGCGACGGCGACATCGAGCGCGCGTGCGGCATCGTCCTCGTCCTGCAGCACGGCGACGATCGTCTTGTAGACCATGGCAACCTCCGTTCACGCCGGCGCACCGGCTGTCCTCGGAAAACCCTAATCTACATCGTTGCGTTCCGCAGGTAATCAAAATCGGCAGCAGCAGGAAATTTCAGGTCCCGGCAGCCGGGCCGGTGAGCCGGGCCACCATCTGGCGCACCGCCGCCTCGGCCGGCGCCAGCGCCTCGGGCGTGCGGGCCCGCACCACCAGCTCGGTCCAGAACTTGCCGTCGAGATATTTCGGGTAGGAGCCGATGATCGTGGCGGGATGCTGCTTCTGGATCTCGCCCAACGGCCCGCCGATCGTGCCCTCGCCGGCCGGGCAGTGGATCGAGACCGAAATCAGCCTGGTCCCCGTCTTCAGCCCCGGTACGACAGTGTCGAGCATGGCCTGGAAGATCGACGGCACGCCGGCCATGACGTGAACGTTGCCGATCCGGAACCCCGGCGCGATCGACACCGGATTGTCGATATGCACCGCACCGCGCGGCATCCGCGCCATGCGCTTGCGCGCCTCGGTGAACTCCAGGCCCCGCTCGGCGTAGTTCTGCGCAAGCATGGCATAGGCGCGCTGGTCGTGCTCGCATGGCAGCCCGAACGCCTTGGCGACCGCGTCGGCGGTGATGTCGTCATGCGTCGGCCCGATGCCGCCGGTGGTGAACACATAGGTGTAGCGCGCCCTGATCGCGTTGAGCGCCTCGACGATGGCGTCCTCGTCGTCGGCGACGATGCGCACTTCCTTCAGGTCGATGCCGATCGCCGTCATCATCTCGGCCAGATGGCCGATATTGCGGTCCTTGGTCCGCCCCGACAGGATCTCGTCGCCGATGACGAGCATGGCCGCCGTCACGATGTCGCTCATCTGGTTCCTTTCACGCACTGCTACCGCCCCATAGCGCCGTCCGCCAGCCGGGGCAATCGCGGGAAACTGGTGAACGAACCGTCACCAATCGCGCACTTTTATCGAACGATGGTGCTCCGCACATAGGAACCATGGCCCGGCAGGAGAGTTGTCGGGCCGTGAAATGCGGACAGTCAGGAGACGATTTGATGACCAAGATATTGGTGCTTTACTACTCGAGCTGGGGTCACATGGAGGCGATGGCCAAGGCCGCGGCCGAGGGCGCGCGCGACGCCGGCGTCGACGTGACGGTCAAACGGGTGCCCGAACTCGTTCCCGAAGACGTCGCCAAGGCGGCGCACTACAAGCTCGACCAGGACGCGCCGATCGCCGAGCCGTCCGAACTCGCCGACTATGACGGCATCATTTTCGGCATCTCGACGCGTTACGGCGCCATGGCCGCCCAGATGAAGAACTTTCTCGACCAGACCGGCTCGCTGTGGGCCAAGGGCGCGTTGATCGACAAGCTCGCCTCGGTGATGTCGTCGACGGCGACCCAGCATGGCGGGGCCGAATTCGCCCTGATCAGCGCCCAGGTGTCGCTCCAGCACCATGGCATGATCATCGTGCCGCTGTCCTACGCCTATGAGGGGCAGAGCGGCAACGACGTCGTGCGTGGCGGCGCGCCCTACGGCATGACCACGACCAGCAACACGGACGGCTCGCGCATGCCGTCGAAACAGGAACTGGAGGGCGCGCGTTTCCAAGGCAAGCGCGTGGCCGAACTCACCGCGCGCCTGCACGGCTGACAGCGCCGGCCATGACGCCGGCGGGCGGCTTTCGGGTCGCCCGCGGGCATGCGAACCAATCGCGCGCCGATTTTCTTTGCCGAACCGGCGCATTCGCGCCATTGTCGCGCGCAGCATGACCACGGACGAGCCCGACGATGCCGCACTCGCCGCCCGCTATAGGCACGCGATCGAGGCGGAACTGGCGCAGCTTGAGGCGCAATCGCACCAAACGGCCGCCGATCGCGCCCCGGTCGAACTCGACCAGCAAAGCGTCGGCCGGCTTTCGCGCATGGACGCCATGCAGCAACAGGCGATGGCGCAGGCGGTGGAACAGCGCCGCCAGACCCGCCACGCCCGGTTGGGCGCGGCGCTGAAGCGCATGGAGTCGGGTGATTTCGGCTATTGCCTCGACTGCGGCGCCTTCATCGGCTGGAAGCGCCTCGATGTCGACCCGACCGTGCCGCTGTGCGTGGCCTGCGCCGGCAGGTCGGGCCGGTGAACAGCTCTCGAACGGCCGCACAGCCAGGGTCCGCGTCAAAAATCCGGGTTCGTGTGCCGGCCGGTTCCCATTCCGGCTTGCCCTGTTATAGGCTCGCAATCGTGTTACCGGAGCCTTGCCCTTGCTGACCTTCTTGTTGTGGTTCGTCCTGGTCGCGGTCGTCCTCGTCGCCGCCGTCGTGGCCTATTTTGCCTGGAGGACCGAAAAACTCGCAGCCGATGCCGAACGGGCCGTCCCGCAAACCGGCAAGACCGTCGAGATCGACGGCGATACGATCCACTATGTCGAGCAAGGCCGGGGCCGGCCGATCCTGTTCGTTCACGGGCTCGGCGGCCAGCTGCATCATTTCCGCCAGCCGCTTTTTCCGCTCCTGGCCGACGATTTTCGCCTGATCGCGATCGACCGGCCCGGCTCGGGCTATTCGACAAGAAGCGGCAGCGCGGCCGACATCGGCGACCAGGCCCGGGTGATCGCCGCCTTTATCGACCGGCTCGGGCTGCAAAAGCCGCTGCTGGTCGGGCATTCGCTGGGCGGCGCGATCGCCCTGCGCGTCGCGCTCGATTTTCCCGACAAGGTCGCCGGCCTGGCGCTGCTTGCCCCGCTCACCCATCACCAGGGTGAAAAGCCGAGCGGCTTCAAGGGGCTCGACATCCCCTCGCCCGTCCTGCGCGCCGTTCTTGCCCATACGGTTGCGATCCCGATGGCGCTCAGGCAGGCCGAGGCCACGCTCGATTTCGTCTTCGGCCCGCAGGCCGTTCCGGCCGACTACGCCATCGGCGGCGGCGGCTATCTCGGCCTCAGGCCGAGCCATTTTGCCGCCACGGCGGCCGATTTCGTCGCCACGCAGACCGCCATGCCGGGCCAGCAAACCCGCTACGGCGCGCTCGCCATGCCGGTCGGCATCCTGTTCGGCGACGCAGACCGTGTGCTCGACCACGCCGTGCACGGGCTCGCGATGCGCGACGCGGTCGAAGGACTCGATCTGGATATCCTGGAAGGCGTCGGCCACATGCCGCAATTCGCCGAGCCGGCGCGCACCGCCGGTTTCATCCGCCGCATGGCTGAGCGGGTCTGACAAACATATCGCGGGCGGCTTTCGGGCCGCGCGGACGATGGCCGGTCAAATCTTGAACAATGCCCGCCATGACCTCAATTCCCGGCGCGACCGGCTCCGCAATGCTGCCATCGAGAGGTCCGGCCTCAACGGCAACTGCCCGCAAGGTGAACCTTGCTGCGCGCGCGGCTGCGTTGACGGTGTGGTGCAGTGAGCGCGAGGCCGAATTCTCAGCCGGCAAGCCGGTCGATATGATCGCCTATTCGGCGGCCATAACGGCACTGACCGGGATGCTGACCGCGCCCCGGTATGGGTCGAAGTCCGGCGCGGCCTAGACCGCCCCGCTTCCACACCTAGCGTGGGCGAGGAGCGGCGTTACGGCTCCCGGCGCACCCGATATACCCTGTCCAGCACTCCGGGCACGCCTACGGTTGCGTCTCCCATCGTGACCAAAATGCGTCCGCGCTCTCGCGGTAGGCATCAATCTGATGGTCGAGTTCAATCATGACTATCCCCGCCCCGAAGGACAGCTTTTCCCAAATCTGCGCCGTCGAGCGGGCAATGCCGAAGAGGTCATTGTATAGAGGCCGGGGGATGCTCTCATCGTAGACGCCAAGATGGGCAATGAGCTTATCGCGCATGTGCTTGAGACCCTTCAAACGCGGATCAACGTCGGCCTCTTTGAAGAGCCGGACGGCCTCCAACAGGTCAGCCTTCTTCTCAGGCCAAGGCTCCTCATCGATTCGCCCCGGCTGATCCAAGAACTCAATCGCCGCCCTCAGATGCCGATCGTCCTTACGGCAAGGCGCATAGGCGCGGCACAAGAAGATATGGAGGCGCGTGAGAGCGCTATCCCGCAGGATGCGGGCTGCCATCCCCGCGTCGGCCTCGTTAAGTGATGAGATCAATGCCGGGCGATTTGACCGCTTGATGATCTCGACAGTGCCGAGACACAGGATGCCATCTGTGTAGCCTTGCTTCGCGATTTCCTTGAGCGTCTGCCAGTCGGTTACAGTCATGCCGCTACTCTGCCCTGATTCCGGGGAACAAGCGAACAAGGTCGCCATGTTCCCCCAGGCGACGAAATCCGGATGATATCAAATCGCAAGCACTGATTTTACTGGGTTTTTGGTGCCCCCGGCAGGAATCGAACCCGCGACCTTCGGTTTACAAAACCGCTGCTCTACCAGCTGAGCTACAAGGGCACGCCCGTCCGTTACCATATTTTCCGCACCAGTAAAGGGGTGCCTCCGGCGTTTGCCCGACACGCCACGGCTTTGCCTGATGCCCGGCGCGTGCTAACCGGCAGCGTGCGCGCCATCGCCCGATCGCAATCGCGCCTATGGAGGAGAGACCAAGGTGAGTGGAACCCCGCCGAGCCTGGCCTTTATTTCGGCCGACACGCCGGACGCGCGCGAGGCCGCCAGCCGTCTCTCCACCCTTTACGGGCAGGAGCGGATCGAGGAGGCCGACGTCATTGTCGCGCTCGGCGGCGACGGCTTCATGCTCCAGACGTTGCACCAGATGATGAGTTCGGGCCGCAGCATCTACGGGATGAACCGCGGCACGATCGGTTTCTTGATGAACGAATACCGCGAGACCGACCTGCGCGAGCGGATCGAGGACGCGGTCGCCGAAACCATCCGGCCGCTGCACATGCGCACTGTCGACACGGACGGCAACACGACCGACGCGCTTGCCATCAACGAGGTGTCGCTGCTGCGCCAGTCCTATCAGGCGGCCAAGATCCGCATCACGATCGACGGCAAGGTGCGCCTGGACGAGTTGATCTGCGACGGCGTCATGGTCGCCACGCCGGCCGGATCGACGGCCTATAATCTGTCCGCGCAGGGCCCGATCCTGCCGCTCGAGGCCCCGCTTCTCGCGCTGACCCCGGTCAGCGCCTTCCGGCCGCGGCGCTGGCGCGGCGCCCTGATTCCCAATCGCTCGACCGTGCGCTTCGACGTGCTGGAACCGCAAAAACGTCCCGTCAACGCCGTCGCCGACCACACCGAGATCAAGTCGGTCGCTTCCGTGACCGTGCGCGAGGCGCACGACACGACCGTCACCATCCTGTTCGACGCCAGCCACAGCTGGGACGAGCGCATACTGTCGGAGCAGTTCCGCTACTGACACGGTTCCCGGCCGATCAGCGGCAAATCGACAACAGAGCGCCTGATTCGCGCCCCGAAGGCGCTGGCGGCGCCAATATTGGGGGTAAACGGTTGACTTTCCGGCCCGTGCAACGTAACGCCAGCCTCAGGAAGCGGGCTTGAGTGCCCTGCCTGCCGCGTGCGACGTGCCCGGCAACACTAGCAAAAAAAGACATTTCAACATCGTGCCATCAAACGAGCAGACTGCCGAACAGGCGAAAACTTTTGCGGATCTGGGCCTGTCGCCCAAGGTCCTTTCCGCAGTCACCGACGCAGGCTACACCACGCCGACCCCGATCCAGGCCGGCGCCATTCCCTATGCGCTGGAAGGCAAGGATATTCTCGGCATCGCTCAGACGGGGACCGGCAAAACGGCCTCCTTCGTCCTGCCGATGCTCACCCGGCTCGAAAAGGGCCGTGCCCGGGCGCGCATGCCGCGCACGCTGATCCTCGAACCGACGCGCGAACTCGCCGCGCAGGTCGAGGAGAACTTCATCAAATACGGCAAGAACCACCGGCTCAACATCGCGCTTCTGATCGGCGGCGTGTCGTTCGACGAGCAGGAAAAGAAGCTGGAACGCGGCGCCGATGTGCTGATCGCCACGCCCGGCCGGCTGCTCGACCATCGCGAGCGTGGCAAGCTGCTTCTGACCGGCGTCGACATTCTCGTCATCGACGAAGCCGACCGGATGCTCGACATGGGCTTTATCCCCGATATCGAACGCATCTGCGAGATGATACCCTTTACCCGTCAGACCTTGTTCTTCTCGGCCACCATGCCGCCCGAGATCACCAAGCTGACCGAAAAGTTCCTGCAGGCGCCGGTGCGCGTCGAGGTCGCGCGCGCGGCAAGCACGGCCACCACGGTCACCCAGCGCCTGGTGAAGTCGCCGGGCAAGGCCTGGGACAAGCGCGACACGCTGCGCCGGCTGATCCGCGAGCAGGAAGACGAGCTCACCAACGCGATCATCTTCTGCAACCGCAAGGTGGACGTGTCGGAACTGTTCCGTTCCCTGACCCGGCATGAATTCGACGCCGGCGCGCTGCATGGCGACATGGACCAGCGCGCCCGCATGGCGATGCTGGCCAATTTCCGCGACGGCAATCTGAAGCTGCTGGTCGCCTCCGACGTGGCCGCGCGCGGGCTCGATATCCCCGCCGTCAGCCATGTGTTCAATTTCGACGTGCCGATCCACGCCGAGGACTACGTCCACCGCATCGGTCGCACCGGCCGGGCCGGTCGCGCCGGCAAGGCGTTCACCATCGCCACGCGCTCGGACAAGAAATATCTCGACGCGATCGAAAAGCTGATCGGCCAGACGATCGAGTGGCATGACGGCGACCTGTCGAGCCTGTCGGACGACGACGCGGACGAGGCGCCGCGCCGCGGTCGCGGCAGCCGCGCCGCCAAGACCGACAAGCCGCGCGGCAGGCCGCGCAAGACGGCCGAGACGTCCGAGGAACAGGCACCTGCCGCCGCGGCGGTTGCCGAACCGGTGCAGGCTGAGGACAAGCCCGCCAAGACGACCCGCAAGAGCGCGATCAAGGCCGATAACGCCAATCGCATCGAGACGACCGGCGGTCGCGACGGCGGGGCCCGCGATAACAAGCGGGGCCGCTCGCGCAAGGACGATCTCGGCGACGCGCCGGTCGGCTTCGGCGACGACATGCCCGATTTCATGAAGGTCGTGGTCAAGGTCTAGAGCGTTTCCAGGCGAAGTGGAAGCCGGTTCGCCGTTCGGAACGCGTCGAAGCAATAGATTGGCGCCGGTCTGCGATACCGCGAAAAGCAGAACGGCTCCAGGCCGCGCAAGCCGGTTTATCGTTCCGCCGCGCCTCGAACGTCGGTCCAGCCAGACACGCCGCCGCTGCTTTGCCAGCATCGAAGATTTTTCCCCGCGCCCGTGCACCTGCCGCGCGGTTCTCGTCCATGTCAGATGATGGCAGGCCCGGCCCGTAGGCGCCAAGCGCCAGGCGAAGGTCCCGTAGGCGTCGCTCAGGCGGCGCCGGCGCCGCGCGCCTCGGCGAGCGCCTTGAGATCGGCCGGTTTCAGCTCCACCGATTCGCCGCAGCCGCAGGCCGAGGACTGGTTGGGATTGGAAAAGGTGAAGCCGGAGCGCAGCGTGGTCACCTCGTAGCCCATTTCCGTGCCGAGCAGGAACAGGCTCGCCTCGGGCGCGACATAGACATGCGCGCCGTCATGCTCGACATGGTCGTCCTTTGGATCGGGCTCGGTCACCAGATCGACCGTATATTCCATGCCGGCGCAGCCGCCCTTCTTGACGCCGACGCGCACGCCCTGCGCGCCGTCGCGGCTTTCGACGATCTCGCGCACCCGCGCGGCCGCCGCCTCGGTTATCGAAATGACCTGAAACCGGCCCATGCTCGTTTCTCCATTGCGCGCGGGTTCAAGGCCCGCCCAATGATGATGCTGACCTCAAGATGGTGAAGATTGGCCTCTTGCGCAACCCGCCGGTCAATACCAGCCGACCGCGACCTGGGCTTCTTCCGACATCCGGTCGGGCGTCCAGGGCGGGTCGAACACCATGCTGACCTCGACGCCGGACACGCCTTCAACGGTGCCGACCGCGTTTTCCACCCAGCCCGGCATCTCGCCGGCGACAGGACAGCCCGGCGCCGTCAGGGTCATCTCGATCTTGACCGAGCGGTCGTCCTCAATGTCGATCTTATAGATCAGGCCGAGTTCGTAGATGTCGGCCGGAATCTCGGGATCGTAGACGGTCTTGATCGCGGCGATGATGTCGTCGGTCAGCCGCGCCAGCTCGTCCTGGGGAAGGGCCGAGGCCTGCGCCGGCATCGGTTCGGCATGCGGTGTGGTGGTGTCGTCGCTCATCTCGTTCATCCGAAAAATGTCCGCGCCTTCTCCAGCGCCTCGACCAGGGCGTCGACCTCGGCCCGGGTGTTGTAAAGGCCGAAGGAGGCCCTGCAGGTGGACGTCACGCCGAACCGCTTCAACAGCGGCTGGGCACAATGGGTGCCGGCCCTGACCGCCACCCCGGCGCGGTCGATCACCATCGACACGTCATGGGCGTGAATGCCTGCCAGCTCGAAGGAGATGATCGCCCCCTTGTCCGGCGCATTGCCCAGAATGCGCAGCGCGTTCACCCCGCGCAGGCGCTCCTGGGCGTAGTCGCGCAGTTCCGCCTCGTAGGCGGCGATGCGCGCGCGCCCGATCGATTCGACATAATCGATCGCCGCGCCAAGCCCGATCGCCTGGGCGATCGGCGGCGTTCCGGCCTCGAAGCGATGCGGCGGGTGGTTGTAGGTCACGCCCTCCATCGCCACGTCCTCGATCATCTCGCCGCCGCCCTGGAACGGGATCGTCGCTTCCAGCGCTTCCATGCGGCCGTAGAGCACGCCGATGCCGGAGGGGCCGTAGAGCTTGTGGCCGGTAAACACATAAAAGTCGCAGCCCAGTTCCTGCACGTCGACCGGCATGTGCACGGCCGCCTGGCTGCCGTCGACCAGGACCTTGATGCCGCGCTCATGCGCGATCCGGCAAATCTCGCGGATCGGCACCACCGTGCCGAGCACGTTTGACATGTGGGTGATCGCGATCAGCTTGGTGCGCTCGGTCAGGCATTTCTCGAACGCGTCGAGATGAAACACCCCTTCCTCGTCGACCGGCGCCCACACCAGCTTCGCACCCTGACGCTCGCGGATGAAATGCCACGGCACGATGTTGGAGTGGTGCTCCATGATCGACAGGACGATCTCGTCGCCCTCGCCGATATGCGGCATGCCCCAGCCATAAGCGATGGTGTTGATCGCCTCGGTCGCGTTCTTGGTGAAGACGATCTCGTCGACGCTCGCCGCGTTGACGAAGCCGCGCACGGTCTCGCGCGCCTTCTCATAGGCGTCGGTCGCCGCGTTGGACAAGAAATGCAGGCCGCGATGCACATTGGCGTATTCGGCGCCATAGATGTGGGCGATTGCGTCGAGCACGGCCTGCGGCTTTTGCGCCGAGGCGCCGTTGTCGAGATAGACCAGCGGCTTGCCGTAGACCTCGCGCGCGAGGATGGGAAAGTCGCGGCGGATCGCCTCGACGTCGTAGGGAGCGGAATCGACTTTCTGGTCCATGGTCCTGCTACTCCCGATTGGTTGGCCGGCGTACCGGCCGCGGACTGCTCGTCCCGGCAAGGCCGGCGCCGGCCGCCGGGGACATCCCGCGTCGCCCGGCCTCAGCCATGCGTGGTAAACCACGCCGTCAGTTTTTCCTCCAGCGCCTCGACCAGCGCCTCGTTGTCCAGGTCCTCGATCACCTCGGCCAGAAAGGCGCGCACCAGCAATCCGCGCGCGGTCTTTTCGTCGATGCCGCGCGCCATCAGATAAAACAGATGGCCGTGATCGATCTCCGTCACGGTCGCGCCGTGGCCGCAGGCCACGTCGTCGGCGAAGATCTCCAGTTCCGGCTTGGCCGAGAACTCGCCTTCATCCGTCAGAAGCAGGGTGTTGCAGGCCATCTTGGCGTCGGTCTTCTGCGCCTCGCGCGCAACGCGGATCTGCCCCTGGAAAACGCCTTTGGCCTTGTCGGTCACGATATTGCGGATCACTTCCGTCGAGACCGTGTTGGCCGCCTGATGGTCGAGCACCATGGTCACGTCGCAATGGGTCTCGCCCGCCAGAAGGTTCACCCCGCGCAGGACGAATTCGGACCCCTCGCCCGCGACATTGACCTTCACTTCCTGACGCACCAGCTTGCCGCCGGCATTCATGAAGAAAAGCGTGAGCTTCGCGTCCGCGCCGATTTCGATATTGGTCTGGCCGAGAAACGTCGCATCGTCCGGCTGTTCCTGGAGAATGATCCAGGTCAGGTCGGCGCCGTCCTCGACCGTAATGTGGCTAACCGCCGAAACCAGCGCCGCGCCGACGCCGGTCTGGCGTTCCACGATCGTGGCGCGGGAGTTGCGGCCGGCGCGCGCGGCAAAGCGCACATGCGCCTGGCCGCCCTCGTGCAGGTTCTGCAATTCGATCGGCTTGGCGATCTCCGCGTCCTCGGCGATATCGAGCGCATAGCCGTCGGCGACGAAGGCCGTATTGATCGCGCCGATCGCGTCGGCTGCGTCCCCGTCGAAAAGCTGCGCCGCGACACTGCCCTCGCTCAGCCGGTCGAACATACGCTGGAGCGCGACACCGTCGACGCGGGGCAGCGACGAGACCCTGCCGGACAGAACCGGCAGCACGGTCGCCCCGCTCAACAGCGCCGGTTGCTCCTTGGCCTGAAGGGCGGGATCGAAGGCGGGCACCGCGCTCAGAAGCCGGCGCAGATCGGTGTAGTGCCAGGCCTCGACGCGACGCGTCGGCAGGCCCGATTTCAGCGCTTCCACCGCCTCGTCGCGTCTGACGACGACGGCGGTGTCGCCCGGCAGGTCGGAAAAGCGCTGGCCATAGGCATCGATCAGCGCCTGTTCGGCAGCCGTCATTTGCGGGGTGGCATGAACATTCATTGCAGACACCTACGCGGCCTCGCCGACGACGCCGGCGTACCCGTTCTTCTCGAGTTCCAGCGCCAGCCCCTTGTCGCCGGACTTCACCACCCGGCCGCGCGACAGCACATGCACCGTATCGGGCACGATATAGTCCAGAAGGCGCTGATAGTGGGTGATGACGACCATGGCGCGCTCGGGCGAGCGCAGCGCGTTGACACCGTCCGCGACGATCTTCAGCGCGTCGATATCGAGGCCGGAATCGGTCTCGTCCAGCACGCACAGCTTCGGCTCCAGAAGCATCATTTGCAGGATTTCGGCGCGCTTCTTCTCGCCGCCGGAGAATCCGACATTGAGCGGCCGCTTGAGCATGGCCATGTCCATCTCGAGCGTGCCGGCGGCCTCCTTGACCTTTTTCAGAAGGTCGGGAATTTTCAGCTCCGCATCGCCGCGGGCGCGCCGCTGCGAATTGATCGCGACTTTCAGAAACTCCATCGTCGCGACCCCGGGTATCTCCATTGGATACTGGAAGGCGAGGAAGACGCCGGCGGCCGCGCGTTCAGCCGGGTCCATCTCCAGGATCGAGCGGCCGTCATAGAGGATGTCGCCCTCGGTGACCTCGTAGTCCGGGCGGCCGGCTAGAATGTAGGACAGCGTCGACTTGCCCGACCCGTTCGGCCCCATGATCGCGGCGATCTCGCCGGCCTGCACGGTCAGGTCGAGCCCGCGGATGATCTCCGTGCCGGTTTCGGCGACGCGGGCATGAAGGTTCTTGATCTCAAGCATTCTTTTCTCGTTCCGAATTTTTCCAACCGCACCCGCGGCGCGTGTTCACCTTGCGCGGACCAAGGACCGCGATCACCCCACACTGCCTTCCAGCGAGATGCCGATCAGCTTCTGCGCCTCGACGGCGAATTCCATCGGCAGTTCCTGGATCACTTCCTTGACGAAGCCGTTGACGATCAGCGCGATCGCCTCTTCCTCCGGGATGCCGCGCTGCATGACGTAGAACAGCTGGTCTTCCGAGATCTTTGACGTCGTCGCTTCGTGCTCGAGCTTGGCGGTGGCGTTCTTGGCTTCGATGTAGGGCACCGTGTGCGCGCCGCAATCATTGCCGATCAGCAACGAGTCGCAATTGGTGAAGTTGCGCGCGTTGGTCGCCTTGCGGTGCACCGACACCTGGCCGCGATAGGTGTTGTTGGACTTGCCGGCCGAGATGCCCTTGGAGATGATCCGCGACACCGTGTTCTTGCCCAGGTGCAGCATCTTGGTGCCCGAATCGATCTGCTGGTGGCCGTTGGAGACCGCGATCGAATAGAACTCGCCCTGCGAGTTGTCGCCGCGCAGGATGCAGGAGGGATATTTCCAGGTGATCGCCGAGCCGGTTTCGACCTGGGTCCAGGAAATTTTGGAATTCCTGCCGCGGCAGTCGCCCCGCTTGGTGACGAAATTGTAGATGCCGCCCTTGCCGTCCTTGTCGCCGGGATACCAGTTCTGCACCGTCGAATATTTGATCTCCGCGTCGTCGAGCGCGATCAGTTCGACCACCGCCGCGTGGAGCTGGTTCTCGTCGCGCTGCGGCGCCGTGCACCCTTCCAGGTAGGACACATAAGCGCCCTCCTCGGCAATGATCAGTGTGCGTTCGAACTGGCCGGTGTTCTTTTCGTTGATGCGGAAATAGGTCGACAGCTCCATCGGGCAGCGCACGCCCTTGGGCACGTAGACGAACGACCCGTCGGTGAAGACCGCCGTATTGAGGGTGGCGTAATAATTGTCGCTGGTCGGCACCACCGTGCCGAGATATTTGCGCACCAGGTCGGGATGCTCGCGGATCGCCTCGGAAATCGAGCAGAAGATCACGCCGGCCGCCGCCAGTTCCTTCTTGAAGGTCGTCACCACCGAAACCGAATCGAACACCGCGTCGACGGCCACCCGTCGTCCGCCATTGCCCTCGATCGCGTCGAGATCGGACGGCTCGCCCTGCTTGCGCACGCCGGCCAGGATTTCCTGCTCCTTGAGCGGAATGCCGAGCTTTTCATAGGTGCGCAGCAATTCCGGGTCGACCTCCTCAAGCGAGGTCGGACCCGAGGTGCTCTTTGGCGCTGCGTAATAGTGAATGTCCTGGAAATCGATCTCGGGATAGGAAACCCGCGCCCAGGTGGGCTCGCTCATGGTCTGCCAGCGTCGAAACGCCTCCAGGCGCCACTCCAGCATCCATTCCGGCTCATCCTTCTTGGCCGAGATCAGCCGGATGATGTCTTCGTTGAGACCCTTGGGCGCCTTGTCGGTCTCGATGAGCGTCTCGAAACCGTATTTGTACTGGTCCACATCGATATTGCGGACCTGCTCGATCGTTTCCTGCACGGCAGGCATCGGCGTTCTCCATCCTCGCCGGGTTCAAGGCCCGGCAGTCTTCAAACTATGGCACCGCGCACGGCGTATGCCTCATGTAGTGCCTATGGCCGGGAAAATCACCCCGGTAAAAGGCCGTTTCCGGCCATAGCGACACTTTTTCCTGACAATTTCGGACAGGTTTGCCCGAAAATGTCAGGCAGCTCTTATGTCTTGCCCTGCCCCGCGCGCGACGATGCCGCGCAAGGCTGTGGCGAACCGGTCGATATCGCCGGCCTCGGTCGCCAGGCCGAGCGACAGCCTGAGGGCCGACGCCTCCTCGCCATACCCCATCGCCGCCAGCACGTGGCTCGGACCGACCTTGCCCGACGAACAGGCCGACCCCGCCGACAGCGCGATCCCGGCGAGATCGAAGCCGATCTGCGCGGTTTCGGCCTTCAGCCCCGGCACGGAAAAGAAGCTCGTATTCGGCAGCCGCGGCGCCGCGGCGCCGAATATCGTTGCCCGTGGCGCGATCTCGCGGATTGCCCGTTCGGCCTCGTCGCGCAAGGCGCGCACGCCGTCCATCAGCTCCACGGCCCGCGCGGCCTCGCGCGCGGCGGCGCCGAAGCCGGCAATCGCGGCCACGTTCTCGGTTCCGCCGCGATGGCCCTTTTCCTGGCCGCCGCCGCGCACCAGCGGCTCGGGCATGACCAGCCCGGAAGCGGCCACCAGGGCGCCTGCGCCCTTGGGCCCGCCGATCTTGTGCGCCGACAGGATCAGGAAATCGGCCCCGAGATCGGCGATGTCGAGCGGAATGCGCCCCGCGGCCTGCACCGCGTCGAGCGCGAACAGGGCCCCCGCCTCCTTCGCGGCGCGGGCGATCTCGGCGACCGGCTGGATGACGCCGGTCTCGTTGTTGGCCATATGGATCGCGACCAGGCTCTTGCCGGCAATCGCTCTGTCCGCAAGGATCGCCTTCACCGCGTCCGGGTCGAGCACACCGTCGCGACCGACCGGCAGACGATGGACGTTTTCGGGCGCGAAGCGTCCGCCGCCGAGCAGGCAGGGATGGTCGCTCGCCGCCACGAAAAGCCTCTCAAGGCGTAGCGGCGCACGACCCATGCGCCACTCGGGCGCGGTCAGCATCGAGGCCGCCTCGCTTGCTCCGGAGGTGAAAACGACGTGCTCGGCCACCCCGCCGACCAGTGCGGCGACCGCGCCACGGGCCTCCTCGATCAGGCGGCGCGCGGCGCGACCCTCGGCGTGCACCGAAGAGGCGTTGCCGCCCGCATCCAGCGCGACCAGCATCGCCGCGCGCGCCGGCTCCAGCAGCGGCGCGCTGGCGTTGTAGTCGAGATAGGCGCGCTGTGCGTGCATGCCTGCCTGTGTGACCTCGCGTCCCGATTTCGATGTCCGCGCGCAATTTCCTTGAAATTGCGCCACGACCCGTCCTATCTACCCGCCTTGCCAGATTGACGGTATTTCGCCAAGTTTGGAACGGTTCTAAACTAGCTTCTATGGAGGCGTCGGCCCCGCGTCAAGGTCGCACCGGCGCCGAATAACGTCCCGATCGGACGGTTTGTGGAGTATTCATGCCCGAAGTGATTTTTGCCGGACCGGATGGCCGCCTGGAAGGCCGCTACCAGCCGTCAAAGGAAAAAAACGCCCCGATCGCCCTGGTGCTGCATCCGCACCCGCAATTCGGCGGCACGATGAACAACAAGATCGTCTACGATCTGTTTTACATGTTCCAGAAGCGCGATTTCACCACCTTGCGTTTCAATTTCCGCGGCATCGGCCGCAGCCAGGGTCAGTTCGACCACGGCACGGGGGAATTGTCAGACGCGGCGGCCGCGCTCGACTGGGTGCAGTCCTTGCATCCCGATTCGAAGAATTGCTGGGTGGCCGGCTATTCCTTCGGCGCCTGGATCGGCATGCAATTGCTGATGCGCCGCCCCGAGATCGAGGGTTTCATCTCGATCGCGCCGCAGCCCAACATCTACGATTTCTCCTTCCTGGCGCCGTGCCCGTCGTCGGGGCTCATCATCCACGGCGACGCCGACAAGGTCGCGCCGCCCAAGGACGTGCAGACTTTGGTCGACAAGCTGCACACCCAAAAGGGCATCACCATCACCCAAAAGACGCTGGAAGGCGCCAACCATTTCTTCACCAGCCATGCAGACGAACTGATCTCCGACTGCTCGGACTATCTCGACCGGCGCCTCGCCGGCGAACTGGCCGAACCGCGCCCGAAGCGGCTGAGATAGGCGCGTGCGGGACGCATCGGCCGCCGCATTTTCGCGAGCAACAGCGTAACGACCTGCACGGGTCGATCCGTGCCTGTAGTCGCCTCGAAGGCTGGCGCGCCCGCCAGAGCCGTTCAGGGGCGGGCAAGAACCCCGCCCGTCGCCGGTTCGCGGCAACCCGTGGTCGTCGGCCAGGTGATGGGCAGACCGGCGCGCGAGCGCGCGGCGAGATAGGCCCAGGCCTCCGCCTCCATCGCGTCGCCGTCGAGCCCCGCGTCCTCGGCCAGGATCACGCGACCCGCGCCGCGCCGTTGCGCCTCCTCGCGCAGATCGGCCACGATATGGGGGTTTTTGCGCCCCCCGCCGCACAGGATCCACAGGCGCGGCGCCTCGGGCAGGACGTCGACCGCCTTCATGATCGCCGCCGCCGACACCGCCGCCAGCGTGCGCGCGCCGTCGGCGAGTTCGAGCCCGTGCGCCGGTTCGAGCGTGAAATCGGCCCGGTCGAGCGATTTCGCCCCTGCGCGATCGAACCACGGATTGTCCAGATAGGCCGCCACCACCGACGCCCGCACCCGGCCCTCCGAGGCGATCATGCCATCGGCGTCGAACGGCACCCCGCCCTCGCCCGCCACCCACTGGTCGATCAGGGCGTTGCCCGGGCCGGTGTCGAAGGCGATGGGGTCGCCGCCTTCCGGCACGACGCTGATATTGGCGATGCCGCCAATATTGACGAACGCCACCGGCAGACGACCGGCGAACTCGGCCGGAAGCGCCCGGGCGAGCGCGGCATGGTAGGCCGGCACCAGCGGCGCGCCCTGGCCGCCCTGCGCCATGTCGTTGGCGCGCATGTCGAACACCACCGACAGGCCGGTTTCGCGCGCCAGCAGCGCGCCGTCGCCCAGTTGCACCGTCAGCGCCCGTTCGGGCCGGTGCAGCACCGTCTGGCCGTGAAAGCCGATCAGCGTCGGTTTCGGCTCCGATGTCGGCAGGGCGTCGACGAACGCCCTGACGGCGGCGGCATGGCGCATCGTGATCTCGCTCTCGAGCGCGGCGAGATCGCCCGGCCGCTCGTCCCGTGCCGCGATCGAGCGCGCCGTTTCCAGCGCCGCCTCGAGCCGGCGTCGGAATCCGGCCTCGTAGGCGACGAAATGCGAGGCGCCGCGCCGCACCGCCGCGGCCCCGTCGGTCTCGACCAGCGCCAGGTCGATCCCGTCCATCGACGTCCCGCTCATCAGGCCGAGCACGCAAATCTCCGTCATGGCGCGCCGCCTTTCCTCGCGTTTCCAACTTTCTTGTGATTCTGCCGCAAGCGATGCTAAAGCCGCACCGTCCCGATTGCCACGGCCGCGCGCCAGGCATTTTTCACGCCCACCGGAAGTGAACACGATGTCCGCCTTCAAATCCGATTTCCTGCGCACCCTGTCCGAGCGCGGTTTCATCCATCAACTGTCCGATGAGACCGGCCTCGACGAGCTGTTCGCAAGCGAAACCGTGACGGCCTATATCGGCTTCGACCCGACGGCGCCCAGCCTGCATGCCGGCGGCCTGATCCAGATCATGATGCTGCACTGGATGCAGAAGACCGGCCACCGCCCGATCGCCCTGATGGGCGGCGGCACCGGCATGATCGGCGACCCCTCGTTCAAGGACGAGGCGCGCAAGCTGATGACGCCGGAAACGATCGCCGACAATATCGCCGGCATCAAGCGTGTGTTTGCCAACTACCTGACCTTCGGCGACGGCCCGCGCGAGGCGATGATGGTCGACAATGCCGACTGGCTGCTCGACATCAACTATGTCGAATTCCTGCGCGATGTCGGCCGGCATTTTTCCGTCAACCGCATGCTGGCGTTCGATTCGGTCAAGACCCGCCTCGACCGCGAGCAGTCGCTGTCCTTCCTGGAATTCAACTACATGATCCTCCAGGCCTATGACTTCGTGGAGCTGAACCGGCGCTTCGGCTGTCGCCTGCAGATGGGCGGCTCCGACCAGTGGGGCAACATCATCAACGGCATCGATCTCGGCCACCGCATGGGCACGCCGCAGCTCTACGCGCTGACCTCCCCGCTTTTGACCACCTCGTCCGGCGCCAAGATGGGCAAGAGCGCCGACGGCGCGGTGTGGCTCAATCCCGACATGCTGGGCGCCTACGAGTTCTGGCAATACTGGCGCAATACCGAGGACGCCGATGTCGGCCGTTTCCTGAAACTCTACACGACGCTGCCGCTCGACGAGATCGCGCGGCTGGAGGCCCTTGGCGGCGCGGAAATCAACGAGGCCAAGAAAATCCTGGCGACCGAGGTCACCGCGATGCTGCATGGCCGCGAGGCCGCCGGGACGGCGGCCGAGACCGCGCGCAAGACCTTCGAGGAAGGCGCGATGGCCGCAACCCTGCCGACGATCGAGATCGCGGCCGCCGCGCTCGGCGAAGGCTGCGGACTTCTCAGCCTGCTGGTTCAGGCCGGACTGGCGGGCTCGAACGGCGAGGCCAGGCGTCACGTCAAGGGCGGGGCGGTCAAGGTCAACGACGACCCCGTAGCCGACGAGCGCCGCGTCGTCGGCGAGCCCGACCTGCGCGACGGGGTCGTCAAATTGTCGGTCGGCCGCAAGAAACACGTGCTCGTTCGTCCGGTCTGACCGGACGCGCCCGCGCGGCGGGACGTCTTACCGGAACTCGAAGATCGAGCGAAAAATCCCGGGCGCGATCACCGATATCGGATTGACCTGAAGCTGGGGCGACTTGGCGTTGCCCGACAGTTTGAAGGTGATGCCGATCAGGCCGCGGTCGCGGCCATTGCCGAGAATCTGTCCCAGGAGCGGGATCTCGGCAAACAGCCGGTTGAAGCCGTAGGCCGGCATGAACGTGCCGGCGATGCCGATATTGCCCTTGGTGTCGTAGAGCGCGCCGCGGAAGGTGGCGCCGATCACCGGGCCGCGCAGGATGCCGCGGGCGATCGACAGATAGCCGTCGCCCTTTTCCACCGTCGCATAGCCGCGATCGAAACGCGCCTTCGACACGTCGATGTCGCCGCGCACGGCCTCGTTGAGGGTGCGGCCGTCGCCCTCCGGCGGCGCGGTCGCCACCAGCGAGCGCAGCTTGGGCTCGTTGACGATCCAGAACTCGCGCGCGTCGACCTGACCCTTGAGCGGTCCCTTGCCCTGCGCGGCCAGCGCCAGGTCGATCGTCCCGCCCTGCATGTACTCGTAGATATTCAAGAACCGCAGCACCGCGCCGGCATCGCCCGATTCCATCGTCACGGTGCGGCCTCCGGCATCGGTGCCGTTGACGATTGCGATCTTGCCGCCATTCGACGACCGCGCCTTCATCTGCAACATGCCGACATCGGTGCCGGTGCCGGCGAGGTCGATCGACACCGCCGACAGCACCTCCTCGCCGAAGCCGCTCACCCGCTCCACCGACGCCTTGAGCGAAACCGGAATCTGCTCCACGCTCTCCTCGGCCTGCTCGGTGTCGGAGAGATAGAGCTTGATGACGGAGCGCGCGTCGAAGGCCTTGCCGTTGATCGCGATATCGTAGCGGCCCGCCTTGCGCGCGATCGTCAGCGCCACCTGGTCGCCGCGATTAAGCGCGACCTTGCCGAACTCGGCCCGCGCCAGACTGCCGTTTTCGAGCGCGACCTCGCCCTCGACGGTGAAACTCTTGCCGGTAAGGTGGAAATCCGACAGCCGCGTCGAGGCGCCGTCGGTCTCCAGCACGAAACGCGCCGTCGCCGGCACGCCGGCGCCCTTGCTCCAGCCCACCCAGGGAAAGTCCAGCCGCGCCTTCGTCAGGTCGGCCACGATCCGCTGCGCCCCGCCCTCTTCCACCGAGACGTCGAGGCTGACCGGGCCCGAAAGCATCGTGTTGAGTTCCGGCGCGATTGTCTCGCGACCGGCATCGTCGAGAACAAGCGTGATGTCGCGCACCCGGCCCGGGGCGCTGCTGTCGAGCGGCTCGGTCATGCTGATTGTAGCGGCAAGCCCGTTGAGACGCGCCCTGGCGTCGATGACCGCGTTGTGCGGATCGACCACGATCGAGCCCTGCGCCTCGCTCACCCGCTGGCCGTCGAGCGGCTCCGCCAGAGCCAGGTCCTGATAGTCAAGCGACACTTTCCAATCGAGACTCTCGATCGGGATGTCCTCCTGCAGCGGGATTTCCGCCCAGACCTGGCCGCTGACGTCGCCGGAAAAATCCGTCGGCTCGAAGCGCAAATGGCGCATCGCGTCGATCGGCTTGTAGGAGGCGAACTCCACGATCGACGGGGCGTTCCCGGCAACGTCGATCCGCATCGTGCCGATCAGCGGGCGGACACCGGCGTCTTCGATCACAAATGTCCCCTTGCTGGCCGCCACGGTGCGCCCGCTCGGCATGAACACCGTGCCCGACTGGAGCGCGATGTCGACCGCGTTGCCGCGGAAATCGACCGTGCCAAACGCATCGCGCACCGGCGGCAGCTCGCCGGTAATGTCGAAACGCGTATCCTCGATGCGGAAACGTCCGTTCACTTCCTCGCCGGACAGCGCAACCCCGTTGCCCAGACGGCCCGCCTCCACTTTCAGCCGCACGTGGCTGTCGGTAATCGTTCCGCCAAACACGTTGGCGATCACCCAGGCGCGCGCGCCCGGTGCCGTTTCGGTCGGCCACAATTGCTTGGCATGGGCGACCGGCATCGACGGCACGTCCATGGCAAACACGATCGATGGCGCCTGGTCTGCGAAAAACCGCATCGAGGCGCGGGCGAACAACTCGCCCCGCCCGGTCCGGACCCCGATCTCGGACGCCGTCAGCAGGCCGGTCTTGGGGCGATAGCGCCCGGCAAGCCGGGCAAGAAAGGTCAGGCTCGGCTCCGGCACGTCGGCAACGGCCGCGCGCGACTGGTCGCTGACGAACTCGTAACGATAGGCCGGCTCGCTGCCCGGCTTCGGGTCCGGCACCGGCCCGGCCGCGCCGTTGAACAAAAACCGCGAGCGGCCGGTCCGCACGTCGATCCGGCCGAATTCGACCTTGCCGGTCCCCGCGACCATGGCTGCGTCGACGTCCAGCTTGCCGGCGACCGGGGCGCTGTCGGGCACCGAGACGACCAGATCCTCCGTCTTCAGGCCGATCTCCAGACGATCTGGCCCGCCGAGCGCCGAGCGCGTGCCCTTGAAGGTTACGACGCCGCTGCCGGCCAGCAATGGCGGTGTCGTGTGAGCCGCGGCTTGCCCCGCCGCGGGCGCGACGTCCGCGCGCAGCCGAAAGTCGAGCCCGGGACGCTCGCCGGCGGCCCGCGTCGCTTCGGCAGAAACCGCGAGCGGCCGTCCCGCCACGACGAGTTGGCCCGTAATCCTGACCGTTTCCGGCTTCTCGCCGGTCAGTTCGGCGCTGTGGACGATGACGGCGTGGCTGTCATCCAGCGCGATCTCGACATCCCGCAGCGCGATCAGACGTGTCGAACGGGCCCCCAGCACGTCCAGCGCCCGCTCCACCGATGAAAAGACGAGCGCCAGCACCCGATCCGGATCGATCAGCCCGTGCGCGTTCATCACCTGGCTGACGAGGTCGGCGTCGCCGCCGCCGGGCATGGCGCCCGGCGCGATCCTGGCATGGTCGACCTCGATCCGGTCGATGGCCACGCGCCCGCCAAGCAGCGCGCCGAGATCGAGCCCCAGACGCAGAGCGCCGATATCGGCGAAACTGGCCTGCTTTTCCGCAGCCGTCAGGCTGACCTTGGGCACCTCCAGCGCGATGAAGCGGCCGCCGCTCAGCGAAAACCGCGCCGGCCCCGACGACAGCACGACCGGCACGCCCAGCGCCGACGACAACGCCCGTTGCGCCTCGTTGCGCAACCGCTCCGAGCCCAATCCCATCGTGCCGGCGAGCTGAAGTCCGCCGAGCGCCGCCACGACGAGCACGCACAGCCCGATCACCCCTGCGATCGCCCAGCGGGGCACCACGCGGCGCCTCCGACGCGGCGTCTTTGTGTGCGCGGCGGCCGACGGCAACGAATCCAGCGCACGGATGTCCTCGCGCCGAAACCGGACCCAGTGGTGTTTTTCGGTGCCCTTGCTCACCTCGACGACCGTACTCGCCCTGTTGGCATGGACGAATCCATGAATTGCATTATATGGCCTTCGCGAACCCGGTCACCGAGAAAGAAAGGACAAGCCCATGGCTCAGCCAGAAATAGGCCAGCAGGCGCCCGACTTCGACTTGCCGCGCGACGGCGGCGGCTCGCTCAAGCTTTCGGACCTGCGGGGAAAGCCTGTCATTGTCTATTTCTACCCGAAGGACGACACGAGCGGCTGCACAACGGAAGGAAAGGATTTTTCCGCCCTCCTGCCCGAATTCCAGAAGACCGGAGCCACCGTCATCGGGATATCGCCGGATAGCGCAAAAAGTCATGACAAATTCAAGGCAAAGCACGGACTTTCGGTCGTTCTCGTCGCCGACGAGGACAAGCGCGCGATCCAGGACTACGGCGTGTGGGTCGAAAAGAGCATGTATGGGCGCAAGTTCATGGGCGTGGAACGCACGACCATCCTGATCGACAAGGACGGGCGCGTCGCGCGGGTCTGGAACAAGGTCAAGGTCGCCAATCACGCCGCCGAGGTGCTCGAGGCCACGAAAGCGCTGTGAGCGCGTCGACCTCTGCGGCGAAAACCTCGGTCGAAACCCGTCCCGACAGTCTCCGCGCCGGTTGCGTGGCGGCCGTGGCCGCGGCCGATCTCGACCGCAAGGTGGCGATCGTGCGCGCCGTGCACGCGCGCTGGAAGGACCGCACCATTTCCCTCATGCGGCCGGGCGACCCGCCTATTCCTGATCGCCCGGGTCGGCCGGCCAGACCCGAGCTGGTCGATCCGCGCAAGGTCGCCAGGCGTTCGCTGCACAGCCTGCGCGGCCGCATCGCCCTGCTCCACGCGCTTGCCCATATCGAGCTCAACGCCATCGACCTGGCGCTCGACATCGTCGCCCGCTTCGCGCCCGAGCGCCCGCCGGCGAGCTTTTTCGACGGCTGGATGCAGGTCGCCTTCGAGGAGGCCAAGCATTTCTCGCTGCTGCGCGCGCGGCTGCGCGCCCTGGGCGCCGACTATGGCGACCTGCCCGCACATGGCGGACTTTGGGAAGCGGCCCACCAGACCCGCAACGATCTTTATGCAAGGCTGGCGGTGGTGCCGCTGATCCTGGAGGCGCGCGGCCTCGACGTCACCCCGTCGCTGATCGACAAGATGACGGAGACCGGCGACAGCGAGACGGCCGCGATCCTGGAGGTGATCTACACCGACGAAAAGAAGCACGTGGCGATCGGGGCCAAGTGGTTCCGGTTTTATTGCGCGCGCGAGCGCACCGACCCCGCCCGGCGTTTCCGCGAGCTTGTGCGGGCCAATTTTCGCGGCGACCTCAAGCCCCCCTTCAACGACCGTGCCCGGGCCGAAGCCGGCCTGACGCCGCTGTTTTACCGCTCGCTGACGGCGACATCCAGCGCCTGAACCGCCCTCGGCGGGTTCAGCAAGCGCAGCCACCGGATTTCACTTCCGCGTCAGACCGGCGGGCAAACCTTTGTTAACCCTAATAATGTGTACTTGGGCGTGGAGTTGGAGCGCAGGCTGGATTTGTATCAGTGACGGAAGCACGCACGCCCCCGGTGTTCGGCAAACGGACCGAACCGCATACGGTCATCATCGCCCGAGGCGACCAGATACGCCACTTCACCGTCCGGCCGTGGGTGGCCGCGCTTGCCGGCTCGGTCATCGCCGCCTTCGCCATCGGCTATCTGCTCGCCACTTCCTATCTGGTCCTGCGCGACGACCTGATCGGCGCCACGGTCGCCCGCCAGGCACGGCTTCAGCAGGCCTATGAGGACCGCATCTCGGCCTTGCGCGCACAGGTCGACCGGATCACCAGCCGCCAATTGCTCGATCAGCAATTGATGGAAAACAAGGTCGCGGAGCTTCTGGGACGCCAGGCCGAACTCTCCGCCCGCGACGGGAGGCTGCGCCCCCTGCTCGAGCGCGCCGGCGGCGAACGCCTTCCCAGGAGCGCGCCATTGCCGTCGCAGAAACCGGATCTGCGCGCCGATCTGTCCGCCATGACCGGATTTGCCGCTGCCGCCCCCAAAACCGCGGCCGCAGCCATTCTCGACGGCTTCGCCGCCTCAGCACCCGACCCGTTGACGACCGGCTCCGTGGCCGACGAGGCGGACCGGATTTTTGTCCAGATCAACCAGTCGCTGCGCCGGATCGAAACCGAGCAGATCACCCGCCTGCGCGACTTGACCGAAAATGCCTACCAGACAGCCGATTCGATTTCAGAGGCGCTCAAATCCGCCGGCCTTTCGCTCGACACGGGCTACGGCGAAAAGGATGTCGGCGGTCCTCTGGTCGCGCTCGAGGCGCCGGCGGCCTTCGAGGCCGAAGTGACCGAGCTCGACGAGGCGCTCAACACGCTTGATGCCATCAAGGCCGCGGCCAGACGGTTTCCGATCGCCAACCCGGTCCCGGGTCAGCCCGTCTCCAGCAGCTTCGGCGTGCGCAAGGACCCGCTCCTGGGCAGGCCCGCCCATCACAGCGGCATGGATTTCCGCGCCCGCACCGGCCATCCGGTACGCGCCGCCGGCGCCGGCGTGGTCGTGAAGGCGGGCTGGAACGGCGGGTATGGGCGTATGGTCGAGATCGATCATGGCGAGGGCCTGACCACGCGCTACGCCCACATGAGCAAGGTACTGGTCCGCAAGGGCCAAAAGATCGAAAACGGCGCCGTCGTCGGCAAGGTCGGCAGTTCCGGACGCTCGACCGGCCCGCATCTGCATTACGAGATCCGACGCAAGGGCAGCGCCATCAATCCGCTGCGCATGATCAAGGTCGGCAAGAAGATCCGCCAGTTTCTTTAGAAGATGGCGCCCCGGCCCGGTTCACCCGCCGTAATAGTTCATCACGCTGTGCCGCGCCTCGGCGAAGAACAGCCAGCGCTCCACCAGCAACCCGGCCGCGTAGGCCCAAAGCGCCAGAAAGGCGAAGACCGGCCAGCCGATGCCGCCCTCGGCCGCAAACAGGGCCGCGCTTGCGAGCAAGACGATCGGCACCGCCCCGCCGAGGCCGAAGGCGATGGCGGCCAGTTTGCGGGCATGCTTGCGCGCGATGCGAAAGCCCATCTCGCGGGTCAGGTAGTTTTCCGTGACATGCGGCCGTTCGAGCAGCCGCACCCGTCCGAGCGCGCCGAGCCCGGTCGCGGTCTCCGGTGTCGAGGCCGATGAAAGCGCGCGCAGGCGCCGGCGCCAGACGAGTTTCGTTCCCCAGGCAAGGACAAGCAGAACCAGCGCGAGCGCGGCGAGCGGCCCGGCATCGCCGCCGCCGAGCGCGGCGAAAAACGTCGCCAGCATCGCACCGCCTGCCCCGGCGAAGGCCAGGAAGGCGGCCGGCGTGAGCGGCGTGTGCCAGGCCTCCACGGTCCGCAGGGAGGCATAGATCATCGCCGTGCAATAGACGGTCACCGCGCAGCCGAGCGAACCGACCAGACCGGCGGGCCAGGAATGGCGGCTCTCGAAGAGCGTGGCCCAGGCCGACAGACATAACGGCACGAAGGTCGCGATCGCCAGCACGCCCTCGCGCGACAGCCAGCTCGAGCGCCATTGCGACAGGGCGCGCCACGCCCGTTGCGGGTTGCCCAGATGCAGCGTCGACGACAACAGCCCGACCGAGATCAGGCCGAGAGCAATCACATGCGCTGCCTTGGTCGCCAGCGCGGCGGGATCGAGCAGGCCGAAACCGAGAAAAAACGCCAGCCCGTAACCAAGGCCCGAACTGGTGGTGAAAACGATGATCGACAATGCGGGATGCATTCAGATCTTCTCCAGCATGGTGTCGATCCAGGCAAGAAAGCCGGTCGCGCCGCCGGTGTCCTCGCCGGCAGCCGGTCCGACCGGCGCATGGGCGGCGAGCGTGGTGCGCGGCCGCGGCGGCAGATATTTGTTGACCGGCCGCGTGCCCTGCTCCGGCATCAGATCGATGCCGCCGCGCGCGGCGACCATTTTGGAGACCTGCGAGCCGGGATCGCCGAGATCGCCGAAATGGCGCGCATTGGCCGGACATGTGCGCACGCAGGCCGGCACACGATCCTCCTCGTCAAAGGTCTCGTTGTAGATGCGGTCGACGCACAGCGTGCATTTCTTCATCACGCCGGCGGCCAGGTCCATTTCGCGCGCGCCATAGGGGCACGCCCAGGCGCACAGCCCGCAGCCGATGCATTTGTCCTCGGCGACCAGCACGATACCGTCCTCGGCCCGTTTATAGGACGCGCCGGTCGGACAGACCGTCACGCATGGCGCCTCCTCGCAATGCAGGCAGGATTTCGGAAAGTGCACGATGCGCGCATCGCCCGCCTCGCCGACCAGTTCTCCGCCTTCCGGCACGATCTCGAACGTGTGGATGCGGTTGAGCCAGGCGCCCGAGACATGTTCGCCGTAGGGATCCTGGTCCGACAATGCCGCGCCGTAGCCGCCGGTGTTCCACTCCTTGCAACTGACCACGCAGGCATGACAGCCGACGCAGATGTCGAGATCGATCACCAGCCCGAGTTTGGTGGCGGAAGGCTGCGAAGGCAGCGCCGTCATGAGTTCCACTCCTGACCGTATCGTAATTCGTCCGGTGCCTCGCCGAACCGTTCGACGGCGCGAAATTGCGGCTCGGAATGCGCGCCCGGCTCCGCCTTTTCGATCCTGACGCGCAGATCGTACCAGGCGGCCTGGCCGGTGACCGGATCGGAATTCGACCATCGCAGCCCGTCGCCCTTCGGCGGCAGCAATTCGTGGATCAGATGGTTGAGCAAGAACCCCTTCTTGGCTTCGGGCGCGTTCTCATCCAGCCCCCAGGCGCCCTTGCGCTTGCCGATCGCGTTCCAGGTCCATACCGTCGCGCCGTTGACGGCCTCCATGCGCGCCACCTCGACCTTGATGCGCCCGTGCGGCGAGATCACCCAGGCCCAGTCTCCGTCTGCCAACCCGGCCGCGTCGCAAACCGCGCCCGGCACGTAGAGCGGGTTGGCGGTATGGATCTGCCGCAGCCAGGCATTCATCGAGCCCCAGGAATGATACATCGCCGCCGGGCGCTGGGTGATGGCGTGCAGCGGATAGCGCTCGCGGTCGATCGCCGCCTCCTCCAGCGGCCGGTACCAGCCCGGCAGCGGGTCGAAACTGGCCAGGATGCGGGCACGGTGCGTTTCCGGCGCAACCGGTTCGCGCAGACCCTGCGCCGAAAGGCGGAATTTTTGCAGGTTTTCCTGGTAAAGTTGGAAGATGACCGGCTGCGGCTGGTCGAAAAACCCCATCTTGACGGCAAAATCCTGATAGGCGCGGTTGGCGTGCTTGAAATAAAGCGCTTCGGCCGGAACCGGATGGGCGAAGAACGAGCCGTTTTCGATATAACGCTCGAGCTGTGCCGGATTGATCGCGCCGCGCCCTGCCCGGTCGCCCTGCGTGCCGCGAAATCCGGCCAGCGGGCCGATGCCCGGCCGGCGCTCGTGGCGCACGATATAGTCGGCGTAGTCGCGGTAAAGCGGCGTGCCGCGCGCGTCGACGAAACCCGGCAGTTTCAACCGCGCGCCCAGATCGAGCAGCACCGACTGGAAGCCGCGCACGTCACGGTCGGGCTCGACCACCGGCCAGCGGATCGCGTCCTGGACGGCGTCCGGTTCCGAGATCGGCCTGTCGAGCATCGAAATACAGTCATGCCGTTCCAGATAGGTCGTGTCGGGCAAGACCAGGTCTGCATAGGCCGTCATCTCGGAGGCATAGGCATCGGCGACGATGATGCGCGGAATGCGGTATTCGCCCGTCTCCGCGTCCTTGTCCTCCAGCATCTTTATCACGCCGGCGGTGTTCATCGACGAGTTCCAGGCCATGTTGGCCATATAGAGAAACAGCGTGTCGATCGGATAGGGATCGCCGGCATGGGCATTGGCGATCACCATATGCATCAGACCATGCGCTGAAATCGGCGCGTCCCAGGAAAACGCCTTGTCGATGCGCGTCGGCTGCCCGTTCTCGTCGATCAGAAGATCTTCGGGCCCGCGCGGAAAGCCGAGATGCGGCCCGGCCAGCGGCTGCTCGGAGCCGAAATGCTCGGCCCGCCCGTGCGGGCGCGGATGCGCCTCGACCGGTTTGGGATAAGGCGGCTCGTAACGGAACCCGCCCGGACAGTCGATCGCCCCGATCAGCACCTGCAAGAGATGCAGCGCGCGCGCGGTCTGAAACCCGTTCGAATGGGCCGAAATGCCGCGCATGGCATGAAAGGAAACCGGCCGGCCGACGAAACCGTCATGGCGCTCGCCATGCATGTCGGTCCAGGGCTGGTCGACGAAGATTTCCTCCTCGAAGGCGACCCGCGCGATCTCGCCGGCAAGCCCGCGGATCGTCTCCGCCGCAACCCCGGTTTCGGCGGCGACCGCATCGGGTGCGTAAGCCGCGTCGAGATATTTTTCGGCCAGAAGCTGAAAGGACGGCCGCGCGAACCGCCCGTCGGCAAGCTCGTAGCGCCCCGAAAGCGCCGGCCGCGCGCCCTTGAGATCGTGATGAACCGCCTGCTCGGTAACGGTCTCCCAAATCAGCGCCCGTCCCTCGCGATCGCGCGCGAAAAGTCCGTGCTCGGCCGTGCCCGGCGCATCGATCACCAGCCAGGGCGCATTGGTGTAGCGCACCAGGTAGTCGACATCGACCTTGCGCGTGCGCAACAATTCGTGGACCAGCGCCAGGATCAGAAGCCCGTCCGTGCCGGGGCGGATGCCGATCCAGTTGTCGGCGACGGCCGAATAGCCGGTGCGCACCGGATTGACCGACACGAAGCGCGCGCCGCGGCTCTTCAGTTTGGAAATGCCGAGCTTGAGCGGGTTGGAATCGTGGTCTTCCGCCACGCCGAACAACACGAAAAGCTTGCTGTGCTCCCAGTCCGGCGCACCGAATTCCCAGAACGCGCCGCCAATGGTCATGATGCCGGCCGCCGCCATGTTGACCGAGCAGAACCCGCCATGGGCGGCATAGTTGGGCGTGCCGAACTGCTGCGCCCAGAAACTGGTCAGGGCCTGGCTCTGGTCGCGGCCGGTGAAGAAGGCGAGTTTTTTCGGGTCCGTGCGACGCACCGACCCCATCCACTCGGTGGCGAGCCCGAGCGCCTCCTCCCAGGAGATGCGCCGGAACCGGCCGGAGCCGCGCGGCCCGCTCCGCAACAACGGCCCGTCGAGCCGCGCCGGCGCGTAATGCTGCATGATGCCCGCCGACCCCTTGGCGCACAGCACGCCGCGATTGACCGGGTGATCGCGATTGCCCTCGATATAGCGGATCCTGCCATCCTTGAGATGGACGTCGATGCCGCACCGGCAGGCGCACATATAGCAGGTGGTTTTGCGCGTTTCGTCGCCGACCGGATCGGACAGCGCAAGGCGTGGTTGCGGACTCATGGACACTCCCTTTCGCGGAAGTCTTATACAAGACTCAGGCACAAGGGAATGGACGACACCGGCACTTTTCACGACAAAACCGACGATCCTGCGCGCGCCGCCAAAATCCTGACGAAAAGACGCCGCGCCGCCTGGCAGGCGACGCGGCGCGCGATCGGGGAGGATTGATCGTCAGTTGATCACGACGATGCGTGTGTTGCCGGGCCCGACCTGTTTGACCAGCGCGTAGAGCTTGGCCGCATTGTCGGTGCGCAGGCGCACGCAACCATGCGAGGCCGGCTGGCCGAGACGTTTCACGGCATTGGTGCCGTGAATGGCGTAGCCGCCGCGAAAGAAGATCGAGTAGGGCATCGGCGACATGTCGTATTTGCGCGAATACCACATCCTGTGCATGCGGATCGGCCGATACTGGCCGCGCGGCGTGACGTAGCCCCTGCGCGCCGTCGATACCTTCCAGCGATAAATCACCCGGCCGTGCTTCTTGATCGTCATGGTCTGCGCCGAGACGTCGACTGTCGCCACCAGGCCTGCAGCCATGCCGCTCCCGCTCGCCGCCAGCACCAGCGCCACGGCCGAAAAGACAGTGAGTACCAGCTTCTTCATGCGCTCAACCCCAAGCCACTTTACCCGATTCCAGCGTAAATCGGGCTTCGTGAACGGTAAGTGAACAGTTTTACAGAGCCCGCCGGCCGGAAACCGCACCATGGCACCGAACCTTGACGTAACGGCATCCCTGTGGACAAGCTGTGGATAGGCCGGCGGCGAGGTCTAACGAAAAATTGAAGGGTCGATAACGGGAAGAAAACGTCAACGCGTTATAGGCTCTTGAAATTGTTTCAGTATGGGCGGGGTCAAGTTCATGTTGCGCTATCTGCTTTCCTTGGTTTTTGTCGGTTTCCTTGTGCTTGCCACGCCGGCGGACGCACACGCGGTTCGGCTGGAGGCGCGGGTCGACCTGTCTTCACAGACCATGACCGTCGTGCACCGCGGTGTGGTCAAATATCGCTGGAAGGTCTCCACCGCGCGGCGCGGCAAGGTCACGCCGGTCGGCACCTGGCGGGCGAAATGGCTTTCGCGCCATCACCGCTCGAGCCGCTATAACAATGCGCCGATGCCTTATTCGATCTTCTATAACGGCAATTACGCCATTCACGGCACCAATGCGGTCAAACGCCTTGGCCGTCCGGCCTCGGCCGGCTGCATCCGGTTGCATCCCTCCAACGCCGCGATCCTGTTCCGGCTGACCCAGCGCGAGGGGCTGAAAAACATGCGCGTGGTGGTGCGCCGCTGACCACGGCCGGCGCAAGGCTTTGAACGCGCCGCCGGTTCCCTGCGGCCCCGGCGGGCGAAGGTAACATTTGTTCAAGACCGGCAGCCCGGCGTCTGCGATGGATGATCCCGTCGCAACGCCAGGAGGACGGCCATGCAACCCCCTACCGCCATCGAAGCCCCGCGCATCTTTCCCGCCATGCGCTTTCGCAACGCCGCCAAGATGATCGATTGGCTGTGCGAGGCCTTCGGTTTCAGCCTACACGCCAAATATATGGACGGCGACACGGTCGCCCACGCCCAGCTCGCCTTCGGCTCGTCGATGATCATGTGCGGCGACATGCGCGACAACGCCTATGGCGATCTGGTCGGCGTGCCCGACAGCGCCGGCGGCAAATCGCTCTACATCGCCGTCGACGACGTCGATGCGCTGTGCGAACGGGCCGCCAGGGCCGGCGCCGAGATCGTGGAGGGGCCGGTCGAGCGCGATTATGGCAGCCGCGAGATCATCTGCCGCGACCCGGAGGGCAATATCTGGTCCTTCGGCACCTACTGGCCGAAAGCCCACGAACCGGCGGAGTGAGGCGATGGAGGACACCACTGCCCTGCCGGCCGGCGCGGTCGTACTTGGCCCTGGCGAGGGCCGCGGCTACGACATGCCGACAATGCGCGCCGTCTTCAAGGCCGACGGCGTGGAGAGCGGCGGTCGCTTCAGCGCGTCGGAATGGTGGCTCGCTCCCGACAGCGCCGGCCCGGGCCCGCACAGCCATGCCGACAATGACGAGGTTTTCTACGTCACGGAAGGAACCGTTTCGATCCGGGTCGGGGACATCTGGGTCGAGGGCGAACAAGGCGCCTTCGTCCTGATCCCGGCCGGCGTCACGCACGATTTCAAGAACCGGAGCGATCGGCGCGCGGGGCTTTTCAACGTGTTTTTGGCCGGCACGTTCGAGCGCGACATGCCGGCCATTGTCGAATGGTACGCCCGCGCAAAAAGAGCATAGCGCCGCGCACCGGACGCATGAGCGACGCGACGCGGGCCGCCACCCCCCCGGCTTCGCCAATATCCGCAACCCGGATGCGCGCAGGCGCACATCGGATTGTCACGCGTTTTGTTGCGCGGTCTCCGCATTGGTCTAGATTGGCTCTTGCACAACGGATCAACGCCGTTTCCGGGAGGACGAGATGGACGCGATCGTGGAGGCCGCCGCAGGCCAGTTCGAACTCAATGAGGACCAGCGCGCGATCCAGGAGATGGCGCAGAGCTTCGCCGCCGACAAGGTCGCCCCGCACGCGCTCGACTGGGACCGCGATGCGCATTTTCCCGCCGACGTCATCCGCGAGACCGGTCCGCTCGGCTTCGGCGGCATCTATGTCAGCGACGATGTCGGCGGCTCCGCGCTCGGCCGCCTCGACGCGGTGCTGATCTTCGAGGCGCTGGCCCATGCCTGTCCCGGCTTTTCCTCCTTCATCTCCATCCACAACATGGCCGCGTGGATGATCGACATGTTCGGCGATGACGCGCAGCGGCAAAAATTCCTGCCGCGCCTGTGCTCGATGGAATTGCTGGCCAGCTATTGCCTGACCGAGCCGGGCTCGGGCTCCGACGCGGCCGCGCTCAAGACCCGGGCCGTGCGCGCCGGCGGCAATGGCAGCGATTATGTGCTCAACGGCACCAAGCAGTTCATCTCCGGCGCCGGCGGCAACGATCTTTACGTGGTGATGGCGCGCACCGGCGAGGACGGGCCGAAGGGCGTGTCGACCTTCGTGGTCGAAAAGGACACGCCGGGCCTCTCCTTCGGCAATGACGAGCGCAAGATGGGCTGGCACATGCAGGAGACGCGCCAGGTCGTGTTCGAGGATTGCAAGGTGCCGGCCGAGAACCTGCTCTCCGGCGAAGGAGCCGGCTTCAAGATCGCCATGGCCGGGCTCGACGGCGGCCGCCTCAACATCGCCGCCTGCTCGCTCGGCGGCGCGCAGGCCGCGCACGAAAAGGCGCTTGCCTATGCCGGCGAGCGCAAGGCGTTCGGCAAGACGCTCGACCAGTTCCAGGCGCTGCAGTTCAAGCTCGCCGACATGGAGACCGAACTGAGCGCGGCCCGGCTTCTGCTTTACGCCGCCGCCTCGCGGCTCGACCGCAAGACCCACGACGCCTCCAAATGGTCGGCGATGGCCAAGCGTTTCGTCACCGATGCCGGCTTCGAGGTCGCCAACGAGGCGCTGCAGATCCATGGCGGCTACGGCTATCTGCACGAATACGGCGTCGAGAAGCTGGTGCGCGACCTGCGGGTTCACCAGATCCTCGAAGGCACCAACGAGATCATGCGCGTCATCATCGCCCGGCACCTGGTCGGACGATAGCCGGGCCGCGGCTGCCGGGCCGGACTTGTCGGTGAGGTTTGCCGCCGACGCCGCCGCCCTTGCGCGCCGTTCATCATCGACCGACTATCCGCATTTCGCATTTCCGGAGGAGACCCCGACATGACCACCATCGCCTTCATCGGCCTCGGCAATATGGGCAACCCCATGGCCGCCAATCTCGTCAAGGCCGGTCATCAGGTCCGCGGCTACGACCTCGTGACCGACAATCTGGCGGTGGCCAAGGAAAACGGCGTCACGATCATGGCCAACGCGGCGGCCGCGGTGAAGGACGCCGACGTGGTCGTCACCATGCTGCCGGCCGGCAAGCACGTGATCGCGGTCTACCAGGACGTGGTGCCCGGCGCGCGCGCCGGCACGCTGTTCATCGATTCCTCGACCATCGACGTGGAGTCCGCCCGCAAGGCGCACGCGATCGCCGAGGAACACGGCATGCTGTCGGTCGACGCGCCGGTGTCGGGCGGCACGGCGGGCGCGGCCGCCGGCACTCTGACCTTCATGGCCGGCGGCGCCGACGCCGCCTTTGCCGGCGCCGAGCCGATCCTGGACCCGATGGCCGGCCGCGTCGTGCATTGCGGCGGGCCCGGCGCCGGCCAGGCGGCCAAGATCTGCAACAACATGATCCTCGGCATTTCGATGATCGGCGTGTCGGAGGCCTTCGTGCTCGCCGAAAAGCTCGGCCTGTCGCACCAGGCCCTGTTCGACGTCGCCTCGACCTCGTCGGGACAATGCTGGTCGATCACCTCCTATTGTCCCGTGCCCGGCCCCGTGCCGGCCTCGCCGGCCAACAAGGACTACAAACCCGGCTTCGCCGCCGCGCTGATGCTGAAGGATCTGCGCCTTGCCCAGGAGGCCGCCGCGGCCGCCGGCGCCGTCACGCCGATGGGCGCGGAAGCCGCCCAGCTTTACGCGCTGTTTAACGCCCGGGGCCATGGCGGCGACGATTTCTCCGGCATCATCAATTTTCTGCGCGGCGACACCGACTGAGCCGCGCAAGCAGCGGCGATCGCCCCGCCACACCGTCCCGTCGTGCGATGCAATCCCGCGGCGGAAATTTTTCCAGGCGCCTTAACCGGAAAAAACACCGAATTTAGACTTGCTTAAGTGCTTGCTAACCGCGCGGTAACGATGTCGGGCTAGAACGGTTCACGAGGCGGTTGCGCAAGGCCGCCCCCAGCTCCGGATCAGGTCTCGCGTACCGGAGCCGTACGTTTCGCAAGCGTGTCAGTTATCGCGAAATGCCTGCGTATCCTGCAAAACCGCGTTCCTCCCGCCCGGAAGAACGCGGTTTTCGCATGCCTCGTCCGTGCTTTGCCGGAGCGGCCCTTATCGGCCCTCTGGCAGGAAGGCCGGGTCGACCGGCGGGCGCAAACCGTTGGCGAGCCGGTTGGTCTCGTTGGCCATGCCGACCACCGCGAGCAGTTCCATCAGCATCGCCTCGTTCATGCCCTTGGCGCGCGCGGCGGCCGTGTGCGAATAGCTGCAATATTCGCAGCCATTGGTCGCCGACACCGCGACATAGATCAGTTCCTTGGTCAGCGGGTCGAGCGCGCCGGGCGCCATCACCGCCTTTAGCCCCTCCCACACACGCTTCAGCTGTGCCGGATCGTGCGCCAGCACTTTCCAGAAATTGTTGATCCAGTCGGTCTTGCGGGTCGCCATGATGTCGTCATAGACGGCGCGGACCTCGGGCGAGGCGTCCGCGTAGTCGATGGGTTTGACGATCGGCGGATTGGCCATGAACACGCTCCCTTCCATGCAAGGCTCGTTTTCCCGCCCGCCCCGCGCCCGCCCCTTGGTTGCCGGCAGGGAAAGGCGGGGCGCACGGGGACCTCTTCCTAGGTGCCGCGCAGGTCGCGCGCGGCCAGGTCGAGCGCTCTTGCGATCCGCTCGCAGGCCATGTCGATCGTCTCCTTCGTCCAGATCAGCGGCGGCGACAGGATCATCGTGTCGTTGACGGCCCGCATCATCAGCCCGTTGGCGATCGCGTGGTCGCGCACCAGGGAGGCGGCGCGCCCGACCGGGTCGAACCGCGTCTTGGTCTCTTTGTCCTTGACGATCTCGATCGCCGCCAGCAGGCCGAAACTGCGGATTTCGCCGACGAGCGCGTGATCGCCGAGCTTTTGCCTCAAGGCCTCGCCCAGATAGGGTCCGGTGTCCTCGGCCACCCGCGCGATCAGCCCCTCGCGCTCGATGATTTCGAGGTTCTTCAGCGCCACCGCGCAGGCGACTGGATGGCCCGAATAGGTGTAGCCGTGAAAGAACTCGCCGCCCTTCTCGACCAGGGTGGTGGCGATGCGGTCGCCGACCAGGAGCGCCGACAGCGGCTGGTAGCCGGAGGTGAGCGCCTTGGCGGTGGTGATCGTGTCGGGCTCGATGCCCATCGACTGGGCCGCGAACCAGGCGCCGGTGCGTCCGTAACCGGTGATCACCTCGTCGAGCATCAGCAAGACATCGTATTTGCGGCAGATGCGCTGGATCTCGGGCCAGTAGCTCGCCGGCGGGATCTTGACCCCGCCCGCCCCCATCACCGGCTCGCCGATGAAGGCGGCGACTGTGTCCGGCCCCGCCTCCAGGATCGCGTCTTCGAGCGCGCGCGCCGCGCGCAGGCCGAATTCGTCGTCGCTTTCGCCCGGCGCGGCCAGTTCGTAGGCATAAGGCGGCATGACATGGACGATGTTGGGCACCGCGCCGTGCAACTGGTCGTGCATGGCCGCCATCCCGCCCAGCGACGCGCCGGCGATCGTCGAGCCGTGATAGGCCCAGTCGCGCGAGATCACCCGGTTCTTCTCCGGCTTGCCTTCCAGCGCCCAGTAGTGGCGCACCAGCCGCAGCGCGGTGTCGTTGGCTTCCGAGCCCGACGAGCCGTAGAACACCTGGCTGATGCCGTCGGGAGCGAGTTCGGCCAGCTTCTTGGCCAGCAGCACCGGCGTCGGCGTGGAACAGCGGAAGAAGGCGTTGTAGTAAGGCAGCTCCTTCATCTGCTCATAAGCCACCTCGGCGAGTTCATCCCGGCCGTAGCCGACATTCACACACCAAAGCCCGGCCATGCCGTCCAGGATCTCGTTGCCGTCCATGTCGTAAACGAACGGCCCGTCGGCGCGGGCGATGATGCGGCTGCCGGCGGCGCGCAGGTCCTTGTGATCGGTGAACGGATGCAAATGATGCGCGGCGTCGGCCTGGCGAAGCTGCGCAAGCGAATAATTCTGATAGGTCATGGCTTTGTCATCCTTGCTTGAATCGATCCGGCAGCAAGCCGGTGGCGAATTCAGGCAAGACCGGGCGGAGAATAGCCGATACGCGCGCACAGCCGCAAAAGCTCGGCGTGGCGCGTTCGGGGCGACGGCGTGATCGCCGCGCACGCAGTCTGCGATTTCAAAGGCGAAGCCTGCATGATCGCAAAAGGATGCCCGAGATCGCGCGCGCCTTCAAGCGCCGCTACGGCCGCTTGGGCGACCGGAAGGGCAATGTCGCATTTGTCTTGGCGGCAACCCGCCGCGATGTCGCATTGCTTGCCCTTCTGGTCGCCGCCTCCCCATTCGATCCGGCCGGGATGAGCGACAATGCCCTCTACCGTGAAACAATGCCGGAGCGTCGCATGAGCCTTGAAACCCCGCCGCCTTCTCCCGCAGCATCCGGCGAGCGCGGACGGCGCGGCGGACGCGCGGGCAAGCGCGCGGGACATGCGGCGGCGGGCATCGATCAGCCGCCCTTCCGTCAACGCACCCTGCCGTTCCAGCCGACGGCGCTGCTGTCGGACGACGAACTGGAATCGATCCATCTCGCCTCGCTGCGGGTTCTCAAGGAAATCGGCCTCGACGTGTTGCACGACGAGGCGCGCGAGCTGATGAAGAAGGCCGGCGCCGATGTCGCCCCGGGATCGGCGCGGGTGCGCTTCGACGCCGACATGATCATGGAGCATATGGCGCATTGTCCGCCGGAATTCACGCTGCACGCCCGCAATCCCGAACACAATGTCCGCTTCGGCGGCAACAACGTCATCTTTTCGCTGATGGCCTCGGCGCCCAATTGCTGCGACACCGATTCCGGTCGCAGGCCCGGCAACCAGGTCGATTATCGCAACCTGATCAAGCTCGGGCAGCAGCACAACATCATCCAGTGCACGGGCGGCTATCCGGTCGAGCCGATCGACATTCACCCGTCGGTGCGGCACCTGGAATGCATCCGCGATCTCGCGCTTCTGACCGACAAGGCGTTCCACATCTATTCGCTCGGCAAGGAGCGCAATCTCGACGGCATCGAGATCGCCCGCATCGCGCGCGGCGTCTCGCGCGACCAGCTTCTGGACGAGCCCTCTACCTTCACGATCATCAACACCAATTCGCCGCTCAAGCTCGACATTCCGATGATGGAAGGCATCATCCAGATGGCGGGCGCCGGCCAGGCCGTCATCGTCACGCCGTTCACGCTCGCCGGCGCGATGGCCCCGGTCACGGTCGCCGGCGCGCTGGTTGAACAAAACTCCGAGGCGTTGGCCGGCCTCGCCTTCGCGCAGATGGTCAGAAAGGGAACGCCGGTCGGTTATGGCGGGTTCACCTCCAATGTCGACATGAAGTCGGGCGCGCCCGCCTTCGGCACGCCGGAATATATGAAAGCCCAGCTCGTCGGCGGCCAGCTCGCGCGGCGCTACAAGGTCCCCTACCGCACCTCCAATGTATGCGCGGCCAACACGGTCGACGCCCAGGCCGCCTATGAAAGTGTGTTTTCGCTGTGGGGCGCGATCCAGGGCGGCGGCAATCTTCTCATGCATGGCGCCGGCTGGCTCGAAGGCGGCCTGCAATGTTCCTACGAAAAGCTGATGCTCGACATCGAGCTTTTGCAGATGGTGGCCGAATTCTTGACGCCGCTCGACCTGTCTGAGGACGCGCTCGGCATCGAGGCCATGCGCCAGGTCGGTCCGGGCGGGCATTTCTTCGGCACCCCGCACACCCAGTCGCGTTACAAGACCGCCTTCTACGCGCCGATCATCTCCGACTGGCGCAATTACGAGAACTGGCAGCTCGCCGGCAGCCCGACCGCGATCGAGCGCGCCAACACGCTGTGGAAGGAACGGCTGGCGGCCTACGAAAAACCGCCGATAGACCCGGCGATCGAGGAGGAACTCAACGATTTCGTCGACCGCCGCATCGCCGAGGGCGGCGCCCCGACGGATTTTTGAGGCGCGTATCGCCATGCCGAACCTCGCTGAAGCCCGCTTGGAGCGGGTGTCACTTCGAAAACGCGCCTCCCGCCATCGCGGCGTGCGCCAGCATCATCCTTCCCGCCTGAATCATCCTGCGAGAAACACAGGACCAAGATCATGAAATCACACGTCAAAGCGGTTGTGATCGGCGGCGGGGTCGTCGGCTGCTCGGTGCTCTACCATCTGGCACGGGCCGGCTGGACCGACGTGATGCTGATCGAGCGTTCCGAACTGACCTCCGGCTCGTCCTGGCATGCCGCAGGCGGCTTCCACACGCTCAACGGCGACCCCAACGTGGCCAGGCTCCAGGCCTATACGGTCCAGCTCTACAAGGAGCTGGAAGAGCTGTCCGGCCAGTCCTGTTCGCTGCATCTGACCGGCGGCGTGATGATGGCCGACACACCCGAGCGCATGGATTTCCTGCGGCTCGCCCACGCCAAGGGTCGCTATCTCGGCATGGACACCGAGCTGATCACCCCGTCGGAAGCCAAGGCGATGTTTCCGCTGATGGACGAGACGAATTTCGTCGGCGCGATGTGGGATCCGGTCGAGGGCCATCTCGATCCTTCCGGCACCACCCACGCCTACGCCAAGGCGGCCAAGAAGCTCGGCGCGGAGATCGTGCTCAGGAACCGCGTCACCGAGCTGGCCCAGGAACCGGACGGCACCTGGAACGTGGTCACCGAACAGGGCACGGTGAAGGCCGAGCACGTGGTCAATTGCGGCGGGCTGTGGGCGCGCGAGGTCGGCCGCATGGTTGGGCTCGAACTGCCGCTGCTGGCCATGGAACACATGTATCTGCTGACCGAGCCGATGCCGGAGGTCGAGGCGTTCAACCGCGCGACCGGGCGCGAAATGGTCGGCGTGCTCGACTTCAAGGGCGAGATCTACACCCGCCAGGAACGCAACGGCATCCTGCTCGGCACCTACGAAAAGGCCTGCAAGCCCTGGTCGCCGCAATCCACGCCGTGGGAGTTCGGTCACGAGCTCCTGCAGCCCGACCTCGACCGCATCGCGCCGTCGCTGGAAATCGGCTTCAGGCATTTCCCCGGCATCGAAAAGGCCGGCATCAAGCAGGTCATCAACGGCCCCTTCACCTTCGCCCCCGACGGCAACCCGCTGGTCGGCCCGGTTCAGGGGCTGACCAATTATTGGGTGGCGTGCGCGGTCATGGCCGGGTTTTCGCAGGGCGGCGGCGTCGGTCTGGCGCTGTCGAACTGGATGGTCGACGGCGATCCGGGCTTCGATGTGTGGGGCATGGACGTCGCCCGGTTCGGCGAATGGGCGAGCCTGCGCTACACCAACGCCAAGGTGCGCGAGAACTATTCCAGGCGCTTTTCGATCCGCTTTCCCAACGAGGAGCTGCCGGCCGCCCGGCCCGCCCAGACGACGCCGCTCTACGACGTGATGGTGCGCGACAACAACGCCGTCATGGGCGATTCCTGGGGACTGGAAACGCCGCTCTGGTTCGCGCCTAAGGGCACGGAAGCAAAAGATATCGTCTCCTTCCATCGCTCCAACGATTTCGAGCATGTCGGTCGCGAGGTGCGTGCCGTGCGCGAGCGCGTCGGCGTGACCGAGATCGCCAATTTCGCCAAATACGAGGTCACCGGTCCCGGCGCGGAAGACTTTCTCAACCGGCTGATGACCAATCGCATGCCGAAGCCGGGACGCCTGGTGCTGACCCCGATGCTCAACGAATTCGGCAGGCTGATCGGCGATTTCACCATCGCCAAGGCCGGCGACGAGCGTTTCATGATCTGGGGGTCCTCGGCCGCCGCCATCTATCATATGCGCTGGTTCGAAAAACACCTGCCCGAGGACGGGTCGGTGCGCATCCACCGCTTCGACCAGACCCTGGTCGGCCTGTCGATCGCCGGGCCGCGTGCCCGCGACGTGCTGCAAAAACTGGTCGACGAGGATGTCTCCAACGCGGCCTTCCGCTTCATGGCTTTCCGCGAGATGGCGGTCGCCGGCGCGCCCTGCATGGTCAACCGCGTCACCTATACCGGCGATCTCGGCTACGAGATCTGGATGCCGCCGGCTTATGAACGCCTGGTCTATCAGGCGATCAAGGACGCCGGCGCGGACTACGGCATCGCCGATTTCGGCATGCGCGCCCTGCTGTCGATGCGGCTTGAAAAGAACTTTCCGACCTGGTTCCGCGAGCTCCGGCCGATCTACGGACCATTCGAGGGCGCGATGGAGCGTTTCGTCAAATTGGAAAAGAACGGCTTCATCGGCCGCGACGCGGCCGCGAAGGAGGCGAAGGACGGCCCCGCACTGCGGCGGGTCTCGATGATCGTCGATGCGCTCGACGCCGACGTGATGGGCGACGAGCCGGTCTGGGCGCGCGTCAAAGGAAAGGATTTCGGCACGGTCGAGCCGCCACACGGCTACGGCGCGCCGCGTTTCGACGCCAGCGGGACGGAGACCCGGCTCTCCAAGGCCGATCACGGCGCCTCGTCGGTGCGCGGCATCCACGACGGCGACTGGAGCGTGGTCGGCTGGGTGACGTCGGGCGGGTATGCCCATCATGTCGGGCTGTCGATGGCCCAGGCCTACATACCGGCGGCACTCGCCGACCAGGAGAGCGAAAACCTGTTCGAGATCGAGATCCTCGGTCACCGGCGGCCGGCGCGCATCACGGTCGAGGCGCCGTTCGATCCCGGCGGCGACAAGATGAGGGGGTAGCGACGCGGGCGCAACTGGTGTCTGTTGCGCCTTCAAACCGGACCCGACTCGACGGATACCAGCATGACCAAAGACACACGCTCGCCCCGCCTCGCCGTACTGATCGACGCCGACAACGCCTCGGCACGGATCGCCGACGGCCTGTTCGAGGAGATCGCCAATATCGGCGAGGCCAGCGTGCGGCGCATCTATGGCGATTTTTCCGGCACACGCTCCAAGGGATGGGCCGACGTGTTGGCCCGTCACGCCATCATTCCGCAGCAGCAATTCGCCTACACGACCGGCAAGAACGCCTCCGACATCACGCTGGTGATCGACGCCATGGATTTGTTGCACAGCGGCCGGTTCGACGGTTTCTGCCTGGTGTCGTCAGACAGCGACTTCACCCGGCTCGCCGCCCGCATCCGCGAACAGGGCGTGGACGTCTACGGTTTCGGCGAACGCAAGACGCCGGAGAGTTTCCGCCAGGCCTGCCGCCGTTTCATCTACACCGAGAACCTTTTGCCGGGCGCCGCCGCCAATCAGGAGCCCGACGCCGAAAAGGCCAAACCGCTGCAGCCGCCGAGCGCCGCGACCCCGATCATCACCAAGGTGATCGAGCAGATGGACAGCGACGATGGCTGGGTGCCGCTGGGCGCGGTGGGCACGCATCTGGCCAATCTGGCGTCCGATTTCGATCCGCGCACCTACGGATTTCGCAAACTGTCCGACCTGGTGCGCAAGACCAACGCCTTCGACATCGACCATCCCGAAGGCGGCGCGCTGCGCATCCGCATCAAGCCGGAAGGCAAGGCCGCCGGCGGGCGGGCGAAACGGGCCTGAACCCACGGCACGCGGCAGACGCCCGCGCCATCGCGTGCCGGCGTGTAAAAAGGTCCGAATCCGGGTAGTTCATGTCGGCTTTGCGCATTGCCGCGTGCCGAAAGTGCCGCCAGTCTCCTTGTCAGGAGGAGACATGGAAACTTCTGATCCCAAAGGTCTTTTCGGCCGGCATCGCAAGATCATGCCGTTTTCGCCGGACGATTCGGCGATCGCCGGCCAGCCCGATGCGGCTTTGGTGCGCGCCGCCCGCGACAAGGCTGCCGCGCTTAACCAACATGTGCTCGGCTACGGCGCGCTCGCCGAAGCCGAATGGGCGGCCGTCGGCATTCCAGCACCCGACCTGGCGGCCATGCGCACTTACCGGCTCGACCGCATCCGTGCCGAGCTCGCACGCCGCGACTATGCCGGACTGCTCGTCTACGATCCCGTCAACATCCGCTACGCCACCGATTCCACCAATATGCAGCTTTGGGTGACGCACAACGCCACCCGCTTCTGCTTCGTGGCGACCGACGGTCCGGTGATCCTCTACGATTATCACCACAGCGAACATCTGTCGGACCATGCCGGCGTGGTCGACGAGGTCCGGCACTGCCTGTCGACGATCTTCATGTATGGCGGCGATTTGATCGACGAGCGCATCGGGCGCTGGGCCGACGAGGTCGCCGCCCTCGTCGCCGAGACCTGCGGCGGCAATCGCCGCATCGCCATCGACTGCCTGCAGCCCGGCGCCCATGCAGCACTGATCGCGCGCGGCATCAAGGTGCATGACGGCCAGCAGGTGATCGAGCGCGCCCGCGCGGTCAAGTCCGTCGACGAGATCGTGTGCATGCGCCGCGCGGTCGTGGCCTGCGAGCGCGCCATGGCCGAGATGGAGGCCGGCCTGCGCCCGGGCATGAGCGAAAACGACCTGTGGGCGCTGCTCCACCACGGCAACATCGTGCGCGGCGGCGAATGGATCGAGAGCCGGCTGCTGGCCTCGGGCCCGCGCACCAATCCCTGGTTCCAGGAATCCTCCGCGCGTATCATCGAAGCCGGCGACGTCGTCGCCTTCGACACCGACCTGATCGGCCCGTACGGTTTTTGCGCCGACCTGTCGCGCACCTGGCTCGCCGGCGACGGCGCCCCCACCGACGAGCAGCGCGCGCTCTACCGGATCGCCGCCGACCAGGTCGCCTACAATATGGACTTGTTGCGGCCCGGCCTGTCGTTTCGCGACTTGTGGGAGACGGCGAAATCCCTGCCGGCCGACTGCCTGCCCAACCGCTATGGCTGCCTCTATCACGGGGTCGGACTGTGCGACGAATACCCGACCATTCCCTATCGCGACGACGTCGAGCCCGACATTCCGGCCGACGAGATATTGGTGCCGGGCATGGTGTTGTGCGTTGAAAGCTATACCGGCCGGCTCGGCGGCCATGAGGGCGTGAAACTGGAGGAGCAGGTGCTGATCACCGAGACCGGGTTCGAAAAACTCTCCGCCTACCCGCTCGACGCGCGGCTGAGCGGCTGATCCGGCCCGCCGGCGGCGAGCGCGCCGGCTATGCGCGCGTGCAGGGGCGCCAGCGCGACGGCCGAAATATAGGGCAGGCCCGGACGCCGGGCGGTCCAGCCAACCGGCACGAGGTCGGCGGCGGCCGGCTCGAACCGTTTCGCCAAACGCCAGCTCCGGCAGTCGACGGCACAACTATCCGCCCCGCCCGCCGCGACGGCCACGATCGAGGCACGGTGGCCGCCGGTCTCGATGCGGTCGCCAAAGATATCGAGGCTTTCGCCGGCGGCGGCGAGATCGCGGGAAAGCGCGATCAGGCCGGACATCGACGCGGTTTCGTTGAAGGCAAGCCGCCCGCCCCGCAGCCGCTCGAGCGGCAGCACGGCACCGCCGTCGGCCGGCGCGGCGACGGGATCGGCCTCGCCCCGGCGCATCAGGATCGCACTCGAATAAAACGGCCCGGCCCCGCCCTCGAAGGCGGAATAGTCCGGCTGGCCGACGACGCCGACATGGGCGGCGAGCCCGGTCGCCTCCATCGGGCCCCAGCAGGTCTGGGCAACAAGCAGGCGCGGATGGCGCCACAGCGTGGCGAAATCGAGCCCGTCCGGCGGCAGGGTGGCCGGATCGGGCGCGATCGGCGCCCCGGCCGCGTCGCGGATGCCGCCCGGCACGGCCGGCATGTCGGCGTTGCGCCGCACGAGTTGCGCCGGCGCATCCACGCCGGCCGCGCGCAGCCGCCCGGCCATCGCCGCCCACTGGGCGTCTGTCTCGGCCCGGCATTCGGGCCAGTCATACATCGGCAAGGCGGCGATAAAGGCGCTCATCGTCCCTTATGCGCAAGGCGAAGGTCGGCGCGCAAGTGCCGGAAAGGATTCACTCCTTCGGCGGCCTGGCGGGCACCAGCGATGTTCCGGCGATACCGCCGACACCGCGACTGCGCTGACGCGGGCGAAAGGCGCGACCCGGCTCGGGCGCCCGGCGCAGCGCCGGGTGGACAACCGGTTCCTTCGCCCGGAAGGCGAAGCTGCGGAACAGTGCGAAATAATTGGCGAACACATAGCCTTCGTTGCGGGCGATCCATTCCCGGCGCCGTTCGGCAAACAGTTTTGGAAGCCGGTACCACGGCGCCTGCGGCAGCGTGTGGTGGACGAGATGCAGGTTGTTGTTGAGAAAAAGCAGCGCCAGCGGCGAGCGCTCGACGATGATGGTGCGCCCGTCGGGCCGCTCCGACCATTGGTGCTCGGCATAGGTTCTAACCGAAATCAGCGCCTGCCCGATCCACACCGGACCGACGATGTAAAGCCAGAGCGGCATCTCGAAGACGAACACGATCACCGGCGCCACGATCACCAGCCCCACCGCATGCAACAGCCAGGCCCGGCGCACCGCGCGGGCCCCGCGCAGCATCAGCCCGGCTTCGGTGATGAAGAAGCCGAGACTGCCGAGCCAGGGATTGAGCAGCACGCGCCCGACCATGGTGTTGTTGACGCGCAGCAACAACTTCATCGCCGCCGGCATCGCCTCATAGCGCCACAAGGCCCGGTAATAGCTTTCGGGGTCGTCGAAAGGGTCGGTCAGCCGCTCGTCGGCATGGTGGCGCAGATGGATCGACCGAAAGCGCCGATAGGGCCACACCAGCCCGAGCGGCAGGAAGACCAGCGCCTCGTTGACGCGCGCGTTGCGGGTGGGATGGCCGTGGCAGACCTCGTGCATCAGCGACGCCTGCAGCGCCAGCACGATGCCGAGCAGGACGATCGCGATCGCCGGCCAGGCCGGCCACACGAGCAGGCCGATGCCGAGCCAGGCGCCGTAGCAGATTACGATCAGGGCCAGGGTCGGCCATTCGACGGCGCCAAGGCCGCCGCGAGCATCTTGCGTGTTCATTCCTGTCAATTGCCTTTGCTGCGGAATCGATCGATTCCTGACATCAGACTGTCAGCAGCAATCGTTTCCTGCAATGCGAGAATGCGCACGAACTGTTTATCTTGCGCACCTTGTCTATCTGATGTTTACTACTGTAAACAAATATGGACCATCGAGACTGACAACAGCCGGCAAGGGACACGGCCATGGACAAGCGCGACCTTTCCGGACAATTCCGCGAGCGGCTAAAGGCGCTGGTGCGGCGCTCCGGCGCCAACCAGTCCGCCTTCGCCGCCGGTGTCGGCATCGACCGCTCGGCGCTGTCGCAGCTTCTCTCCGGGGCCACCACCCGGCTGCCGCGCGCCGAGACGCTGATGAACATCGCCGAACGCCATCGCGTATCGCTCGACTGGCTATTGGGACTCAGCCAGGACGAGGGCCTGACCGGCGAAATCCGCGAGACGTTCGAGATCGAGGAAGGCGGCGGCGCCTTCGACCGCACGCTGCTGGCGAAATGGCACGCCGAGGCGGCGGGCACCAAGATCCGCTACGTCCCGGCCGGCCTGCCCGACCTGTTGCGCACCGACGCACTGATCGAATACGAGGCCAACATCACCAGCCGCAGCCGCGAAAGCCAATATGACGAGACCCAGTACCGGATCGATTACACACGCCGGCCGGAGACCGACATGGAAGTGTGCATGCCGCGCCACATGCTCGACATCTTCGCCGCCGGCATGGGGGTGTGGAACGAATTTCCCGATCGCCTGCGCCGCGCCCAGCTCGAGCACATGGCGCGCCTGCTCGACGAACTCTACCCGGCCTTCCGGCTCTTCCTGTATGACGGGCTGGCGCGTTATTCGATCCCCTACACGATCTTTGGCCCCTACCGCGCCGCGATCTTCGCCGGCGACATGTACCTGGTCCTGAACGCCACCTCCGCGATCCAGACGCTGACACGCCATTTCGACAACCTGATCCGCGCCGCAATCATCAACCCGCACGAGGCCGCCGCCTATGCCGCCTCGCTCGCCAGCCTGCCGTCACGGCGCGATTGACGTGATATAAAGATTTCTTTATGTCGTTATGTAAATTATCATCCCTTTGAGAGACCACCGATGCCCAATCCGATCGAGGCCCTTATGGCCGAAAAGGGCGTGCTTCTCGCCGACGGCGCCACCGGCACCAACCTGTTCGCCATGGGGCTTCTGTCGGGCGAGGCGCCGGAGCTATGGAACGAAACCGAGCCCGACAAGATCACCGCCCTGCACCGGGGTTTCGTCGAGGCCGGTTCCGACATCATCCTGACCAACTCCTTCGGCGGCACCCGCCATCGGCTGAAATTGCACCAGGCCGAGGACCGCGTCTTCGAGCTGAACCGGCGCGCGGCCGAGATCGCCCGCGCCGTCGCCGACAGTGCCGAGCGGCGGGTGATCGTGGCCGGCTCGGTCGGGCCGACCGGCGAACTGCTGCAGCCGCTTGGCGCGATGACCTATGAGGAGGCAGTGGAGGCTTTCGCCGAGCAGATCGAGGGGCTGAAGGCGGGCGGCGCCGAGATCGCCTGGATCGAGACGATGTCCTCCCCCCACGAAATCCGCGCCGCCGCCGAGGCCGCGATCCGCGTCGGCCTGCCCTATAGTTTCACCGCCTCCTTCGACACCGCCGGCCGCACCATGATGGGGCTTGCGCCCTGCGACATTCACGGCGTCGCCGCCGGCCTCGCCGAGGCCCCGCTCGGTGTCGGCGCCAATTGCGGCGTCGGCGCCTCCGACATCCTGGCCTCGCTGTTCGACATCACCGAAGCCGATCCGGCCGCGACCGTGATCGTCAAGGGCAATTGCGGCATCCCCGAATTTCGCGGCTCCGAGATTCATTATTCCGGCACGCCGGAGCTGATGGCCGATTATGTGCGGCTCGCCGTCGACGGCGGCGCAAAGATCATCGGCGGCTGCTGCGGCACCTCGTTCGAACACCTGGCCGCCATGCGTCGCGCGCTGGACGCGCATCAGCGCGCCGAACGCCCGAGCGTGGATCAAGTGGTGGCGCGCATCGGCCCGCTGCGCAACAAGACCGCCGACCAGAGCGGCCAGGCGGCAGGCGGCGAAGGACGCCGGGAACGCCGCCGCGTGCGCGGCTGATAAACCGACCTGCAGGCCAAAGACGACCCTCTTGCCAGCGAAAAAGGCCGGCGGGAGCAAAATCCCGCCGGCCTGCCTCACCCGCCCAAAGGGACGCCGGGTTGCTGCCCCAAGCCACTGCAGCATGCAAGCGGCGTCCCGATCGCCCTCACCGCTTGGAGGCATCGAGCGCCGAGGCCAGGCGCACGAGCTGGAGGAACTCCGCGCGGTAGCCGAACGGGTCGGCGCCGCGCGCGGCGGTGGCGATTTCGAGAATGCGGTCGTAGCCGAAATCGGCGGTCTGGTCCGCATCGCGCAGTTTCTGGCCGAAGGCGGCGACGGCGACCGAAAACCGCTGGTCGTCGGTAGCCGCGCCGAACCGGGCAACCTCGTTGGCCGCCGTCACCGGCGTCTCGATCAGCTTGGACACATCCTCGTCCGGCAGCTTGTAGCGGATCTTGACGAAGGCATATTCGTCCGCATTGGCGATGCCGGCATCGTTGTCGGCCTTGGCCTCGCCGTAACGCAGATCGTCGATCATCTGCGCCGGGCTGCCCTTCGGCGTGATTTCGTAGATCGCGGTCACGGCGTGGCCGGAGCCGATATCGCCGGCGTCGACCCGGTCATTGTTGAAGTCCTCGCGCTTCAGCGCCCGGGTCTCGTAGCCGATCAGCCGGTATTCGGCGACCGCCTCGGGGTTGAACTCGACCTGGATCTTGACGTCCTTGGCGATCGAAAACAGCGTCGAGGTCGCCTCCTGCACCAGCGTCTTTTCCGCCTCCGCCAGCGTGTCGATATAGGCGGCGGTGCCGTTGCCGTTCTGGGCGATGGTCTGCATCATCTGGTCGTTGTAATTGCCGCGTCCGAAGCCGAACACCGACAGGAAGACGCCCGACCGGCGCTTGTCCTCGATCAGCCGCTTGAGATCCTCGTCCGAGCTCTGGCCGACATTGAAATCGCCGTCGGTCGCCAGCATCACCCGGTTGACGCCACCCTCGACAAAGCTCTCCTGGGCCAGGCGATAGGCCTCGCGCAGCCCCGCCTCCCCGGCCGTCGAGCCACCGGCGCCCAGCCGATCGAGCGCGCCCAGGATCTTGGCCTTCTCCGATCCCTTGGTCGGTTCGAGCACGGTTCCCGCACTGCCGGCATAGGTCACGATCGAGATCGTGTCGTCGCCGTCCATGCGCTCGACCAGAAGCCGGAAGGCCGATTTCAGAAGCGGCAGCTTGTCGGGCGCGTTCATCGAGCCCGAGGTGTCGATCAGGAACACCAGGTTCGATTTCGGCTCCGCCGCCGGCGCCACGTCGTAGCCCTTGATCGCCACATGCATCAGCTTGGTGTGGTCGTTCCAGGGCGTCGGCATCACCGTTATGGTCGATTTGAACGGCGTTTCCGCGTTCTGCGGCCCCGTCCAGTCATAGTTGAAATAGTTGATCATCTCCTCGACCCGAACCGTGTCGGCCTGCGGCAGCGCGCCGTTTTTCAAGGTCGCGCGGGTAAAGGCGTAGGACGCGGTGTCGACATCGATCGAAAATGTCGAGACCGGATTTTCCAACGCCGACCTGACCGGGTTGGTGTCGAACGCTTCGAGCCGGTCGCGGTCTTCTGCCGGAACCGGCATGGCGTCGGGCGGCGCCACCACCGAAGGCGACGGCGGCGCGGCATAACGCTTCTTGGCCAGCGCGCTCGCACCGCCGCGCAGGTCGCGCGTTCCGCCGCCAAGCGTCTGCAACGTGCCGGCCGGCGGCGCGGACACGGTCGAATCGAGCGCGATTTCGGCCTCCTCGCGCGGGCTGGCCGGCGCCGGCTCGAAAGCAAGCGAACGATCGTCCTCGCCGGCCTTTTCATCGTTAAGACCGAGCAGACCGCCGCCCGTTTCCTGGACGGCCGTGTCCTGGCGCAACGCGAACGGACCGTCATTCATCAGATAATAGGTGGCATAGCCGGCGACCGGCAGCGCCAACAGGCTGGCGATCACGGGCGTGGAAAGGAATTTGCGGTCCATGAGGCGGCTCCAGATTTTTTGTGTTCCAGAGCTTTGACGCCGCCTATCGGCCGATCCTTGGGGTGCGGTCGCAAAATTTTCGTCGAACGACGTCAACGCCGCCGAAAGCGCCCTGTCGCGCGCCGCCGCATCGGGTTTAGGAGTGCGCGCCGTGCGCAGGATGTCCAGTTTGTCCTTGGCCATGATCAGCCTTCCCCGGCCCGGTCCGCCATCAGGACCTTGAGCCGCTTTTTCGCTTCGTGGATGTGCCAGGAGACCGTCGCCTCCGCACATCCCATCACATCCGAGGCCCGCTCGTGCGACAGGCCCTCGCCGTAGACCAGAAGCACCGCCTCGCACTGCTTGGCCGGCAGGCGCCGCACCGCCTCCCACATCGCCTCGGCCGCGTCGTCGGGGCTGTCGGCGACCGCCGCCTCGCTCAGGGCGTGAACGGCATAGGCGGCCGCCTTGACATGCTCGCGCGCGGCCTTGCGGGCATGGTCGCGCGCTGCATTCAGGGTAAGCGTGTAGAGCCAGGTGGTGAGCCGGCCCTCGCCGCGAAATCCGGCAATCGCCTTGCCGAGCCGCACGCACACGTCCTGGGCGATGTCCTCGGCGTCCGCCTGCCGCCCGATGCGACGGTAGGCGACCCGGAAGATGAAATCGTAATGCCGCTCGACAAGCCGCGCGAACGCGGCCCGGTCGCCGCCGCGCGCGCGCGCGACCAGTTTGTCGTCGTCACTATCGTTGCCGGCAAGCATCAGCGCCATCATTTGTCCGTTAGACGATGCAATCCAGCCATTCCTTGGGTGGTGCTGCGAAAAAAAAGAGCGGATCGCGCGGCGGGGACAGTCCCTTGCACCTCAACGCGGCCGCGCCGGATTGCCGGCAACCGTGGCGCCGGTCGCGACATCGCGCGTCACCACCGCGCCCGCGCCGACGATCGCGCCGTCGCCGATCGTCACGCCGGGCAGGATGATCGCCCCGCCGCCGACCCACACGTCGCTGCCGATCCGGACCGGCAGCGCCCGTTCCAGGCCCTGCCCGCGCAGAACCGGGTCGCGGTGGTGGTCGGCGCAATAAATATGGACCGACGGGCCGAACATCGTACCGGCGCCGATCGTGACCGGGGCGGTGTCGAGGATCACGCAACCCGTGTTGAAATAGACGCGGTCGCCGACAAACAGGTTGAACCCATAGGCGCAGTGGAACGGCGCCTCGATCAAAACATCGTCCCCGAGACGGCCAAAAAGCGCGCCGAGCGCCGGCGCCAGCGCGCCGCGGACGGCGGGATGGGCGGTGTTGTGCGCATGCACGGCTGCCCGCGCCGCCGCGCGCAGGTCGTCCAGTTCCGGATCGACGCAACGATACCAGTCGCCCGAGCCCATGCGCTCGCGTTCGCTTGATGTCACCTGCTGCCTCCTCCGCTCTTGTGAAACCCGTCCGCCGCGACCACATAGGCGACAACGCCGCGACCACGCCATCGCGGCCCCGCGATCGGTCTGGCATCATGGCCCCGCCCGCCCGTTCGGCCAATGGACTTTGCCTGGAGCGACCGATAATTTTGAACAGACTCGACAGCCATGGAAAGGCCCGCCCCGTGAGCCAGCACCGCGTGCAGCGTCGGCTAGCCGCCATTCTGGTTGCCGACATCGTCGGCTACAGCCGGATGATACGCGCCGACGAGGCGGCAACGCTGGCGCGGCTGAAGCAGTTGCGCGGTGAATTGCTCGACCCCAAAATCGACGAATATGGCGGTCGGCTGGTCAAGTCGACCGGAGACGGGTTGCTGGCCGAATTTCCGAGCGCCGTCGACGCGGTCCAATACGCCGTCGACGTCCAGGATGCGATTGCGGCTCAAACCCCGGAGACCGACGACGAACCGATGTGCCTGCGCATCGGCATCAATCTCGGCGACGTGGTGGTCGACGGCGGCGACCTGCTGGGCGACGGCGTCAATGTCGCGGCCCGGATCGAGGGCATCGCCCAGCCCGGCGGCATCTGCATCTCCGCCTCGGTCTACGACCAGGTCCGCCACAAGCTCGACCTCGATTTCGAGGATCGCGGCCTGCGCGAGGTCAAGAACATCGCCGAACCGGTGCGCACCTACGCCGTCCATCCCAAGAGCGTCGCCCACGGCACCGTTCCTGACGCTGACGCTGACGGCAACGAGCGCCTCGTGATCGCCGACGCGCCGTCGATTGCCGTGTTGCCGTTCGACAATATGAGCGGCGATGCCGAGCAGGATTATTTTTCCGACGGCATCACCGAGGACATCATCACCGATCTGTCCAAAATTTCCCGGCTGATGGTGATCGCCCGCAACTCGTCCTTTACCTACAAGGGCCGCGCCGTCGACGTGAAGCAGGTGGCGCGCGAACTCGGCGTGCGCCACGTTCTGGAAGGTTCGGTGCGCAAGGCCGGCAACCGCGTCCGGGTGACGGCGCAGCTGATCGATGGCGCGACCGGCGGCCATATCTGGGCCGAACGTTACGACCGCGTTCTGGAGGACATTTTCGCCATTCAGGACGAGATCACCCTGGCGATCGTCGACGAATTGAAGATAAGGCTCGACCTCGGCGAAAAGAACCGGCTCAGCTCGACGCCGTCGGCCAATATCGAGGCCTACGACCTGGCCCTGCACGGCCGCGAGAAGCTCATGGCCAGCGTCAGCCCGGCCAGCATGGAGGAAGCGACTGCCATGTTCGAACGCGCGCGCGCGCTCGACCCCAGCTTCGTCGCGCCCCATGTCGGCCTCGCCTTCGCCCACATCATGGCCTACACCAACGCCTGGTCGCCCGATCCGGAAGCCTCGCTCGACTACGCCCTGGATCTCGCGCAAAAGGCGGTCGAACTCGACGAGAACGACGCCCTGGCCAGCCGTGCCTATGCGGTCGCGCTGTTATGGAAGCGCCGTCTCGACGAGGCCTGCGCGGAACTGGGCCGCGCAACGGCGCTGGCGCCCAACGACGCGGAACTGCTGGCCACGCGCGGCAACATGCTCGTTTACATGCACGACGCCGACGCCGCGGTCGAGAATCTGGAAAAGGCGATCCGCCTCGATCCGCTCTATCCCGACATGTGGCTGCATTTCCTCGGTCACGCCTATTTCATGAAGGGCGAGTACGAGACGGCGGCGCGCTATCTGCGCGAGCGCATTCTCAGGCAGCCCGACACCGACCTCTCCCGCACCATGCTTGCCGCCGCCTACGGCCATCTCGGCCGCGTGGAGGAGGCACGCCGGCTATGGAAGGAAGTGTTCGAGGTCAATCCGCACTATTCTCTGGAGCAGAAGGAACGGGTCCTGCCCTACAAGGACCCCTCCGACTGGTCCCGCTTCGTCGACGGTTTGAAAAAGGCCGGGCTGCCGCGCTGAGGCCGGCGCCGCTCAGGCGCCGCCGCCGCCATCGGCCGACGCGCCGGCCCGTCTCCGAACCCGGGCCGTCCGGCGCTCGAAGAGCACCGTCATCAGCCACAGTCCGATCCCGATCGCGATCAGCACCGCCGCGATCTCGTATTGCACGGGATCGCGCCCGGTCCACGGCCCGGCAAGAAACGCGCAGGAGGCCGCGCCCAGGACCGGCAGCGCCGTCGGCGCCTTGAAATGGCGGTGCGCGACCGGGTCGCGCCGCAGCACCAGCACCGCGACGTTGACCACCGTGAATACGCCCAGAAGCAGGAGCGCGGTGGTTCCCCCGAGCGCAGGCACGCCACCGCCGAAGCCGATCAACCCGAACGCCAACAGCGTGGTGAAGCCGATTGCCACATGCGGCGTGCGGCGGCCGGCATGCACCCGTCCGAGCAGCGCCGGCAGCACCCGTTCGCGGCTCATGCCATAAAGCAGCCGGCTCGCCATCAGCATGTTGATCAACGCCGAATTGGCGACCGCGAACATGGTGATGAATCCGAACAGGCCGACGGGAAACGACGGCGCGCCCGCCTGCACCACTTTCAGCAACGGCGCTTCGCCCTCGCCCAGTTCGTCCGGCGCCACCAGCGCGATGGCCGAGATCGACACCAGCACGTAAACCAGCCCGGTGATCAGCAGGCCGGCCAAAAGCACCTTGGGAAAGATGCGGCTCGGGTCGCGGCATTCCTCGGCCATGTTGACCGAATCCTCGAAACCGACCATGGCGAAGAAGGCGAGCGTGGTCGCCCCGACCACCGACCAGATGACGCCCTGCCCGGGCGTTGCCTTGAATTCCAGGACACGGCCGAGATCGCCCTGCCCGGCGCCGATCGCCCAAAACCCGATCACGATGATGATCAGGAGCCCGCTGAGCTCGACCATGGTCAACACGACATTGGCCTTCACGCTTTCGCTCACCCCGCGAAAATTGACCAGTGCGATAACGGCCATGAAGACGAGCCCGGCGAGCGTGAGGCCGGCGCCGTCGCGCAGTCCGAGGCCGAACGCCTCTGACAGGTTGGCCGCGAAGGCGCGCGAGGCGGTCGAGGCCGACGTGATGCCGGAACTCATCACCGCGAAGGCGACGATGAAGGTCAGGAAATGGATGCCGAACGCCTTGTGCGTGTAGAGCGCGGCACCGGCGGCCCGCGGATATTTCGTAACCAGTTCCAGATAGGAGAACGCCGTCACCAGCGCGACCGCGAACGCCACCAGGAAGGGCAGCCACACGGCGCCGCCGACCTGGCTCGCCACCTTGCCGGTCAAGGCGTAGATGCCGGTGCCGAGAATGTCGCCGACAATGAACAGCAGCAAGAGCCACGGTCCCATCACGCGGCGCAGGGCCGGCCCCTGCGCGTCATCGCCTGTCGAAGAGGCTGTGTCTGGTTCCATGCTCGATCTCCCGATGCCGGGTATTCCGCGCGGCCGGCGCGCGGCGCCCGGCCGGTCTTAACGATCGCGCGGCGCGCCGGCAAATGCGCGCATGTGGAAAGCCTGCTGGGCGTCGTCATACCGCCAGCCGGCCCCGACCGGACAGGCAAGCCGCGCCAGGCAGCCGCCGCCCATGCAGGCGCCGCCCCGGCCGGAGCGCAGATGGGCCAGACAGGCGTCGGGGTTGTGGCTGGTCGCCGAAACCGCATCGGCCGGACAAGCAAAAAGACAGGGTTTTTCGAAACATGCGTCACAGGCGTGACTCAACGCATGAGGACGAGCCTCCGCCACCTGCGTCTCGAACAGCAGCGCCCCGCGATAGGCGTGCCACTGCCCGTATTCGGGATGGATCAGGATGCCGAGCGGCGACGGCTTCAGCCCCTCGGCGCGCATCGCCCAGCGTTGGAACGGCAGAAACGGTTTTTCGAACGGAAACACCGGCCGCGCCGAAAACCTGCCGGCGATGGCGCCGATCGTTTCGCGCGACCAGCAGTCGAGCGGATCGGCCAGATTTGCCGGCTGGTCGGCGAGCCAGCGCGAAAAATGCGGCCAGATGGTCGAACCGGCATGGCCGACCAGCACCACCGCCCTGGCGTCCGCCCCCGAAGGGCCGGCCGGCGCCGCCTCGCCATTCCCAAAAGCAAAACCGCCGCGCGCCATCAGCCCGTGCGCGGCGAGTGCGTCCGCCAGGCTTTCGGGCCCTGCCGCGGCAGCCATCACCGCACGCACACAGCAATGCCCGGCAACAGCCCCCGCACCGGCCGCTTCGCGCGCATGCCTACCCTCCGTCCGGCCCCTTGATGGCGGAGCGCCAGACTTCCTTGTGGATGATGTCGGCCACTTTAGCCCGGCCGTCTTCGGGCTTCTTTCACGTGAAGGCGTCGGGCATCGACTCCTTCTTCCTGGCCACGAAATCGTTCAACCCGTCGGCGATGCCCTTGTCCAGAGCCGGCGCCTCGTAGCCCTCCAGCCAGCGCCGGGCAAGCCCGTTGGCACGCTGCGGCGCGGTCTTCTCGCCTTCGGCCTGCCATTGCTCGAAGGAATTGTTGTCCGCCACCGAGGAGCGGTAGAAGGCGGTCTGGAAATTGGCCTGGGTGTGGGCGCAGCCGAGATAATGGCTGCCCGGTCCGACCTCGCGGATGGCGTCCATGGCCTGGCCGTTCTCCGACAGGTCGACCCCGGCCGCGAACTTCTGCGCCATGCCGAGCTGGTCGACGTCCATGACGAATTTTTCGTAGCACGAGGCAAGCCCCCCTTCCAGCCAGCCGGCCGAATGCAGCACGAAATTGGTGCCGGCAAGCAGCGTCGCGTTGAGCGTGTTGGCGCTTTCATAGGCCGCCTGCGCGTCCGGTACCTTGGAAGCGCACAACGAGCCGCCGGTGCGGAAGGGAAGCCCGAGACGCCTGGCGAGCTGCGCCGCGCCGTAGGACACCAGCGCCGGCTCCGGCGTGCCGAAGGTCGGCGCGCCCGACTGCATCGAGATCGAGGAGGCGAACGTGCCGAACAGGACCGGCGCGCCGGGCCGCACCAGCTGGGTGAAGGCCGCGCCCGCCAGCACTTCGGCCAGCACCTGGGTCAGCGTGCCGGCGACCGTCACCGGGCTCATCGCCCCGGCCAGGATGAAGGGCGTGACGATCGTTGCCTGGTTGTTGCGGGCGTAGACCTTGGCCGCGCCGAGCATGGTCTCGTCGAACACCATCGGCGAATTGGCGTTGATCAGGTTGATGACGACCGTGTTGTTGTCGACGAACTCCGCCCCGAACAGGATCTTGCACATCTCGACCGTGTCCTGCGCCCGCTCCGGCGCCGTCACCGAGCCCATGAACGGCTTGTCGGACAGGGTCATGTGCGCCAGCAGCATGTCGAGATGGCGCTTGTTGACCGGCACGTCGACCGGCTCGCACACCGTGCCGCCGGAATGGTGGATCGAAGGCGCGAGATAGGCGAGCTTCACGAAATTGCGAAAATCCTCGATCGTGGCGTAGCGGCGCTTGCCGTCGAGGTCGCGCACGAAGGGCGGGCCGTAGACGGGCGCGAACACGGTCGCGTCCCCGCCGATCTCGACCGAGCGCGCCGGATTGCGGGCATGCTGGGTGAACACGGACGGCGCGCTCTTCAGCAGTGCCCGGCACAGCCCCTTTGGAAAATGCACGCGCTCGCCCTTCACGTCCGCGCCGGCCTCGCGCCAAAGCTGCAACGCCTCCGCGTCTTCGCGGAACTCGATGCCGATCTCTTCCAGCACCCGGTCGGCATTGGCCTCGATCAGCGCCAGGCCCTCCTCGTCCAACACCTCGTAGGGCCGGATCCTGCGATGGATGAAGGCCTGCTGGGCACCGGGTCCGCCGCCTGAACGCGCCGCCCGCCGCGCCGCCGCCCCGCCACGATCGCCGCGCGCGCGCCGTGATGCGCCGGCCTCCTGCTCGACTGCCAGATTCTCGACCATCGACTGTCTTCCCGAAAGTGGTTGCGGGCCGGCCGACGCGGATTTGTGCGACGGATCCGGCCTCTTGAGCGGATCGTATTCATCGGTCTTGGCCAAACCGTCTCGCAAACGCCAAGTGCTGTCGCAAAATCGACAGGAAAGCAGTAAAAAATTCAGTCGCTTTCGTATTGGCGAACGTCGCAATTCGGCTATGCGTCGGCACGCCATGGCGAATACACATGTTGGGTGTGCCGGGGCCTGTCATGACCGGTCTGCATCTTTGGGAGGCGCCGATGTCCGATGATGAAATCATCCTCTCCGAACTCGACAACGAGGACCTCGTGCAACAGATGCACGACGATCTTTATGACGGGCTGAAGGAGGAAATCGAGGAAGGAACCCGTATCCTGCTCGATCGCGGCTGGATGCCCTACAAGGTGCTCACCGAGGCACTGGTTGAAGGCATGCGCATCGTCGGCGAGGATTTCCGCGACGGCATTCTGTTCGTGCCCGAAGTCCTGCTGTCGGCCAACGCGATGAAGGCGGGCATGGCGATCCTGCGCCCGCTATTGGCCGCCACCGGCGCGCCCAAACAGGGCAAGATGGTGATCGGCACCGTCAAGGGCGACATTCACGACATCGGCAAAAACCTCGTCGGCATGATGATGGAAGGCGCCGGGTTCGACGTGGTCGATCTCGGCATCAACAACCCGGTGGAAAAATATCTCGAGGCGCTGGAAACCGAAAAGCCGGACATTCTCGGCATGTCGGCGCTGTTGACCACCACCATGCCCTATATGAAGGTCGTCATCGACGCGATGAAGGAAAAAGGCATCCGCGACGATTTCATCGTCCTGGTGGGCGGCGCGCCGCTCAACGAGGATTTCGGCAAGGCGGTCGGCGCCGACGCCTATTGCCGCGACGCCGCGGTGACGGTCGAAACGGCCAAGGATATGATCAAGCGCAAGCACAATATCCGCGCCTCGGCCTGACCCGCGCGGATACGGCGCCGGTCAGTCGCCGCCACCGTCGACATATTGCCCAGGCGTCGCGCAGCCGGAAACGGCCAGGCCGCCGACCAGCGTCAGCAGGACGGTCAAGGAGGCGATGAACTTGGTCACGGCGTTGCCTTTCCCAAAGGTGGAATGAACCGAAGCAGGATCGTAACATGACGGGCCATCACTCCCAATCTTCCCAGACGCAAAGCATGCTGGTGATCGGGTGTGGCATGATCGCCCGCGAAATCCTCGCGGTCAAACAGCAACTCGGCCTGGATCATCTCGACCTCACCTGTCTGCCGGCTGAACTCCATTATTATCCCGACCGCATTCCCGCCGCGATGGACCGGGCGATCGAGAAAGCCAGGGCCGACGGCTACCGTCACATCTTCGTCGGTTATGCCGATTGCGGCACGGGCGGGCTGCTGGACAAAGTGTGCGCCAAACACGGCGTCGAGCGGCTGGCCGGACCGCACTGCTTCGCCCTTTATCAGGGGTTGGCCGCCTTCGAGACGATCGCCGACGGCGACATGACGGCCTTTTATATGACGGATTTTCTGTGCCGTCATTTCGAGGCCTTCTTCCTCAAACCGCTCGGCCTCGACCGTCACCCCGAACTGATCAAGGACTTTTTCGGCAATTACGAAAAGGTGGTCTATCTCGCCCAGACTGACGATCCCGCCCTCGACCGGGTTGCCGAGCGGGCCGCGCAGATGCTCGGTCTGGCCTATGAACGGCGCGCGACCGGCTATGGCGAACTTCCCGAGGCGCTTGAGACAGCCTACCGGCCGACACGATAGGGCCGAAAAAGCCGATCCGTCCCCAGTCTCGAAAGCGCCGGATTCTGCGTCTATTGCGCCGAATTGCCGGAGTCGACGCCATGCATTCGAAACGCAGACATAGCCCACCGCATCCAGGTTCGTTGCGCCAAGACGTCGACACGCACGCGCCGGGGCCCGCCTGGCCTTCGCACCCGGCGACGATGCCTAACATAACGGTCCGGCGGCGCCATGCGATGAATCCAAGCGCGACATATTCCGGCGCAGGCGTTAAGGACGCGCTGTCACCTGGCCTGCGCCGCCGCGATGTGCAGCCGCGTCACAATGGGTTAACTGCTCCCAGCCTATGCTGTGCGGCGAATCCCGGACACGCACGGCGGTAAAGGCGCCACGGACAAAGACGGAACATGGACACCTTGAGCGACATGGCGGTGGAACCGCGTCCCGTGCGCCGCAGACGCCCGCGCCGCCTGTCGGAGGTCTTTTCCCGACTCGCCGCGGAAGCGGACGGACCGGTGACCATCGGCCAGATTCGCGACGCTCTCGGCGACCGCTCCTTCGCTGCCCTGCTGGTCTTTTTCGCCGCTTTCAATCTGCTGCCGCTGCCGCCGGGCGCCTCCGTCATCCTGGGCGCGCCGCTGATCATCGTATCGGTGCAGATGGTGGCCGGCAGCAGGACCGCCTGGCTGCCGCGCTTCCTGATGCGCAAATCGCTGAGCCAGTCGCAGTTTCGCACCCTGTCCGAACGCCTGATTCCGCGCATGATGCGGCTCGAGACCCTGATTCGGCCGCGCTACTGGCCGTTCTGGCGACGCCGGGGCGACCGCGTCATCGGCGTGATCGCACTGATCCTGGCGATCGCCGTCGTCTTGCCGGTGCCGCTCGGCAACTGGCTACCCGCCTTTGCAAGCGCGCTTATCGGGTTGGCCATGTCGGAGCGCGACGGCATTCTGTTTGCAATCGGCGTCGTTGTCGGCATTGCCTCCCTGACCGTGATCGCGCTGGTCATCGCCTCGGCCGGCGCGGTATTGCACCTGGTCATCGCCCATGCCGGATCGGCGGGCTGGTGGTGAGCGCATCAGCCGAGGCCTGAGGCGGACCGCGCGGCCTGCGCGCACCCGCCCCCCCTTGCGTTTCAAACGACAAAGCCCGTGTCCGACAGCGACGTCGCATTTGAATGGCCAGGCGTCGTCTCATAACAAGCAGCGCCCGAAGCGTTGCGGCAATGCTCCGCCAGTACCATTGCGGAGTCGGGCCGATGGCTGACCTGATCGTCGTTTACTGGCGGGATATTCCGGCTCAGGTGATTGTCCGAAAGGGCCGGGCCAACGCCAAGCGCGAATTGCCGACCCGCTTTGTCGAAGCGATCGACATGGCCGCCATGCGCTCGGGCGCGGCCGACACCGACGCCTATCTCGCCGAATGGCGCAAGGCCGACCCCGTCAGCGTCGGCGACGATCTGGAGGCCGAGGCCGACAAGGCCGCCGCCGCGCTCGAGGCGGACTACGACAAGCCGCGCCTTGTCGCGCTCGCCAGGCAGGGAGGGCGCGCCGATGGCTGAACGCGCCGCGAATGTCACGCTCGCCAGCCGTATCCGCAAGGCCGCCGCCCGCAGGGACTATCGTCCCGCCGACGTGTCGCCTCAGCGCCGGGTGCAGCGCCGCTACTCCATGCGGCTGTGGTCGGTGCGCCATGCCCGGTTTCTCGAACGGCTCTATGGCGTCTTCGCCGACGCCTTCCTGCTCCTGCACCCGTTGTGGAAAACGGTCGGCTACGCCCGCGTGGAAGCGCCGGTGAAATTCGTCGAAAAGCGGGTCAAGGGCCTGTTGTTCGACTGCCGCATGTGCGGCCAGTGCGTCTTGTCGTCGACCGGCATGTCGTGCCCGATGAACTGTCCCAAGCAACTGCGCAACGGCCCCTGCGGCGGCGTGCGCGCCAACGGAAATTGCGAGGTCGAGCCCGACATGCCCTGTGTCTGGGTCAAGGCCTGGGAAGGCTCGCGCGCCATGACCGGCGGCGATGCCATCCTGACCGTGCAAAAACCCGTCGACCAGTCCCTGCGCGAAACGTCCGCCTGGCTGCGGGTGACCGCCGAGGCCGCCGCCGAGCGCGAGCGGGCACGCGCCGGAGAGCCGGCATGACCACGCATCGCCCCGTCCAGCCCGACGAGAACCCGGCCGGCATCGATCTGCCGCTCGATCCGCTGCCCGGCCATTCCTCGCTCGGCCGGCTGGAGCGTGTTCTCAGGCGCGGCGAATTCGCCGTCACCGCCGAGCTCAACCCGCCCGACAGCGCCAACCCGCACGAGGTCTACGAGCGCGCGGCGATCTTCGACGGCTGGGTCGACGGCATCAACGCCGTCGACGCCTCAGGCGCCAACTGCCACATGTCCTCGGTCGGCATCTGCGCGCTTTTGACCCGCATGGGTTACGCGACCATCTTGCAGATTTCGTGCCGGGACCGGAACCGCATCGCCATCCAGGGCGACGTGCTGGGTGCCGCCGCGATGGGGGTCGGCAACGTTCTGTGCCTGACCGGCGACGGGGTGCAGGCCGGCGATCAGCCCGGCGCCAAGCCGGTCTTCGATCTCGACTGCATGTCGCTCTTGGAGACGGTGCGCATCATGCGCGACAAGGCGAAATTCCTCTCCGGCCGCAAGCTCACGGCGCCACCGGCGCTCTTTCTGGGGGCGGCGATCAATCCCTTCGCCCCGCCGCACGATTTTCGCCCGCACCGGCTCGCCAAGAAGGTCGCCGCCGGCGCGCAGTTCGTGCAGAGCCAATATTGCTACGACGTGCCGATGTTACGCGACTACATGCAAAAGGTCGGCGATCTCGGCCTTCTCGACGAGGTGTTCGTGCTGTGCGGCGTCGGCCCGCTGGCCTCCGCGCGCACCGCGCGCTGGATGCGCGCCAACGTGCCGGGCGTGCACATTCCCGACCATGTCATCGCGCGTCTGGAAGGCGCCGCCGACCAGAAGGCGGAGGGCAAGCGGCTGTGCATCGACATCATCAACGAGGTCAAGGAGATCAAGGGCGTGTCCGGCGTCCACGTCATGGCATACCGGCAGGAGGAGTTCGTGGCCGAGATCGTGCACGAATCGGGCGTTCTCAAGGGTCGCAAGCCGTGGAAGCGCGAAGCCCGCGCCGACGACGTGATGGTGGCCGAACGGCTTGAGCATCTCCTGCATGACGAAGGCGGCGAAACCCCGCAACAGATCGTGAAAGATGCCGCCAACTGATGGCGTCGACGCAACCAGCAACCCAATCGGCACGGCCCCTGCCCTGCCCCCGGAGACAAGCATGACCCGCACCATCGTTGCTTCGGCACGCAAGGAAATCGTCATCGGCTTCGACCAGCCCTTCTGCGTCATCGGCGAGCGCATCAATCCGACCGGGCGCAAGAAGCTGGCCGCCGAAATGGTCGACGGCAATTTCGACACGGTGCGCAGCGACGCCCGCGCCCAGGTCGCCGCCGGCGCGACCATGCTCGACGTCAATGCCGGCGTTACCGCCGTCGACCCCAACGCCACCGAACCGGCGCTGCTGGTTCAGACGCTGGAAATCGTCCAGGATCTCGTTGACGTGCCGCTGTCGATCGACAGTTCCGTGACCGCCGCCATCGAGGCCGCGCTCCAGGTCGCCAAAGGCCGGCCGCTGGTCAATTCCGTTACCGGCGAGGAGGAAAAGCTCGAGGCGATCCTGCCGCTGGTCAAGAAATACGACGTGCCGGTGGTGGCGATCTCCAATGACGAGACCGGCATCTCCATGGACCCCGACGTGCGTTTCGCCGTCGCCAAGAAAATCGTCGAGCGCGCCATGGATTACGGCATCAAACCCGAGGACGTCGTCGTCGACCCGCTGGTCATGCCGATCGGCGCGCTCGGCGACGCCGGCCGGCAGGTCTTCGCCTTGCTGCGCCGGCTGCGCGAGGAACTGAAGGTCAACACCACCTGCGGCCTGTCCAACATCTCCTTCGGCCTGCCCCACCGTCACGGCATCAACGCCGCCTTCATTCCCATGGTGATCGGCGCCGGCATGACGTCGGCGATCATGAATCCCTGCCGGCCGCAGGAGATGGAGGCCGTGCGCGGCGCCAACGTGCTTGCCGGCACCGACCGGGACTGCGCCACCTGGATCCGGACCTACAAGGACTACAAACCCGCCGAGGGTGGCCACGCGCTCGCCGCACCGGTGGCCGGCGGCGACGGCGCCGGCTCCGGCGGGGGGCGTCGCCGCGGCGGGCGCGAGGCGCGCATGGGAGCGCGGGGATAGGAAGGCGCGGTCACATGTCGGTACGCGCGACAGGACCAGATGCGCGAGATCGCGCAAGGCTCGCCTTCGGGCTGACGGAAACGAACGCGCGGTCGGCGCGCAACGGCGGCCAAGGAAATGCGGCGCGAACCGGTGACAGCGGCTGGCGCCTTGAACACGGATCGATGCCATGAACCCGCCGCCGAACCTCACCGACCCGCTGGTCCTGTTCATGCCCTCCGGCAAGCGCGGGCGGTTCGCCAAGGGCACGCCGATCCTCGACGCCGCGCGCGAGCTCGGCGTCTATGTGGAAAGCGTGTGCGGCGGTCGCGCGACCTGCGGCCGCTGCCAGATCGAGGTGCAGGAAGGCCAGTTCGCCAAGCACAAGATCGTCTCCTCGCTCGACAATATTTCCGCCATGGGCGGCAAGGAACGCCGCTACGCGGAAAAGCGTGGCCTGCCCGACGGCCGCCGGCTGTCATGCTCGGCCACGATCGAGGGCGACCTGGTCGTCGACGTCCCCCAGGATACCGTCATCAACGCCCAGGTGGTGCGCAAATCGCCGATCGAGCGCACCATCGAGCGCAACCCGGCGGTGCAGCTTTGTTACGTCGAGGTCGATGAGCCGGACATGCACAAGCCGCTCGGCGATCTCGACCGGTTGAAGGCGGTGCTGGAGCGCGACTGGGGCTGGGAGGACCTGCTTGTGTCCCAGCACATCATTCCGACCGTGCAGGCGACCCTGCGCAAGGGCAACTGGGGCGTGACCGCCGCCATCCACCAGGATCTGGACTCCTCGCGCCCCACCATCATCGCGCTGTGGCCGGGCCTTCACAACGAGGCCTACGGCATCGCCTGCGACATCGGCTCGACCACCATCGCCATGCATCTGGTCTCGCTTCTGTCAGGGCGTATCGCCGCCTCCTCGGGCACGTCGAACCCGCAGATCCGCTTCGGCGAGGACCTGATGAGCCGGGTCTCCTATGTGATGATGAACCCGGACGGACGCGTGGCCATGACCAAGGCGGTGCGCGGCGCCGTCAACGCACTGATCGAGAAAGTCTGTCGGGAGGGCGGCGTCGAACAGGACGACATCCTCGATGCCGTGTTCGTCGGCAACCCGATCATGCACCATTTGTTTTTGGGCATCGACCCGACCGAACTCGGCCAGGCGCCGTTCGCGCTTGCAGTTTCGGGCGCAGTCCATAGCTGGGGCAGCGAACTCGGCCTGGCGATCAATTTCGGCGCGCGCGTCTACGTGCTGCCGTGTATCGCCGGCCATGTCGGCGCGGACGCGGCCGGCGCCGTGTTGTCCGAACAGCCCCATCATCAGGAGCGCATGATGCTTATGGTCGACGTCGGCACCAATGCCGAGATCGTGCTCGGCAACAGCCAGCGCATCGTCGCCGCCTCCTCCCCGACCGGCCCCGCCTTCGAAGGGGCCGAAATCAGCTCCGGGCAGCGCGCCGCCCCGGGCGCCATCGAGCGCGTGCGCATCGACAAGGACACGCTGGAGCCGCGTTTCACCATTATCGGCTCGGATCTGTGGTCCGACGACGCGGGTTTCGAGGCCGACGCCGCCCGGCTCGGCATCACCGGGATCTGCGGCTCCGCCATCATCGAGGTGGTGGCGGAAATGTATCTTGCCGGCATCATGTCCGAGGACGGCGTCATCAACGGCGCTCTGGCGGCAAAGAGCCCGCGCATCGTCGCCGACGGGCGAACCTGGTCCTACGTGCTGCACGAGGGCAAGCAGCGCATCCTCATCACCCAGACCGACGTGCGCGCCGTCCAGCTCGCCAAGGCCGCGCTCTACGCCGGCATCCGCCTGCTGATGGAAAAGCTCGGCATCGACCATGTCGACACGATCCGCTTCGCCGGCGCCTTCGGCTCCTTTATCGACCCGAAATACGCCATGGTGCTCGGCCTGATCCCCGACTGCGAGCTCTCCGAGGTCAAGGCGGTCGGCAACGCCGCCGGCACCGGCGCGCTGATGGCCCTGCTCAACCGCGACTTTCGCCGGGAGATCGAGGAGGTGGTGCGCCGCATCGAAAAGATCGAGACCGCGCTCGAGCCGCGGTTCCAGAATCATTTCATCCACGCCATGGCCCTGCCCAACAAGGTCGATCCCTTCCCCAAGCTCGCCGCGCAGATCGCACTGCCGCCCAGGGCGGAACGCGCCCCCGACAGCGATCCCGGCCAGGCCGCGCCGCGCCGGCGTTCGCGCGAGGAGCGCGCCGCGCGCCGTGTGCGCGGCTGAGCGCCCTCTATGACGATCGCCGCCGCGCTTGACGGCAACGCCCGGGCGTCATTCACTTCCGCGCATATGAGCGGAGAAGAATATGCAGAGCCTGAAAAGCCGCCTCGTCGCGCTGGTCCTCAAGCACACCCGCAAGAAATCGTTCCGCTCGGCCGCGGCGCTTCACAAACGCATTGCCGCCGCGCGCAAGATGGAGGATCACCGCCCGCCGCAGGCGATCCGCCAGAGGCTTGCGATCGAAGAGCGCCAGGTCGACGGCTTTCCCGTCTACGAGATCACCCCGTCCGCGCCGCGCGGCGAAAGCCGGCTGATCTATTTCCACGGCGGCGCCTATTGTTTCGAGATCACGCCGTTTCACTGGAACCTGATCGCCGAACTGGCCGAGCGGCTCGCGATCCGGATCACCGTGCCGATCTATCCGCTCGCCCCCGAGCACGACATTCACGCCATGTTCGGCATGGCAATGAGCCTCTATCGGCAAATGCTGCAGCAAGTTCCGGCGCGCACGATCCTGTTTGCCGGCGATTCGGCCGGCGGCAACATGGCGGTGGTGCTGACCATGATGGCGGCGCGCGACGAACTGCCCCTGCCGGCCGCGCATCTTCTGATCTCGCCCGGCCTCGACATGACCATGACCAATCCGCAGGTCGAGGCCGCCGCGCGGCGCGATCCCTGGCTCGACATTCCCGGCGGGCTGGAAGCCGTGCGGCTTTATGCGGCCGGCATCGATGTCGCCGACTGGCGCATCAGCCCGCTTTACGGCGACTTGTCGGTGCTGCCGCCAAGCCTCGTCTTTTCGGGTACGCGCGACCTGCTTTATCCGGACACGCTGATCTTCGTCGACAAGGCCCGCCGCGCCGGCGTCGACATCGAACTCGTCAGCGGCGAAAAAATGTTCCACGTCTGGCCGCTGATCGACATGCCGGAGGCGCGCCGCGCCCGCGAGCGCATGGTCGCCTTCCTGTCCGAAAGGCTCGCTACGCGCCCGACGGAGCCCGTACCCGTCAGAAACGGCCGGTCGCCTTGAACGCCTCGAAGGTCGCGCGAATGTGGTCGGCCGCCGCGCGCACCGGCGCGCTCGCCTCCGGCGCAACCATCATGGCGAGATTGTAGTCGCTGAGTTCGGGCATGCCGTCCTTCGGGCCGAGCGCCACCAGGTCGCCCCCGATGAAGGAGCGGGGCAGAGGCGCGACGGCGAGGTCGGCGAGGATCGCCGCGCGCTGGCCGGCGGTGTGCGCGCTCATATAGGCAACCCGGTAGTTGCGGCCCTGCGCGCCGAGCGCGTCGAGCGCGTTGGCCCGCCAGATGCAACCTTCCTCCCACAGCGACACCGGCAGCGGCTCGCGCAGATGCGCCGAACCGCCACGCGCGCCGCCCCACACCACCGGCTCGGTCAAGAGGATTTCCGCCTCTTCCGGCGCCGTCTTGGCGCAACAGGTAATGATGACGATGTCGAGCTGGCGTTCGGCCATGCGCCGTTTCAGGTTCACGCTCTGGTCGATGGTCACGTCGACGGCGATCGCCGGGTGGGTTTCGGCAAAGCGGCGCAACACCGCCGGCAGCACCCGCTCGCCGTAATCGTCCGGTGAGCCGAGGCGCACCACGCCGGTAATGTCGGGAACGATGAATTTCGACACCGCCTCCCGATTGATCGCCAGAAGCCGGCGCGCGTAACCAAGCAGCAACTCGCCATCATTGGTCAGGGTCACCGAGCGCGCATCGCGCGTGAAGACCGCGCGGCCGAGCGTCTCCTCGAGCTTCTTGATCTGCATGGATACGGCCGACGGCGTGCGGAACACCGCGCTCGCCGCCATCGTGAAACTGCCCGTCTCGGCGATCGCCACGAAGGTGCGCAGCACGTCGAGTTCGAGCAGCGGGAGGGGGTGATTGAGGGGAGCGGTCATCGAACTCTTTCAGTTTTATTGAACCGATGTGTCATTTCATTTCGTTTGATTGAAGCGAAAACCGCCCCCATAGTCAAGGTCGAAACAGGCGGGACCCGCCATGACAAAGGAGACGAACGATGTTGTCGCAAGCCGCTTTCGTGCATCTGGTCGAAGGTTTCGCCGTTGCTCGCGCCGACACCGACGCGGCCGAACGGCCAACAGGCGAGGCATCGCCGCAGCCGATTCGCTGGCATCACCGGTTTACGCATCGCCTGGCGCGGCGGGTAAACCGAACCAGCGCCCCCTCCCGCCGGTAACCGGCCACACGACCTTCCCTGATCCAGAAAGGAACCCGACATGTCCATGTTCAGCACCGTAGGCCGTATGGTTCACGCCTTTGCCGAGATGCGCAGGTTGAGCCGCAACGAACGCATCATCGCCGCCCTGCCGCCCGAGATCCAGAAGGACATCGGCTGGCCCGACCCCGGCGCCCATCGCTCCCAGAACCGGCGGGATCCGCGTTTCCTGAACCTGCCGGGATCGTGACATCGCCGCCGCAGTGACGGCCGGCATCGCCGGCCGTCCCGCCCGATTTCGTTGAGGATGAGAAAATGCGCGCCCTGACCCTTCTCCGCCGTTTCATCGCCGAATTCGATGCGATCTGGGAGCATGCCCGCACCGGGCGGAACCCACGCAGCGCCCCCTTGCGCGACCGCCCGGCGACGGGCTCAAGCCACGCAAAACCGACATGGCGCGCATGACAAATGCGCATATCGGCGACCTATGCTTTTAACAGGCTGTTTTCATTATGTTTTTACAAACGGCTTTTACTTGCTCCGATGTCGCATTTCGCATGGTCCGCTTCGCATTTTCCGTAGCAGAGCCGACCGGCCATACCTATATGTCGGCCATAGCGAGGTGCCCCACTCCAATGCGCGAAGGCAAACCCGTACGACCCCTAATGTATGGAGAACCGTCATGAAGCTTTTCGCCCGCATATTCGCCGCTCACCGCAACGGCAACCTCACCACCGTTTTCGAACGCCAGCGTCTGAGCAGGACGATGCCCGGCCAGACCGGCGCCCTGGCCGCATCGCGCCTCGGCTACATCGTCAACTGAGGCCGACACCGTTCGGGGCACGACTGCCCGCATGATCGACAAGACGCCCGTCCCGGAAAGCCAGGACGGGCGTTTTTGGTGACAAGGCGAGTTGGTTCGGTCGACCCTCACGTGAAAGCGGTCACGAAAATATTCACGGTCGATCCGTTCGGGGCCGTTGACAGTCGATGCGTTTCAAGACGACAGTTTGATGACGGCGACGCAGCCGCGCCGATGGAACACAAGCTTGTCATGGGGGCCGATGTGAGCACCAGGGGCACCGTTAAAAGGTCCATCGTTTTCTTCCTCGTCCCCGATTTCACGATGCTCGCCTTCGCAACCGCGGTCGAACCGTTGCGCGCGGCCAACCGCATGCTCGGTTACGAAGCCTATCGCTGGCGTCTGGCCAGCGTCGACGGCAGGCCTGTCAGGGCCTCGTGCCAGGTCGAATGCACGGTCGACACCTCGCTCGACGACGAACGGCGCAAGATGTCGGGCCAGGAACGCCCGTCGATGGTCGTGGTGTGCAGCGGCGTCAATGTCGAGACATATGCCAACAAATCGACCTTCGCCTGGTTGCGCGAAGAGGCCAATCGCGGCGTCGCGATCGGCGGTCTGTGCACCGGCGCCTATATCCTGGCCGCCGCGGGCCTGCTGTCCAACCGCCGCTGCGCCATCCACTGGGAAAACCTGCCCGGTTTCGCCGAGCGCTTCCCCAAGGCGAACGTGATCGCGGATCTGTACGAAATCGACCACAACCTGCATACCTGCGCCGGCGGAACGGCCGCGCTCGACATGATGCTCAAGCTGATCGGCGACGATTTCGACGACGGGCTCGTCAACCGCATCTGCGAGCAGGTATTGACCGACCGGGTGCGCAGCCCGACCGACCGCCAGCGCCTGCCGCTGCGCGCGCGGCTCGGCGTCCAGAACGCCAAGGTTCTGTCGATCATCGAACTGATGGAGGCCAATCTCTCCGAACCGCTGTCGCTGGTCGAGATCGCCGATGGCGTCGGCCTGTCGCGACGCCAGATCGAGCGGCTGTTCCGCCAGGAAATGGGCCGTTCGCCGGCGCGCTATTATCTGGAGATCCGCCTCGACCGGGCCCGCCACCTGCTGATTCAGTCCTCCATGCCCGTGGTCGAGGTCGCCGTGGCGTGCGGTTTCGTGTCGGCCTCGCATTTTTCCAAGTGCTACCGCGAGCTTTACGCTCGCTCCCCGCAGCAGGAGCGCAACGACCGCAAGAGCCTGCTCGCCGCCTGACGCGCATCATCAAGGCAGGGCAACCCGCTTGAACTCGGGCCGTCTATCGCGTCTGTCCGCGAGCCCGGAAACGCGCCGCGACGCCCCAGCTTCACTGCATCAATTGTCGTCCCAGAACCATTGCCTGTCCCGCCACATCTTCTCGCCGATCAGGCAATCATAGTCGTCGGCGAGCGCCTGCGCCGGGCGCGCCACCACCGAAACCACCCGCGTATCGCGCCCCGAAGACGCCGTTTCGATCGTCGGCCGGCCGGCCAGTTCGAGCACCAGCTTGCGCCGGATCGTTTCGGGAAAATGCGACCACTCGGTCACCGGAATGACAAACGAGCCCGGCCCACCGATAACGCAATGCGCGTAATAGCGATCGAGATCGGGCACGTCGAAACGGGTAGTCATGCCGCTATTGGTCATCAACGGCAGACCGTTGACGACGATGCCGCGCGCCACCAGCCCGTCGCGGGTCGCGTCGACCGGCGGGCCTTGATTGTTGGGGCCGTCGCCCGACACGTCGACGACCCGTTTCATCCCCCTGAATCCGTTGTCTTCAAAAAGGCTTTCGGCGAAAAGCAGCCCGCTGGAGATCGAGGTACGGCGCGCGCTCCTGGCCGGCGTCGCCGTCAACAACGCCACGAAGGCCTCGGCGTCCTTGCGTGAGGCGATGCGTGTCCACGGCACGACGAGGCGCTGGCTGGTTTCGCCCGCCCATTCGACATAGGTCACCGCGATCTTGCCGTGCAGACCGCCGCGGATCGCCGCGATCACCCGCTCGTGCACGAGCGCGGCCATATAACCCTCGCGCTGGATGTTGAGTTCGCTCGGCGACATAGACAGCGAGACGTCGACGGCCAGCACCAGTTCGACGTCGACCACCTCGTCGGCCTCGGCCGCGCTGCCGCCCAGTGCACGCACCGGAACGGCCATGGCGAGCGCGAGCACCACGATCAGCGCCAGCACCATGACCGGAACCGGCAATGCGAACCGGTGCGATCCGCGCGTCCTTCTGGCCATCACTCCTGCTCCATGCCGCTCCAAATCTTCTCTCCGATCAGGCAATCCACGCCGCTCCCGCCATCCGCGCCGGCAAGCTGCGCGACCGTGTGGACCGGAACGGCGTGATGCGACAGTTCAAGTACCAGCTTCCGGCGCACCGCTTCGGCGAATTGATCCCAACCGCGGACCGGCAACAGGAAGGCGCGCGGTCCGCCGATCACGCAGTGCGAATAATAGTCCTCCAAAAGCGCGATCGTCTCATCGCCGAAGGCGCGGCCTTCCAGAATGATCGGCAGGCCGTTGATGGTGATCCCGTTTTCCACCGCGATGTCGCGCCATGCGGAAACCATGCCGCCCTGATTGTTGGGACCGTCGCCGGAAATGTCGATAATGCGCCGGACGCCGCGATATCCGCTCTCGGCGAACGCGCGCATCGAATGGCGAATCGCGCCCGAAATCGACGTCTGGAACAGGTTGCGCACCGGTGCCTGCTCCAGAAGCGTCGCGACACGCTCGGCCCGGGCCGGGCCGTCGATCAGGGTCCACGGCACCACGACACGGCGCGAATTCGACGCGCCCCATTCCACATAGGTGAGTGCGACCCGGCCATGTCGGCCGGTTCCGATCGCCCGCAGCACCTCCGGCGAGCGCAGCGCGGTGATATAGCCTTGCCGCTGCAACGCGAGTTCGTCGGCGGTCATCGAACTCGACACGTCGACGGCCAGCACCAGCTCGACGTCCACGACTGCGCCGTCCTCGGCGCCAAACACGCTACCCGGCGCGCCAAGCGCCAGCGCCGCCAGCACCAGTCCGGCAAACGGGCTCCAGACAACCGACATGGTCCCATGATAGGGCAATCGCGACGGCAGGAAAGCGAGCGGCCCGGCGATAGCGGGGCCGCGCTTTCACTTTTGCGCGACCGCGCCGGCCGGGCGCCTGCCCTGCCTTGACCGAAACGGATGCCCTAGCTGCGCGGCTTGAGGTTCTCTGGGTCGTAAAGCGGCTTGTAGCCGACGGCGGCGACCTCGACCGGGTAGGTTTCGCCAAAATACTCCACCGCCAGCCGTCGTCCTTCCTGGCAATAGGCCCACGGCAGATAGGCAAGCGCGATGTTCTTGCCGATCGTCGGGCCGTAGGCGACCGAGGTGGTGAAGGAACGCCGTCCGAGCGCGTCGACCAGCGTGGCGCCGGTGTCGGGATCGATCACCGGCATGATGCCGACCGGATAGCGCGCCGCGCCGGCCGCATCGACATTGTCGGTCATCACCAGCGTGCACAGTATTGCCGGCTGATGCTCGCGGGCGCGATAGTCGAGATGTTTCGCCTTGCCGCAGAAATCGGCCTCCTTGACCTTCGGGCGGGCGAGGTCGGCCTCGTAGAGATTGTACTCGGTCAGGAGATCGGCATTCTGCAGCCGCAGGCTTTTTTCCATGCGCCGCGAATTGGCATAGGTTTCCACGCCGAACGCCATCACCCCGGTCGCCCTGAGCGCGTCCCAGACCGCGAGCCCGTCCTCATAGGCCATATGCAGTTCCCAGCCCTGCTCGCCGACATAGGAGAGCCGGAACGCGGTGACGTCCTTGCCGGCGATCCGCACCGGCCGAATGGCGGCGAAGGGAAAATTCTCCAGGCTGAGCGCGTCGGGATTCTCGACCGCCTTTTGCAGCGTGACGCGCGCGTTCGGCCCCCAGATGCCGATCGTGACGTAGCGTTCCGTCACGTCGGTGATGGTGACGTCTAGCCCGCGCTCCTCGGCGGTCCGGCGCATATAATGGAAGTCGCGCGGCCCGGCATCGGCCCCGTCCACCACCCGGCACCGGTCGGCCATGCGGATCACGGTCAAATCGGCGCGCACCATGCCCTCGTCGTCGAGGAAATGGGTGTAGATGCCCTTGCCGATATTGGCGTCGCCGCCGATCCTGGCCGCGCACAGCCACTCCATCAGCGCGACGTGGTCCGGCCCCTCGACGTCGTAAATGGCGAAATGCGACAGGTTCACGATGCCGCAATTCTCGCTCATTTCCAGATGTTCGGCGTTGGAGACGCGCCAGAAATGACGATTGTCCCATTCGTTTTCGCGCACCGGCACGCGGTCGGCGTATTTTTCCACAAGATGGGCGTTGGCGGCGTAACCGTGCGCGCGTTCCCAGCCGCCCAATTCCATGAAATGGCCGCCGAGTTCGACCTCGCGCACGTGGAACGGCGACCGGCGTAGATTGCGCGCCTTGGAAAACGGCTCGCGCGGATGCACGGCCGGATTATAGACCTTCATCGCCGTCTCGGTGCAGCGCTCGGCAATAAAGTCCTCTTCCATCTGGTGCGGATAAAACCGCGCGTAGTCGATGGCGTGATGGTCGATATGGGTGCGCCCGTCCGTCATCCAGTCGGCAATCAGCTTGCCCATGCCCGGACCGTCCTTCACCCAGATGGCGACGGCGTACCACAGCCCCCTCGCCTTCTGGCTCTCGCCGATCGACGGGCCGCCGTCGCTGGTCACCTGCAACAGGCCGTTGAAGGAGCGCTTTTCCTCATAACCGAGTTCGCCCAGGATCGGCGTCAGCTCGATGGCGCGTTCCAGCGGCTCCATGATCTGTTCGATGTCGAGGTCGCGCTGCGAGGGCGACAGCCGCGCCTGCTCCTTCGACTGAAGCTCGCGCGGATGGCAGAGCCTCGGCGCGTTTTCCTCATAATAGCCCCACTCGATCATGCCGCCTTCCGAGCTCGTCGGGTCGCCGGTATCGCGCATATAGGCCGAATTGCCCTGGTCGCGCATCAGCGGCCAGCCGATCTCCTTGCCGGTGCCGGCGAACTCCCGATACGGGCCGAAAAAGGTCAGCGGATGGTCGATCGGCATCACCGGCAGGTCCTCGCCCACCATCTCCGCCACCAGCCGCCCCCACAGCCCCGCGCACACCACCACATGGTCGGCCAGGATGGTGCCGCGCGCGGTCTCCACGCCCCGGATGCGGCCCTCCTCGACCACAAGCCCGGTTGCCGACGTGTTGGCGAACGCCTTGAGTTTGCCGGCCGCGACCCCCTGGTCGACCAGCTTGCCGGCCACCGTCTGCGAGCGCGGGATGACGAGGCCCGCATCGGGGTCCCACAGGCCGCCCTGCACCATCTCCTCTTCGATCAGCGGGAATTTCCGCTTGATCTCGGCCGGATCGACGAGATGGGCGCGCGTGCCGAACGCCTTGGCCGAGGCGACCTTGCGCCGGATCTCGTCCATGCGCGCGTCATCGCCGGTGCGCGCGACCTCGAGCCCGCCGACGCGGGCGTAATGGCCCATCTTCTCGTAGAAATCGATCGAGTAGAGCGTGGTCCAGCACGACAGGAAATCGTGGCTGGTCGCGTAGCAGAAATCCGACGCATGCGCCGTCGAGCCGATGTCGGTGGGGATGCCGGACATGTCGATGCCGACGATGTCGTCCCATCCGCGCTCGATCAGATGATGGGCGACCGAGGCGCCGACGATGCCGCCCAGCCCGACGATCACCACCTTGGCCCGTTGCGGAAATCCTGCCATCTGCCCACGCCTCCGGAAGCTTCGGAGGCGGACTATAAGTCGGCGCGCAGGCCCGATTGCAGCCTGTTTGCGACACAAGCCAAACGGCCCGCGACGCCGCCTTCCACGCGCGCGGCAGCGCCCGCGTCATGCGCGCGGCCGGCATCGCCTTGCCGGCCGGCAGTCCGGCGTCGGCGGCCCTCGGTCGGCGGATGATACGGCGCGGTCGGCGGCTGCCCCTCGGCCGCGCCGATCCGGACCAGGCGCACGACCCGCGCGGAGCGCACGGCCGACAGCGGCACAAGGTCTGGCGCGTCCCGCCCCCCGCCGCCAGAAAAAAGGCCGCGACGGGCGCGGCCTTTTATCGGTTTTTGGGTGCGCCGGCCGGCCGGCGAAACTACCGGTCCGGCGACAGGTCGAAGCGCGGCCGCCAGCGCGCGGCCAGAAGCACGACCATGCCGCCGGTGAAGACGAAATAGAACCGGTCGTCGGGCAGCGGAAAGCTGGCGAATTTGCCCAGCGTGCCGATCGCCAGCGCGAACACCAGCATGTTGGTGCGCGGCGTCATGCGCCCGGCGCGCGCCAGCAGCGCCCACGCCGCCACCAGCACCAGCAACAGGCCCGGCCAGTCATTGTGCATCAGCGCCACGAGCACGCCGCGCACATAGCCGCGCACGAAATCGATCATCGAGAAGTCGGGCGCGAAACCGGCCATCGAATTCTGGATCTGGACGCAGGAAAAATAGAAATGCGCCCACCAGCCCGGATGGCCGCCCTGTTTCTGGATCAGGATGACGGTCAAGAGCGAGACCGCGAACGTGGCCAGCATCGGCAGGGCGCGCCAGCGAAACAGCACCGCCGCAATCAACAGCGCGAACACCAGCACGATATTGTCCGGCCGGATCAGCACCGATGCGAAAAGCAGCCCGTAGGCGGGCAGATCGCGCCCCGAGGCCAGAAGCAGGATCGCCGCCAGCGAGACCAGCGCCAGAAGCATGTCCGGCGTGACAGCCGTGGTCATATGGGTGTAGTCGGCCACCAGCAAAAACGGCATCGCAAACAGCGCCGCCTGCCAGGCGTCGTTGCGCCCCAGCCACCACAGGCACAATAAACCGACCCCGATCGAAGGCAGGATCGATAGAAGGATCGAGCCCGTCGCCAGCCCGGTCAGCGGCTCGAGCCAGCGCAGCAGCGCGATATAGGCGATTTTGACCCGGTACATCGACAGTTGCGACTGGAAATCCTCGGGATTTTCCCACTGGTTCAAATTGTACGGATTGCTGAATTTCAGGTGGTAGAGCTGCGATTCGCGCGCGCCGGGCTCGATCACGGCCCAGGTTTCGCGATGCAGGTCCGCCGCCTCCGTATGCCGGTTTTCGAGCGCGGAGGCGACATAGGCGACCATGTCCCAATTATAGTCGGGCCGCACCCAGGCATAAAGCGCCGTCCCCAGGATGACGACCACCATGAAGACGGCCGCCAGCCTGTCGAAGACGGTCTTGGTCGCGATCCGGCCGAGCAGCGCCCCCACGACCGGCGTGGTGAGCGCCCAGCCGATCGGGCTGTTGCGCTCGGCCCGTTGCGCTGTGTTCATCTCGAAACTCCCCGCCCCTACTCGACGTCCTCAGGACATCTGGCTTTTCACGAAATCCTTCACGATCGCGACGATGCCGCGGCCGAGCAGGCTGTCGAGCGCGTCGACGAAGGCATCGACATGCTCACGGCCGCAAATCAGCGGCGGCTCGAGCCGGATGACGTTGCGATTATATTCGGTGAAGGCGACCAGAACGTCGTGATCGCGCAGAAGCAGCGCGCCGACGAACCCCGACAAGGAGCCCTTGAGCTTGTCGTCGAGCACGCCCACGATCGGCCGCAGCACCATCGGCAAGGTCTGCGAAAAATCCTGGAATTCCAGGCCGACCATGAGGCCCCTGCCCCGCACATCCTTGATGATCTTGGGATATTTGTCCTTCAGCGCGTCCAGCCTTTCGAGCAGATAGGCGCCGGTGTCGGCGGCATTGTCGATCAGCCCCTCGTCGTAAAGGATGTTCATCGCCTCGATCGCTGTGATCGACGCCTCGCCGATGCCGCCAAAGGTGGCCGCGGCATGGATCATCGCCGTCTTCGGCGCCCCATAGGCCTTCATGTAGATTTCGCGGCGGGCGATCATTGCCGCCATCGCCGTCTTGCCGCCGCCGAGCGATTTGGCGAGCGCGGTGATGTCGGGCACGACGCCGTAATGCTCGAAGGCGTAGAAGCGGCCGGTGCGCCCGAAGCCGCACTGCACCTCGTCGGCGACCCAGATCACGCCGTACTGATCGCACAGCGCCCTGAGCTTGACCCAGAATTCGGCCGGCGCCTGGACAATGCCGCCGCCGCCCTGGACCGTCTCGAGCACGATAGTGCCGATCTCCGGATCGGACCGGAAGGCGCGCTCGATCGCGTCGATATCGCCGAACGGGACGCGCACATTGTCGCCCGGCAGGCGGAAATCGGCGCGGTAGAGCTGGCCGTCGGTGATCGCCAGAACGCCCTTGGTCTTGCCGTGGAAGGAATTTTCCGCATAGACCATTTTCGGCCGCTTGGGACCGGCCGCGCGCTCGGCGAGCTTGACGGCGGCTTCCATCGCCTCCGATCCGGACGAGCCCAAAAACACCATGTCGAGGTCGCCGGGCGAGCACTGCGCGAGATTGTGCGCGAACGCGGCCGCATATTGCGACATGAAGGCGATCGCGATCTCGTGGCGCTTCTCGTCCTGGAACTTCTTGCGCGCCTCGAGGATGCGCGGGTGGTTGTGGCCGAAGGCGAGCGAGCCGAACCCGCCGAAGAAGTCGAGGATCTTGCGACCGTTCTGGTCGACATAATACATGCCTTCGGCACGCTCGATCTTCACCTTGTGGAAGCCGAGCAGCTTCATGAAATGAAGCTGGCCGGGATTGAGATGCGCCTTGAAGAGCTCCGTCATGCGCGGCACGTCGAGCGCCTTGGCGTCCTCGACCGACAAGAGGTCCGGCTTGGGCAGTTTTGCCGGGGCGAGTTCGGGCGCGTCCACCATGGCGCGCGCGGTCTTGATTTCAGGCTTTGCCATCACGGTCATCTGTCTATCCCTCATTCCGCCGGCTGCAGGGTTGCGGGCGCGGCGCGTCCCTCGCGCTTGGCGCGATATTCGTCATAGGCAGCGATCAGCATGTCGCCATCGTTGTATGCGGGCACCCAGCCCAGTTCGCGCTCGCCCTTCGACACGTCGAGCACGCACATCTCGTCGGCGATCAGATATTGCTCGGGATCCATCAGCGGCAGATTGATCAGGTCGAGAAAGTCGAGCGTGCGTTTGACCGCCCAGCCGGGCGTGGGCAGCAGGAAGGATTTCGAACCGGCGTGGCGAACCAGGTCGCCGAGCAGCTTGCGCACCGGCGGCGGGTTGAGCGAGCCGAGATTATAGGCCTCGTTGGGCACGCCCGCCTTCCAGCCGAGCCTGGCCGCCTCGGCGCAGTCGAACACCGAGATGAACTGGTAGGGGTTCTTGCCCGAGCCGATCATCGGCACCGGCAGGTTGAGGTCGACCAGCTTGAACAGTTTTTCCAGGATGCCGAGCCGGCCCGGCCCGATGATCAGCCGCGGCCTGAACAGCGAGATCTTCATGCCGCGCGTGCGCCATTCGGCGGCGAGCTCTTCGGTCTTGAGCTTCGACAACCCGTACTCGCCGAGCGGGTTGGCCGGATGGTCCTCGGTCTGCGGCCACACGAATGTATGGCCATAGATCATGTCGGTGGTGAAATGCACCAGCCGGCCGCACCCTCTCACATCCATTTCCTGGATGATGTTTTCCGTGCCGTGGTAATTGACCGGCCAGAAGAAATCGTGCCGCTTGGCCCGAACCTGGATCGGCGACAGCATCTTGGCCGACAAATTGTAAACCATGTCGTCGGCCTTCAGTCCGACCGCGGCGACCGAGGCCTTGTCGGTGACGTCGCAATGAATGAAGTGCGCCTGGCCGTAATGCGGCAACTCGCTGCGCACGATATCGGCAACGATCACCTCCTGGCCCTCGGCCAGCAGTTTCGGGGCAAGATGGCGGCCGACGAATCCGTCGCCGCCGAAAATCACATGTCTCATCGGGTCAACTCACTGGTCTGTACGGTCGGGGAAGAAACGGTGGCCGGCTCGTCGTGCGCCCGCCCGCTCTGGGCAATCAGCACGGTGCCGACGCAGATGAAGGCGATGCCGGCGATCCTGAGCGCGTTCAAATCCTCGCGGAAAACGAAATAGGCAAACACCGCGACCGCAACATAGGCCAGGCTCAGGAAGGGATAGGCGAAGGACAACTCCACCTTCGACAGCACGAAGAGATGCGACGCCATCGAGACCACAAAGGTCAGCAGCCCGAAGAACACCCATGGGCTGAACACGATCTGCAGGATCTTGAGGACCGGGTTCACCCCCGCGAACGAGAGCGGCCCCATCGACATCATGCCGTGTTTCAGCATGAGCTGGGCCGCGGCGTTGGTCATCACCGTAAACAGTATGAATCCGATATATTTCATGTCACCACCACATTCATGCTCGATATAATATCAAAATAAGAAATATTCGTGAATCCCGTTGTATTTTCTGGATAAAAATCAGATATACTTATTGGTAACCATATTTTCGTTCCATTTTATCTATTCCGCGGCGGCTCGCGCTGGTGCGACCGCGTCCAAGCCCTCAGCCACCGTGCGCCGCCAGAAATCCGACATGAAAGCGGGGTCGCGCAGCGCCTCGACCTGCCGCCAGGCCGGAAACGAGGCCGAAAAAACGTCCGGCGCCATCAAGGCGTGTTTGTAGGGATTGACCGCACCGCCAGCCGCAACGGTGATGCGGTCGAGTTCGGCGAGTAAGGACAGGGTGCGCGCACCGAGATCGGGAAAATCGAGCGTCAGCGTGTAGCCCGGGCGCGGAAACGACATCAGCCCGGGCGATGGCTGGTCTCCGAACCGCTTGAGCACGGTCAGGAACGAGCCCTGGCCGGCCCGGCGCGCCGCCGCCAGCAGGGCCGGAACCGCCTCGCGCGCCGTATCCGTAGGGATGGCGCTTTGGTGCTGATGCAGTCCGCGCGGTCCATAAAGCCGGTTCCAGGCCGCCACGCCGTCGAGCGGGAAAAAGAAGCCGCGCGCATTGACCCGCCCGCTGCCCCGCGCCGTCTTGGCCCGGTAGGCCGCATTGAACAGTTTGAGTGCTGGCCGGTTGAGCAGATTGAGCGGCGGCTGGAACGGCACTTTCAGCCGCGCCGGGCGCACATCGTAGCGCAACGTTCCGCCGTCGGCGTGATTGCCCGTCAGCAAGAGGCCCCTGCCGGCCTTGGCGCCGGTGGCGAGCTGATCGATCCAGGCGACAGCATATTCATTGGCCGCGTCGGCCGCCTCGGCAAGCGCGAAATACTCGTCGAGCCGGTCGAACGGGCGCACGTTCTGCTCGATATCGAGCCCCGTGATCGGCATCAGCCGGATTACGGCCCGGGTGATCAGCCCGGTCAATCCCATTCCGCCAATCGTGGCGCGGAAGAGATCGGCATTCGCGTCGGCGCGGCACTCGAGCGCGCGCCCGTCGGAGCGCAGCAGTGAAAGCCTCTCGACATGGCTGCCGAACGTGCCGCGCCGGTGATGGTTTTTGCCGTGAATGTCGTTGGCGATCGCGCCGCCCAGCGTCACCCATTGCGTGCCCGGAAGCACCGGCGGCAGGAACCCGTGCGGGGCGGCATGGGCGATGATGTCGGCCAGAAGCACGCCGGCTTCGGCCTCCAGAACGCCCGTCTGGAGATCGAATTCCAGAATGCGCGCGGCCGGGCGCATGTCGACCAGCCGGCCGGAACTGTTGAGGCAGGTGTCGCCATAGCTGCGGCCATTGCCGAAGGCGAGCAGGCTTCGCGCCCGCGCCTCGCCGGAGGCCAGAAGGCCGGCCGCTTCCTCGAACGTCAGCGCCGATTGCCGGGCCGCGTTCGGCCGTCCGAAACTCTGCAGACCGTTTTTCATCACATGCTCGCCGCTACCAGCAGCAACGCCCCGAAACCGGCGACGAGCTGGCTGCGCCAGTCACGGATGATGAACACGACCGGGTCCTCATGCATCTCGCCGCGGCGCGCCAGCACCCAGATGCGCATGACGATGTAGAGCACGATCGGCGCCAGCGGCCACACCATCCACGGCTCGCCGTAGAGTTCGCGCACGCTGCCGGAATCGATGTAGAGCGCCAGCACCAGCACCGCCGCGAAGCCCGAAGCGACACCGGACTGGCCGATAATGTCGATATCCTCGGCCCGGTAACCGCGTCCGGCCAGGCGCACGCCGCGCTCCAGTTCGCCACCGTCGAGTTCGACGAAGCGTTTGACCAGCGCCAGCGACAGGAAGAAGAAGATCGAGAAGGCGAGCAGCCAGAACGAGACCTCGGTTCCCGTGGCCGCCGCGCCGCCGAGGATGCGCATGGTGTAGAGGCCGGCGAGCGTCAGCACGTCGATCAGGAGCATGCGCTTGAGCGACACCGAATAGGCGGTGGTTGCGACCAGATACCCCGCCAGAACCAGCCAGAACTGCGGGTCCAGCAACGCAGCCAGCACCGTGCTGGTCGCCAGCAGGACGACGATGCTGGCAAGGCCGAACGGGATCGACAGCCGACCGGACGCGAACGGCCGGTTGCGCTTGGTGGGGTGTTTGCGGTCGAGCGCCAGGTCGAAGAAATCGTTGATGATGTAGATCGCCGAGGCGGCGGTGCTGAAGGAGAAGAAGGCGATCAGGCACGCCACGACCATCTCGACATTGAGATATTCGTGCGACAGCACCATCGGCACGGCAATCAGCGTGTTCTTCAGCCATTGGTGCACGCGCAGCATCTTGACCACGGCGCGCAGGTCCGGCCGCTCGCCGGGCACGAGTTCGCAACCATGGGCGGCCTGCCAGCGCGCGGCCGCGCGATCGGGCGCGACCACGATCGACTCGCGCGCAGCGCCGAACACCTTGAGATCGTGGCGGCTGTTGCCGACATAGTCGAACCCGCCATCGCCGAAAATCTCGACGAGCCGCGCGCGCTTGCGCGACGAGGTCAGGTTCACGCCGTCCTCGGTCGCCAGAACGTCGTCGAACAGGCCCAGATGTTCAGCGATCGCCTCGGCGAACTTGCGCGGCGTGCCGGTCGCCAGGATGATGCGGCGCCCGGCCGCCTTTTCCTCCGCCAGCCGCGCCGTCACCGCCGCGCGGTAAGGCAGGCTCGCCGGATCGATGTCGACGCGCGCCGCGATCTCGTTCTTGAGCCGCGCGGGACCGCCAAGCAGCCAGAACGGCACCAGGAGGAAGGCGAGCGGGTGCTGGCGCAGCAGCAGGAAAAGCCCTTCCCACAAAAGATCCGTCGCGATCAGCGTGCCGTCCAGGTCGACGGCAAGCGGGATGGCGGTTCGGTCGGCGCGAGCATCCATATCAGGCAACCTTCACAAGCAGGGCACACCGGTCGTCGGGTGCGCCGTCTGGCGAAGGTCTAGCCGCAGTTGCCCTACAAAAAGCTGAATCCGGGCCGCCGCGCCGCCGGTAGGGCGCGGCTTTTCGAAACCCAGGCTTAACAGGCGGTTAGCTGGAAAGATAAAAGGCCGGACAAAGGCCCGGCCCGCGCTGCGATGATGGCAGGAGCGGCTAGCGGATACGCCCGCGCCCGCCATCTATCTCGACCGCCTCGGTGCCGGTCAGCGCCTCGCGGTCGCCGTTCGGCATGGTCACGAAACAGCCATTGGGGCAGAATTGCACAGTTTCGCCGCCCGCCAGAACGAGCTCGCTCTGCGTGCCGCCCTCCGTGACGATCACCGTGCGCGGCTCCGAATCGCGATTGACGATGCTGGCCGCGAAGGCAGGCCCGCCCGCGACAAGCAGGGCGGCGAGGATCATGATGGATCTGTTCATCTATCGGGTCCGGTGTTTCCACCGCCTCTCATTGGTTCGGCGAGCCGTGGCTCGGCTTTCGATCCAGTCTATAGGGTTTCCATGCTGAACGGCAACTGAACGGGCGATCAGGCCCCGCCTGCCGCCGAAGCCGCGGTGGTCGCACCGGTCCGTCCTCAACTGTCGGGATCGACGGCGCGCCGACGGCGGCGGCGCGGTTTGATCTCCTTGGCGGCAGGCTCGGCCCCGGCGTCCGGCGCCTCGGGCTCGTTTCTTGCCGCCGCCGCGGCCCGGGGCGCTTCGACCGGCGGCGCAGCGCTTCCCAAGGCGCCTGTCCCGCTCTTGATGTGGATGTCGCGCTGCGGGAACGGAATTTCGATGCCTTCGCGCTCGAAGGCCTCCACGATCTGGAAGCGGATTTCGTTTTGCACCGAAAGTCCGCTCAATATGTCGGACAGATAGAGCCTGAGCTCGAAATCCAGCGACGACGCGCCGAAATCTGCGAAAAACACGAACGGTTCCGGATTTTTCAGAACCAGCGGATGGCCACGTCCGATCTCCAGCAGGATGTCGTGGACGCGCTTGACGTCGGAGCCGTAGGCCACGCCGATGCGGATTTCGACGCGGCCGAGCTTGTTGCGGTGGGTCCAGTTGCCGACGGCGGCGTTGATCAGGTCGGAATTGGGCAGGATTACCGTCTGGCGCTGAAACGTCTCGATCTCGGTCGCGCGCACGCTGATGCGCTTGACGGTGCCGGTCACCGCGCCCGCCTCGATCCAGTCGCCCGCCTTGAACGGACGTTCGGCGAGCAGGATCAGGCCGGAGACGAAATTCGACACGATGTTCTGCAGACCGAAGCCGATCCCCAGCGACAGCGCGCCGGCGACCAGCGCCAGATTGGACAGGTTGATGCCGGCCGCCGAAACGCCGATCAGCGCCGCGATCGCGATGCCGGCATAGCCGACCGCCGTGCGGATGGAGTTGCGCACGCCGGCGTCCACGCGCCCGCGCGTCAGCACCGAGCCGTCGAGCCAGCCCTGAAAGCCGCGTGTCAGGAAATAGCCGAGCGCGAACACCAGAACGCCGGTCAGGATGCCGATCAGCGAGAACGAGACCGAGCCGATGGTGATCTCATTGGCGAGCCTGTAGGCCCAGCTGGTGATGTCGCCCCACTGGAATCCCCATTGCAGCAGGATCAGCGGCACGCCGACGGCCACGATCAGGATATTCGTGCACACGCTGGCCACGAGACCGAGCTGGTCGAGCGAAATGTCCTCGAGCAGGAAGCGCCGGCGCACGAAACGCCCGAGCGCGGTATCGATAAAGGCGCCCTCGCGCGAAATCGCGCTCGCCGACAAAAAGCCGATATACATCGTCGCCCCGATCGCACCGGTGATGACGATCTGCTTCGACAGGAAACGCGCAAAGCCGATATAACCCAGTATCGCCGCGACCGTGGTGCCGATGCCGAGCACGAGAAAGAAATAGTTGAGCGGCCTCAGCCGACGCGGCCCTTGCGTGTCCTTGTCGCCGCGCGCCGGCCGCACGAGACCGATCAGCGTCACCAGCACACCGACGATCACCGTGGCGATCAGGCTCTTGGCGATCGTCAGCGACAGCGGCGAGCCCATCACCTGGTTGATCTTGTTCATCGCCACGTCGAGGCCGTTGATGACGGCCGTCATCCAGGCGAGCCAGAACAGGCGGAAGGCGGATTTCGAATCGACGGGAAGCAGCCGCCAGTCGGCGCGGCCCGGCGACAGCGCCGCGCGCGCCAGCCGGTTGACGAAGAACACGATCACCGCGACCTGGGCGAAGGTCGACAGCATCGCGGCGATATCCAAGCGCAGCACGTTGAAATAATCGAAGAAGAAGTAGCTGGCGCCGAAGAAAACGGCGAGCGACGCCGACGGCAGCAGGGTCGACCAGAAGGCGAGGGAAAGACGCGACAGATAGGTCGGCGCGGGATGATCCTCCTCGACCTCCACCATACCCGAGAAAAACCGGTTGCCGACGAACAGGATCACCCCCGCCGCCGCCAGGGCCAGCAGGGTCGCGATCAGCACCGACTGCCATTTGAAGGTGACAACGAAACGCAGCCACGAGGCGAACGCCCTGTAGAGATCGTGCGCCTCGGCGACCAGGTCGTCCAGCGTGCCGGGGCTCAGCGCGGCGACGATGTCGTAGCGTTTCGACAGCGTGTCGGTGAACAGGTCGCGGCGCATCGCGCTGATCCGGTCGATCAGCCGGTTGACCCGGAGCGATTCGCTTTCCGCACGCCCGAGCAGCGCATTGATCTCGGCCTTTTCCTGCACCAGCGCCGCCCGCTCCTCGGCGACGATTTCCGGCTCCGGCGGCTGATCCTCGCCGGGCGCCGGCCCGAGCGCGTCCAGGCGCAGGTTGATCTCGTTGAGGCGCGGGCGGAATTCGACGCCCGCGCCGAGAAACGCGGCCGCCAGGTCCTCAAGCTCGAGCCGCAATTCGACCAGCCGGGCATCGTCGGTCGCGTTCTGCTCGACCAGCCGCTGCAGGTTCTCGCTTCGCTTCATCAGCTCTTCGATCGCCGCCCGCTGCCGGTCGAGCAGGCTTTGGCCGGCCGCGGCGGTGGGGGTCTCCGTCTGAGCGCGCGCGGGTGCGCCCGCCACGCTGCCGGTCGCGAGCGCCAGCCCGGCCACGACGAGAAAAAAACGGACAAATCGAAACAAGGATAAATTCACGCGCTACTTCCGCCCACGGGCAATCGGCTTCGGCTCCATCATTAGTAACACCGCTTCAATGGGGCAAGCCGGCCAGAGGCGATGACCGGGGCGGTATGGTCGGTCCAGCGAAAGGCGACGGCGTATTCCAGGCTTTCCGACCGGATTGCGGGCCTATAGTGTCGCACCGACTGCGAGCGGACAGGCACCATGGCCGAATATTCCCTTTTCTCCCTTATCAAGAACGCCTGGAACGGCAATCGCGACTGGAAACCGGCCTGGCGCAAGGCCGAGCCGAAAACCGATTACGACGTCGTCATCGTCGGCGGCGGCGGTCACGGGCTGGCAACGGCCTATTATCTGGCCAAGGAACACGGCATCACCAATGTCGCGGTGCTGGAAAAGGGCTGGCTCGGCTCCGGCAATATCGGCCGCAACACCACCATCGTGCGTTCCAACTATCTGTTGCCCGAATCGATCCGCTTCTACGATTTCTCCGTGAAATTGTGGGAGGAACTGGCGCACGACCTCAATTACAATGTGATGTTTTCCCAGCGCGGCATCCTCAATCTCGCCCATTCGCCGGCCCAGGCGGACGACTATATCCGCCGTGGCAACGCCATGCTGCACGGCGGCGGCGACGCCGAATGGCTCACCCCGGCCGAGATCGCAAAAAAGGCACCCGGCGTCGACCTGAGCGCATCGGCCCGCTTTCCCGTCGTCGGCGGCCTGCTGCAGCCGCGTGCCGGCACGGCGCGCCATGACGCGGTCGCCTGGGGTTATGCGCGCGGCGCCGACCGGCGCGGCGTCGACATCGTCGAGAATTGCGAGGTCACCGGTTTCCTGCGCGAAGGCGACCGCGTGGTCGGCGTCAAAAGCACACGCGGAGAAATCCGGGCCAAGAAAATCGCCGTGGCCGTGGCCGGCTCGACCGGCCGCGTCATGAAACTGGCCGGCATCGATGCGCTGCCGATCGAAAGCCATGTCCTGCAAGCCTTCGTCACCGAATCGCTGAAACCCTTCGTCGACACGGTGGTCACGTTCGGCGGCGGTCACCTTTACATGTCGCAGTCCGACAAGGGCAGCCTTGTCTTCGGCGGCGATCTCGACGGCTATAATTCCTACGCCCAGCGCGGCAACCTGCCGGTGGTGGAGGAGGTGATGAGCGAGATGGTGGCGCTGTTTCCCGGCCTCGCCCGGGTGCGTCTGCTGCGCTCCTGGGGCGGCGTGATGGACATGTCGATGGACGGCTCGCCGATCATCACCACCGGCCCGCTGCCGGGCATGTATCTGAATTCGGGCTGGTGTTACGGCGGGTTCAAGGCGACGCCGGCCTCGGGCTGGACCTTTGCCTGGACGATCGCCAAGGACGCCCCGCACGCCATCAACGCCCCGTTCACGCTCGAGCGCTTCCATCGCGGCGCACTGATCGACGAAAAAGGCCAGGGCGCCACGCCCAAGCTTCACTAGGATCGCCCGATGCTGATCACCTGCCCCTATTGCGGTCCGCGCGACCTTGCCGAGTTCTCCTACCAGGGCGACGCCAACCGGCCGCGCCCCGACCAGCACGACACCGACCAGGCGCGCTGGAACGCCTATGTCTACGACCGTTCCAATCCGGCAGGCCCGCATCGCGAATATTGGCAGCACGCCGGCGGTTGCCGCAAACATCTGCTGATCGTGCGCTCGACCCTGACGCATGCGATCGAAAGCGTCGCCTTCGCGGGAGCCCAAGGCGCGACGCCGCAAGCGCCTCGGCGGGCGGCCAAGGGCCGCACGAAGACCGGACCGGCCAAAGGGAAAAAACCATGAGCCCGCGCCGCAGCACCGAGGGCGGCCGGATCGACCGCGGCCGCACGATCCGGTTCAGTTTCGACGGCAAGACCTATCAGGGCCACCCCGGCGACACGCTCGCCTCCGCCCTGATGGCCAACGGCGTACGGCTGTTCGGCCGCTCGTTCAAATATCATCGCCCGCGCGGCCTGCTGGCCGCCGGCGTCGACGAGCCCAACGCGCTGGTCACCGTGCTCAAGGGCACGGTGCGCGAGCCCAATATCGCAGCCACGCAGATCGAGATTTATGAAGGCCTGACGGTGGAAAGCCAGAACCGCTTTCCCTCGCTCGATGTCGACGCCGGCGCGGTCAACCAGCTCGCCGGTGGCCTGCTGTCGGCCGGCTTTTACTACAAGACCTTCATGGGCCCGGTTATCGGGCCGCTCAGGGGCACGCGGTTCTGGATGGCGTGCGAGCATTTCATCCGCCGTGCCGCCGGCCTCGGTCGGGCTGGACGCGACGCCGATCCCGACCGCTACGAGCGCATGAACGCGTTTTGCGACGTGCTCGTCGTCGGCGCGGGACCGGCCGGGCTGATGGCCGCCAAGGCCGCCGCCGAGGCCGGCAAGCGCGTCATCCTGGCCGATCTCGACCCGGTGCCGGGCGGTTCCGCCAACTGGTCGGGCGAGACGATCGACGGGCTGCCGGCCGCCGCATGGGCGCAAGGGACAATCGAGGCGCTCGGCGCCATGGACACGGTGCGGCTTTTGCCGCGCACGACCGTGTGGGGCTATTACGACGGCAACACGCTGGCGGCACTGGAGCGCGTCGCGGACCACAAGCCGGCGCCCGACAGGGGCGAGCCGCGCCATCGCCACTGGACGATCCGCGCCGGCGCGGTGGTGCTGGCGACAGGCGCGTTCGAGCGCCCGCTGGTCTTTCCCGGCAATGACCGGCCGGGCGTGATGCTCGCCGACGCGGCCGTGCGCCTGCTGCGGGAATACGGCGTCGTCGCCGGCTCCAGGCTCGCGCTCTTTGCCAACAACGACGACGCCTATCGCGCCGCCGCGGCATTGGCCGAGGCCGGCGCGACAATCGCCGCCATCGTCGACATGCGCGACACGGTCTCGCCGGCCGCCCGGGCGCTCGCCGAACGGGCCGGCGCGGAATTGCTTGCCGGCCACGCCGTCACCGGCACCAAAGGCCGCAAGGCGATCCGCGAGATCACCGTCCAGCGCCTGCGCGAGGGTGAAATCACCGGCCAGCCGCGCAGGATCGCGGTCGACTGCCTGTTGATGTCGGGCGGCTGGTCGCCGGCGATCCACCTGGCGAGCCAGGCCGGCACGGCGCCGCGATGGGACGAGGCCTTGCAGGCCTTCTTGCCGCCAAAACCGACCCAGAACTGGGTCGGCGCCGGCGCCTTTGCCGGCCGTTTCGCGACCGCCGCCGCCCTTGCCGACGGGCTTGCGGCCGGCGCGAAGGTGGCCGGCGGCAAGCCGCCGCGCAAATCCGCGCAGCCCAGGGTCGAGACCCTGGAACTGGACATCGCGCCCGCGCCGGTCTTCGAGATCCGCCCGCCCGGCAAGGCCGGCAAGGCCTTCGTCGACTTTCAGCACGACGTCACCGCCGAGGACGTGCGCCAGGCGCATCGCGAGGGTTTCGTCTCCGTCGAGCACCTCAAGCGCTACACCACGCTCGGCATGGCGACCGACCAGGGCAAGACTTCCAACGTGCCGGGGCTTGCCATCATGGCCGAGGCGCGCGGAATAACCGTTCCCGAGGTCGGCACGACGCGTTTCCGCCCGCCCTTCACCCCCGTCTCGTTGGGCGCGCTGGCGGCTGAGCGCTACGGCGAGTTGCGGCCCGACCGGCTCACCCCGATGCACGACTGGCACGTCGAAAACGGCGCGACAATGTATGCGGCCGGGCTCTGGTACCGGCCGATGATCTATGGCGGGCGCGGCGAGACGGTCGAGCAGGCCTATGTGCGCGAAGCCGCCGCCACCCGCGCCGGGGTCGGCATCGTCGACGTCTCCACCCTCGGCAAGATCATGGTTCAGGGTCCCGACGCGGCCGACTTCCTCGATCGCGTCTACACCAACACCTTCTCCACCCTGCCGGTGATGAAGGCCCGCTACGGGCTGATGCTGCGCGAGGACGGGCTGGCCTATGACGACGGCACGACCTGGCGCCTGTCGCAGACCGATTTCCTGATGACCACCACCACGGCCAATGCCGGCAAGGTCATGCAGCAGCTCGAATATTATCTCGACATCGTCTGGCCCGACCTGAAAGTGACGCTCACCTCGGTCTCCGACCAATGGGCCGGCGCCGCGATTGCCGGCCCGCGATCGCGCGACGTGCTGGCCGCCTGCGTTGCCGGTACGGCCGTCGACAACGACACCCTGCCCTTCATGGGCATCGTCCGCGGCGAGATCGACGGCGTGCCGGTGATGATCTGCCGCCTGTCCTTTTCCGGCGAGCGCGCCTACGAGGTCTATTGCGGCGCCGGCCACGGCCTGCATGTGTGGGAAGCGTTGATGGAGGCCGGCAAACCGTTCGCCATCGTGCCCTACGGGCTCGAGGCGCTGGGGACGCTGCGTATCGAAAAGGGCCATGTCACCGGCGCGGAGATCGACGGGCGCACCACCGCGCGCGATCTTTATCTCGACTGGATGCTGTCGAAGAAAAAACCCTTCGCCGGGTCGATGATGATGGATCGCGAGGGCCTGTGCGACGACGACCGCATCCGCCTGGTCGGCATCGTCGCCCTCGACGACAGGCCGCTCGGCGGCGGCGCCCATATCGTGGAACACAACGACCCGGCCGAAATCCGCGATTCGATCGGCCACGTCACCGCCGGCTGCTATTCGCCCGCACTGGGCAAATATATCGCGCTGGCGCTCGTCAAGGGCGGCAAGACGCGCCACGGCGCGCGCGCCTTCGTCTCCGACCCGCTGCGCAAGCGTTTCGGGCCGGTCGAGATCGTCAGCCACCATTTCTACGACCCGGAAGGGAGCCGCATGCATGGTTGAACCCGTGTCGCCGCTCGGCGCCGCCTGGAAACCGGGCGCTTATCCCAACACCGCCGGCGAGAGCGGTCTGGTCCTGAGCGAGACCCGTCCCGGCTCGATCGTCCAGGCCGCGGCCTGGCGCGGCCGGGAAAAGGCGCTGATTGCCGCCATCACGTCGCTTACCGGCCTGGCGCTCGCCGACGGCGCCGGCGCCGGCCGGGTCGACGGGACCAAGGCCGCGTTCGGGTTCGCGCCCGGAAAATTTCTGCTCGTCGATCAGAAGGAGGGCCTCGCCGCCGTCCTTGGCGCCGCGGTCGGTGTGGAGACCGGCACGGTCACCGACCTGTCGCACGGCCGCACGGCGCTGCGCCTGGCCGGACCGAAGGCCGAATGGGTGCTGGCAAAGTTCTTCGCGCTCGACTTTTCGCAGACCGCCTTCCCGCTGGGCGTCGGCCGCGCGACCAGCCATCACGACATCTTCGCCCAGATCCAGCGCTCCGGCGCCGAGCAGTTCGACCTTTACGTCTTCCGCTCCTTCGCCCGCGCCTTGTGGACCGCGTTGTGTCACGCGAGCAAGGAAACCGGCTACCGGGTCGAATGACGGCCGGCCGCGCCTATTTCACGAAGGTGACGAATTCCTCGAGATCGGCGCGCTCGGTGCGCAGCTTGTTTTCCGGTTTCGACGTGTCCTCGTGGCCGAGCGCCATGCCGCATACCACGACTTCCTCGTCCGGGATGCCGAGCACGGGCCGGATCTGGCGGTGATAGGGCGCGAACGCCGCCTGCGGGCAAGTGTGCAGCCCCCTGCCCCGCGCCGCGACCATGATGTTCTGCAGGAACATGCCGTAGTCGATCCACGATCCCTGGTTCAGCCGCCGGTCGATGGTGAAGATCATGCCGACCGGTGCGTCGAAGAAGGTGAAATTGCGATCGTGCTGGGCGCGCATCTGATTGACGTCGCGGCGTCCGATGCCGAGATGACCATAAAGCGAGAAGCCGACCGCGCGGCGGCGCGACAGATAGGGTTCGAAGAACTGGTCGGGATAATAGCGATATTCGTCCCACTTGGCCTTTTCGGCCCTGATCCCGGAATTGAGGATGGCATCGGCGAGCTGGCGCTTCTTCTCGCCGGTGGTCACATAGACCTTCCAGGGCTGCATATTGGTGCCCGACGGCGCCCGGCTCGCGACCTTGAGAATGTCGCGGAGCGTGTCCTCGTCCACCGGATCGGGCAGGTATGCGCGCACCGATCGCCGCGACGTGATCGCTTCGTCGACGATGTCGGCGTCCAATACGGCATCGTTTTGTTTGTCTGGCACCAGCATTCAGCCGTCCCCACCTCAACTCTCTGGCCGCGCGCTCCGCGCACGGTCAATCTTGCCACTCACTCGGGCCGCGGCACCGGACGGACATGCGTTGCACGGCCCTCCGGCAGGACCGCCCCTTCCTTTGCATATTGTCGCTCGCGGGTCGACTCCGTCCCATCCCATCCGCGATCGCAACGCGGCTTCACGCCGCCTGTGGCGGTAGAGTGACAGGCCCTGTCGGCAGCGACGCAGCCTGTGGTGGACAAATCCGCCAGGCTCGCCATGCTGTGACAGGAAGGAAAGAGAGACTTGGACGTGCGTGACGTGATCCTTCTCGACGGCGGCATGGGGCAGGAACTGATCGCCCGCAGCCGCTTTGCGCCGACGCCGTTGTGGTCGACGCAAATCCTGCTCGACGAGCCCGAGATCGTCGAACAGGTCCACCGCGACTATATCGAGGCGGGCGCCCGGGTCATCACCATCAACGCCTACTCGGCCACCCCCGAGCGCCTGGAGCGCGACGGTGACCCGGCGCGGTTTCGTCCCCTGCAGCAACGCGCCATCGACCTTGCCTGCGCCGCGCGCGAGGCGATGGGGCGTGAGGTCGCGATTGCCGGCTGTCTGCCGCCGCTGGTGGCGAGCTACCGGCCGGAGCTGACGAGCGATTTCGACCTGGCGCTCGCCACCTATCGGCGGATCGCCGGAATTCAGGGCCCGCGGGTCGACCTGATACTGTGCGAGACCTTGTCGTCCACCCTCGAGATCGCCGCGGCGACCCGCGCCGCCGCCGAAACCGGCAGGCCGGTCTGGACGGCCGTCAGCCTGATGGACGGCGCGCCGTCCGCGATGCTGCGCTCTGGCGAGCCGCTCGCCGCCGGGCTGGAGGTCGCGCGCACGGAAGGCGCGCAGGCGGTGCTGGCCAATTGCTGCCGGCCGGAAACGATCTCGGCCGCGCAAACCGAACTTGCCGCCGCGGGCCTGCCTTTCGGGGCCTACGCAAACGGATTTTCTGCCATCGACGCGCTGCGTCCGGGTGGTACAGTCGACGCGCTGACCGCCCGGACGGATCTCAACCCCCAGGCCTATGCGCGATGGGCGCTCGACCTGGTGGCTCAGGGCGCCACGATTGTCGGCGGCTGTTGCGAGATCGGCCCGGATCATATTTGTGAGTTGAAGCGCCAACTCGAACACACCGGACACACCATCACGGGACCATTCCATGCCTAATCCCTCTTCCCGCATCTCCGGCATCACGCCCCACGGCAAGGATGGCTGGGAGGTTCATTTCGCCGCCATGACCCGCAAGCAGGCCGGCGAGGACATCATGATGCTGTCGGTCGGCGACCACGATTTCGACACGCCGGCCAAAACCGTCGAGGCCTGCGTGGCAGCGGTCCGCCAGGGTCGCCACCACTATACGCAGCTTGCCGGCCTGCCCAGGCTGCGCGCGGCCATGGCCGCGATTTCCGAACAGGCGACCGGGCTTGCGACCCGCCCCGACGAGGTGATCGCCACGCCCGGCGGCCAGCTCGCCCTGTTCGCCGCCGCCCAGGCCACGCTCGACCCCGGCGACCACGCGATCATGATCGCGCCCTACTACGCCACCTATCCCGGCACGTTTCGCGCCGCCGGCGCCGATTTCACCGTCGTGGAAGCGCGCGCCGAGGACGGGTTCGAGCCGCGCGCCGAGGCGATCGAGGCCGCCATCCGCGACAATACCCGGACGCTGCTGATCAACACGCCGAACAATCCGACCGGCGCGGTCTATTCGCTCGAGACGCTGGAAGCGATCGCCGCCGTGTGCCGGCGCCACGATCTCTGGCTGATCTCGGACGAGGTCTACTGGACGCTGCCCGGCAGCAAGACCCATATCTCGCCGCGCGCCCTGCCCGGCATGGCCGAGCGCACGCTGGTGATCAATTCCATGTCCAAGAGCCACGGCATGACCGGCTGGCGGATCGGCTGGCTGACCGCGCCGGCCGATCTCGTCGCCAGGCTGGTGAGCCTCAACCTGGTCACCACATACGGCCTCAACGACTTCGTCAGCCGCGCCGCCATCGAGGCGCTGGAAAACGCCTATGGCGTCGACGAGATCGCCGAGCGCTATGGCGCCCGCCGCAAGGCCTTTCTGGACGCCATGCGCGGCTTCAACGACATCACCGTGCGCGGCTCGCAAGGCGGCATGTATGTCATGCTCGACATCTCGGCCGTCGATTTCGACTGCGAACAGTTCGCCTGGCGTTTCCTGGAAGCGGAAAAGGTCGCCGTCATGCCGGGGCTCAGCTTCGGCGAGGCCGCGAGAAGCCATATCCGCATCAGCCTGTGCCAGAGCGAGGCCGTGCTGCATGAAGCCGCCGACCGGCTGCGTCGCTTCATCGCCGGCTATGGCGAGCGCCGCCGCAGCGCCTGAACGCCCTCATCGCGGACGCGGGTCTTTCTCAAAGCTCCGGCGCGCCGGCAAGCTCGATCAGCGCCGGGCCGCCGGCGCGCCGCGCGCGCGCCACCGCCGCGCCGAGATCTGCCAGCGCATCGATCCGCTCGGCGGCCATGCCGTAGGCGGTGGCCACGGCGCAGAAATCGGGTGCCGACGGGCGCACGCCGACCGGCACGATACCGGCCGCGCGCATCGACGTCTCGATCTCCTGGAAACCGCGATTGTTCCACACGACGAAGATCACCGGCGCGCCCTCGTCAACCGCCGTGCCGAGTTCGGCCAGGACGAACTGCATGCCGCCGTCGCCGCTCAAGCAGATCACCGGCGCGCCCGGCCTGCCGAGGGCCGCGCCGATCGCCGCCGGCGGCCCGTAACCGAGCGCGCCGTAGCCGGTGGCGGCGTTGAACCACCCGCCCGGCCGGTCGTGATCGTAAAAGAGATTGCCGGCATAGATCGCCTGGGTGGAATCGCCGACGATGGTCGCGCCCGGCACCGCGCTGCGGATCGCCTTCAGCGCGCCGACATGCGCGCGCGTGCGCTGACCGATCTCGTCCCATGCATCGTCTCGCGCCTGCCGGGCGCGTTCGGCGCCCGCGCCGGCCGAACCATCACCGCCGTCGCCGAGGGCCAGGACCAGCGCCGAGGCGGTGGCCGCCGCATCGCCTCGGAGCGCCACCGCGCAAGGGGTTTTCTCGAGCTGGTCGCCGTCGCAATCGACTCGCACAAGATTGGCGAGGGCGGGCATGCCGCCATCGGCATAGACGTCGTAGTCGGTCGGTCCCATTTCGGTGCCCAGCGCCAAAACCGCGTCGCTGCCGGCCAACAAGGCGCGTACCGCTTTCAGACTCGGGCTTGCCGGCACCGCCAGCCGATGGCCATGCATGATGCCGCGCGCATTGGCCGCCGAAATCACCGGCGCGTCGAGCCGCTCGGCCAGCCGCGCGACGGCGTCGGCCGCGCCGCGCGCGCCGCCGCCGATCAGGATCGCCGGCCGGCGGGCCTGGGCCAGGGTCTCGACGGCGCGGTCGCGTTCGGCCTTGGCGGGCATCGCCGGCCGCGGTCGCGGCGCGGCCTCGAGGGACAGGTCGCCGGCAGGCAGGCCCATCACATCGAGCGGAATTTCGATATGCACCGGGCCCGGCCTGCCGCTGGCCAGACGGTCGAAGGCGCGGCCGACGGTTTCGCCGAGATCCTGCGGCCGCTCGACGCGTTCCGACATCAGGCAGACGCTGCGCATCAACGCGCGCTGGTCGGGCAGTTCGTGCAGATGCCCGAGCCCCCGGCCGAGGCTGTCTAGCCGGTTGACGCCGGAAATCACCAGCATCGGCACGCTGTCGGCGCGCGCCTGGGCGATCGCGGTGATGGCGTTGGTCAGGCCGGGCCCGGTGATCAGCAGGGCCACGCCCGGCCGCCCGGTGGCGCGCGCATAGCCGTCGGCCATGAACCCCGCCGCCTGCTCGTGGCGCGGCGTAACGTGCCGGATCGGCGAGCCGGCAAGGCCGCGATAAAGCTCGATCGTGTGAACGCCCGGAATGCCGAACACCGTGTCGACCCCATGAGCCTCCAGAAGCCTGACCAGCGCCTCGCCGACGGTTTTCATGGGCGTTCGCTCCCTTCATCGCCCGGCAGATCGACGCCGAGCTGCGCGGCGACGCTGGCGATCGCGATCCCCGCCAGTTCGCCCTCGTCAAACAGGCTGCTGGCCATGCAGCCCTCGATCCACAACCCGTCGATTATGGCGTTGATGGCGATCGCGTGCCGGCGCAGCGTCATCGCGTCGGCCGGGTGGCCGGCCTCTTCCAGCACCGCACCCACCAGGCTTTCGACCTCGTCGCGGAAGCCGAGATAGCCTTCCCGGTGGACGGCGGCCAGCGCGGTATCGGCATGGGCGCGGGCGATAAAGCCGGCCCAGAGGGCGAAAATCCGCGTATCGACCACCGGCGGGCCGAGATTGGCACGCACGAAGGCGGCAAGCCGCTCGGCCGGCCGCGCCTCGCGCGCGGCAAGCGCGTCCTTGGCCTGGTCGGTCATTCTCTTGACCACTGCCGCATAGGCGGCCTGCAAAAGCTCCGCCTTGCCGGGAAAATAGTGCCGGATCAGGCCGGCGCTGACGCCGGCGCGCAGCGCGATCGCCCGCACGGTCGCGCCTTCGATTCCGTTTTCTGCCACGCAGTCCAGCGTCGCCTCGATCAGATCCCGACGGCGACGCCCCTCGCCCTCGCGTCTAAACTTGCGCCGTGCGCTGACGGTCATTGCCGCAGGATCGGTCGGGTCAGGCAGGTCGGCCCGCCCTCGCAGGCAATGCACAGCGCATCGGCCTCGAAAGTGTCCACCCTGCAGCCGGCCCGTTCCATCGCCGCCTTCGTCCTGGGAAAGCCGGCAACCGCGATCGCCGCGCGCGGCGCGGTCGCCAGCACGTTGAGCGACAGCCCGTTGCTGGCCGCGAACTCGTCCGGATCGCCCTCCACCAGCATGATGCCGCGCGCCCGCAGCATCTGCCAGAACGGCGCCGGCAGCAGTGGCGCGTGAACCAGCGCCAGATCGTCGGCGAGCGGGCTGATGACCGACATCAGGTGCAGGCAGGCCTCCTCCCCGTGCCACAGGGGCAGGTCGAAACCCTGCACGGCCACGCCCAGCGGCTCAAGCAGCGCGGCGAGTTGGGAAATCCCGGCCTCGTTGGTGCGCACCCCGCGCCCCACGGCGAGTGTGGCCCGGTCGAGCCACACGCAATCCCCGCCCTCGACCTGACCCGGCGCCGCGATCCGGCCGAGAACGGCGATACCCAGTTTGCGGTAGCACGCCTCGTGCAGCTCAGGCTCCGGCCCGCGCAGCGCCTTGCCCATCGACAGGATCACCGCGCCGCGATCGGTCATCAGCGACGGATCGTGGGTGAAGACGGAATCGGCCAGCCCGTCGGCACCGTCGAGCCAGTCGATCCGCGCACCGGCTGCTTCCACCAGCGCGCTCAGCCGCGCATGCTGGGACGCCGCCCTGGCCGGGTCGAATTGCGGTCCGTAATGCCAGCGCTTCGGCTCGGCGCCGCGCATGGCCGTCTCAGCCGAACACATCAGCACCCTTTGCAGCGGCGCGGCCATGGATTGCGAGCCGTATTGCGTCACGATTTCTTCTTCCTCCAGCCCGCGAAATGGGGACGCCCGTATTTATACGCTTGCATAACAAGCCGGCAAGTGCCGTAATGGCATCGAAAAACAAAGGCCGGTCCACCGCCACGGCGACCACGGATCCGGCGAAAGAAACGGGGAACGATGCGACAGGCGATGGCGCACCGGGTGGGTCTGCGGGTGTTCGATACGCCGCGAAAGCGTGACCGATGACGGTCGCGGCCGCGCAACCCGAAGCACAAGAGCCATCCGGCACACCGGCCGAGGCGATCCATGTCGAGGACCTGCACAAGAAGTTCGGCGCCCTGCACGTGTTGAAGGGCGTGTCGCTGTCGGCCCGCGACGGCGAGGTGGTCGCCATCATCGGCGGCTCCGGGTCGGGCAAGTCGACGCTGTTGCGCTGCATCAACTGCCTGGAAAACCCGACCAGCGGCGTCATCCGCGTCAATGGCGAGCAGATCCGGCTGAAACCGGACGGCCACGGCGACATGGTGCCGGCCGACCGGCGTCAGATCGAGCGCATCCGCTCCCGGCTCGGCATGGTGTTCCAGAGCTTCAATCTGTGGAGCCACATGACGCTGATCGAAAACGTCATCGAGGTGCCGGTGCATGTGCTGGGCATCGCGAGGGCCGAGGCGATCGCCACCGGCGAGGCGCTGCTCGAACGCGTCGGGCTGGCCGAAAAGCGCGATGTCTACCCCGCCTTCCTGTCCGGCGGCCAGCAGCAGCGCGGCGCGATCGCCCGCGCACTCGCCGTCGAGCCGCGCGTCATGCTGTTCGACGAGCCGACCTCCGCGCTCGATCCCGAACTGGTCGGCGAGGTGCTCAAGGTGATCGCCGACCTCGCCGGCGAAGGCCGCACGATGGTGCTCGTCACCCACGAGATGAAATTCGCCCGCGAGGTCGCGAGCCACGTCGTCTACCTGCACCAGGGCCTGGTCGAGGAGGAAGGCCGGCCCGAAGAGCTGTTCGGCGCGCCGAAATCCGACCGCTTGCAGCAGTTTTTGCGCACGGTCGGCTGAGACAGAAATTAGGGAACCGCAACCAAACAAAGGGAGTTTTCCATGAAATCCTTCGCCAAATTCGCCGCCGGCATGATTGCGGCCGGCATCATGTCGCTCGGCGCGGCACAGGCCGAGACCGTCAAGGTCGGCATTGCCGCCGAGCCCTATCCGCCCTTCGCCTCGCCGGACGCCTCGGGCAAGTGGGTCGGGTGGGAAGTCGAGATCGCCGAGGCGATCTGCGCGGCGGCCGAACTCGACTGCGAGATCACGCCGGTGTCGTGGGACGGCATCATTCCAGCCCTCAACGCCAAGAAGATCGACTTCATCGCCGCCTCGATGTCGATCACCGCCGAGCGGATGAAATCGATCGATTTCAGCGACAAATATTACAACACCCCGACCGGGATCGCCGGCGCCAAGGCTGTGGAGATGGACGCGACGCCCGAAGGGCTGAAGGACAAGATCCTCGGCGTTCAGGTGTCGACCGTGCACGACGTCTACGCCAAGAAGCATTTCGGCGACACGGTTGCCGAGATCAAGGTCTATCAGACCCAGGACGAAGCCAATGCCGACCTCGCCGCCGGCCGCATCGACGCCACCCAGGCCGATTCCTTCGCCCTCGAAGCCTTTCTTGAAACCGACCAGGGCAAGGCATGCTGCGAGATGAAAGGCATCGTCGCGCCCGATATCGACGTGTTGGGACCCGGCGTCGGCTTCGGTGTGCGCAAGGGCGAGGACGATCTCAAGGCCAAGCTCAACGCCGCCATCGGCGCGATCCGCGACAGCGGCAAATATGACGAGATCACCAAGGAATATTTCGATTTCGACATTTTCGGCGGCTAGCCGAGGCCAGAGCTTGAACGCCCCTCGATCGGCGCGCCGCCTGGCGTTGCCGGCGGGGGGCGCGACGCGCATCCACCGCCGGAGACAAGCACCTGCTTGAGACCCTGCTGCAACTGAGCCTTTTCGACCTGCTCGCGCCGAGCCCGCCCGGCTGGGGCGGAACGCTGCTGCGCGGCCTCGCCAGTTCCGTCCAGATCGCGCTCGGCGCGTTCGGCATCGGCCTTGTGATCGGCACCGCCGGCGCCTGGGGCAAGCTCTATGGCGGCCCGGTCGTCCGCGACCTGTTGGAGGTCTACACCACCGTGGTGCGCGCGGTGCCCGAACTGGTGCTGATCCTTTTACTCTATTACGCCGGCACCGATCTGGTGAACCGCACGCTCGAGGCCTTCGGTTATCCGCCGGTCGACATTTCCGGCCTCGTCGCCGGCATCGCCGTGCTCGGCGTCGTCCAGGGCGCCTATTCGACCGAAGTCATTCGCGGCGCCATTCGCGCCATTCCGCAGGGCCAGATCGAGGCCGCGCGCGCCTACGGCATGGCGCCGGGCCTGCTCCTGCGCCGCATCACCCTGCCGGCAATGCTGCCCTACGCCATTCCCGGCCTCGCCAATCTGTGGCTGATCGCCACCAAGGACACCGCGCTGCTGGCCGTCGTCGGCTTCAACGAGCTGACGCTTGCGACCCGCCAGGCGGCTGGCGCGACCAAGGCCTATTTCACCTTCTTCGTCGCCGCCGGCGCGCTCTATCTGCTCCTGACCCTGTTTTCCAACGTCATCATCGCTCGCGTCGAGCGCTGGGCGCGTCGCGGCATGCCGCATGTGGGAGGCGCGGGCTGATGGCAAACGTGATCGAGGTCACCGGCAAGCCGCTGCCGCCGCTGCGCGCCTGGCTGAAGCCGCACCGCATCGTGCTGATCGCGATCGCGCTGGCGCTCGCCGCCTATGCCGGCTGGACCATGCGCTGGGACTGGATCCCCGACTACGCCCCGCTCGCCGTCGAGGGGCTCTGGCGCACGCTGTGGCTGCTGGTCGTGACCTGCATTCTCGGCTTCGCGCTCGCCGTGCCGCTCGGCCTCGCCCAGGCGGCCGGGCCCGCCTATCTCGCCTTGCCGGCGCGCGCCTTCTGCACGGTGATCCGCGGCACGCCGCTTCTGCTGCAATTATGGCTGCTTTATTTCGGGCTGGGCTCGCTGTTTCCGCAATTTCCCTGGATCCGCGGCTCGGAACTGTGGCCGTATCTGCGCCAGGCTTGGCCCTATGCCATGCTGGCGCTGACCATGTCGTTCGCCGGCTACGAGGGCGAGGTCATGCGCGGCGCCTTTGCCGGCGTGCCGCGCGGGCAACTGGAAAGCGCGCGCGCGTTCGGCATGAGCCGCTGGAAGATTTTCCGTCGCATCTGGCTGCCGCAGGCGATCCAGCGCGCCCTGCCCACGCTTGCCGGCGAAACCGTTCTGCAGCTGAAGGCGACGCCGCTGGTCGCCACGATCACGGTCGTCGACATCTACGCCGTGTCGAGCCGGGTGCGCCAGGACACGTTCATCATCTTCGAGCCGCTGCTGCTGCTGGCGCTGGTCTATCTGGTCATTACCGGACTGATCGTGCTCGCCTTCCGGCGCCTCGAAGCCCGCGTTCCGACCAGGCTGGGCTGAGCGGGCGACACCGGTGGGCAACGCGCCGATCGCGATTGCCGGGCGGCGAAATTTCTTCTAGTCTTTACCAATTGATAAAAAATGAGGCGGGCAACGTCCTCGCGCACTTGCCAACCAGAGGTGGACCCATGACGAAATTCTCTCCCGGATCAACACGCTCTCTCGTCTCGCGCCGCACCGTCTTGAAGGCCGCCGGCGCCACGGCTGCCCTTGCCGGCGCCGCCACAGTGCCCACCAGGCTGTTCGCCCAGGAGCCGGTCAAGGTCGCCGCGATCTACACCGTGCCGGTCGAGCAGCAATGGGTCAGCCGCATCCACAAGGCCGCCAACGCCGCCAAGGACCGCGGCGACATCGACTATGTGTTTTCCGAAAACGTCTCCAACAGCGACTATGAGCGCGTGATGCGCGAATATTGCGAGGCCGGCCACCAGCTCGTCATCGGCGAGGTGTTCGGCGTCGAGGACGCCGCGCGCACCGTCGCCGCCGACTACCCCGACACCGCCTTCCTGATGGGATCGAGCTTCAAGCCCGACGACGCCCATCCCAATTTCGCGGTGTTCGACAACTATATCCAGGATGCCTCCTACCTGACCGGCATCATCGCCGGCGCGCTGACCAAGTCGAAGAATATCGGCATGGTCGGCGGCTTCCCGATCCCCGAGGTCAACCGGCTGATGCACGCCTTCATGGCCGGCGCGCGCGAGATGGCGCCCGACATCGAATTCCAGGTCGCCTTCATCGGCTCCTGGTTCGACCCGCCCAAGGCCAAGGAGACCGCCTTCGCCCAGATCGACGCCGGCGCCGACATTTTGTACGCCGAGCGCTTCGGGGTCTCCGACGCCGCGCAGGAGCGCAAGCTTCTGGCGATCGGCAACGTCATCGACACCCAGGCCGACTATCCCGAGACCGTCGTCGCCTCGGCGCTGTGGCATTTCGAGCCGACGCTCGACAAGGCGATCGCCGAGGTCAAGGGCGGCTCCTTCAAGGCCGACGATTACGGCATCTATTCCTTCATGAAGCATGGCGGCTGCTCGCTCGCCCCGCTCGGCACCTTCGAGGGCAAGGTGCCCGACGAGGTGATGGCCAAGGTGGCGGAGAAGGAAAAGGCGATCCGGGACGGCTCGTTCACCGTCGAGATCAACGACGAGGAACCGAAATCGAGCTGATCGAGCGGCCTCTCCCACAAGGGAGAGGCCGGATCGGTATTTTGCCATCCGCAACCGGCCCGCGATCCGGGCGAAGGCCGAGACCTCGTTTCGGCGGCCTTCGGCCCGAGGCGCAGAAAGGGTTGTGACCGTCGCGACCGGAATCCCGATGACCGCCACCCCCGTCCTGCGTCTGCACAACATCACCAAGCGTTTCGGCCCGCTTGTCGCCAACGACGCGATCTCGCTCGAACTGCGGCGCGGCGAGGTCGTGGCGCTGCTGGGCGAAAACGGCGCCGGCAAGACGACGCTGATGAACATCCTGTTCGGCCACTACGTCGCCGACGAGGGCACGGTCGAGGCGTTCGGCAAGACCTTGCCGCCCGGCGATCCGCGCGCCGCGCTCGATGCCGGCGTCGGCATGGTCCACCAGCATTTTACCCTGGCCGACAACATGACGGTGCTGGAAAACATCGCGCTCGGCACCCAGTCGTCCTGGTCGCCGCGCTTCGACCGCGCCACGGCGCTCGCCCGCATCCGCACGCTTGCCGCCGATTTCGGGCTCGCCGTCGAACCGGACCAGACGGTCGCAAACCTCACCGTCGGCGAGCGCCAGCGCGTGGAGATCCTCAAGGCGCTTTATCGCGACGCGCGCGTGCTGATCCTCGACGAGCCGACCGCGGTGCTGACGCCGATCGAGACCGAGGCGCTGTTTGCGACCCTGAAGAAACTGGTCGACTCGGGGCTTTCGGTGATCTTCATCTCCCACAAGCTCAACGAGGTGCTGGCGATCAGCGACCGCGTTCTGGTCCTGCGCGCCGGCCGCCTGTCGGGCGAACGCGAAACCAAGGGCACGACGCGCCAGGAACTGGCCGCGCTGATGATCGGCCAGGAAATCGCCCCGCCGGCGATCACCGAGGCCACGCCGGGACCGGTGCTGCTCGAATGCGAGGCCGTTTGCGCCGCGCCCGCCTCCGGCCCCGTCGGCCTGGAAAGCGTCTCGCTGGCGCTGCGCGGCGGCGAGATCGTCGGGCTGGCCGGCGTGTCGGGCAACGGCCAGACGACGCTGGCGGCACTGTTGTCGGGCATTCACCGCCCGCGATCGGGACAGTTTCGCATCGCCGGCGAGGCGGTGGAGACATGGTCGCCGGCGATCGCGCTGCAGGCCGGCGTCGCCCGCATCCCCGAGGACCGGCACGCCGTCGGCACGATCGGCGACATGAGCGTGACGGAAAACGTCATCGCCGAGCGTTACCGCTCGCCGCGCTTTTCCCGGCACGGCTTTCTCGACTGGGCCGCCGCGCGCGGTTTCGCCGAGGAGCTGATCCGCGATTACGACGTCAAATGCCCCTCGCCGGAGGCGCGCGTGCGCCTGCTTTCGGGCGGCAATATGCAAAAGCTGATCCTCGGCCGGGCGCTCGATCCCGATCCGAAGATCATCCTGGCCAACCAGCCGACGCGCGGGCTCGACGTCGGCGCGATCTCCTATGTACACCGGAAACTGCTGGAGGCGCGTGCGCGTGGCGCGGCGGTGCTGCTGATATCGGAGGATCTCGACGAGATCCTGACGCTCTCCGACCATGTCTGCGTGATGTTCAAGGGCAGGCTTTCGCCGCCCTCGGCGCGCGGCGAACGCTCGGTGCGCGACCTTGCCGAACTTATGGCCGGCCACGGCATGGAGGCGGCATGACGGTGTTTCCCCGCCCCGTGATCGCGCGTGCCGCCCGGGAGCCCGGCGGCGACATCCTCCACAAAGGCCATGGACGCCCTCATCATGCGGCTTGAACCCAAACCCGCGCCCTCGCTCGCCGCCACGCTCGCCTATCCGGCGGGCGCGATCCTGGCCACCATGGCGATCGCCGCCATTTTGGTGCTGGCGGCCGGCGCCTCGCCGCTGTCGGTGTTCGCGCTGGTGGCCAAGGGCGCGGCCGGCTCGCAATTTGCCCTGCTGGAAACCCTGACCCGCGCCACGCCGCTGATCTTCACCGGGCTTGCGGTCGCGGTCGCCTTTCGCGCCAAATTGTGGAATATCGGCGCCGAAGCCCAGCTTTACGCTGGCGCCATCGTCACCGTCGTGCTCGGCACCGGCGCGCTGCCCCTGCCGGCGATTGTCCTCATCCCGCTGATCATGCTGGCCGCGATGACGGCCGGCGCCCTGCTTCTGCTCGGTCCGGCCTTTTTGAAAACCCGGCTCGGCGTCGACGAGGTCGTCACCACGCTGTTGTTGAACTTCATCATGCTGCTCGTGGTCTCCATGCTGCTGGAAGGCGTCTTGAAGGACCCGATGGGGCTCGGCTGGCCGCAATCCGAACGCGTGATCGCGGAGGCCAAGCTGCCGCGCATCGTCAAGGGCAAGCGCCTGCATTACGGCTTCGTGATCGCGGTCATCGCCGCGCTCTGGGTCTGGGTGATCATGAAAAAGACCGCGCTCGGTTACGAGATGCGCGCCGTCGGCCACAACCCCGCGGCCGCGCGTTTCGCCGGTATCCCCGTCAACACGGTGCTGATGAAGACGGCGCTCCTGTCGGGCGGCCTGGCAGCGCTCGCCGGCTTTTCCGAAGTGTCGGGACTGAAGGGCAACCTCACGCTCGATCTGTCGCCGGGCTTCGGTTACACCGGCATCGTGGTCGCCATGCTCGCCATGCTCAATCCGCTCGGCGTCATCGCCGCGGCGATCTTCGTCGCCGGCATCTTCGTTGGCGCCGACGCCATGAGCCGCACCGCCGACGTGCCGAGCTACATCGCCAACGTCATGACGGCGACCGCATTGCTGACCATGGTCACGGCGATCATGCTGACGCGTTACCGCATCCGGTGGAGGTGAGCGTGGCCGAAGCTCTGGAAATCCTGTTCACCGCCTCGTTCTGGGTCGCCGCGATCCGCATCGCCTCGCCGCTGATCTTCGCCACCATGGGCGAACTGATCTGCGAGCGCGCCGGTGTGCTCAATCTCGGCATCGAGGGCATCATGGTCGCCGGCGCCTTCACCGGCTGGTTCACCGTCTATGCGGGCGGCGATCTGTGGACCGGGATCGCGGTCGCCGCGGCCACCGGCGCGGCCTTCGGGTTGCTGCACGGCACGCTGACCGTGCCGCTCGGCCTGTCGCAGCACGTCGTCGGCATCGGCATCACCCTGCTCGCCACCTCGCTGACCTATTTCACCTATCGTCTCGCCCTGCCGGAAGTGACCTCGCCGCCGAAAATCGACTCGTTCCAGCCGCTGGAAATCCCGCTCCTGTCCGACATTCCGCTCGTCGGCCCGGCGCTGTTTGCCCAGACCCCGTTCACCTATCTCGCCTTCGTCACCGTCGCCGTGGTCGGTTGGGTGCTTTATCGCACGCCGCTGGGGCTGGCCGTGCGCGCCGTCGGCGAAAACCCGGCCGCCGTCGAGGCCCAGGGCATCGGCGTCACCGCAACGCGCATCGGCGCGGTGATGGCCGGCAGCGCGCTGATGGCCGTCGGCGGCGCCTTTTTGACCATGTCGGCCTTCAACTCGTTCTTTTTCGAGATGGTCAACGGCCGCGGCTGGATCTGCATCGCACTGGTCGTGTTCGGCTCCTGGCGTCCGGGCAAGGCGCTGCTCGGCGCGGTGCTGTTTGCCGCCTTCGACGCCTATCAGGTGCGCCTGCAGCAGGTCACCGGCGGCGTCATTCCCTACCAGCTCTTCCTGATGCTGCCCTATGTGTTGTCGGTGCTGGCGCTGATTCTCGTCGCCCGCCGCGCGACCTATCCCAAGGCGCTGATGATCCCCTACCAGAAAGGCGAGAGATGAGTTTCGACCTGATCGTCAAGGGCGGCACCCTGCCCGACGGCCGAACCGCCGACATCGCGATTGCCGGCGCCAGGATCGCCGCCATCGAGCCCGGCATCACCGCCGAGGCCGGCCGCGTCGTCGAGGCGAGCGGCAATCTCGTCGCCCCGCCGCTGGTCGATCCGCATTTCCACATGGACGCCACGCTGTCCTATGGCCTGCCGCGCATCAACGCGTCGGGCACGCTTCTGGAAGGCATCGCGCTGTGGGGCGAGCTGAAGCCGCTCTTGACCCACGAGGCGGTCAAGGAGCGCGCGCTCGCCTATTGCGACTGGGCGGTTTCGATGGGGCTGCTGGCGATCCGCAGCCATGTCGACGTCTGCGACGAGCGGCTGCTTGCCGTCGAGGCGCTGCTGGAAGTCCGCAAGGAAGTTGCACCCCATATCGACCTGCAGCTGGTCGCCTTCCCCCAGGACGGGTTCTTCCGCTCGCCCGGCGCGCGCGAAAACACGCTGCGCGCACTCGACATGGGCGTCGACGTCGTCGGCGGCATCCCGCATTTCGAGCGCACCATGGCCGACGGCACCCGCTCGGTCACCGCCCTGTGCGAAATCGCGGCCGAGCGCGGCCTGATGGTCGACCTGCACTGCGACGAGACCGACGATCCGCTGTCGCGCCACATCGAGCAGCTCGCCTACGAGACACAGCGTCTCGGCCTCGGCGGCCGCGTCGCCGGCTCGCATCTGACCTCGATGCACTCGATGGACAATTATTACGTCTCCAAGCTCCTGCCTTTAATGGCCGAGGCCCAGGTCGCGGCGATCCCCAACCCGCTGATCAACATCATGCTGCAGGGGCGCCACGACAGCTTTCCCAAACGCCGCGGTCTGACCCGGGTCAAGGAAATGCTTGCCCACGGCATCCGTGTCGGTTTCGGCCAGGACTGCGTGCTCGATCCCTGGTACTCGCTCGGCACCGCCGACATGCTCGACGTCGCCTTCATGGGCCTGCACGTCGCGCAGATGTCGCATCCCGACGAGATGCGACGCTGCTTCGACATGGTCACCAGCGAGAGCGCGGCGATCATGGGGCTTGACGATTACGGTCTCGCGGTCGGCAAGAAGGCGAGCCTGATCGTGCTCGACGCCGGCGACCCGGTCGAGGCGATCCGGCTGAGGCCGGAACGGCTGTGCGTGGTCGCCGCCGGCAAGGTGGTGGCCGAGCGCGACCGGCAACAGACCCGGCTTGCGCTACCCGGCCGGCCATCTGCCGTCGCACGCCGCCATCGCGCCCCGACCGCGCGACAGGAATGACGCGACGCCCGCGCCTGACAGCCGAGCTCGTCCGGCGGGTTCATCGCGACCTCGCCGATCCCGGGCCGATGCAGCGGCAAAAGAATGTCCCGAAAAGCTGGTTCGCCGTCACCGCGCGATCCTTGCGCGCCGCGCTGGCGCCCGGCGAGCCGTTGTGGGTGTTCGCCTTCGGTTCGCTGATCTGGCGCGCACCGATCGCCTTTTCCGACCGGCGCACCGGCCTCGTGCGCGGCTGGCACCGCGCCTTCTGCCTCGGCTGGGACACGCGCTATCGCGGCAATGTCGACCAGCCGGGCCTGATGCTGTCGCTCGACCGGGGCGGAAGCTGCAAGGGCGTGGCGTTGAAGATCGCGCCGGAACGCCTCGACGCCGACCTCGTGCGGCTGCTTGAACGCGAGCCGCCGATCATGCCGCGCTGGGTCAATGTCGCCACCGACACCGGCCCGCTGCGCGCCATCGCCTTCGTCGCCGAACGCGGCTATGCCGGTTATGTCGGCGGCCTGAGCGAGACCGAGATCGCCGACCGGCTGGCGGTCGCCGTCGGCTTCTGGGGCTCGATGGCCGAATATCTGCTCAACACGGTCGAGCATCTCGAACGGCTCGGCCTGCACGACCGGCATTTGTGGCGGATGCAGGACCTGGTGGCCGAGCGCATCGCGGCCAGGCAACCGGACACAGGAGCCGGCCGCTGACACGCACTATCCCCGCCCTTTGATCGCCAGCGCCGCCGTGGTGTAGCCGCCCGACGCGCCGTCGACGAAATGCACGTGGTCGTCGCTCGACACCGACGGCACGATGCAGGTCATGATCGCCTCGTCCTGCTCGAACAGACCGTAGTCGAGCACACCCTCGGCCGCCGCCCCGGCCAGCAGCGCCTCCAGTTTCTCGCGGGTTTCGGCATCGCAATCGATCGTCATCTTCAGACCGTCGTCGAATTTGCGGAAATCGGCGTTGGCGCTGGTCGTCTCGACATAATGGCCCGGATCGAAACCGCCGACCCCGCGCCCGGTCCTGAACAGCAAAAGCGCAAACAGGGTTTCGGCCAGAAGCCGCAGCTTGTTGAGTATCAACGAACCGCCGCCGCGCCGGGCGCGCGCTTCCAGCTCCAGCCCGAGCGGCGGCCATTCAAAACCGGGCCCCGCCGCCGGCACCGGGTGGCCGCCGCGCTCCAGCCCGACCGTCAGCCGGATGATCCGGCGCATGGCGTCGGCGACCGCGGCCGCCGGCGCGTCCGCTCTCGGGATCGCCAGCAGCGACAGGATCCTGCCGTGCCTCGCCCGCATCGGCGTCCAGCGGCACGACAGGCCGGCCAGATCGGGATGGCGGTCGGCCGGCGCGGCCTCGACCCGGTAGCGCCCCTGCTTCATCTCGCCTTCCGCCCAGGCCATGCCCCCGCCGGAAAACATCGCGTAATCGACGCCGGGCGACGGCGCGTAGCGGGCAACGGCAAGCTCGTGGCCGGCCGCGCGGATCGCGCCGACCGGCACGATTGCGCCGCGCATCTCGATGTCGAACTCGCGCCTGGCCCAGCCGATCACGCGCGCCAGCGCGTCGCGCGCCGCCTCCAGCCGGTCCGCTTCGAAACCGAACCCGGCGCCGTCGCCGCCGAACACGAACGGAAACCGCATTCCGCCGGCCGCGTTGATCTGCGCCGAGATCACCGCCGCGCCGACCGTGTTGACGACCTTGTAGCGGCCGGCCGCGATCAGGTCGGTCGAACCGACAATATCGGCGGTGCCGACGAACCAGTCGTCCGGAACCGGCCGGTAAGCCGTCCCGTCGGCCAGGTCCTCGAAGCCGGCATGAACAGGCAAAGCGCCGTAAAAATCGGAACCGAGCGCGCCGCCGCCCGCAGATTGTTCGTCCATTCGCCACCACCCGCCTTGCTGCCGCACTATCCAAGCCGGCTTCGCCGCCACCATCAAGAGCGCCATGCAAGGTTAGACGCATTCGCTCCGCGATGGTTTCACATTCGTTCGGCTTTGACGAACACGGATGCGTGTTCGGGACAGAATGCCGGGATCACCGATCGGCCCGACCATTGACGAACGTAATAACATCACATAACCAGACGGGATCGGCCGGCAGTGTCGGCGATTACCACGGACATGGCAATGAGCGACGCCAGCCTGACCTTTAGCGACCTGACCCTCGGCTATGGCAGCCACCCTGCCGTCCACCACCTGAACGGCCCGGTCGAACGCGGCTCGTTGATCGCGGTGGTCGGCCCGAACGGTTCGGGCAAATCCACCCTGATGAAAGGGATCGTCGGCATCGTGAAACCGATGGCCGGCGCCGTGAAGACGGCTCCCGGCCAGCGGCTTGCCTATCTGCCGCAGCAATCCGAGATCGACCGCAGCTTTCCCGCCCGCGTTCTCGACCTGGTTGGCCTCGGGCTTTGGCCGAAACGCGGCCTTCTGGGGCGTTACGACCGCCGGGACCGGCAGGACCTGCGCGACGCGCTCGACGCGGTCGGCCTGGCCGGCTTCGAGCACCGGCCGATCGACACCCTGTCCGGCGGCCAGCTGCAACGCGCGCTGTTTGCCCGCGTGCTCGTCCAGAAGGCCGATCTGATCCTGCTCGACGAACCGTTCAACGCCGTCGACGCCAAGACGACCGCCGATCTGATCGCGCTCATCCGGCACTGGCATGGCGAAAGGCGCACCGTGCTGGTGGTGGCGCACGATTTCGAGCTGGTGCGTGAGCATTTTCCCGAAACGCTGGTTCTGGCCCGCCGTCCGATCGCCTGGGGCCGCACGCAAGACGTGATGCGGCCCGACATTCTGGCCCGCGCGCGCCGCTTCGACGAGGCCTGGCACGACGACGCCCCCTGGTGCGCGGCCGACGGCCCGCATGCCGGTCACGATCATGCCAAAACGGGGTCATCGTCGGTTCCGGCCACGGCACAGCGCAGCGGCTCGCTATGATCGAGCTCCTCGTTTCACCCTTTGTCGAATTCGCCTTCATGCGCCGCGCCCTGCTCGGCGTGGTGCTTTTGTCGATCTCCTCGTGCCCGGTCGGCGTGTTCTTGATGCTGCGCCGCATGAGCCTGGCCGGCGACGCCATGGCGCATGCGATCCTGCCGGGCGCGGCCACCGGTTTCCTGCTGTTCGGCCTCGCCATCGTGCCGATGACCGTCGGCGGGCTGATCGCCGGCGTGCTGGTGGCGCTCGGCGCCGGCGCCGTCTCGCGCCTGACCGTGCAGAAGGAGGACGCCTCGATGGCCGCCTTCTACCTGATCTCGCTGGCGGTCGGCGTGTTGATCGTGTCGCTGCGCGGCTCGAGCGTCGACCTGATGCATGTGCTTTTCGGCAGCGTGCTGGCGCTCAACGACGAGGCGCTGATCCTGATTGCCGGCATTTCGATCGCGACGCTCGCAGCGCTCCTGCTTTTATGGCGTGGGCTGATCGCGGAATGTCTCGACCCGCTGTTCCTGCGCTCGGTCAGCGGCATCGGCCCGCTGGTCCATTTCGTCTTTCTGGGCCTGGTCGTGCTCAACCTGGTCGGCGGCTTCCAGGCGTTGGGCACGCTGTTGTCGGTCGGGCTGATGATGCTGCCGGCAGCAGCCGCCCGTTTCTGGACCGCGCGCGTCGACACGATGTGCCTGTTGGCGGTCGCCATCGGCATCGCGTCGAGCACGGCCGGCTTGCTGTTGTCCTATCATTTCACCCTGCCCTCGGGCCCGGCCATCATCCTGTCGGCCGGCCTGGTCTATTTCGCCTCGATCCTGTTCGGCGGCCGCGGCATCGTGCGCGTGCTTTTGATCCGCCACCGGCATCGCACCGCCTGAGACCGGCCGCCGGCGCGGCCGGGCGGGCGCTTGCCAAGCCGGCGACAAGCCGCTCTTGTAGAAGGCGCAATCCCGAACCGACCTGCAAGCGGAGAGCGGAATGGCCGCACGGCGCTACGAAATCTACGACGTCTTCACCGATCGCGCTCTCGCCGGCAATCCGCTGGCCATCGTGCATGACAGCGCCGGGCTTACGGGCGAGGCCATGCAGACGATCGCGGCCGAGTTCAACCTGTCGGAAACCGTCTTTGTCGGGCCGGCGCAAAACCCGGCCCATGCCGCCGGTCTGCGCATCTTCACGCCGAAATCGGAACTGCCGTTCGCCGGCCACCCGACCGTCGGCACCGCGATCGCGCTTTACGAAAGCGGCAGGGCGCGGGCCGGCGGCACCGCCATTCTCGTGCTTGAGGAAAAAATCGGCCCGGTGCGCTGCGCCGTCAGCGCCACGCCCGGCCGGGCGAGCTTCGCCGAATTCGACCTGCCGCGCCTGCCCGCCCCCGCCGCGCTATCGGCCGAGCCCGAACTGATCGCCGCCGCGCTCGGTCTCGATGCCGACGAGATCGGCTTCGAAAACCATCGCGCCTCGGCCTGGACTGCGGGCGTGCCCTATGTCTGCATCCCGGTGGCCGGCCTCGAGGCGGCCGCCAGGGCCCGGCTCGATCCGCGACTGTGGCTCGATATCGCGCCGCCTTCGGATAGTCTCGTCCCCGGCGCCTATGTCTATTGCCGCGAGACGGTCGGCGATGACTGCGCCTTCCACGCGCGTATGTTCGCTCCGCATGACGGCATTGTCGAAGATCCCGCCACCGGTTCGGCGGCGGCCGCCTTCGCCGGGGCGCTGGTCGCCTTCGACGTCCCGGTCGACGGGCCCGGCCATCACTGGATCGAACAGGGCGTGGAAATGGGCCGTCCGTCCCGCATCCGCCTGGAGGTCGAAACCGCCGGCGGCGCGCTCACGGCCGCGCGCATCGGCGGCTTCGCGGTCCGGCTCGCCGAGGGGACGCTTTTCGTCTGAATTCTTCTTTCCCCAAGGCTTGCAACAGCCGGAACGAGCGGCTATAGAGCCGCACGCTCGTGCTCCTTGAGACGCGGCTCCGTGGGTGATTAGCTCAGTTGGTAGAGCAGCTGACTCTTAATCAGCGGGTCGTAGGTTCGATCCCTACATCACCCACCAATCATTTCAATGACTTAGCGGCAATGATGACGGAACGCACCGTGAACGTGTGCCGGCACATGTGCCGGCACACGGCACATTTGTGCCGTTTTCGTTCCGGCAGGTGGGTCTAGCATGGTCAAACCGCTCGAAGCCGGGGCGTTTCAGCGTTCCGCCGTCCTGGCCCAGCCGGCCTGGTTCGTTGCAGGATGGAGAGTAAAGGACAGGTTCCGGTCCGCCCTGCCGGCGGCCCTGCAGTCGGAGCAATGGAAACGCGGAGCCAGATCGACAGCCAGGCACCCATGGCCAGGGCCCAGCCTGTCGGCAAGAGCGCCGAGGTCGATCCTGCGGTGCCGCCAGCACCCGAACGTGTCGCAGTGGATCCAAATCGAATATCCGCACGCGCGCGCCTTGCCGAGCGTGTCGATGCGCAGCGGATAGGTGATGACGGGATCGCTCAAGGCCGACTCCATAGGATGGAAATCCTAGAATGGCCTATTGGCCGGCGGCGTCAAGGCAGATAGCGGTCGGGCAGATAGCGGTCCATCATCTGTTTGTAGACGGCGCGGAGCGTGCGGCGCAGCTCGCCGTTGAGCGTTTCTGCCACGACTATGGCCGCGCCCTCGGTCGAAAATTTGTGGTCGAGCCGTTCGAAGCCGCGAACCATTCCGCGCTCGACGCGGAAACAGTCCTCATCGGTCACGTGGCGAACCTGCCAGAGTTCGATTTCGAGCCTCACGCCTGCGCCTCCATCCAGGCGACCAGCTTGCCGATCGCGGTGCGCGCGAGCTCGGGGTGGAGGCCCAGATAATGTTTGAGGATCGACTGGATCGACGCCAGCTCGTGGCCGGTGATCGAGGCGATCTGGAACAGGTCGCAGCCGGCGCGGGCGAGCCAGGTCACGGCCGTGTCGCGCAGGTCCTGGTCGCGCAGGTCGGCGAGCGAGGCGACCGGCTTGAAGCCGGCCAGCGCGGCGGCCAGATCGACCGTGCGCAGCACGGCCTGGCTGTCCTTGGTGCCGGGATCCCGGCCGGTGGCGGCGATCTCGCGCACCACCCGGAAAACCTTGCGGTACCAGTCGGCGGCGAATGGCCGGCGGTTCGCCTCGTCGAGCACGACATGGGGATAGTTGACCCGCCAGTCGCGCCGGCGCAGGCGCGCGGCCTCGAGGCGGGCGGTCAACACCGGCGCGGCCGGCAGCAGGAGCGGCTGGCCGTGCTTCTTGGCCTGGCGGAACAGAATGCCGTCGTCCAGCACCTGGCCGCCCGACAGCGACAGCCGATCGCCCTGGCGCTGGCCGGTCCACACGCCCAGCATGATCGCGTCGCCGATATCGGGCCGGCCGATCCGGTCGGCGGCGTCGACCAGGGCGGCGATCTCCTCGGGTTCGCCGGCGCGGATGCGCGCCGCCGGCACCGGCAGGCGCACGCCGGCGGCGGGATTGGTGATCACCAGCCCCTTTTTCAGGCCGAACGCATAGGCGGCCGACAGCATGGCGCGCACGCCGCGCGTCATCGCCAGGCCGTGGTCGACCTCGATGCGCTCGAGGATGGCGTCGAGCGCCTTGACGGTGAGCGCGCCGGCGGCCTCGTTCCACACGCGGCCGGCGCGATGGCGCTCGAGCGCGGCCGCGCAGGTCTTGTAGAAGCGGACCGTGTTGGCCGACAGCGCCTGCCTGCGCCGGCGCCCCTCGACCACTTCGCGCCCCTGGAAGCGCGGCTCGGCCTGCCAGGTCTCGACCAGCTGGCCGACTGTGAGCAGATCGCCCTGCCGGGCGCGGCCGACCGATGCGGCCACCGCGCGCCGGCCGCGGCCGGCCTCGATCTCGGCGCGGCGGGCGACGATGTCGGCCTGGCGCGCGACCGACCAGGCGATCGCCTCCTCGAGCGTGAACCAGCGCCCGTCGGCATGTCTCAGGTCCTCGCCGCGATAGCCGAGCAGCCGCGTCGCCTCGCCCGGAAAGAAGCGCGGCCGGCCGTCGCGCCAGGTCACCAGAGGGATCTTGATCACGACCCGGCCCATGGGCGGCTCCGTGGTTAACCGATCGCAAAGCATGCTGGCCTCCGTGTCGAATGTCAAAAAAGACCCGGCGGCTACGCGATATATGTGCCGCCGGGCCAGTGTCCGCGCGTCCGGCCGGGAGGATTGGCCGGGGTCCGCGCGCGCGGTTAGCGTTTTGATCCGGGAAAGCGCGGCGGTATGCCGCCGCGCGCGGCTATGACAAGACGCTCGGCGAGCGCCAGCGGCACCAGCACCTTTGTGCCCTGGCCGGCCCGGGTCGCCTCGATCAGCCGGCGCAGTTCCTCGGCCGGCGACAGGGGTTTCGCGTCAGTCATCGTCCCTCTCCTTTGCGCAGAGCCCGGCCAGCCGGCGTTCGGCGCGGCGATGGTCGGCGGTTGTGATGGCAAAGCCGGCGCGGCGGGCGCGGCGGCAATCGGCAGCGGCGTGCAGGAGCGTGATCGCGGCGGCGAGCAGGAAGGCGGCCGAGGCGGCCGCGCCGAGCATGGCGAGATAGGCGAGCCAAGTCATCGGTCCGTCCTCGCGCTGTCGGCCTTCGGCCTCGCTGCGGACGGCACGGGCGAAACGTCGCCCGGCCGGCCGTCGCCGGCGTCCGGCAAAATCTTCTCGCCGCGCCGGTGAAGCATCATCGCCAGGTTGGCGACGTCGACGGGATCGCCCTTGTCGACGTGCTGGCGCAGCTGATCTGACAGCATGGCGGCGGTGCAGGCGGGGCCGCGCCAGCCGCCGCGCCAGCCGCCGCGCCCTTCATCGCGTTTCTTGGCAAGCTTCGCCTTCATGGCGCCGGCAAAGTGGTCGACGTCGGCGTCGTCTAGATGGGAACCGATCGTCTGTCCCGCCACGCGGCACGCCGCGCCATAGAGCTCGGCGAATGCAGGCGGCCGACCGAGCGCTTCGAGAACGAGTTTCACGCCATCGGCAAGCATTGGAATGCTGTCATGGCTGCCGAGTTGATCGAACGTGTTGATCTTGCCCTCATGGACCGCCTCCGCGATATCGCCCTGCACCCATGCGAGCTGGCTAAGGGCGGCGATCAATGTCCTGATCGGATTGTCGCTCATGAAGCCCTCTCCTTTTCGATCCGCCGATGGGCGGCGTTTTGCCAGTTGCGGAGCAGGCCGTGCATGCCGGAGGTGCAACTGGTCGCCACGCCGGCCATGCGCATGCGGTGGCCGGCGCCGTCCATCGAGACGCTGGCGCCTTCCACCTGCTGGAGCGTGTTGAAGAGCCGGTTGAACGCAATCGCCTCTTGGTGCCGCCAGCGATCCAGCTCGCCCCAGTTCGTTCCACGAAAGGCCGGCTGCGGCCCGACCTCCTTTTCGATCCGCGCGAGCTCGGCGTCGAGGCGCCGGATCAGGCCCGGCAGGCGGGCGGCATTGGACGGTTTGGTCATTGCGTTTTCCTCCGTTCGGCGATGACGGCGGCGAGCGCGCGGCCGTCGTGCGAAAGCACCAGCTGCGCGTCGCCGCCGGCGTATGAGATTTCGGCCAGGCGCAGGCCCAGCAGGGAGTCGGCGACCGAAAGCGAAATGCGATCCGGCATCGAGACGTAACCGCCGCGCCGGCGCAGGAAGCGGCGGCGCGTGGCAAGCCAGCGCAGCGCCTTGCGCTGGCCGGCCGAGAGCTGCTGCGGCGTCGGCAAGGCCGGCCTCTGCGGCTGGCGCGCCGGCTTGTCGGAGACGAACGACATCATCATTCGTATTCCTCCTCCAGTTGCGCGGCGGCGACCTCGAGCGCGACGGGGCCGTCGGGCCGGATGCTCTCGCCGTTGGTCTCGATCCAGCGCAGCACGCAGGCGCGCGACCAGCCGTTGATGCCGGGCAGTTTTTTCGGGAAGCCGGCCGCCTCGAGCGCCGGGCGGCGATTGCGGAAATTGTCCTCGCGCATGTTGAGCAGCCAGGCGACGCCGGCCGCCTTGAGCACCGGTCGGCCGCGCGCGGGGTCCGCCGCGCCGCCCATGTCGATGACGGAGGGCGGCCAGCCCGGCCGCTTTTGATGCTGGTTCATGGCAAATCACCCCGTTTCGTGTGAAAACGAGGTGATGCTAGGCATCAAATCACATATTGTAAAGACAATTCACGGGACAATGTGTTTCATGTGAAACATTGGCACGCGTGCAGCCGAAAATTTTCACGCAACCGCCACGCGCTTGGTGCACCAACGAGGTCAGTCAGCGATGAATGGGATCAGGCGGCGCGGCGCGGCTTCCATGTGCCGACGACGACGCCGCGCAGGAGCACATGGTCCTTGCCGACATGCAGCGGCCGCTGCAGGCGCGGATCCGGCGAGGCGGCGACCAGATAGGGCTCCTCATAGATGCGCATCACCGTCTCGGCCTTGCCGGAAGCATCATAGACCTGGGCGCACACGATATCGCCGTCGAGCGGCTCGGCATTGCGGTCGACAATGACGATATCACCGGGCCGGTAGCCGGCATGAACAAGCGCGTCAGAGCGCAAAATCCAGGGATCGACGCCGTTTTTTCCGGTTTTCACCGCCACCAGGACCTCATCCGTCATCAGGTCCGGCAGGGAGCCGTCATAAAGCTCGGCCTCGCGCTCCTGAAAGCCGCGCGGCGGCGCCGGCGGCTCGGTGCGGAACGGCGGGATGCCGCCCACCGCGGCGATCTTGTCGATCGTGTGGGATTGCAGCATTGCACCCGGGTTCACCTCCCGGAAGAAGCGCGACAATGTCGAGGGGTCGAGCTGCGCCTTGCGGGCGAGCTCGGTCTGGTTCCACCCCCGATGGGCCATAACGGCCTTTACCCAGGCGAGGTGTTTGTGTCGGCTGTTTTCCACAAGTGTGGGAATAGCCTGCATTACTGCATACATCTTGCAGGTACTTGTCCCTTGACACTTGGCAACAAATCACACAGGCATGTGAAAAATGCAAGTCGGAGTGATTTGCCATGCCGCCCCTCACCTGGACCGAAGTCGCCGAACGCTGTGACCGCATCGGCCTTTCGCGCGCCGAAATGGCGCGTCGAGCGGGGATATCGGAAAGCACGGTGGTGAAGGGGCTGGCGCGGCGCTCGAAGCCGCGCGGCACGACCAGGCGCATCGTCGAAATGGTGCTCGAGGCGGCCGAGATCACCGGCGAGACGCAGGACAAGGGCGCACTCGCCGCGCCGGGGCCGCGCGGGGAACGGCCATGAGCTGGTCGCCGCAGATGCGCGCGGCCCGGCGCGCCAGGGGGGGGGCAGATCGACATGTTCGATGAACCCGTACTGGCCTACAGGCTGGTCTGCGACGGCAACGCCCCGCTGACCAACCGTTTCGTCACGACGCGCGCGCGGCATGAATGCGACATCTGCGCCGGCGCGATCGCCAGGGGGCAGCGCGTGCGTGCCGAAAGCCGGCGCAGCCCTGACGGACAGACGATCGAGCAACGCCGCGTGTGCCCGCTCTGCTGCACGGCGATCCACGCCTTCATGACCCGCGGCGACCTTGAGGCGATCAATGAGCGCCATGCGCTCGGCCTCGCGCGGCGCAGGGAGGATGCGCAGGCATGATCGCGATCGCCGATGCCTTTTCCGGCCAGTACGCCAACGAGACCGCCTTCATGCAGGCGCTGGTCGACCAGCTGCGCATCGAAATGGCGCGGCGCGGCTGGACGGGCGCGGCCGTGCACGAGGTGCGCTGGCGCGAGGCCGGCGACGGCCGGCCGGCGGCGACCGTGGTGATCGCGCCCGGCCACCGGCCGCTCGAGCTCGAGCGGCTGCGCGAAAAATTCCGCGACGTGCGCGAGGCCGCCGCGCGCCGCGCCGAACAGGGAGAATTGCTGTGAACGGACCGCGCGAATTCTTCTGGCTGGCGCTCGCCGCCGGCGCGGGGCTGGCGCTGCTGGCGGCGGCGCTGATGGCCACCATCGCCGAAGGCCGCGCCCACGACGCGCGGCCGACGGCCGCGCAACCCGACGGCTGGGCCTATCCGTTCGCATGCTGCTCGGGCTTCGACTGCAGGGCGGTCGCGAACAGATCCGTCCAGGAGCGGCCCGAGGGCTATGTCGTGCCGTCGGGAGAGGTCGTCGGCTACGCCGACACAAGGGTACGCCCGTCGCCGGACGGCGATTTTCACTGGTGCTCGGTCGCCGGCAGGGACGACGGCAGGACGATCTGCCTGTTCGTGCCGCCGCGGGCGTTCTGACAGGAGGAGGCCATGCAGGCGAAAATGGTGAGTTTCGGCGTTCAGCCGGCGGTCTATGCCGGGCTGGAACAGCGCGGCCGGACCATGGGGCTGGCGCCGGGCAAATATGCCCAGCGCCTGTTCGAGGCGGCCTACGCGGCGCGCTGCCTGGCCGAGCGCGGCGAGGCAAGCGGCGACGCCGCCCTCGACCGCCATGTGCGCCAGGTGTTTCTGCTGGCCGACTGCGAGCCGGAATTCATCGCCGGCGCTCTGGCAATGCCGCAGGCGCGCGTCGAGCGGATCCTGGCGGGATGGAAGATCGCGGCCAAATCCCCCCCCCTGCCGGCTGCCGAGGAAGACGGCGCGGCGACGGCAAAGCCGGCAGCTTCAGCGCCCGTCCGGGGGCTGGCCAAGACAGTGACGAGCACGCGCTGGACCGACCAGGACCGGCTGATGCTGAAAGACATGTGGGCCCAGGGGCGGACCGTGCCCGAGATCGCCGCCGCGCTCGGCCGCGCCGAAACCGCGGTCCAGCAATATGCGAGCTCGCATCGCGGGCTGTGCCCGAAGCGGAGGGCGTGAGGCGATGAGGGATCTTCCGGGTGAAGGCGAGAACGATCGGCGCAAGGTCCTGCGCGCGCACTGGCCGCCGCGCTTAAGAAACACGGTGTCCGTCGAGCTGCCCGACTGGCTGTATGCGCAGCTTTACCTGTCGGCAAAGGCTGAAGGCTGGAGCTTGGGCGACGAGCTAAGACACCGCCTGCGCGCATCGTTGATCACGGAGGCTGAAAGACCATGAGCACGCGCGATGCGCTGTTGCCGATCATCCGCCAGATGCAGGACGCCGGCGACGATCGCGGGCGGGCGCTGGTGCTGCTCGCCTGTCCGGACGCTGTGCTGTTGAAATACCACCCGGTGTTTTCCGCCTGCTGCGCGCGCGCCGCATTCGCGCCGGGCGTCGACTATGTCGAGCTGCGCGTGGCGGCGATGCACGCCGCGCGCGACGCCCACGGCCTGATGCCGGCCGGGCTGGCGCGGATGCTCGAAACCTGTCGCGTCGCGTTGAGCGGTTTCGCCGCCGGCGCGGCCGGCCAGTCCTAGTCGCGTTGCGTTTGCGTTGCCGGCCGCTCCGCGCGCGGAGCGGCGCGAACATCGAGAGGGCCATGCCGTCACGCCGCCATATCGTTTCAGCACCGCACGCCGGCCGGCCGCGACCGGCGCGCGCGCTGCGCCAGCGCCGGCGCCAGGCGGCAGGAGCCGCGCGCGCGCTGGCCGCCTTCCTGCGCGTGGCCGCGACGCTGGAGGCGGTGACGGGCGTGCCGGCGGCGGTGATCGCAGGGCCGGTGCGCGCCGGCCAGGGCCGGCGCCGGCCGGTGCGGTTTGCCCGCCAGGCCGCGCTCTACCTGACGGTGACGGTCTACGACGTGCCAGCCTCGGTGCTGGCGCGGGCGCTGGAACGGCCGCGCTGGCGCGTGTCGTGCGCCTGCCAGCGCGCCGAGCTGGCGCGCGACGAACCCGCAGTCGAGGCGCTCTACACCCGGATCGAGAGGATGCTATGACCGATGCCACGGAAATCGTCACCGCCCACGCCGTGCTGCGCTACCTGACCCGGGTGGAGTTGTTCGACATCGGCCCGGCCGTGCGCGAGGCCGGCCGAACCGCCGGCAACTGGGCGATCGCCGAGCGCGCCGCGCGCCTTTACGGCGCGCCGATCGAGACGCTGCAGCGCCGCGTTTTGCCCGCGCACCTGGTGGAGGCGGTGCTGGCCGGGGCCGAGCGTATCAGCCTGCCCGGCCTAGTGCTGGTATGCCGCGGCGGCCGCGTCACCTCGGTGATGACGCGCCGGGCCGGCCGCCGGCGCGTGCTGTCGAAACGCGAGATCCGGACGGGCCTGCAGCGCAAATGCCGGCGGGGGCGCGGATGAAGGGACCGGACCTCGGCGAGATCCGCGAGCGGCTGATCGATCGCATCGACAGCCTGGTGCGCGAGCTGGCCCCGGACGGCCGCGCCAGCGGCAGCTACTGGATCGCCAAAAACCCGACGCGCACCGACCGGCACGCCGGCTCGTTCTGGGTGCGCATCAGGCAGCCGGCCGCCGGCGCCTGGCGCGACGAGGCCGGCGTGCGCGGCGTCGACGAGGGCGACGTGGTCGACCTGGTGCGCTACTGCCTGGGACACAGGGACCTGTCGCAGACCCGGGCCTGGTGCCTGCGCTGGCTGGGGCTGGCGCCCGGGCAGGCGATGACGGCGGCCGAGCGGGCCGAGCGCGACCGGCAGCGCGCGGCCGCGCGCGAAGCCGCCGAGGCCGAGGAGGCCGAGCGCCGGCGAAAGAACGCGCGCGGCGCGCTGGCCATGTGGCTGGACGCGCCGAAGCTGATGGCCGACCGCTATCCGGGTTCCCTCATCGACCGCTATCTGTGTTCGCGCGCGATCGACCTGGCCGCCGGGCTGCTTGCCCGCCGGCGCGAGCTGCCGGGCGCGCTGCGTTTTCTGGCCAGCCACGATTATCGCACGCTGGACGGCGAGCTGATCGCGCTGCCGTGCATGATCGCGCTGATGAGCGGCCCGGACGGCCGCGCCCGGGCGGTGCATCGCACCTGGCTGCAGCCCGACGGCAGCGGCAAGGCCACCCTGCCCGACCCGAAGCACAACAAGCCGCGCAAGATCTGGCCGGCCGGCTGGGCGGGCGCGGTGGTGCGGATCGCCAAGGGCGCCGGCGGCCACTCGCCCGAGGAGGCGGCGCGGCGCGGCCTGTCCGGCCCGCTGGTCGTCACCGAGGGGATCGAGGACGCGCTGGCGGTGATGCTGGCCATGCCCGAGCGGCGCGTGTGGGCGGCCGGCACGCTCGGCAACATCGCCCACGTGCCCGTCGACCATCCGGCCGTCTCGAGCGTGACGGTGTGCCGGGACAATGACTGGGACAAGAAACAGGCGGTGCAGAGCTTCGAGCGCGCGATCGCCGCGCTGCGCCGCCACGGCAAGCCGGTTCATGTCGCCAGGAGCCCGCGCGGCAAGGACATGAACGACCTTCTGAAAGGGGCAACGATATGAAACATTCGCGGATCTGCAACACGGCGGCGATCGCCGCCTGCCGGGCGACCGGCATCCGGGTACCGGCGTCGATCGACGGCGAACTGATGGCGCTCTATGCCTATATGCGCGAGCGCGGTTTTCCCGGGCCCGAGACGCTGCACCGCAAGCACGCCCAGATCGCCGGCACGCCGCCGGGTCCCTACGAGCCTGGCGTCCAGGGCGTGTTCTACACCACGTTTCGCGGCGTGGCGCAGGCGCTGGAGCCGTTCTACGAGGAAGACGGGCCGGACGGCCTGCCCCAGCTGACCGCCTACCAGATGCAGCAGCGGCTGGAAAACAGCAGCGACGAAGTGATGTTGGCCGGCGTCGGCCGGCGCGTGGAGGAGGCGATCCATGGGCTCGCAGCCGACGGCCGGCTCGACGGCTGGGACCTGAACGTCGACCCGGCCGCGATCGTCGAGCACCTGCTCGACCGGGCCGAGGCGGCCGAGGGCCTCCTGGACCCGGTTTCATCCACCCCCGACAGCGAGGACCAGCCAATGCCGGACGATGCCGAAAAACCGGAGGCCGACAGCGTCGAGCAGCGCACGCAGGCCACGCAGAGGGAGGTCGATGCGGTGGTCGAGGCCAACCGTTTCAACGGCGAGGCGTCCGAAAAGCCGGCCAAAACGCCGGCGAAGAAGAAGCCGTCGGCCAAGCAGGCCCAGCAGTAGGAGCCGGCGGACACACGAGACATGGCCCGCAGCAGGACGAAGGCCGCGGCAGAGGCCGCCGCGGCCGGCACGCGCGCACCCCCCGACGCCGACACCGACGCGGTGGCCGCAGCCATTCGCGACGGCGAGAGCATGGACGTGCTGCGCACGATCGGCCAGGCCGACCCGCCGCCCGGCCGGCCGCTCGACGACGTGCGGCCAGGGGAATGGCAGGCGGACGAATGGGGCCTGCCGCCGGGCTGCCCGGTGCTGCCGCTCGGCACCGAAAACGGCGTGTTCTATTTTCTCGACACGATCGGCCAGCTGCGCGCGCTGAAGGAAAGCGAATTCGGCCAGGGGCCGATCAATTCGCTGTTCATGGGCCGCCATCACTGGCTGGTCTGGGCGTTTCCCAAAACGGTGCGCGACGTGATCACCAGCTGGCGCCCCGAGCGCGTGCGCGAGGTGCTGATGGCGGCCTGCGCGCGCAAGGGGCCGTGGAGCCCGCTCAACCGGGTGCGCGGCCGCGGCATGTGGAAGGGGCGCGACGGGCGGCTGGTGATCCATTGCGGCGACCGGCTGTATTCCGTGCACGGCGAGGAGCCGCTGGGCGAGCTCGAGGGCATGGTCTATCCCACCAGGCCGCCGCTGCCGCGCCCCTGGCCGCTGCCGCTGGCCGGCAAGCGCGGACCGGGCGCAGTGCTGGTGCCGCATTTTTCGTCCTGGCGCTGGATGCGCCCGCGGCTCGACCCGATCCTGGCGATCGGCTGGATCGGCGTCGGCTATCTCGGCGGCGCGGCCGAGTTTCGCCCCGCCAGCTACGTGACGGGCGGCAAGGGGACCGGCAAGAGCGCGTTTCACAACGACGTCAAGGGCCTGTTCGGCGACTGGCTGATCAACACCGGCGACACGACCTCGGCCGGCATCTACCAGCTGCTGAAATTCGACTGCCTGCCGGTCGCCGTCGACGAATTCGAGGCCAAGGCCGACAACCGCAAGCAGAAGGCGGTGGTCGAGCTGATGAGATTGTCATTTAGCGGCGCGCCGATGAACCGGGGCGGCGACAACCACAATTCGGTGCAGTTTCACGGCCGCTCGGCGTTTAATTTTTCGTCGATCAACATGCCGGCGATGGAGGCGCAGGACTATTCGCGCATGGCGATCCTGCGCCTGCTGCGCCAGCCGCCGGGCGCCGTCAAGCCGGTGATACCGGCCGAGACGCTCGAGGAGCTGGGGCGCAAGATCCTGCGCCGGCTGATCGACAACTGGCACCGCTGGCACGCCACGCTGTCGGCCTGGCGCGAGTTCATGGGCTCGTGCGGCCATGACGGCCGCGGCCAGGACACGTTCGGCACGCTGATGGCGGTGGCCGACCTGGTGATCGCCGACGACGCGATCGAGCTCGAGCTGGAACTGGGGCCGAACGCGGAGAATTTCGAGAGCTGGCGGCCGATCTTCGAGGCCGAGAAGCTGGCCGAGACGGCCGACACGCTCGACAACGCGCAGCTGTGCCTGCAGCATTTGTTGTCGAAGCGCATCGAGGCCTGGCGCGGCGGCACCAGGCACACGGTCGGCGAGGTGCTGACCGAATTCTGGGAGGCCGACACGACCAACCCGGACGCGATCGGCTATGCCCAGACCCGCCGGCTGCTGGAACAGACCGGCCTGACGCTGATGAAGCCGAAGACGCGCGAGGACCACTACGCGCTGCTGGTGCCGCACAACCACACCCTGCTCTACGAGGTGTTCCGGGATAGCAAATGGGCCGGCGAGCTCGGATCCGGCGCCTGGACCGGCGCGCTGCGCCAGAACGAGGACGTGCCCTGGCACGAGGCCTCGGCGCGCATCAACGGCGTGAAATTCAAGGGCACGGCGTTTGCGCTACGCGACATCATCGTGACCGAGGCGGAGGCGCAATCATGATTGTTTCCAGCCTGTTGCGGTCCTCGCCTGCAGATGAGCCCGGCGGCCGCCAACGGCCGCCGGGCGGCCTGGCGGCCGGGCGTCACGGCAAAGACAGACTGGCGGCCCGGCAGGGCCGCGCCGCTCCCCATCCCCTGACCCGTGCGGGCGGAAACGTGACACCCGCACCCCGCACCCAAAATCAACAGAGAAAAAGACGCTCGCCTGTCGGGTTCGGGTGGAACCGTGGAACCGGACTGGAACCGGAGCGGATGCGGGCTAAGGCATTGGCAATATTGACGAATATGCAAAGCGGAACCATGGAACCATGGAACCGCATATCAGCCATACGCATACACGCGCGCGCGTGCGCGCGATTGGTACGTTCCACGGTTCCACGGTTCCAGAGAGATATATTGATTAGGTTTTTCAATGGATTGGGCGCGGGCTTCGGCGGTTCCGGGCAGGTTCCACGGTTCCGGTCAATAAACAATGGGGGCAATAATGGCCGGCCGTGATGACACCGGGCTGCGCGGCGCGCTGGCGCTCGACCAGGCCGCCGACGACCTTAACAGTGGGCGCGCGGGCGGCGCTGAAAACCGGCCGGCCGGCGCGGACGGGCCAGATCGCGAGGCCGAGCAGCTGGCGATGTTTTCCGGCTCCAGCGTCTTCGGGACCGTGCGGGAGCCGGGCGGGAAAACGCACGCTGCGGGTCCGGGGAGGCCGAGGGGGGCGCGCAACCGCGCCACCAAGGACCTGGTCAAGCTGATCGAGGCGACCGGCCGTCACCCGCTGCTGGCCATGGCCGAGATCGTGGCGACGCCGATCGACGTGATCGCCGCCACGCTGGGCTGCAAGAAGATCGAGGCGGCCGAGTACCACCGCAAAGTCATGTCCGACCTGGCGCCCTACGTGGCGCAGAAGCTGCCGACGGCGGTGCAGATCGCCGGCGCGAATGCCGGCATGCTGGTGATCAACCTGGGCGGCGGGGATCCCGGCCGCGCCGGCCTCGACCTGAAACTCGCCGCCGAGCAGGTCGCGGGGCCGCTGATCGACCATCAACAAAATCAAAGACTTAGCGAAGACGACGACGAGCCGTCACACGACGATCCGTCACACGATGAGGCCAAGTAGATGAAAACATTGGAGAAAACACCTTTCGAACCGTTGATTGAAAATCAGCGGGTCGAACCGCGCGGCGACGACCAGGCGGCGCAGGCCGGGCGCGATCCGTCCGGAGGGGGGCACCTCGCCCAGGCGGCCGGCACCCCCGGGGGCCATCCCCGAAATCGGGTTTCGCTGATCTATGGGGTGAAGCCCGTGCGATTTTCCGGCCTCAAAAGGGCCGATCCGGATAGGCGGGAAGGAATGAAAATTGGCGCCACCGCCCCGGGGGCGGGGGTGGGCGAGACGCGCTATGTCTACCGCTGGAACCGGATGGGGCGGAAGGGCCAGCGTTGCCGGGTGACGGCGCGCGGCGCGCTCAACAGCGCCCGGGTCGAGTTCGATGACGGGTTTGTCGCCATCATCAGCCGCTACGCGCTGCGGAGAGCGACATGAAGGCCTGCAAGCTCGATGACATCTATCGCGACGCGCGCGATGCCCTTCTGGAGCTCGATCGCGTCTACGCGCGGGCATGCCGGGTGACGGATCCCGATATGCGCCGTTGGGCCACGATCTGCCGCCAGCGGGTGCGCCGCGTTCTTTCCGACATACCGGCCAGCATCCTGTATGAAGACCGCCGCCCGCCGGAGCGGCCGCGCAGCGGCTTTCGACGCCTGCTGGACCTGATAGTGCCGGGAGCGTCGACTTGACCGCGCGCGCGCCCTCCCCTGCCGGCTTCCTGACCGACGACGTTGCCATGGCGGCGGTCGTGCTGTGGTCGAGCGGCATGTTCGACACCAACACGATCGCCGTGCTTCTGGGCGCGCGGGAGGATGCGGTGTGCCGCACGCTCCACATGGCCCGCGACGCGGCCCGGGAGAAGGAGCGCCGCGCATGAGCGCCGACCGCGTCCTCGATCGCGAGGTCCTGCAGCTCTACGAGCAGGCCAAGATCGACAAGCTCGACATTCACGAATACGAACCGCCGGGCCCGGTGGCGCGGGCGATGATGCTGGATCGGCAGAATGCCGTCCGTTTCCTGCACGGACCTGTGGGCTCCGGAAAGACCAACGTCAATTTCTTCGACAAGATCACCCAGGCGGCGGAAATGCCGAAATGCACGCGCGGCCCCTATGCCGGCCACCGCGTGTTCCGCCACCTCGAGATCCGCGACACCTACGCCAATCTCTGGGGGACGACGATCAAGAGCTGGTGGGGCTGGTTCGGGCCGGACGTAGGGTTGTGGTCGGGCGGAGAGAACCGGAAGGCTACTCACACCCTGACCTTCAATCAGCCCGATGGCAGTCTGCTTCACCTGGAAATGATCTTCCAAGCGATCCAGGATCAGGACGTAGACGCGGCGCTGCGCGGCATCGAGCCGACCAGCGCGAACATGGGCGAGGCCGACATGCAGTCGGGCGACGTCCTGACCTATCTCATCGGCCGCGTCCTGGCGAAACGCTATCCGCCAGCGCGATGGTTCGATCCGGGCACCAGCTACTACGCCGGTGTCACCGGCGACATGAACGCATCCGATCCAGACTGCTGGGTTTACAAGGTCTTCGAAGAAGATCAGCCGGAAGGGCACCGGCTCTACAAACAACCGTCCGGGCGCTCCGCCCAGGGCGAAAACCGCATCGGCGACCAGACCCGCGAAAAATATGAGGACATGGCCCGAAAGAACGCGCACCGGCCGGACTGGGTGCGGCGCATGGTCGACGGGCTCAAGGGGTTCTCGCGCGAGGGCGAACCGGTCTACACCGAGTATGACGACACTCTGCATTGCGACGACGAGACCGACCTGGAGCCGATACCCGGCCTGCCGCTGCGCCTAGGGTTCGACCAGGGCGTGCGCGGGCCGGCCATGGTGGTGACGCAATGGACGCCGGAGGGGCAGTTACTCATTCTCGACGAGTTCTGCCCCGGCCGGATCGGGCCGACCGGTTTCGGCCGGGGCTGCAAGATCCTGCTCGAAGACCGCTACAGGGGCTTTCGCATTCACCGGGCAACCGGCGACCCGCGCGGTTTCGACGGGGCTGACCAGGAGTATGGCGACCTGTCGATGTTCGAGACGGTGGGTCAGGTGATGGACATCGTCATCTGGCCGGCCGAGACCAACGAGTTGCATCCGCGCCAGGACGGCGTGCGCCAATTACTGCGATATCGGCTCGCAAACGGCCGACCGTCGCTCAAAGTCTCGAGGCGGTGCAAGATGATCCGCAAGGGGTTCGCCTCGCACTACCGTTACAAGAAGCGGCGCGGCATGGACGCCGCCACCGATCCGAAGCCGGAGAAGAACGAATTCTCGAACCCGCACGACGCGCTGCAATATGTCGTGATGGATTTGCTCGGGCTCATCGGCATCGAGCGCGGCGAGCTGATGGGTGGGCGCGGCGACGCGATCGGCGCGGGCAGCACCGACGACGAGGATTTCGGCGGCACGGCCGAGCCCCACACCGATTTCGACGTATGGAGGACCTGATGGAGTTCCGGGCGGCCGATCTTCTGCATTATGCCGCGCTGTTTCCGGCGGCGGTCGCCGGCGAACGGCAGTGGAAGGCCGCGCGGGTGCAGATCCTGTCCGGCCCGGCCTGGACGCTGTTCGAGGCCGGCAGGCCGGTCCTGCTGTGCGGGCTCTACCCGCTGCATTCGGGCATTCTGGAGGCATGGCTGATGATGCCGCCGCACCGCCGGCCGGGGGCGGCCGCGCTGCGCTTCCTGCTGGAGAGCGCGGCCACCGGCTTGCCCGAACGGATCGTGATCGCGCGCATCGACGACGCCAACCCGGCCGGCCGGCGCCTGGCGCGGCTGGCCGGTTTCGTCCCGGTCGACGAGTTCCTGCCCGGCACGGCGATCCGCACCTGGGTGCGGCCGGCCGCCGGAAACGTGACACGCCACGCACACGCTTAGGCTCCGCGCCGCAAGGACCGGGAGAAAGCGACGATGGAGGCGATCGGCAAACTGTTCGGAGGCGGGGGCGCCCAGGGACCGTCGGAGGCCGAAAAGGCGCTGCAGCGCGACCGCTATCAGCAGGCCAACCGCGCCGAGGCGGAGGCCGACCAGAAGGCGGCGCTGGCCTCGCGCGCTACCTCGCTGCGCAAGACGCTCGCCTTTCGCGACCGTGACCGCAAGGGAACGCTGGGCGGCTGATGGCTGACACCACGCAAGAGGCCCGCCAGGCGGCCGATCGCGGCCTTGACGCGCTGAAGAAGACCGCGAAGGCGGCCGAACGCGCCTATCAACGGTGCAGCGAGCACAAGCAGCTGCTCGACGAGCTGCACGAATACGTCATTCCCTACCGGGCCCCGTCGGGCACGGCCGCGGCCTCGACCCGCAGCCGCGTCGACCGGATCTTCGACGGCACGGCCGCCAAGGCCGCGTTCCGCTTCGCCGGGCGCATGAGCCAGGACGTGACGCCGGCGTTCCAGAACTTTTTCGAGCTGAAGATCGGCCCCTATCTGGAAATCGGCGGCGACCGGAAAAAGCAGGCCGAGGAGGACCTGGCGGTTATCACCCGCAAGGTGACGGCGGTGCTGGAGGGCGCGGATTTCGCGGTGGCGTCGGGCGAAATGTATCTCGACCTGTTCGGCGGCACCGGCGCCATGCTGATGCTGGAACACGAGCGCGACGTGCTGCGCTTCGTGTCCGTGCCGGTTTCGGAGATCGCGCTACGCGAGGACGGCCACGGCAAGGTCAACGGGATCTACTGGAAAAAGACCTACAAGGCCGAGGACATCCCGGCGCTGTGGCCAGCCGACAAGGTGAAGATCTCCGACCGGCTCTTGAAGATCATCCGCGAGAGCGGCGACAACGACGTCCCCATCTGCCAGGCCTGCGAGTTCAACGAACAAACCGGCCAGTGGGATTTTTCCGCGTTCGACCCCGAGCATTGCGAGGAAGGCGCGCTCTACGCGGTTTCAGAGCGCACCTGCCCCTGGCTGACGCCGCGGTTCTACAAGGTGCCCGGCGAGCCGATGGGGCGCGGCCCCGGGCTGATGGGCCTGCCGACGGCAAAAACGCTGAACAAGGTGACCGAGCTGACGATCAAGGCCGCCGCCTTCGCCATTCTGGGCCTGTGGATCTACAAGAACGACCGGGTGTTCAACCCCAAGAACGCGAAGATGAAACCCGGCGCCATGTGGCAGGTGGGCTCGACCGGCGGCAGCATGGGCGCCTCGCTGCAGCGTCTCGAGGTGCCCGGGCGCTTCGATATTTCCAACCTGATCCTGCAGGACCTGCGCGAGGCGGTGAAGCAGATCATGCTCGACGACACGCTGCCGCCCGACAGCGGCGCGGTGCGCTCGGCCACCGAGATCGTGGAGCGCATGAAACGGCTTTCCGCCGACCTGTCGGGCGCCTATGCGCGCCTGGTGCTGGAGATCATCCGCCCGCTGGTGCAGCGCGTGATCGACGTGCTGTTCCGCCGCCGGCTGATCAAGACCAATCTGACGATCGACCAGCTGCTGCTGCGCGTGGAGGTGATCTCGCCGATCGCCAAGCTGCAGCAGGCGCAGGACGTGTCGTCGATCGTGGAATGGCTGCAGATCCAGCTCTCGCTCGGCGGGCCCGAGCTGATGATGCTGACCAGCCGGGTGGAGACCGTGTTCGCCGATATCGGCCGCAAGCTCGGCGTCGGCGAAAAATATATCCGCTCGGACGCCGACAAGGCGAAGCTGCAGCAGATGGTGGCGGCGCTGCTTGCCAGCGCGCAAAGCCAGGCCGCCGACCAGGCGGCCGGCGCCGGCGGGACGCCACCGCCGGGACAGACGCAGCCGGCATGATCTTCACGCTCGAAACGAGGCCAGGATGAGCGACGACAAGACCAGGGACCGACACGGGCTCGACGCGCCCGAGGAGCTCGACGGCGAAACCTCCGTCGACCGGCTGCTCGCCGGCATCCAGGATGCGCTCGGCGGCGGCGGCGACGGCTGGGGCGAGATCAACGACGCCGGCCATGCGCTGGCGCGCCAGCGCGCCGAACAGGCCAAGGCGATGAAGAAGGAGGCGAACATCTTTCGCGACACCTTCCTGACGCCGGCCGGGAAAAAATGTCTGGCGATCATGCGCGAGACCACGATCGACGCCGAGCCCTTTCCGGAGGAGGCGATGCTGCCGATGGAGGCGATCACCCCGCTGGTGATCGCGCACACGGCGCGGGTGAAATTCGTCCGGGCGATCTTCGAGGCCATCGCCCAGGCGGAAAACGCAGAGGCCGACACGAGGGACTGACATGGCAGGCGAAAACGAACATGGCGTCGACCCGGCGCAAACCCCGACCACGCCCGGCGAGCCTTCGGCGTCGGCCGCCGCACCGGCCGCACCGGCCGTACCGGCAGCACCGGCCGCGCCGGCAGCACCGGCCGCGCCGGCAGCCGCCGGCGAACCCTACCGGCCCGAGGGGCTGGCGGACCATCTTTTCGGCCAGAACGATCGGGAGACGATCGACCGCCTGGCCGGCGCCTACAAGGGCGCCCGCGACGAGCTGGCCAAGGGCAAGCCGGCGGTGCCGGACGCCGCGGCCTATCAGTTTGTCTGGTCGGAAACGATGAAGGGGAAAATCCCCGACAACGATCCGGCGATCGCCGCCTTTCGCGAGATCGCCCACGAGCACGGCTACACCCAGGCGCAGGTCGACGCGATCCCGAAATTCATGGATACGCTCATGGAAAAGGGGCTGATCGACAAGCCGTTCGACGCCGGCGCTCTGCTCGGCGAGCTGGCGCCGGCCGACTTCAAGGGGACGCCGGAGGAAAAGCAGGCCAAGGGCGGCGAGCGCCTGGCGGCGGCGGAGGCCTGGATCAAGCAGCTCGACGGTTTCGACGACGGTATGCGCAACGAGCTGCGCCTTTTGACCACCTCGAGCGCCGGCGTGCGCGCGCTCGAGACGATCATGAATGCCGGCATGGTCAAGTCGGTTTCGCCGGGCGGCGCCCAGCCAGGCGCGATCACCAAGGCCGACCTGGACGCCCGCATCGCGGATCCGCGCAACGAAGCCTTCGGCGACAAGTTCGACGAGAATTTCGCCGCCGAGACCCGCCGCCTGTTCCAGCAGATGTATCCGGACTGATCCTCCGGATCGCCGGCCGCGCCGTAACCAGCCGGCGCGGCGGCCGCTCTCATTTAAACGTGACACGCCAGCCGCGCCCCTAGCCTTGCCGGCCATCGGAGGAATGGACCCGGCAACGGCGCGGCACCTGCCTTTCGGCAAGCCCGCAGCCCGAACCGGCACTCGGTCCCCGCGAACCCTTTTTCGCAACCATGGGGAAAACCATGTCGGACACGGCTCCCAATCATTACGTCCAGCAGTGGCGCGCGACGGCCCTGCACGAGTATCAGTCGAAAGGCTTCACGCTCAAGAACACCACCACCCCGCCGGAAAAGATCACCGGCGAGAAGATGCATTTTCCGATCTTCGGCGTCGGCGACGCCGAGGAGGACGTGAAGCGCGGCGATACCGCCAAGCCGATCAACGCCGACGACACCACGGTCGCCGTCGAGACCAAGAAGTCGCGCGCGTTCGAGGAGGTCTACGAGGACGATCTCGACCAGATGACGGTCAACCGCCAGCAGGCGGTGTCCATGCGCTCGGCGATGGCGCTCGGCCGCGTGCACGACAAGACGATCGTGCGCGCGCTGCGGGCGAGCACGACGACGCCGGTCGGCGACTTTTCCACGCTGATGAGCGTGACCGCGCTGGTCAAGGCCAAGCAGGCCCTGATGGCCGCCGACGTGGAGGTGCAGGACGGCAACGTGTTCTGCGCCGTCGACAGCGTCTCCTGGTCGATGCTGATCGGCGATAAGCGGATTGCGAACGCCGATTATGTCGGCCCGGACCTGCCGCTGGTGAAGGGCAACCTGGCCAAGAGCTGGAACGGCATTCACATCTTCTCGATCTCCGACAAGACGCTGCGCGAGAAGGACGCCGCCAACCAGGCGACGTGCCTGATGTGGCACCGCAACGCCGTCGGCTTCGGGTTCGTGCGCCAGCTGACCGGCAATGTCGTGTGGGACAACCGCAAGGATTGCTGGACCCACAACATGCGCATGCGCATCGGCTCCAAGATCCTGCTCCACGAGGGCGTGGTGCCGATCCGGGCCAAATACGTGCCCGGCGACATCGTGCTGCCGACCGCCTGACGAACCGGCCCGGCCGCCGCGCCAGGCGCGGCGGCGGCCCATCCCGAAACCGCCGGAGATCCGGCACCAGAAGAAGGAACCGTCCCATGAGGACAATCGGCAACGGCAAGATCCGCCGCAAGGGCGAAGGGGTCTCGTACGGCACGGGCAACGCGATCAAGCAGCTCTGCGACTGGGACCTGGCCACCGACGACGACGCGGCGGCCGTGGAAGCGGCGGGCTATTTCAACAGCCTGGCCGACGTGATCCAGGTCGGCGAGATCATCGACGCGCGGCTCGACCTCGACGGCGTGCCGGAATTCCGCAAGTATCTGTGCAACAGCAATGACGGCAGCACGGTCGGCGTCGCACGCGAGGCCGACGACGACGCCGCCGGCACCGGGGTGCGCGCCGTGGTGCCGACCGCGGACGGGCTGACCACCGGCCTGATCCTGCCGACCGACAGCTTCGTCGAGGCGACCGCGGCCGACGCCAACCACATCCTGACCCTGCCCACGGCCACGGCGGCGACGCGCGGCCGCGAGATCTGGATCTGGGTCAAGCCGTCGACCAATTGCGAGCTGCGCACGCCGGCATCGTCCGGCCAGACGATCAACAATGTCGACAGCGACGGCACCCAGGAGGCGCTTTTGACGCATACGCAGCTCTATGTCGTGCGCCAGCACCTGGCGGACGGGTGGATCCTGCAGGCCTTCACCGCGCTCGGCGCCGTCGCAACGGCGATCGTGCCCGATTGATGACACGCACCGGGGCCGCTCCGGCGGCCCCGGCCGATCGGCAGGATCCGGGACTTGGACAAGGTTACGCTCATCAATCGCGCGCTGGCCGGCATTGGCTGCCTGAAGATCCAGTCGGAACTGGAACCAGGCCCGGCCGGTCTCGAGGTGCTGGAGACCTACACCCATGTGCTCGAGGACCTGCTGTCGAAATATCCCTGGCATTTCACCAAGCGTTTCGCCGCGCTTTCCAGGCTTTCCGAAACGCCGCCGCTCGGCTGGAGCTCGGCGTTCCTGCTGCCGCCCGACGCGATCGCGCTGCCGCGCGCCTTCTACGAGAGCGCGAGCGACGACCGCCCGCTGCAGCGTTTCCAGCTCGCCGAACCCAACAAGGTGTTTACCGCCACCGACGCGCTGGTGGCCGAGTACCAGGCGCTGCCGCACCCGGCCTACTGGCCGGGGCATTTCCGGGGCTTGTTCGTGCTGTGCCTGAAGGCCGAGTACGCGCTGGAGATACGCGAGGACGAACGGCTCTATGCGCTTTTGCGCCGCGACGCCTACGGGCCGCCCGAATACCAGGGCGAAGGCGGGCAGTTCAAGGTGGCGACCGATCTCGACGCCCAGGCCATGCCCTCGCCGCAGCCGGCGCACGGCGCCAACCCGCTGACCGACGCCCGCCAGGGCTACGACAGCGACGACGCGAGGTATGGATGGTGAGGGTTCGTTCGTCCTCGCGCTGTCGCCGCGCTCGCTCCGGGCGGGTCGGCCGCTCGCCTCGCGGAGGCGCGGCATGACGAAGATCACCACCGTCCAGGCCGCGCATTCCTACGGCGTACTCGATCCGCTGGTGATCGAGCGGCGCGACACCAAGTTCGTCGGCGGCTCGCTGTCGGACGGGCGCAACATCGTGCTTCTGCCCCAGGGGGGCTATACCGACCGCGGCGGCACCACCGACAACGGCCGGGCCCGGCGCCTGCTTTCGGCCGTGGCGCTCAACGCCTCGATCACAGCGATGCCGAACGGCGGCGACGAGAACGATCTGCTGGCCGGCACGGCGGTGACGGTTTCCGGCGCCACCGGCTCGCGTTTCGTGCTGGTGGAGTGCGATTTCGGAACGCCGACAAACGTGCTGTTCTTCGACGTCGGCCAGATCTTCATCGCCACGACGCCGGCAGAAGCCGCGCTGGTGGTGGAATACTGGAACGGGGCGAGCTGGGCGACGTTCGGCGCGCCGGCGCGGATCACCCTTGGCGCGCTGTCGCGGCGCTTCGCCGCCGGCGGGCCCGGCCACGGCGGCATCACGGCGACCAAGTTCCGCCTGGCGCTGGACGCCACGACGGCCGCCGGCGACGTGACGCTGTCGTCGCTGGGGCTGTGGAGCGAAAGCGCCACGCGCGGCGACGGCGTGGTGCGCCGCTACGCGCCGGAACAGGGCGAACCGCACCAGCTCGTGGTGACGGCCGGCAATGTCGACGTCTACGAGGCCGGGACCTGGCGCGCGGCGATCGCCTTTCCGGCGACGGCGCAGATGCTGCGCGAGGTCAAGTTCGAGCCGAAATACGACACGATCCTGGCCTTTCACCGCGACATGCGCCCGCAGGAGATCAAGCGGCTGGGCAGCTCGACGGAATGGGCCTGCGACGACGTGGTGTTCGAAAACATCCCGCGCGTCGACTATGGCGGGGTCTATGCCAACGGCGTCAACGAGATCCAGGACATCATTCTCTACGATTTGACGGCGGGCGAATATTTCGACCTGACGCTCGAGGGGCAGACAACGACGGCGATCGTCGTCAACTCAAACTCGGCTATCACTGCGAGCAACATTAAATCAGCACTCGAAGCATTGGCCAATGTCGGTCCCGGCATCACCGTCTTTGCGGGCTTCGACGGCTTCACAGGAAACGGCTTCAGGGTCGAATTCACCGGCGAGGACAACAAGGAACGCGAATGGCTGCAGATGGTGGGCACCGCGCTCGACACGGACGGCTATGTGCGGGTTCGCACCACGCAGCAGGGCAAAGCACCGGGTGAGGACATCGTTTCGGACGCGCGCGGCTGGCCCTCCGTCGGCCGCTTCGCGCAACAGCGCCTGGTGATGGCCGGCCTTAAATCGCGGCCCAACGAGGTGCTGGCCTCGGTGACCGGCCAGCCTTTCGACCTCAACACCAAGCTAGAGGTCGCGGTCTCGGCCTTCTCCTACGAGGTGGAAAGCAGCGGCAATCATATCATCCGCGACATCATCGTTGGCCGCACGCTGATCTTTCTCGGCGACGAGGCGGTGGTCTATTTGAAAAACAAGACGCTGTCGGCGAGCGAGGTGCCGGAATTCGGCGTGTCCGACGCGCCCGGCATCAAGGCGGAAGCGGCCGCCACATCGTCCGACAACCTGATCTTCTATATCCAGGCGGACGGCACGACGCTGCGCTCGCTGTCGTTTACCGCGCTCGAGGAGAATTTTGTCGCCGACAATGCCAGCGTGCTTTCCGCCCACCTGATCAAGTCGCCGATCGACATTGCCCGGCGACGCGCCGTGGGCAAGGTCAATGCCGACCTGATCGTGATGGTCAACGGCGAGGACGGCACGGCGACCGCGCTGACGGTGATGCGCACGCAGGAGGTCTCGGGTTTCGCGCCCTGGCAGACCGACGGCGTGCTGAAATCGCTGACGACCGACCACGACAACCGGATGTGGTTCCTGGCCGAGCGCGAGGTCGACGGCACAACGGAACTGCGGCTGGAAAAGGGCGAGCCCGACAAGCTGCTCGACGAGGCGGTGGAGTTTGACTACGGCTCGCCGACGGCCACGATCGCCGGGCTTTCGCGCTTCAACGGCCGCGAGGTCTGGGCGGTGGCCGACCAGGCGCTGTTCGGGCCGTTCACGGTGAGCGGCGGCGAGATCGATCTGCCGCAGGCCGTGTCGGCGGCACGGGTCGGCACATGGATCGCGCCCTTGGCGATCGACCCCGACATATCGCTCGAGGAGGAAACGCGCAGCCGGCAGGCGCGGCTGAAGCGTGTCAACAGGGTCGTGATCTCGGTGGCCGACACGACCTCGCTGGCGATCGGGGCCAACGGCGCGGCCGCGGTCAACCTGCCGTTGCGAGCCAACATGGACACGATCACCGACACGGCCCCGCTCGACGCGCCGGTGACCGGCGATATCGAGGCGGAAGGCATGCACGGCTTCACCCGTCACGGCAGGCTGACCGTGACACAGATCTTTCCGGGAAAACTGACCGTGCGGTCGGTGACCAAGAACGTCGCGGCGTGACACGATGCAGATGATCGGTCCTCTCCTTCTGAAACTGGGTGGCGCCGGCGCGGCCGGCGCGGCCGGCGCCGCGTCGTCGGGCCTGTCGGTGCTGCAGGGCCTGGGCAGCGTGTTCGGCGCGGTGGCGACGATCGGCTCCGGCATCGCCGCCAACAACCAGGCCAAGGCAGAGGCGCGCCAGCACGAATTCGAGGCGCGTGAGGAGTTCATCACCGGCAAGGAAACCTCGGCGGCGCTGAAGGCGGAGCTGGCGCGCACGATCGGCAACCAGGCGGTGGCGTTCGCGGCAGGCGGCGTCGATCTCGGCTCGGTCTCGGTGCAGACCGCCCGGGCGCAGGCGATCGAGGACGCGGAAAACGAGCTCGACCTTTCGTCCAACCAGTCGCTGTCGCGGTCGCTGGCGCGACGCCGGGCGGCACGGAACGCGCGCGCGCGCGGCCGCGGCGCGCTGTTTTCCAGCGTGATCGGCGCCGGCGGGCAGATCGCCAATCTCGGGCTCGACTATCGGGAACGTTATGGCTGACATCGAACGGTTCAGGGCGCGCGCCCCGCGCAGGGGCACGATCGCGGTTTCCGCCGACGACGGTTCGGCGGCCGCGCTGGCCAATGTCGCGCGGATCTCGGGCCAGCTGGCGGCGCGCCTCGGCCAGGCTGCGGACCGCGAAGCCAAACGCGAATTCGCCGAGAAGGGCGCGGCCGCCGCCACGGCGATCGAAATGCCGGGCGTCGAGTTCAGCTATGACGGCGCCAGCGCGGCAACCACGCCGACCGGCGACCTGGCCGAGCTTGAGACCTATATCAGGGGCGCGGCGAGCCGGCGCGGCATCGACCCGGAGATCGCCGTCAAGGTGGCGAAATCGGAAGGGCTCGCGCCCGGCGTCTGGCAAAGCAATGTGGTGAAGAACGGCCGGCGCGAGCGCTCCTACGGCCCGTTCCAGCTTTATATCGATGGCGGGCTCGGTAACGAGTTCCAGAAGCTGACGGGAAAATCGCCGGCCGATCCGTCGACCGTGTTCAAACAAATCGATTTTGCGCTCGACAAGGCCGCCGAGCTCGGCTGGAGCCCCTGGTACGGGGCGGCCAAGGTCGGCGTCGGGCCGCGCGACGGCCTGGCCAACGCCCGCGCGATCGGCATCGACGCGGCGGCCGCGCCCGGTCGCGGGGTGAACGTCGCCCTGACCGGGGCGGCCGCGCCGATGCCGCGCCTGCCGGCCGGCTCGATCGCCGGCGACGCCTACAATGCAGCGGCGGCCGACATCTATGTCAACCGCTATCTGACGGCGATGAAGGCGCAGATGGACGGGCTGGCGCTGCAGCACGAAAACAACCCGGGGGCGCTCGCCGACGCGCTCGACAGCTACGGGACCGGCCTTTTCGACGACATGGAGCCGACGGCGCGCGCGGCGATCCAGCCGGCATTCGAGCGCTACCGCTTCGCGCTCAAGCACGAGAGCGCGCAGGACCATCAGCGCGAGTTGCGCGAGCGGACCGCCGTCTCCTTCGAGGAAGCGATTACGGCGCGCACCGACGCCGCCTACCGGATGGCGCGCACCGCGGGAAGCGACGAGCGCTCCGACGCGGCGCTGGCGGCCGAGCTCGACGCGCTCAACGCCAATATCGACGCCGCGCCGCTGCCGCCGGCCGCCCAGGCGCGCCTGAAGCGCGAGGCCGCCGCCGGCGTGATCGAGGCACGGGTGACCGGCGCCTTCGAGCGGATCGAGGATCCGGCCGCGCGCGCGCGCTTCGCCCAGGAACTGCAGCGGGAATGGCTCGACGGCGAGGGCCTGGTCGGCCAGCTCGACGGCAAGACCTTCGACAGGATCAACACCGAGCTGGCGCGCCGGCTGCAGGCCGACGAAACCGCCGCGCGCAAGCGCACGGCGGCGCTCGACAAGGCGGTGGAGACCCAGATCGGTTTCCTGAAAAAGGGCTGGCCGGTGCCGGCGGCCGAACGCAAGCGGCTGTCGGAAGCGGTGGCGGCGACCGGCGACCCGGCGCTCGCCGCCAATCTCGACTTTCTCGACGGGCTGGCCGGCTGGCAGAAGGCGCATATCGCGGCGCGGCCGGAGGTGGTCGACGCGCAGATCGAGGCGATGCGCGCGCGCATCGCAAGCGACGGGATCACGCCGGCGGCGCAGACGACGCTGGACGTGATGGAGGGCCTGTCGGACCAGATGCGCAAGGGGCTCGCCACCGACCCGCTGGGCTGGGCGGCGCGCGCCGGCGTGGCCGAGATCGAGCCGCTGGATTTTACCGACAGCGCAACGATGGCGGCAAGCCTGGGCGAGCGCACCGTCGATGCGCGGGCCGTCGCCGCCCATTACGGCATCGAGCCGCGCTTCTTCACGCCGGCCGAGCAGGACGGGTTGAAGAAGATGCTGGCCGCGACGCCGCTCGCACTGCCCTCGATCGTGTCGGCTCTGTCGGCGGGTCTCGGCGACGACACGCCGGCGGCGATGGCCGAGATATCGACGGACGCGCCGGTGCTGGCGCATATTGCCGGGCTGGTGCACGCCACCGGCGACCAGCGCGTGGCGGTGGAGATCGCCGAGGCGCTGGAGCTGCGCAAGACGGACGGCTACAAATCCGCCCTGCCCCCGGCAGGCAAGCTCGCCGCGGCGAGCGCGCACGCGCTGGGCGGCGCCTTCCTGGCCGTGCCCGGCGCGGCGCCGCAGGTACTGGAGGCGGCCGCCGCGCTCTACGAGGCGCGGATCTTCGCGCGCGGCCTCGACACCGGCGAATTCGACCAGGAAGACGATCCGGCGCGCGCGGCCTTCGTCGAGGCGCTCGACGAGGTGCTGGGGGCCAACGAGCGCGGCGGGGTGAAGTTCGGCGGCCTGGCCGACGTCAACGGCTTCACCACCGTCGCGCCGCCCGATCTGCCGGCGGACGCGCTGCAGGACCTGCTGGACGATCTGTCGGTCGAGGACCTGGAGGCGCAGATGCCGGTTGCGACCGCCAACGGGATCGCGATCACGCCGGCGCAGATCCGGCGCGGCAGGCTGGTGATGACGACGCCCGGCCGCTACCGCGTCGCGCTCGGCGACGTGGCCGCGGGCGATCCGCGCTACGTGCCGGCGCCGGGCGGCTATTTCGAGCTCGACGTGATGGCGCTCGCCCGGAGCCAGGCCCGCCGCGGCCGGGACCGCACGATTTATGACGGGGCGATGCCGTGACGTTCATCTACCAGCCCCCGCGCGTCGCCTCGGGCGACACGTTCGCCGGCGGCGAGGGCTCGCTGGGGGCGATCTTTTCCGCCTCGGTCGACCAGATGCTCTATGTCGACAACAGCTTCGCCAGCCAGCAGGCGGAGGAGGAAGCCTACGACCGGCGGATCGGCGAGGTGTTCCGCGCGACGGGGGTGAAGATCGACAATCCGATGCGCGCCATGCGCACCGGGCGCTTTCCCACCCGCGACGCGATCCGCGCCTATGCCGAGCGCAAACAGGCTTTTGGCGACCAGGTGGCGGCGGCCACACGCAACATTCCCGACGGCCGCGTGCGCGAGCGCCTGTCGCGCTCGATCGAGGGCGAAGCGATCGCGATCGCGCGCGAGGCCGACAGCCGGTTCGGCCAGCTGATGGAAAGCCGCGGCGGGCTCGGCAAGTGGATCGCCGCGTTCGGCGGCGGCGTCGCGGGCTCGCTGCGCGACCCGATCGCGGTGTTTTCGCTGGCGCTCGGCGGCGGGCCCGGCGCCGGGCGCACGATCGCGCAGCGGATCCTGGCGACCGCGACGCGCGAGGCGCTGGTGAACGCCGGCGCCGAGGCGGCGATGCAGCCGCTGGTGCAGGCCTGGCGGCGCAAGGCGGGGCTGGACGCGGGGCTGGACCAGGCGCTGTTGAATATCGGCTTTGCCGCCGCGTTCGGCGGCGCGCTCGGCGGCGCCGGCCAGGGGCTCGGCGAGGGCATCGTCAAGCTGACCGGGCGCGGCCTGCGCGCCGCCGGCGAGGCCGCGGCCGCCGCGCCGCAGATCGAGCCCGGCGTGCGCGCGGCCGCCAATGGCGACCTGGCCGCGGCGCGGGCGAACCTGCCGGAGATCCGCGCCGCGCTGCCGGCGGCCGCGCGCGGGGCGCTCGACCATGCCGAGACGCTGGAGCACCTGGACGCGACCCGGCCGCGCGCGGCCTCGGCCGAGCATCACGACATGACGGTTTCGGCCGCGCACCGCGCGCTCGAGGAGCCGGATGCGTTTTCCGGCTTTGCCGCCGACGAGGCGCAGATCGCGCGCGTGGTCGAGGCGATCGCCGGGCCGCGCATCGAGGAGACCGCGACCAAAGCGCAGAGCCTGGTGGAATTTCTGAAGGCGCGCGGCGGGATCCTCGACGAGGGCGGCGAGCTGAAGGCGATCGGCGCCGAGGCGCTCGGCCGGGCGCCGCGCGGCCGCGGCCGGCCCGACCGGCGGGTGCCGCTCGACGTCGCGCGCGAGGCCGCCGAGGAGGCCGGTTATATCGGCCGGGCCGGCGAAACCCAGACCACCAGCGTGGCCGACCTGCTGGACGCGATCGACGAGGAGCTGCGCGGCGGCAAGATCTATGCGCGAGAGGACCTGGACGCGGTTGGCGCCGGGACCGACCAGGACGCCGCCCGCGCCGGGCTGGAGGCGAATGTGGCCGAGATCGCGCGCCATGCCGGCCCGGCGGTGGACGACCGCGTGCTGCGCGCGGCGGCCGAACTGTCGCTGGCCGAGGGGATCGACCCGCTCGACGCGCTGGAACGCGCCGTGATGCGCGCCGACCTGGCGGAGAGCGGACCGCAGCGCAGCGGCGAGCCCCTGCCCGGCTGGTCGGACGCCGAGCTCGAGGCGGCGGCGGCGGCGCGCGGCAGCGAACCCGTGCCGGCCGGCATCGCCGACCCGGCCGCGTGGCCGGACGAGTATGCGATCGCGCCCGGCGAGATCGAGGAATTTGCCGGCCTCGAGATCCCGGCCGAGGACGGGCGGCTGGTGCCGCTTTCCGCCTATGTGGACGCGATCGCGCACGAGGAGGGCCTGGCGGCGATCGTGAGGGCGTGCAGGACATGATCTGCCTCACGCGCGAACGGGCCTTCGGCCCCGCACTCCGGCCGGGCGGGCGAAAAATCGCCCGGCGTCCGGTCGGACGCTTGGCCTCGCACTTCCTGGAGAGCCGCAATGTCGATCTTTGAGTGTCTCGACCGGGCCGTGGACGGCGGCGAGCTGAAGAAGGCCGACGCCGAGCGGCTGAAACGCGATTACCAGCGCTTTCGCGACCACCACGCCAACGCCAATGCCGGCCACGCCGACGAGCAGGCGCGGCTCGACCTGCTGGAGAGCATGGCGGCCGACACGGCCCACAAGCGGCGCAAGGCGAAGCTGGCCTTGAAAAACATCCGCGAGATCGACGCCGACCTGAAAAGCCACAAGACGGCGGCCGGCAAGTTCGATATCGGCGCGGCCGCGCTCGACAAGCTGGAGCATTTCGGCACGGCCGGGTTTTCCTCGGTTGCCGGGCGCCAGCGGGCGATCGTGGGCATGGCGCACGCGAAAATGGAAAACCTGCTGTTTCATTTCCGGCGCGGCGCGATCGGCGGCGACAAGACGCGCTGGAACAAGGCCGACCTGAAGAACGTGCTGCGCGAGGCGTTCGGCGAGGATACGGGCGACAAGGCCGCCAAGGGTTTCGCCAGGGCGTGGCAAGAGACGCATGAATGGCTGCGCCAGCGGTTCAACGGCGCCGGCGGGGCGATCGGCAAGCTGGAGAACTGGGGGCTGCCGCAGCGCCACGACCCGCGCGCCCTGCGCAAGGCCGGCCGCGAGACCTGGAAGGCGGAGATCCGGCCGCGGCTCGACGTGTCGCGCATGAAGCACCCGCTTTCCGGCCAGGCCGTGTCGGAAGCCGAGCTCGACGGCATTCTCGACGAGATCTACCTGACCGTCACCACCGAGGGCTGGAACGACCGCCAGCCGCTGCGCCAGCCCTTCGGCCGGGGCGCGCTGGCCAACCAGCGGGCCGAGCACCGCTTCCTGGTGTTTCGCGACGCCGACGCCTGGCTGGCCTATCAAAAAGCGTTCGGCGGCGGCGGCGACGCGTTCGCCGCCATGATGGGCCACGTCAACATGATGGCCAAGGACATCGCCGCCATGGAGATCCTGGGCCCGAACCCGGGCGGCACGATCGAGTGGATGAAACAGGCGATCGAGAAGGAAGGCCAGAAGATCGCCGCCGGCCAGGCGGGCCGGCTCGGCGGCGTGTCGGCCGACAAGGCGCTCGACCGGGCGCGCGGTCGGGTCAAGCGCCTGGACGCCGTCTGGGGCTCGCTGCGCGGCGAGCTGGAAACGCCGGTGAACGGCCGCTGGGCCAACGGTTTCGCCGCCGCGCGCTCGCTGATCACGGCGAGCGTGCTCGGCTCGGCGGCGATTTCCTCGATCTCGGACGCCGGCTCCTCGACGATCGCGCGGCGCTTTGCCGGCCTGCCGGCCGGCGGCGCCATTCCCGAAATCCTGACGGCGTTCGGCCGCATGAACCGGCGCGACGCGGTCACCTCGGGCCTGATTTTGGAAAGCGCCCAGCACGTGTTTCACGCCCAGGCGCGTTATGTCGGGACGCTGTCGGGGCCGGAATGGGCGAGCTACTTCGCCGACCGCGTGCTGACCTGGTCGGGCCTGACGCCCTGGACCCAGGCGGCCAGGCACGCCTTCGGCCTGGCCTTCCAGGCGGAAGTGGCGAAGCGGGCCGGCCAGAGCTGGGCGGCGCTGCCCGAAAAGCTGCGCGCCACCTTCGCGCGCTACGGGCTGACCGGGCGCAACTGGGACACGATGCGCCAGGTGCCGCTGCACGAGGGGCGGCTGCTGCGCCCGGCCGAGATCGCCGAGCGGGTCGACGAACGGCTGGCCGAGCGCTATTTGGAAATGATCCAGGCGGAAACGGAATACGCCGTGCCCTCGGGGGCGCATCGCAGCCGCACCGCCCTGCTCGACCAGAACCAGCCCGGCACGCTGATCGGCGAGGCGGTGCGCTCGTTCGCCCAGTTCAAGAGCTTCGGCGCCGTGTTCGTGCTGCTGCACGGCGCGCGGATCCACTCCATGATCGCCGGCGGCGAGATCGCCGCGGGCATGGCCTATGCGGGATCGCTGCTGTTGTCGACGACGCTGTTCGGCGCCGCGGCGCTGCAGCTCAAGCAGGTGGCGGCCGGCCGCGAGCCGCGCGACCCGGCCGATGCCGGTTTCTGGGGAGCGGCGATGCTGCAGGGCGGCGGGCTTGGCATCTACGGCGACTTCCTGTTTTCCAACGTCAACCGCTATGGCAGCGGGTTTTCGACCACGCTGGCCGGGCCGGTGGTGCAGCGGGCGGACGATTTGTGGAAGCTCACGGGCGGTAACCTGATCCAGCTCGCCTCGGGCGAAAAGACCCATTTCGGCCGCGAGCTGGTGAAGTTTGCGCGCGGCAACGTGCCGGGCTCGAACATCTGGTATCTGCGGCTCGCCTTCGAGCGCACGGTGTTCGACCAGTTGCAATATCTGGCCGACCCGGAGGCGAACCGGGCGTTCAAGCGCCAGCAGCAATTCTGGAAACGCGAATTCGGCCAGGACTATTTCTGGAAACCGGGCCGGATGACACCGGGGTGAAGCTCGGCTAGTCTGCCGGTATGATAGTTTCGCTGATCCTTGGCATTCTACGGGTCCGCTGGGAATGGCTGATCGTTGTCTGCGCGCTCGGCACATTCCTAGACTGGTACCGGGTCACCGCGGCAAACGACTGGGGGAGAAAGATCGGGGGCGATCTTGTTTCGTCCAACATCATCGAGATTGGCCTGCTCGTCATTGCATTGAACGTCGCCGCTTATTTTGCCGGTAGAGGTATTCGCCTCGTTTACGACCGGCTGAAGGCGCCGGCACCCCCCAAAACGTGACACCCTTCCCCGCCCGCTAACCTGCCCGCGTGCAGCCATCCTGCTCGGGCCTGCACCCTCGCGCGGCCGCCGGGTGGCCTCCCCGGCGGCCGTTTTCGCGCGCCGGGGCGCGTTGCGGCCTGAAACGTGACAGGCAGCGCGCGGGCCTAGTCTCGGCGCGCCATGACAGCGCCCACCGAAAACGACCGCGTCACCCTTCTGTCGCCCTCGGCGGGCGCCACCACGCTCGCATGGGATTTCCACCTGACGCGCGAGGACGCGCTGGCCGTGGTGCGCACGCGCGACGGGGTGGAGACCACGCTGACGCTCGGCGTCGACTATGCCTTTCCCTCCGGGCTGGGCACGGCCGCCGGCGGCTCGCTGACCCTGGCCGGGGCGGCCTCGCCGACCGTTGCCGGCGACGCCTATGCGCTGGTCGGCGACCAGCCGATCGTGCGCCAGTCCGATTTCTCGCCGTCGAACGCCTTCGACACGGTGAAGCAGAACGCCGACCTGGACTACCTGACCCGCACGCAACAGGAGCTGGCACGCGATCTCGGCCGGGCACCAAAAGTCGCCTTTGGCCGCGCCGGTCCTGCGCTGCCTGTCCCGGCCGCCGGCAAACTACTGCGCTGGGACAAGGACGGTGCCAACGCGATCGAAAACGCAGATCTCGAAAGCGACCTGCTGAACCAGGCAATCCAGGCTGCCGAGGAAGTCACCGGTACGATACCGCCGCTGACCTTTCTGTCGGTCGCATCGCTGCGCGCCTTCAACAACGAAACGGTGGCGACCGCCGTCGACGTGATCGGATGGCATTCAGCGACGCGCGTCGGCGGCGGCCGCTTTGCACTGGACGCTTCGGATGGCGCGACTGCCGACGATGGCGGGACCGTCATCGTGGATGCCGCAGGGCGGCGGTGGAAGCGGCGCTTTCCGCTGCCCAGCACTTACGAGGTGGCTTGGTTCGGCGCGCGGATGAACGGCGCCGACGACGATACGGATGCGTGCCAGGCTGCGATCGCGGCTTGCGGCGCGGCTGGGGGCGGTACGGTCTGGTTCGGTCCCGGCACACACAAATATGGCGGGCTGACTGTACCCGACGACAACGTCAAGCTCGTGCACTCGCGAGGCGCGACGGTCGTTCCGGTCTTCGACGCCCAGAAGCTGATCTACGTCACCGGAGACAATTGTGGCGTCAAAGGCTCTGTCATCAATGGATATGCGGCCACGCTGTTGGTCTCCAGCAAGCACATCATTCACGCCGCCAATTGCGAGAACTTCACGGCCGAGAAAAATCGCTTCAAGAACATCACGGCCTCGGACGGCAATACGGGGTTGACGAACCTTCTGGCCGTCCATGCCATCGTGATCGACAATGTCGACGGCGCGACGGTGAAACACAATACAGTCAACGGCCTGTCAGGAGCCACCGTCTTCGCGTTCGGTTCGCGGGATCTGGACGTGCTGCGCAACCGCATTCACAACTCGGTCTGGTATCCGATCTGCCTCTATTACGATGTGGCTCATTTCGAGATCGCCTGGAACAGGATTTCGTCCACGGATGCGATGGCAATCTTCTGGGGCGGTGGTATCAACATCATGGCCCAGCCGCCATACCCGAAACCGCGCCATGGCCATGTGCATCACAATCGGCTTTCCGGCTATTATGGCTACGGCGTCGTGCTTCGCGTCGAGAGCACCGACGACGTGCTTGTCGAGCAGAATGAAATCAAGAACTATGAGGCCGCGTCGATCGCCACGGACGCGACGACGCTGACCGGCATTGCATTCCAGACGCGCGGCACGTTCGCCTCCACCCTGGCCGAAAACATCACCGATACGCAGACCGGCGCGGTGACGATCAACATCGCCGTCACGCTCAACTATCCGACCCAGTATTTCGCGCGCGTCGGGTCCGAGTGGATGCTGATAGCCGTGGACGCGGCCGATCATCAAACGCCGACGACGACGATAAACATCGTCGCTCGCGGCCAGAACGACACCACGCCGGCCGGCCATTCCTCGGGCGCCGTAATCTCGGACCAGAACGGACCCTGCCGGTATGCGACCGCCAGACACAATCGCGTGCACGCGCCATTCTCCGCGCTGACGCGCATGACCGGCATCGCCGTGCTCAACGAATGGCAGCTGGCGCGGAACCCGGGCGACCTCATCATCATCGAGGACAATTTTTTTCTGCCGGCCGAAGGCACGGCGTCCTACCTGCGACACGCAATCCGCGTCGACGGCAGAAAGGGCGGCTTCACCAACGTTCATATCAACAAGAACCGCGGCTACACCGAAACGAACAGCAGTTCGCAAGGACTTGGCGCGATCAATGTCACGGCAGCGGCGGCTAGTGGCGCGGTGAGCGGATTGTGGATCGATGGCAACACGATGCAGGATGTCGGCACGCCCGCATCTTCCGTGCAGACCGCGCTCGGCCTCGACTATGTCGAAGACGTTTTCATGGGACGCAATGTGCTCTCGAACTTCTATCGAGGGCTGGTCGTGCAGGCGAACGCCGGAGCGTCGATCCACACGCCCTATCAGCAGGTCTTTTCCAACGTCGACGCGGCCCGCCAATATGTGATGGGCGGCGCCGGCGGCACCTTGCCCGCATCCGACACCCAAAAATATTTCTCGAGCACGGCCAACCTCGACGACGTTTCTTCGATCGTCAATACGGTCGGCAAATACCAGGGCAAGCAGGTTTTCAACACGTCTGCCAACAAGACCGTGTGGGCGAGCGGCGCCACCGCCGGATCGTCCTGGGTCGATGCGGCGGGCGTCGCAGTCAACAACCCTGTGTGAGGCGCAGCCTATGACCGACAAATATTTCGTCTATCGACCGATGCTCGACCTGATCGGCCTGGCCGAGGGCACCGATATCCGCCCCGACGGCCGGCCGGCGCGCGGCTATAACGAGACGCTGGCCTATGGCGCGCTGACCAATGGCGACGTCGAGCTCACCGAAATGACGCTCGACCAGGTCGACAAGCTGCAGCTCCGGATGCTGCGCCATCCGAAAAACAAGTGGAAATCCTCGGCCGTCGGCCGACCGCAGATCGTGCGCAAGACGATGCGCGAGATCCGGCGCGTGCTGCGGCTGGACGGCAGCGAGCTGTTCGACGCAGACATGCAGGACCGCATGGCCTGTTTCTTGCTCGGCCGGCGCGGCATCGACAAATGGCTGGCAGGCCGGATGCGCGAGGCAACGCTGCTGGACCAGCTGGCCATGGAATGGGCCAGCCTGCCGAACGCGGCCGGCCGGGGCCACAATTCCGGCCAGGACGCGCGCGTTTCGGTGCAGCGCGTGCGCGGCGCGCTGGCCGAGGTGCGCGCGCGCCACCGGGCGACCGCGCCGCACAAGGAGGTGGTGCCGCCCGAGGTCGACCGCGAAGTCGAGAAAAAGACCGGCTGGTGGCAGTGGCTCACCGGCCTTTTTGGCGGCGGCGGCATTGGCGGCGGCTTCCTGTGGGGGCTCGACTGGCAGACGCTGGCGGTGATGGTGGCGGCCGTCGTGATGCTGATCCTGCTGTTTCTGCTGTTCAAGCGCCACGTGCTGTCCGGCATCCGCGACCTCCGCGCCACGGTCGAGGCGGAGTGATGTGGGGGCTTGCCGCAAAACTTGCCCTCTCGCCGGCAGGCAAGGCCGTGGGCGCGCTTCTGGCGGCCGCGGCGGTGTCCGGGGCCATTTACCTGGTCGGACACGCTGACGGGCGCCAGCGTGTGCTTGACCGGCTGGCGAGCGACCGGGTGCAGGTTTTCAAGGACGGGAAAGAGATCGATGCGAAAATTCTCGTGGGTGGCGACGATTATCTGTGTGCCGTTCTTGGCGGGTGCGTCCTGCCAGTCGACGCCGCAGGTGACTGAACCCTGCGACGTGCTGGTGGCGATCCCCGACGCGCCGCCTTCGGTCAACCGGATCCTGGTCGACCGGGCGCGGCCGACGGCGATCGGCCTTGCCAGGCACAAGAGCCGCGTTGCGCATTACGGCTGCCAGTCATGAGCGTCGCCGAACTGCAATGGCTGATCGGCGTGTCGCTGACCGTGGTTCTGTCGGTCGCCGGCATCGCCGCCGGCGCGTTCCGCGCCATGTCGGGAAGGCTCGACCGGCAGACGGAAAAGCTGGCGCGGGCGATCGGCGACGGCGACGACAAGCTGCACGAACGCATCAACCGCGTGCGCGACGACTATGTGCGCCGGGTCGACCTCGACGGGCACCTGCAGCGCTTCGACAAGAACTTTGAAGAGATCCGCAAGGATCTGAAACAGCTCCTGCAGCAGCAAAGGGGATAGACATGGCGACGGTTCATTGCGTGCTGGGCTCCTGCGCCATCGGCGGGCGGGCCGGCATCACGCGGATCCCGGAGACGGCGGCCGAGGCGGCCGAAACCATCGCCTCGAGCGGCGCGTCGCAGGCCACCACCGCGGCCGCGCCCGCCGGCGACGAGGGCGTGCGCTTCTGGTCGATTACCGCCGTCGGCGGGAATGTCTGGATCAAGTTCGGCGCGGCACCCGTGGCCGCGTCCGGCCAGGACTGGCTGGTGCTCGACGGCCAAACGCGCGAGTTCGCGGCGACTGCCGGCGACAAGGTGGCGGTGATCGACGCATGACCGGGCTGGCGCTCGGCCTGGCGCTCGGCATGACGGGGGGCGAAGCGCGCGGCTTTTCGCCGACCTCGCTGTTTGCGGGCGGCGAGGCCGGCATTTGCGTGCTGCCGGGCACGGTCTACGGCGCAGCCTATCAGGAGCGCACCGGCGCGGCCGCCACCACGCCGGCCGGCCATGGCGATCCCGTTGGCACCTGGCACGACCGGCTGACCGGCCGGTATTTAACCGCCAAGGACGACGCGAGCCGGCCGCTCTACCAGGTCGAGGTCGGCCGTCACTTCCTGCTATTCGACGGCACTGACGATTTCTTGCGCGCGACGTTCGCGATCTCACAGCCGTGGGAGCGCGTGTCCGCGATCCGGCAAGTGACGTGGTCGATCAACAGACGTGTGTTCTCTGGCGCCACCGCTAATTCCGGTATTCTCTATCAATCGCCGACGACGCCGACGTTGACGCTCTATTCGGGCGGCGGCGGGCCCGCGCTGGCAACGCTGGCGGTCGGCGCCGACGGCGTGGTCACCGAACGCCACGCGGGCGCGACCAGCCGCGTCGCACTCGACAACAGTGCATACGTCACCGGCGATGCCGGCACGATCCCACCCGGCGGCATCACAATCGGCGCGAACTACGATGACAGCACAGCCAGCAATATACGTCTTTATGGTGTGATCCTGCGAGCCGGCCAGATGAGCGATACGCAGATGGCGGCCACGCGCGGGCTGCTTGCCGGGCGCGGCGGCATCGCGCTCTAGAAACCGTGTGATTTCCCGCTGATTTTCCCGGCTTTCACACGGTCGTCCGGCCTAACGCATTGTTTTTATTTATATTATCGCCAACTCTTAATCAGCGGGTCGTAGGTTCGATCCCTACATCACCCACCAATCATTTCAATGACTTAGCGGCAATGGTGGCGGAACGGGCCGTGAACGTGTGACGCTCGTGGGACCGTCCCACGTCCCACGTGGGACATTTTCGTTCACGGCCCGTTCCGGCAGGCCGATCTGACCCGCATTGCCGCGGCGACGCCCTCCCGCCGGCGTTCCGCCTAAGCCCCGCGCCGCCCGCATCTTTAGCCGTTCAGCTTCGGTTCACCCGCAATCGGCAAGGTTTCGTCCAGTCAAGAACTCTGACGCCGAAATCGCCTGTAAGTTGAAAAATCCATGGCGGATTTCTGCAAGAGCAAGGCCAAAACAGGAACAGGGCGCACCAGCGCTTTACCATGACGAGAATTCGTGCCTAGCTTTGTGTCCCGTGGGTGGTGTGAAGTGCTTCATTTACCCGGAGGGCAAGCGGACCTAGTGAAGGCCCGAATAAAAAGGGACAGACAGACTGCCAGGAGGAGGAGCATCCCATGGCCGCCCACCCGTTACGCACCCGTCATTTTTCACGCAACGCCCTGAAAGGCAAACGTCTCGCCTTCGCCTCGGCCCTGCTTTTGGGATCGTCCGCGCTGGTTCCCGCAGCCCTTGCCCAAGAGGCGCTGTCGGCCGGAGAGGCCTTTGCCACGCGCTTTTCCGGCACCACCGAAATCACGCTTGCCGACGGCGAGCGTCTGACCCTGATCGACGAGGGCGGCGTCGTCGGCTCCGTCGTCGACATTCGCAATCCCGGTTTTGCCGCCGACGGTCGCCACTGGATCGACGAGCCGCAACGCCTGCCGGTGACCGCCGGCCAGGTCGGCCAGGTCTTCGGCATCGCGATCGACGACGGCAGCCCGGCCAATATCTACCTGACGGCCACCTCGCAATTCGGCCTGCACCGCGATCCCGACAATACCGACTGGCTGCCCGGTCAATGGGGCGAAGGCGGCCCCGGCGGGCTTTACAGGCTCAACGCCGACAATGACTACGAGCCCGAACTGCTTGCCGTGATCACGCTGGACGGGCGCGAGAACACCGGCGCCGGCCTCGGCAATGTCGCCTTCGACAAGGCGCACGGACAATTGTTCGTCTCCGACCTCGAAACGGGTATGATCCACCGCCTGTCGCTCGACGGCACGCAGATCGATCGTTTCGACCATGGCGCCGACGCGCGCACCGGCTTCCTCGACGCCATTACCGGCGAGACCGCGACCCTGCCCGCGATCGCCTTCGATACGGCTTCGAGCGCGGCGATCGGCGACTGTGCCGATGCCGGCGGTTCGCCCCAGACCTTCGCGCAGACGCCCGAATGCTGGAACTATGCCGATTTCCGCCGCCGCGTGTTCGGCCTTGCCGTGTTCACCGACCCGCTGTCGAACGAAACCCGGCTCTATTATGCGGTGTCGGGCGCGGACGGCATGGGCAATCCCGACTGGGACGGCGCCAGCGACGATGCCGCCAACAGCGTGTGGTCGATCGGCCTGGACGAAAACGGCGGCTTCAACGGTGCCGATGTGCGCCGCGAAATCGTGCTGCCGGAATTCGGCGGCGATGACGCAACGCCGCGCGTGGTGCCTGACCTTGCCATCTCCAACGAAGGCGTGATGCTGGTCGGCGAACGCGGCGGCGTGCGCAATCTCGGCCTCGATCAGCCGCAGCCCTTTGCCACGCCGCATGCCGCGCGCGTGTTGCAATACACGCTGACGAGCGAGGGGTTCTGGGTCCCGCTCGGCCGCTACGACGTCGGCTTTTATGACCGCAAGTCGCTTGGCGCGCCGCATATCCGCGCCAATGCCGCCGGCGGCGTCGATTTCGGTTACGGTTATACCACCGACGGCGCGATCGACGCCGAACGGCCCTATGGCAGCGTCTGGGCCTCCGGCGATTCGCTGTGCTCGCCCGACGGGCCCTGCCTGGAGCCCTCGACCGGCGAACGCAGCGATCTCTCCGAGGTGCACGGCATTCAGGGCACGCCCGTGGAGGCGCTCGACGAGGTGCTGCCCGAGGCGGCTCTCGGCGCCTACCCCGACACCGGCGACCCTTACCCCGCCGACGCGGTGCTCGCCTCCTACATGATCGACCTCGACACCAATATCGACGAGGCCGGCAACCCGATCGCCATCGAGGCGCTCAAGCACGACGCCACCAAGATCGGCGACGTGGAGGTTTATCGCGCCGGCGCCGGCGCCGGCGCCCCGCCGCCAGGAGAGCCGGCGCTGCCGCAACCGCAGGGCTACGATCTCGACATCGACAAGAGCGGTCCCGCCGAATGCCTGCCGGGTTCGGAATGCAGCTTCACCATCAAGCTGACCAATAACGGCCCCGCCGAGTTCTCGGGTCCGGTCTATCTGTGGGACGTGATCGACCCCGAAACCGCGCCCTTCGTCGAGACCATCGGAACGGGCTGGAACTGCTTCGAACTCGACGCGGGCATCCAGTGCTACAATCCGAGCGTGACGCTCGGCGTCGGCGAATCGACCGAATTCGCGCTCAAGATCTCGATTCCGGCGGATTACGGCTCCGACATCCTCACCAATTGCGTCAGCATCCAATGGCTCTATGGCGAGGACGGTAGCGTCGACGCGCGGGCCATCCAGGTCGCGCTCGCGCTTCTGGGCTATGATCCAGGCCCCATCGACGGCATTCTGGGACCGCAAACCCAGTCGGCGCTGGCGCAATTGCAGTCCGACAACGGTCTCGATCCGACCGGCGAACTCGACGACGACACGCTCGGCTTGCTCTATCCCGGCATGGTGGGGATCATCGGCGATCTCGACAGCACCAACGACCAGGATTGCCACGATGTCGGCACCGGCGATCCGACGCCAATCCATTCCAAGTGGAACTCGCATCTGAAGACGGGTTCGCCACATAACAAGATCCAGTCGCATCTCAAGACAGGCTCGCCGCACAACAAGCTGCAGTCGCACCTCAAGACCGGATCGCCGCACAACAAGATCCAGTCGCATCTCAAGACAGGCTCGCCGCATAACAAGCTGCAGTCGCACCTCAAGACCGGATCGCCGCACAACAAGCTGCAGTCGCATCTCAAAACCGGCTCGCCGCATAACAAGCTGCAGTCGCATCTCAAGACCGGATCGCCGCATAACAAGCTGCAGTCGCACCTCAAGACCGGTTCGCCGCATAACAAGCTGCAGTCGCACCTGAAGACCGGATCGCCGCACAACAAGCTGCAGTCGCATCTCAAGACCGGATCGCCGCATAACAAGATCCAGTCGCATCTCAAGACAGGCTCGCCGCACAACAAGCTGCAGTCGCACCTCAAGACCGGCTCGCCGCACAAGAAGGTGCAGTCGCACCTCAAGACCGGCTCGCCGCACAAGAAGGTGCAGTCGCACCTGAAGAGCGGATCGCCGCACAACAAGCTGCAGTCGCATCTCAAGACCGGATCGCCGCATAAGAAGCTGCAGTCGCACCTCAAGACCGGATCGCCGCACAACAAGCTGCAGTCGCACCTGAAAACCGGATCGCCGCATAAGAAACTGCAGTCGCATCTCAAGACCGGATCGCCGCACAAGAAGGTGCAGTCGCACCTCAAGACCGGCTCGCCGCACAAGAAGGTGCAGTCGCATCTCAAGACCGGCTCGCCGCATAAGAAGCTGCAGTCGCATCTCAAGACCGGCTCGCCGCATAAGAAGCTGCAGTCGCATCTCAAGACCGGCTCGCCGCACAAGAAGGTGCAGTCGCATCTCAAGACCGGTTCGCCGCATAAGAAGCTGCAGTCGCACCTCAAGACCGGTTCGCCGCACAACAAGGCGCAATCACACAAGAAGATTGGTTCGGTCAGGCCACACAACAAAGCGCAGTCGCACAACAAGACCGGTTCGGTGAAGCCGCACAACAAGCTGCAATCGCACCTGAAGAAGGGCTCGGCGATCGAAAAGCCGCCGGCATTCCTGCCCAAGCTCTAGGCTTGCGCAATTCAGATGCGCGGGGAGTCTGCGCGCCAGGCTCCCCGGCAGGTCCCGAAGATTGGAATGGAGATCGACATGATACCGGCATCATACGTGCCGCGGGGCTTCTGCGTTGCCCGGCTTTGTTTCGGCCTCGCGGCCGCGGCGATCATTTGGGCGCAGCCGGTCGCGGCCGCGTCCACCAGCACGATCACGACCAACGAAGCCTATGTCGACGCCGTGCGCGCCGCGCCTGCTTTCGACATCACCGACATCGACGCGGTGTTCGACCACGTGTTTTCCCAGCTCAAGGACGACGTCACCGTCTATCCGACTGAAAACTACTATTATTTCAAATTCATCCACGACGCGGTGCCTTATGCCGGAAATTTCCGCCTCGACATCGCCGATCGCGACGACGGCATCGTTCATTTCACCTATTTCACCGAAAATAACCCCTTCACCGAACAGCAACTGTCCAAGCACCGCGCCTATAGGGCCAAGCTTGGCGTGACCGTGGAGAAAAAGGACGGTCTCACCTATGCGTTGACCCGCAAGGGGCGCACGGTGACGTTCCATCTCAACGATTTGCGCGATGTCCGGGTCCCCAAATCCAAGCTCGGGCCGGGCGAGGACTATCTCGGCCCGGTCTTCGACGAAGCCGGCGTGCAGATGTTCCTGTTGTGGAACAAAGAGCTGAAAATGTTCCTCTACGTGCTCGACGACAACGTGCCGTCGGAGGACTATTTCCAGTCCGAGACCTCGAACCAGGTCAGCATCGGCCTGCGCACCGGTTTTGCCTGGTACCAGGACCGCTATCTCGACCGCCGGATCCTGGTCGGGGTGCGCGCCTACGAAACCTCGCTCAACACGTTTTTCGACGGGCCGTTCGACCAGCTACCGGACAATTTCCTGGAAGGCGACGTGCTGCGCCGCGCCCTGCTCGAGCTCAGCCCGGAAGTCGAGGGCCAGATCGACAGGTTCGGCAATTCGCGCGACCTCACCGGCCGCATGCTGGTCGATCCCTACCTGCTCTACGACGACCAGAGCGAGTTCACCGTGCTCGATCAATGTGCGGCGGCCGCAATCGACCCGGCGACCTATTATCCCTGCTTCGCCATCGGCCAGAGCAAATAAGCCGCCGGCGGGCGGCGAGGCTCACGCCTCCCGCGCCCGCGCGGCAAGTACCGTGTGCGCAAAACCGTCCTGCGCAATCGCCGTGCACAGTTCGGCCCATTCGCACGCGTGACATGCGGAGCGGACATGACCGGCCGCGAAAGCGGCGCGCAGCCGACCGAGCCGTGTCGCATCCAGCACCAATCGGTCGCCGGGGCGCACGGCCAACGCCAGCACGCCGCCGAGATTGTCCATCGCGGCGCGATCGCGTTCGCTCACGCTGGCACGATGGCAATGGGGCTGCGGGTCGCTCAGAAGCGGGGCACAAATATCGTCCGGCCCGGCCACGATTTCGACCTCTTCGCCCCCTGCCAGTCGCCCCGCGATCGCGGTCAGACTGACCGTGAAGGCGGGGCTGTAGCCCTTTCCAGCATAGGTCAGCACACACAGCAGATGATGCGGGCGCAAGCGCACCGTCATTCGGCCGCGGGCCTTGGCTCGCGCGCCATCAGGCGGAGCGTCAACGCCCCGAGCGCCGCTTTGAGAACCGCGCCGGCGAGGAAAGGCACGATCCCGGCCATCACCGCCTGCTCGAGACCGATCAGGGTCGCCAGCCACGCCGCGCCGACCAGGAGGCAAAGCAGATTGCTGATCAGCATGCCGACAAAGGCCAGGCCGGGACGATGGCCGTTCCAGCCGCGCTCGGCCAGCCAGCCCATGGCCATGCCCGCGACCGGGAAGGCGAAGAGATAACCGGCGGTCGGCCCGACGAAATGATGCGCGCCCGCGGCCCCGCCGGCGAGCACCGGCAGACCAAGCGCCCCTTCCACCAGCCAGGCCGCGATGGTGGCGCCGCCGAGGCGCCAGCCATAAAGCGCGCCCACCAGCGCGACGGCAAAAGTCTGCATCGTCACCGGGACGGGGAACATCGGCACTTCGATATAGGACGACAGCGCCAGAAACAGGCTGCCGAAAAACACCGCACCGATCTTCCAGACCAGCGGACGACGCTGCAGATCGAGCGGGCTGAAGGCCGGCCTTTGCCGGGCGCTGGTCGAGAGGGTCATGGCTGTCCTTTCCAGATTATAGATAATATAGATGTCCTATCGCTAATGGAGTCCATAAAACCGCGCCCATTGCAAGTCCGGCGCGCGCTTTCGGTTTCCCGCGCAGGTCGGAGACCGTTTTTGGAACTGGAAAACCGCGCCGGCAGGCCGAGCGGCCGTCAAGCGGCAAGGCATACATGCGCGGCGTCGCCCTGCCTTGCCCCTTCCGGCAACGGATGATTCGTCACGGTGTCGGCCGCCGGACTGTTCTGTCGCACCCTATCGGCGCGCGCCGACGGCGCGCCGCCGTTCCGGCGTTTTTCCGATCCACCCCACATGCCGCGCAAGCACGGCCGTGGCGGCATCGATATCGCCGGCGCGCAGAGCCGCGAGGATGGCTCTGTGATCGCGGTCGGTCGGCGTCTCCCATTCCGCCCGCCAGCCCGAAAACAGGAAGCGAGCGCTGGCGATGTGCAGGTCGTCGATGGTCCGCAGCAGGCGCGGCATGCCGCAGGGCGTTATGATCAGCCGGTGGAAGGCGCGGTTGGCGTCTTCCCAGGCGTGAACATCGCCCGCGTGGTCGCCGGCGCGCGTGGCGTCCTCGGCTTCATCGAGAATGGCCTTGGTCAGATGCGGCGCGGCGTTGCGCAGGGCGAGAACCTCGAGCGCGGCGCGCATCTCGGCAACCTCGCGCACGTCCTCCAGGCTGAAGCCCGCCACCCGAACGCCCCGGTGCGGTTCGCTTTCGACCAGCCCCTGCGCTTCGAGGCGGCGGAAGGCTTCCCGCACCGGCACATGGCTGGCGCCGAATTCCTCGGCGATTTCGTCCTGCCGCAACCGCGCGCCGGCGCCGATCCGGCCGGAGATGATGCGCGCGGCGAGTTCGCGGCCGATCCGCGCGGCAACAGGTTCTGATTTGTGACGCGACATGAAATAATAGATAATGCCAACAAGACGCCACGTCGAGTGTGCCGCAAATAGTCGCCCTGGCGAGCGCCGCCGGCTTCACACCAGGTCGAGCGTGATGGCGATCGGGCAATGATCCGACGCTTTTGGCCGGTCCCAGCCGGTGCGCGGATAGCGCTCCACCGCCTGGCCGGGCGGAAACAGGGTCCGGAACGGCTGTCCGGCGCGCACGATGTCGGGCACCGCCTTGGCGTTGCCGCGCGCCAGCGCCGGCGACAACAGGATGTAGTCGAGCTGGCACAGATGGCGTTCCTGCGGCCCGCGCGTGTGGTAGAGCGTCCAGCGGTCCAGCTCCGGCCGGCGCTCGACCGGGTTGATGCTGAAACCGTCCTCGGTCAGGAGATCGACACAGGAAAAATCCTCGCGCACCGGTGTGAAGCCATAGCCGGAATACCGGTCGCCGCTGATGACGACCCGTTCCTGGTAGTCGTTCATGTCGCCGCAGATCACCCAGCGCTTGTCCGCCGCCTCGTCAGGCCCGAAGCGATCCTCGATGATGCGGCGCACCGCGCGCGCCTCGGCAATCCGCACCGGCATGCTTGCATCGCGGCCCGAGCGCCCGTTGCGCGGCGTGCCCATCGACTTGAAATGGACAGTGTAGATGGTCAGCGGCCGCCCGTCGACCAGCACGTCGACTTCCAGACAGTCGCGGCGGAAGATGCGGGCAAACGGTTCGATGCCCAGTTCGGCCAGTTCGGGCGTATGCAGGTCGAAATCCTCGAAGGTGACGTGGGCGTGGCTGGTCATGGCCACGAACTCGATCGGCTGGCCGTGCCTGGTTTCCGGCCGCATCATCACCGCCACGTCGATACCGCGCCCGTCATTGCCGGCCGTCATGTATTTGTGGCGATAGCCGCGCCCGACCATCTTGAACAAATAGCCGTATTCGAACGCCTTCAGCGCGTCGAGATTGTCGACTTCCTGCAGACAGATGATGTCGGCACCGGTTTCGGCGATGGCAAGCGCGGAAAGCTGGCGGGTGTCGTCGGTGTGGGCGATCGCACGCGCCCGCTCGACCTCGCGATATTCGGCCTCGTCCTTGATGTCGAACAGCGCCACGGCCCTGTCCTGCCACAGCTCGTTGCGGTAACCGGAAAAATCGAACCTGTTCATCAGGTTCTCGACATTGAAACTGGCGACGCGCACGGACATGGGCGGCATATTTGCCCGCCGCGACCGCAAATAACAAGACACCGGTCACGCTTACGCGCGCAGCGGTTGAAAAGCTTCCGTTCATCCCTAGTTCAGGTAGGAATGAATACGCTTTTCGTTTGCCAATGCCTTTTGCGCCCCCGCAGGCGCGGCTGGGCTCGTACGCAAGGAGACAAAGACAATGCCTAGAACCTTTCCGCTTCTCGCCTGGTGCGCGGCGCTTGTCGTCGGCGCGCTGGCGATGGGCACCAGTTCGGCATCGGCCGGTGAGCGCCTGTGGCGCCACAGCGGCGGTCTGAGCGCGATCGGCTGCGCCGGCGGTTCGACCGACTGCCCGACGATTATCAATCGCGGCGGCGGCGTCTATTTCGACCGCCGTTTGAAGCGCCGGCATGTGTACAGGGATCGCGACTTCCGCGATCATCGCATTTACAAGCGCCGCTATAAGCATCGCCACAAACGCCGCATCTACCGCCATGGCGGGCCGCGCATCTATCTCAACGTTCCCGGGCTGCTTTATGACGGCTATGCGCCGCGGCGTTACGTGCAGCCGCGCCGGCGTTATGACCGCTCATACGGCCTGTCCGGGGCTCATATCCAGTGGTGCTTCGATCGCTATCGGTCCTACAGGGTGCGTGACAACACGTTTCAGCCCTATCATGGCCGGCGGCGCCAGTGCGTATCGCCCTATAGCTAAGCCCCCTTGCGGCACACAAATGGCCGTGGCGCGATCACCAGACCGCGCCGCGCCCATCTCCCCTTGTTGCACGGGGTAAACCCGCCCTTAATCCTCATTCCGCATACAGGCCAGATCAGACCGAGCGGAGCCGCATGGATGTCGGGGCAGCCAGAAAATCCACCGGAGCGCGAGCATCGCAATCGGGTGCTGAAACGCGCCACGATCCTGACCGGCATTGCCAATTCCGAGATCGCGTGCGTGGTCAGGAACATGCACGCGCATGGTGCGGAAATCAGGGTTCCCGACGGGACCCGGGTGCCCGAGGACTTCCTGCTTTACGTTCCGCTGGACGGCGTGGCCTACAGGGCAAGCCTGCGCTGGCGCCGCGGCAATCAGGCCGGTCTGGTCTTTTCGGGATCGACGGCCAAGCCGTCATGGCATTACGGCTGACCGGCCCGCCCCACGCCGCGGCCGGCCAGCCTGGCATGCGCCTGTTTTTATTATATGAAGCGCACGCCGATCTCGCCAATGCCGCGCCAGCACACCGCGGCCTCATGGGTGACCGCGTCTGCTGCAATCTGCAACCGGAACCGCGGCGGCACGCCGAGCGTATCGCCGAAGGCAAGTTTCGCCCCCCGGTCGGACAGGTTGCGCACCACGCATTCGCTCGCGCCATATCCGTTGTTGAAGGAAAGTTTCGCGCCTTTCAGAACCCTGTGGCGCAGTTCGCGGCGACGGTCGGGGAAAATGCGGCCATCGATGGCGATCGACTTCTTGGTAATCGGCATCATGTCGAGCCTCCTCGCATTGATAGGGTCGAGGAAGCGATTTTCGTGCCAGACCGCCTGTGCCGGAACGGCACAGGCGCCGGACCAGAAGGCCGGCGCCTGTGCATTTTTCAATCGTACGAACCCTTGCCGGGTGGCCGCAGCCGCCGGCGGGGCCTGCCGGTCGGTTAGTTCTTGGCTTTGTCGACCAGCTTGTTGGCCGAGATCCACGGCATCATGCCGCGCAGCTTCTCGCCGACCTGCTCGATCGGATGGTCGTCGTTCATACGCCGGATACCCTTGAAGCGCGCCGCGCCCGAACGGTATTCCTGCATCCATTCCGAGGTGAACTTGCCGGTCTGGATGTCGTTGAGCACGCGCTTCATCTCCGCCTTGGTCTCGGCGGTGATGATGCGCGGCCCGGAGACATATTCGCCCCATTCGGCCGTGTTGGAGATCGAGTAGTTCATGTTGGCGATGCCGCCCTCGTAGATCAGGTCGACGATCAGCTTGACCTCGTGCAAACATTCGAAATAGGCCATCTCGGGCGCGTAGCCGGCTTCCACCAGCGTTTCGAAACCGGCCCGGATCAGCTCGACCAGACCACCGCACAACACCACCTGCTCGCCGAACAGGTCGGTCTCGCATTCCTCGCGGAAATTGGTCTCGATGATGCCCGAGCGGCCGCCGCCGACGCCGCATGCGTAGGAAAGCGCCAGGTCCAGCGCATTGCCGGACGGATCCTGATGCACCGCCACCAGGCACGGCACGCCGCCACCCTTCTGGTATTCGCCGCGCACCGTATGGCCCGGGCCCTTCGGCGCGATCATCAGCACGTCGACGCTCGCCTTCGGCTCGATCAGGCCGAAATGCACGTTCAGGCCGTGCGCGAAGGCGATCGCGGCGCCGTCGCGGATATTCGGCGCGATCTCGTTCTTGTAGATGTCGGCCTGCAATTCGTCGGGCGTGGCCATCATCATCAGATCGGCCCATTTGGCGACCTCGGCCACGCTCATCACTTTCAGCCCGTCGGCCTCGACCTTCTTGGCCGTCGCCGAGCCTTCCTTCAGGCCGATCGCGATTTCCTTGGCGCCTGAATCCTTCAGGTTGAGCGCGTGCGCCCTGCCCTGCGAGCCGTAGCCGATAATGGCGACCTTCTTGCCCTTGATGAGATTGAGATCGGCGTCGCGATCGTAATAGACACGCATCATCATTTCCTTTCCTGGGTTTGCGTTCCGGCGGCGCCGGATCCCGGTGCCGGTTCTGCTTCGTAGAGAGCCAAGAACTGCCGCGTCGCGGAGCCTGCGTCGCGGGCGATCTCGGCCTCGTTCATGTCCAGCCGGTCGCCGAGCAGGAGCCGGATCTGGACGTCACGGCCCACCAGGCCGAAAAAGCTGCGGAAGGCGGTTTCGGCGTCGTCGAAGGCAAGCAGCCCGGCCGCGCGTCCGGCTTCCAAAACGGGTTTCAGCCTCTCGCCGATGGCAAAACGGCCATTGGCGAGCACGATCCGGCCGAGATTGCTCTTGCCGGACCCGGCATGCGAGATCGCCACCCGGTTGAGCGCGATCGAGCTTTGCGAGGAAATGACGCGCAGCCAGGTGGCGGCGAAATCCTCCAGGCTCTCGCGCAGGGCCGCCGCGTCGAGCCGCTGGCGCTCATAGCTGCCGGTCCTCACCTTCGCCGCCTGCCAGCGCACGGTCGCCGTCAACAACCCGTCGCGGTCGCCGAACCATTTGTAGAGCGTTTCCTTCGAGCAGCTCGCCCGCCGCGCCACCGCGCTCATGGTAAGCGCGTCGCGGCCTTCCACCAGAAGCGCGAGCACCGCGTCGAGCACTTCGCCCTGGCGCGGGGTGAGCGTTTCCAGCCGTTCTGTCTCGTGCGCGACCTGCAACCATGTCTCCGGGGGTAAACCTCAAAACAGCGTACCGTACGTTACGGTTCGCTTCTCATAGCGCCATCGCCCCGCCCCATGCAAGACCTATATGGCGCGCCAGTCGACTTCCCGAAGTCCGATCGGTCGAAACGGCGATAACAGCGTGCCGGCCACCATCGACGCCAGTATCTGCGGCGCCGGCGGAACACGCGCGACTGTGGCCACCAACCGGTCGCGCACGAACGGCATCACCGCGGAATCCGACTGATAAAACGGTGTCAGGGCTGCCGACAACGCCTGAAAGGCGCGCACGTGCCAGCGCCGCATCGCGCAATAGGCCTCGAGCGCCGTCGCCACGTCGGACGCCCTGTCCAATGCGTGCGCCAGCGCGGCCGCGTCGAGCAGCGCCATATTGGCGCCCTGCCCCAATTGCGGACTGGTCGAGTGCGCGGCATCGCCGATCACCGCCAGCCCGCGCCCGGCCGGAAGCTTGAGCGTATGGTGGCCGTAGCGCGCCAGGGTGAGCTGGTCGAAATCCGCGATCTGGTCGAGATAGGCCCGCGTTTCGGGCCAAAGCCGTTCGACCCTGGCTTTCCAGGCATCGAGCCCGGCCGCCCGAACCGCGCCCGCCTGCGCAGGCTTCAGGCTCCAGAAAAACGCCGCCTGCGCGTCGCCGTCCGGCGTGGGCCGGCCGATCGGCAGAACGCCGATCATCACGCTCGCCTTGTCGTAGCGCTGAACCAGCGCGTGCGGATCGAAACCGTCGCCGCGCCAGCCGAGCGAGGCCCAGAACGCGCCATAGGCGAGCGGCCGCGGCTCGCATGGCCGGCGCACATGCCGCTTCAGCTTCGAGCGCGCCCCGCTGGCATCGACGACGAGATCGAACGGGCCGAGCAGGCGGCCGGTCGCGGTGACGATGCGCGGACGGTCCCCCGCGTGATCAAGCGCCTCGATCTCGGTTCCGGTTTCCACGCCGATCCCTGCGGCCCTGACGGCATCAAACAGCACGTCGAACAGGGCGGCCCGGTGCACCGACAGGCCGAAGCGGCCGCCGCGCCAGGCCGCGTAGCGCACATCCAGCACCGTGCGCCCCGACCGCGCGTCGCTGCCGTGCAGGCGGTCGATACGGCTGCCGCGCGGCACGATCGCGTCGAGAAGGCCGAGCGCGGCCAGCACCGTCAGGCCCGTCGGCTGCAGGATCAGCCCCGACCCGAGCGGCCGCGCCGTCTCGAAACGCTCGAAAATCCTCACCCGGTGTCCGGCGCGGTCGAGAAAAAGCGCCGCGGCGAGCCCGGCCGGGCCAGCCCCGGCAATCGCGATGTCCATCCGGCCGATATCCCCCGTTCGCAGACGAAATGGCACGCCGGGCGCGGCCCTGACAAGCGAAAGGCCACGCGGCCGTCATTCGCGCGGCCCGCGCCGGGCCGACCGGTCACGGCGTTTCGGCACGGCCCCGCCCGACGGTACCGTGATGAGCGCTCGTGATGTCCGTGGATGCCTTGTCTTGGAAACCCGTCCGGCTTTCAGGTGCGAAAGCCTAGCGCCCGCACTGGCGCATCTGGTCAGCATAGGAATTGGCCATGGTGGCCGCCTTGCGCGCCGCTTTCTGCATGCCGGCATTGCCCCGCCACACGCCGCGCGCATAACCGGCCTGACCGGCATAATAGGCCAGATAGAGACTATAGGCGTCGTTGAGCGCGATGCCGTTCTTGCGATGGCTGTTGTAGTGATACCAGCCGACGAAGTGGATCGCGTCGGCGAAATCGGTGCGGCTCGCGCCCCAGCGGCCGGTTTCGCGCTTATAACTCTGCCAGGTGCCGTCGAGCGCCTGCGAATAGCCGTAGGCGGTCGATTTTCGCTTCCAGGGAATGATCCCGAGCAGTTTCTTGCGCGGCGGCCGCGCATCGGAATCGAAACCGGACTCAATGCGGATGGTCGCCATCAGCACCGAGGCCGGAACGCCGTATTCGCGTTCGGTCTTTTTGGCCGCCCGGTACCAATTGCCGAACCAGCCGTCCTTCTGGTCGAAGATAGTACACACATTGTTGATGCCGCGCGGCGTGGACCCACAGCCGGCGAGCGCGATCAACAAGACGATGGCAACGACGGTACGAATGACAAATCCTCGTGCTCTGACGAGGATGTAATCGCTAAAAACCTAATAAAGTCTGACCGAAAGACGGGCCCGGCGCGGTGCTATTGGCCCGCGCAGGCGCGCAGGAACCGCCTCACCGTCTCGGCCATGCCGTGTTCGAGCGCGTCGGCGGTCAGGCCCTGGCCGATCGAGACTTCAGCGAGATGCGGGATCGCCCGCGCCAGCCCCGGCAGATTGGCGACCGTCAGATCGTGGCCGGCATTGACGCCGAGCCCGGCATCTTTCGCGAGCAAGGCCGCTTCTTTGAGTTTTTCCAGCTCTTTGGCCGCCTTTTCGGAATCATCGTAGCAGGCGCCGTAAGGCCCGGTATAGAATTCGACCCGGTCAGCGCCGGTCGCCCGGGCCGCCGCGATCTGGGCCTGCGAGGCATCGGGGTCGCAAAACAGCGACACCCGCGCCCCGTTCGCCTTCAGCCGCGCGACGATGGCGCGCAGAATGTCGCCATTGGCGACGAAATCCCAGCCATGGTCGGAGGTGGCCTGTTCGGGGTCGTCGGGCACCAGCGTCACCTGCTCGGGTTCGGCCTTTGCCACCAGATCGAGGAAATCCTGGGTCGGATAGCCCTCGATATTGAACTCGCGGTCGGGGAACTCGTCGTCGATCAGCGCCCGGATTTCCGGCACGTCGGCAAACCGTATGTGGCGCTGGTCGGGACGCGGATGCACGGTCAGCCCGCCGGCGCCCGCCGCCAGCGCGATGCGGCCGAGCCCGATCACGCTCGGCCACGGCAGGTCGCGACGGTTGCGCAGCATCGCGATGGCGTTGAGATTTACGGACAATTTTGCCGGCATGGCTGACTCGCGGAATTTTCCAACGCGAAGATGTATAATCGCTTTTGCCGGAACACACAGGACCAAACGCCGTTGATTTTATGGACAGCACAACGGCCAAAGAGGATCAGCATCATGCTCGTCAACGACAACCCGCCCACCATAAAGCGCATCGACACCACGCGCGACGACGCCTACGCCTTCGACGTCGCCGGCCATGTCACCGCGCCGGACATCGAAAACATGTACGGCTTGCTCGAAGGAGCCTACGAAATCCACGACAAGATCGACCTTCTGGTACGCATGTCGTCCTATGAGGGCTTCGACTGGAGCGCGGCCTTCAAGGAAACCACCATGATCGGCAAGACCCACGCGCTGCGGCATATCCGCAAATACGCCGTCGTCGGCGGGCCGGCCTGGATCGCCACCATGATGACGGTCTTCAAGCCGTTCATGTCGATGGACATGCGCCATTTCGAGGCCGACCAGGAAGCCGAGGCCTGGAAATGGCTGGAGGCCGAACCGGCCGAGAGCTGACGGCTGGCCGCGGAAAGCCCGCCGCTTCCCGTATCGATGAACGGTATGGTGATTTGACCGTGATGGGCGCCGCATGGTGGGCTGAGGCGGAAACCGTTCAGGCGCGGAGACGCGGGATGACTGTCCTGTTCAAACTGGCGCTCGCCTGCCTCGTCGGCCTTGTTGCAGGCACGCTTGCCCACGCCGACGCCGGGCTGTGGACGCGCGAAGGCTGGAAGACCGATTTTTCACGCGCGGCGATCGATCTCGACGAAATCCTCTCCGGCGGGCCGCCCCGCGACGGCATTCCCTCAATCGACGATCCAAAATTCGCGCCGGCCGCGACGATCACCACGGTCGGCGATCGCGAACCGGTCATCCGGCTCGCGGTCGGCGACGATATTCGCGCCTACCCGCTGCAGGTCCTGACCTGGCACGAGATCGTCAACGACCAGGTCGGGGGCGTGCCGGTGGCGGTGACCTACTGCCCCTTGTGCAACGCGGCGATCGTCTTCGACAGGCGTCTGGACGGCCGCACCCTCGAATTCGGAACGACCGGCAAGCTGCGCAATTCCGATCTCGTCATGTACGACCGCCAGACCGAAAGCTGGTGGCAGCAATTCACCGGCGAGGCGATCGTCGGCGAACTGACCGGCCGGCGGCTCGAACTGCTGGCCTCGCGCATCGTCGCCTTCGAAACCTTTCGCACAGACAATCCCGACGCTCCGGTCCTCGTCCCCAATGATCCGGGCCTGCGCGCTTATGGCAGAAACCCCTATGCAGGTTACGACAGCGCCGCCCGCCCCTTCCTCTATCGCGGCGATCTTCCCGACAATATTTCTCCCATGGCGCGGGTGGTCGTCGTGCGCACTCACGACCGGCCGATCATCGTCAGCCTGGACCGCGTCCGCGAACAGGGTTTTGAGCGGGACGGCTACCGGATCCGCTATCTTGGCGGCGTCGCCTCGGCGCTCGACACCGCCGCGATCGCCAAGGGCCGCGACGTCGGCACGGTGCGCGTGACCAGAAACGGCAAGGACGTCGCGCACGACATCACCTTCGCCTTCGTCGCCCACGCCTTCCATCCCGGGATCGAGATCCTCTCGCAAGAGGCGAACTGATCGCGGCCCGGCGATCGTCGGGCATCGTCGCATCGTGCGGATCCTCGGCGGTTGCTATCGCACGATGGTCAGCCGCTCGGCGGCGCGGGTGATCGCGGTATAGAGCCAGCGCTGGCGGGTGTCGCGGAACGCGTAGCTCTCGTCGAACAAGACGACCTCGTCCCATTGCGAGCCCTGCGCCTTGTGCACGGTAAGCGCGTAGCCGTAATCGAAATCGTCGAAACGCTTCTTCTGCTGCCAGGGAATGTCGGCCTCGGGCGTCTCGAACGCGGCCTTCAGCAGCTTGATCTTGGAAACGCCCCGGTCGGGATCGTCCTCCTCCGGCGAGACCAGAAGATTGATGCCGGGCTTCACCGTTTCCTTCGACGCCGTCATCACCTTCCACAAGGACCCGTTGAGCAGCCCCTTGGCCGGATCGTTTCTCAGACACACCAGCTTGTCGCCGGCCTGCGGCAGCGGCCCGGCAAAGCCCTTCAATTCGCGCAGGCGCTGATTGTAGCGCCGCCGGGTGCGGTTGGTGCCCACAAGCACCTGGTCGGCCGACAGGACCAGGTCCTGGTCGACGTCCTCGCGGCCGATCACCTGGGCGGTCCCGAAATCGCCCTTCATGAACTCGCGGCCCTCGCGCACGTCGAGCGCCAGCCGGATGATTGGATTGTCGCGCGCCTGGCGGTGGATTTCGGTCAGCAGGAAATCGGGCTCGTGTTCGGTAAAGAACCCGCCGCCCGAAATCGGCGGCAACTGCGCCGGATCGCCCAAAACCAGCACCGGCGTGCCGAAGGTCAAAAGGTCGCGACCGAGCTGCTCGTCGACCATCGAGCACTCGTCGACGACGATCAGCTTGGCGCGCGCCACCGGGCTTTGCCGGTTGAGCGAGAATGTCGGCGACATCGAGGTCTTGCCGGTCGTCTCGTCGGCGATCGCCTCCTCGCCCCGCGGCCGGTAGATCAGCGAATGGATGGTGCGGGCATTTGTGGCGCCCTTGGCGCGCAGCACCTGCGCGGCCTTGCCGGTGAAGGCGGCGAACTGCACCGAACCGTCGACATGCTCGGCGAAATGGCGCGCAAGCGTCGTCTTGCCGGTACCGGCATAACCGAACAGCCGAAAGATCTGCGGGCTGCCGGCCGTGAGCCAGCGCGATACCGCCTTCAGCGCCTCGTCTTGCTGGGGAGAAAACTGCATGGCACCGAAAGACAGGATTCGCGCCCGCCGCGCAAGAGCGCCTGACGCAGGCCGCCCCGGTTGGACCGGGACCCGTGCCTCCAAATATTCCGGGCGATCGGGATTCTCGATTTCACCGATGCCCGGCGAGACCGGCTCCCGATTGCGCGACGGCGGTTCATTCGGGCGGATTGCGCGCATAGCCCGGCCCGACCGTCAGCGGCCTGTCGGGAACGACGGCGTCGCCGATCTGCGAGCGTACGCTCACACTGTCGCGCCATAAGACCGCGCGTTCCTCTCGGTCCAGCACCCGGATCGCCACCTTGTAAGGCTTGTCCTTTTCGACCCCGCGCACCGGCGGCGAGCGCAGCGAATAGCGCGCCGTGTCGGTGCCGACGCGCGTGCGCACCACGTGGCCGGCGCCGCCGGCGGGGTCCTCGAACGTCGCCTCGATGATCGAGCCGGTGGGCAGCGGGCGCTGCACCAGCGCGGTGAAGCCGTAATAGACGTCGGCGACGCGGTAATTGAACATGAAACCGCTGCCGAGGATCTTCAGATAGGGCTTCGAGGAAGGATCCTCGCGTGTCAGCCAGCCGACGGCAAGCAGCAGGGCCAGCACCGTCGCCGTTGCTGCCAGGATGCGCGAAACCGTCACGTGCCGGATCATGCCGTCATAATAGCACAGGCGCCACGCCCGGGGCCTGCGCCAGCCGGATCATGCCTATGCGCCAATCCGCCGCCCCGCGCGACGGATCGGCGCGAGGCCGCTCAGCCGGCGCGGCCGAGAGGATCGTTTTCCAGCCTGATCGGCGCGCCGTGCGGCGTTGCCCGGGCCGCGCGGCGCCAGGCGGCCGCCAGTTCGGCGAGCCGGGCGCGGTCGGCAAGCCCCTTTTCGGCAAGCAGCGCCTCGAGCGCGGCGACCACGCCGTGATAATAGTCGCTGCCGTCGGCGGCGAGGTCACCGCGCCCGCGTTCGCGCCCGAGCGCCGCTGCCCATTCGGCCGGCGAAACCAGGCCCTGGTCCTGCAGGGCGAGCGCCAGCGCGAAGGCCTGGGCCTGCCAGGGTTCGGCGAAGGCGCCGTCCTCACCGCTCATCGGCCGGCTCCAGATAGCTTTCCCAGGCGTCGATCGACACCGACAGCGTCGGGTCGGCCGCCTCGCCCCACAATTCGCGCGCCGAAAACACCACCGTGTAGAGATGTTGCGGCGCCTCGCCCGCGCCATGCGCGTTGGCGTCGGGATAGACGAAACCGCCGCGCGCCGCCTCTATCACGCCGATCTTGCCGCGCGCATAGCGCGGCAGCCGCGTATGGCCCTGCGGATGCATGGTGCGGGTGCGCACGCGGTCGCCGGACGAAAAGCGCGGCGCTGCCGCGACCGCGCGGTCGCACGGTCCGCCTTTGGCAAGGACCGCCGGCACGTCGGCCGCCCGCAGGACACGTTTCGGGGTTGCGCCCGCGCCATGCGCCCGGCCGGCGGCCAGTTCGTCATCGGTGAGGAAACCGTGCCGCACGAGCAGCCGTTCCAGCGCTTTCGTCCAGATTTCGTAATAGCTCGACGCGTAGTAGTCGGCCGGATGCAGGCATTCGCGCGCGTGCCGGCTTTCGTCGATGGTCCAGTGTCCCATTCCGCCGGCCGCCAGCGTGACGCCGAGCGCCCGCTTTTCCCACGCGGCGTGAAAGACCGGCTCGTCGGCCTCCGGCGCCACCGCGCCGAAACCCATCTGCCCGCCGAGATCGTGCGGACCGTTCACGACGCGGCCGCGGGCGTCAGCGCCAGCCCGGTGCCGATCATGGAATCGCGCGTCACCAGAGCGGCCAGCGCCTCCTCGGCCCAGCCTTGCGTGCCGGGCGGACGTTGCGGCACCACCAGATAACGCAGCTCGGCGGTCGAATCCCACACCCGGATCGCGGTCTGGGCCGGCAGCTTCAACCCGAATTCCTCCAAAACGCTGCGCGGATCGATCACCGCGCGCGAGCGATAAGGCGGCGATTTATACCACACCGGCGGCAGGCCGAGCACCGACCACGGATAACAGGAGCACAAGGTGCACACGACGAGATTATGGGTGTCGGCGCTGTTGAACACCGCCTGCATGTGCTCGCCCTGGCGGCCCGTAAAGCCGAGCGAGGCGATCGCGGCGGTGGCATCGTTTTGCAGCCAATCGGCAAAGTCCGGGTCGGTCCATGCCCTGGCGACGACGCGCGCGCCGTTTTTCGGCCCCACCTTGTGTTCGTAGGTCTCCACGATCGCGTCGACGGCGGCCGGATCGATCAACCCCTTCTCGGCAAGCACGGTTTCGAGCGCCCGCACGCGCGCCGTCATCGGATCGAGCTCGTTATCGTGGTGATCGTGCGCCATGATCGCGCAGAGTATGGCGCGCACCGGCTCAGGGCAAGATGTCGAGGCCGCTCAGCGCAACATCGGCCACAGCGTCGCCGCCAGGAGCAGTCCCATGGCGATATTGAACCATTTCAGCCGCGCCGGGTCGGCAAGAAACCGCCGCAGCGCCACCCCGAACCCGGCCCAGGACGACACGCACGGCACGTTGACGAGGCCGAAGGCGGCGGCGACCAGCAGCACCGAGCCGAAGGGGCTGTCCGCATTGGTGTAAAGCACCATCGCCGTCACCGCCATCACCCAGGCCTTGGGATTGACCCATTGGAACGCCGCCGCCGACAGGAAGGACATCGGCCGGCCGTTCCCCGCATCTTTGTCGATCGATCGCGACATGGCGATCCGCCAGGCGAGATAGAGCAGATAGGCGCCGCCGGCGAATTTCAGCGCCATATGCAATGCCGGAAAGCTGGTCAGCACGGCGCCGAGGCCGAGGCCGACGGACAGAAGCAGGGTCACGAACCCGGCCCCGATGCCGAGCATATGCGGCACGGTGCGCCAGAAGCCGAAATTCACGCCCGAGGCCAGAAGCATGAGATTGTTCGGGCCGGGCGTGATCGAGGACACGAAGGCGAACACCAGCAAGGCGAAAAAAACGTCGGCGGTCATGGTCCGGTTCCGTTGGCACCGCGCCCGCCGCCAATATGCAACGATCGCGGGCACGCATTTAGGACAGCATTATTGTCCTAAATTGCCTGAAAATCGACTCCGAATTTGTCCGGGGAACAATTTTCGCCATCGAAAGATCGTTGTGGTTGGCGAAGCGCCAAGCGGCAAAAGACGTCCGCCGCAAGGCAGCAAAGCAAGCCCGCCGGTCTATTGCATGCCCTGCGCGCCGCGATTGAGGGCGGCCACGCCGGTCCGGCACACCTCGACCAGGCCGAGCGGCTGCATGATGGCGATGAACTGCTCGATCTTGGACACCCTGCCGGTGATCTCGAAGATGAAATGCTCGGTATTGGCGTCGATCACCTGGGCGCGGAAGGCGTCGGCGAGCCGCAGCGCCTCCACCCGATGATCGCCGGTGCCCGCCACCTTGACGAGGGCCAGTTCGCGCTCCAGCGGCCTGTCCTGGCCGCGCTCGCGCGCCACGACGGTCAGGTCGACCACCTTGTGCACCGGCACGATGCGCTCGAGCTGGTGCTTGATCTGCTCCAGCACGTGCGGCGTGCCGCGCGTGACGATGGTGATGCGCGATAGATGCCGTTCGTGCTCGGTTTCCGACACCGTCAGGCTGTCGATATTGTAGCCACGGCCTGAAAACAGCCCGATCACTCGCGCCAGAACGCCCGGTTCGTTGTCGACCAGCACCGACAGCGTGCGGGTTTCGTGGATCTCGGTCTCGCTTGCGATGAAATAGGCCGAGCCGGTCGGTTTGAGTTGGGCGTTCATGGTCTGCGCCTTTCGTTCTGCGCTATGGCGAGCAGGTTCTAGTTATCACGGAAGCGTCACCGCCCGATCCCGAAGCCGGGACCGTTTGACGGTGCGCGGCCTAGACCAGTTCCCTGCCCTTGGCGTCGATTGCATTGGCAACAGCCTCGTCGCTCGCCTCGTCGGGCAGTAACATCTCGTTATGGGCCTTGCCGGACGGGATCATTGGAAAACAATTGGCGAGATTGGCCACCCGGCAGTCGAAGATCACCGGTTTCTTCACCGCGATCATCTCCTCGATCTTGTCGTCCAGTTCGCCGGGCTTGTCGCAGCGTATGCCGTACCCGCCATAGGCCTCGGCCAGCTTGACGAAATCCGGCAGCGCCTCCGTATAGGAATGCGACAGCCGGTTGCCGTGCAGCAATTGCTGCCACTGGCGGACCATGCCCATATACTGGTTGTTGAGGATGAAGATCTTGATCGGCGCCTCGTACTGGACGGCCGAGCTCATCTCCTGGATCGTCATCAGCACCGAGGCGTCGCCGGCGATGTCGATCACCAGGCTGTCGCGATGGGCGATCTGCACGCCGAGCGCGGCCGGCAGGCCGTAACCCATCGTGCCGAGCCCGCCGCTGGTCATCCAGCGATTGGGCTGCTCGAAACCGTAATGCTGCGCCGCCCACATCTGGTGCTGGCCGACCTCGGTGGTGATGTACGTGTCGCGGTCCTTGGTCAGCTCGTAGAGCCGCTGGACGGCATATTGCGGCATGATGACGTCGTCATTGGGCCGGTAGGCCAGCGAATCGCGCGCCCGCCAGCGTTCGATCTGCTCCCACCAGGGTCCGAGCGCGGCGCGGTCGGGCGTGACCGTCGCCCGCCACAGCCGCACCATGTCCTCCAGCACCCGGCCGACATCGCCCAGGATCGGGATGTCGGCGCGAACGGTCTTGTTGATCGACGACGGGTCGATGTCGATATGGATTTTTTTCGAATTGGGCGAAAACGCATCCAGGCGCCCGGTGATGCGGTCGTCGAAACGCGCGCCGACGCACAGCATGACGTCGCAGTCGTGCATGGCCATGTTGGCCTCGAACGTGCCGTGCATGCCCAGCATGCCGAGCCAGCGCGCGCCGGAGGCCGGATAGGCGCCGAGCCCCATCAGCGTCGAGGTGATCGGAAAGCCGGTCAGGTCGACGAGTTCGCGCAACAGATGGCTCGCCTCGGGTCCGGAATTGACGACGCCGCCGCCCGAATAGATCACCGGCTTCTTGGCCTCGGCCATCAACTGCACCGCCGCCCTGATCGCCTCCAGGTCGCCCTGCACGCGCGGCCGGTAAGAGGTCCGCGGCGCCTGCTGCGGCGGGGTATAGATACCCTTGGCGAACTGGATATCCTTGGGGATGTCGACCACGACCGGACCCGGCCGCCCGGTGGTGGCGACATGGAACGCCTCGTGGATGATGGCGGCGAGCTGGTTGACGTCCTTGACCAGCCAGTTGTGCTTGGTGCACGGACGGGTAATGCCGACCGTGTCGCATTCCTGGAACGCGTCCGAGCCGATCAGCGTGGTGGGCACCTGGCCGGTGATGCAGACCAGCGGGATGGAATCCATCAACGCGTCCTGCAGCGGCGTGACCGCGTTGGTCGCGCCCGGCCCGGAGGTCACCAGCATCACGCCCGCCTTGCCGGTCGAGCGTGCATAGCCTTCTGCGGCATGGCCCGCGCCCTGCTCGTGCCGGACCAGGATATGCTCGACGTCCTCCTGCTGGAAGAGCTCGTCGTAAATGGGAAGCACCGCGCCGCCGGGATAGCCGAAAATATGTTCCACGCCGTTGTCCTTCAGCGCCTGCACGACCATCTCCGCGCCCGTCATTTCGGCACGGCCGGCATCGTCTCTCGGGTTCACCATTGTCTTTCGTCCCAACTTTCTTCTGCGCGCTGCCGCCACGGTTCCTTAACGGCGATCCTGACAATAAAAAAGGCCCCCGAAGGAGCCTGTCGTCGCGCATGGGTGCTTTTGCCCGGCGGTTACACCGCCTTGCCCATGCGCGTTCCTACTACGAGAATTATCCGTGTGTTCATGGGCGCGGACTTTAGGCACCGTTTTGGCCGGCGTCAACGCGAAAACGAGCCTGCGGTCCCCGAGCCGTTCGTTAGGGAAATTTCTACCAATCGCCCACACGCCGCCTTAACCCAAAGGCGCTACCTTGCCGGGAACCAGGGGTACGGGGACGTGTCGATGAAGTATGCCGAGGACTGCAAGGCCGTCGGCGAAACGGTCAGCCAGGAACGACGCAATCTCCAGCAGCCGGACGCCCGGCTGCTGGGGCGCGTGATCCAGTGCGACGGCGCCCGCGCGACCATCTCGTCCTATGTCGATGCGGCCGAGGACGCGCCGACCGATTTATGGAATATCGGCAAGCTGATTTCCGTTTCGACCGGACAGACCCGTCTCGTCGGCCTGGTTTGCTCGATCGAAACGCCCTCGGGCATCTGGGCCGATGCCGGCGCCAACCCGATCAAGGTACACCTCGAACTGATCGGCGAGGTCCGCGACGAACCCGGCACCCGCCGGCCCGTCTTCGATCGCGGCATCACCGTCTATCCCAATATCGGCTCGGTCGCGCACCAGATCAGATCGCGCGATCTCGAGGCGGTTTACCAGATGGACGGCAAGCGGTCGGTCGCGGTCGGCCAGCTGGCCCAGAACACGAAACTGCCGGCCCGCATCTCGATCGACTGCATGCTCAATCGCCATTTCGCCATCGTCGGCACCACCGGCGTCGGCAAGTCGTCCGCCGTCTCGCTGCTCCTGCACAAGGCGATCGAGGAACGCCCCGACCTGCGCGTTCTCATTCTCGATCCGCACAACGAGTTCTCCGCGGCCTTTCCCACACAGGCCGCGCGCATGGACCAGTCGACGCTCGATCTGCCGTTCTGGCTGTTCCGGCTCGAGGAATTTGCCGAAGTGCTGTTTCGCGGACGCGACGGGGTCGTCGAGGAAATCGACATCCTTCGCGACCTGATTCCCGCGGCCAAGGCCGCCTGCAACCAGCCCGCCGGCGCCGGACGTCTAAGGCGTACGTCCGACCACGGCTCGATCACCGCCGACACGCCGGTGCCCTACCGGATCAACGATTTGATCAGATTGATCGACGAACGCATGGGCCTGCTCGATGCCAAGGCCGAGCGCCCCGTGCTGCGTTCGCTCCGCGGCCGGCTCGAAAGCATCGTCAACGACCCGTCCTACCGTTTCATGTTCGCGCCGAGCCTGGTCGAGGATTCCATCCGCGATATCATCGGCAAGATTTTTCGCGTACCCCACGACGGCAAGCCGGTGATGTGTTTCCAGATGGCCGGCATGCCCTCGGAAGTGGTCAACTCGGTCTGTTCGGTGCTGGCGAGACTCGCCTTCGATCTCGCCCAGGCGAGCGCCAACCGGCTGAAACTGCTGGTATTGTGCGAGGAAGCCCACCGCTACATGCCGTCCGACCCGCGTCTCGGCTTCGCGCCGACCCGCCACGCCCTTGCCCGGATCGCCAAGGAAGGCCGCAAATATGGCTGCTATCTCGGCGTCGTCACCCAGCGTCCCGGCGAGCTCGACCCGACCATCCTGTCGCAATGCTCGACCGTGTTCGCCATGCGACTGTCCAACGATCGCGATCAGGACATCATCCGCAGCGCGATCGCCGATTCGTCGGCCTCGACCCTGTCGTTCCTGTCGTCCATGGGACAACGCGAGGCGATCGCCTTCGGCGAGGGCGTCGCCACGCCGATGCGGCTGAAATTCGAGGAACTCAGCCCCGAGATGATCCCTGGCGCCCATGCCGACGACGACATCGGCGCCGTGGACCAGCCGAACGACGTGGATCTCGCCGCGATCATCGAGCGAATGCGACACGTCAACCGTGCCGAGCAGCACGCCGCGGCCGACCCGCAAGGCGACCCGGCCTTCTTCGGCGAACCGAGCACCTTGCTGAAACGCGCCCTGCCCGGCAGCGGGTTGAATGGCGGCGGCTGGGCCGGTCGCGACCACAAAGGTGGGGCCGTCCCCGCATTCGACGAGGAACCGCGCCGGGCACGCCGCTTCGGCGACGCGACCTACCGCCCGATCCGCGACTGAACCCGGCCGGCCGGCCCGCAGCGCAGCCACAAGGGTTGCGCGGCGATGGTGCGGCTCGACATTGCCGCCATCGTTTTAGCAAACCGGTTTTCGACATTCCACGCCGCGGCTACGGCCGTGCGAGCGCCGGGACGGGCCGCCGACCCCGACGCAGGCCGGCTCTTCGGACGGGAAGCCTGCGTGCAAGCCGTTCTACGGTTCGGTGGGCGCTGGAACCAGACGAGCCAGCCGGCCGGACGCAGCGATACGAAGCCAGCGCGCTTCAGGCGCAAACCCGGTTACGCCCCAGGCGTTTGGCCTGATAGAGCATGCGATCGGCGCGGCGGAAAAAATCCTCCGCCGTTTCCTTGCCGTCCCACACCGCAATGCCGACGCTGGTGGTCACTTTCAGCCGGATATTGCCCGACACCACGGTCAGGCCCGAGATCGCCTTGCGGATGCGTTCGGCAAGCTTGGCGAGCAATTCCTGGTCCATGTTCGGCGCCACCACGGCGAATTCCTCGCCGCCCAGGCGCGCCGCGACATCGTGATAGCGGGTGAAATCGCGCAGACAGCCGGCCACCGCCCGCAAGACCTCGTCGCCGACGTCGTGGCCATGCGTGTCGTTGACGGATTTGAAGTGATCGAGATCGAGGATCATCAGCCCGATCGGTTTGCCGATACGGCGGAACTCGTGCAGATATTCGCGCAGCGCGTCGTCGAAATAGCGCCGGTTCTGCATGCCGGTCAGCCCGTCGGTTAGCGCCGCCTGCTCGAGCGTCTCGGAGCGGGCGCTGAGCGACGCCGTCATTTCGCGCAGCTTGCCTTCTTCCTTCACCTGGGTGCGGATGAGCGGATAGATGAAGAACATGCCGAAAAAGACCGCGACGGCCAGGAGCATCACCGAGGCGAACAGAAGCTGGGACGGCCGCATGCCGGCCGCGCCGAAACCACCCATCGCCTCAAAACCGCCAAGCGCATCATAGGCCACGAGCGTGAACGCCCCGGACGTGAGGATCAGGGCGATAAAGGCAAAAAACGCCGATTCCGATTTGTGGAAACGCATCGACCACCACCAACCAGCCGACACCGAGTCTCGCACGTTTTTGTTTACTGCCGTATTAATGACTGCAACCCTTGCGTGAAAATCTGTCTGCGGGCACTAGCGTGAGAGTGTCTTAGGCCTGAGGAGTAAATATTCCGTCCACTGGGGTATCGGGCGCGATCTTTGTCCACGACGAATCCAGCTGGTTGCGAAACCAGGTCGCCTGGCGTTTGGCATAGCGCCTGGTGGCGGTCTTGGCGCGCGAAACGGCATCCTCGAGCGTCGTCTCGCCGGCCAGGGTCGCCGACAGCTCGGGCACGCCGATGGCTTTCATTGCCGGCAGGTTCGGGTCCAGGCCGCGCGCGACCAGCGCCCTCACCTCGTCGAGCGCGCCCGACGCCATCATGTCGTCGAAGCGCCTCTCGATCCTGCGCGTCAACGCCGCCCGGTCGACGTCGAGCACCAGGCGGCGGGCCGTGCCCGGGTCCACGATTGCCGGCGCCCGCCGCGCCTGCCAGTCGCCGATCGAACGCCCGGTGTGCTCGAAGACCTCCAGCGCGCGCACGATCCGCTGGCCGTCGGCCGGCGCGAGCCTTGCCGCGCTCGCCGGATCGCGTGCATCGAGGTCGCGGTGAAGCGCTTCGCTCCCCTCGCGCGCGAGGCGATCGCGCCAACCGCGGCGCACGGAGTGCGGGATATCCGGCATGTCGGACAGCCCGCCTTCCAGGGCACGGAAATAAAGCCCTGTCCCCCCGACGAAGATGAACCGGGCGTTGTCGGCGCCAAACTGTTCCACGAGCGCGGCGACATCGCGCAGCCACGCGCCGGTGGAATAGGCGCGGGCCGGATCGACATGACCGTAAAGATGGTGCGGCGCCCGGTCGAGCGCGGCGCGGTCCGGCCGTGCGGTGATGCGTTCGAGCGTCGCATAGACCTGCATGGAATCGGCGTTCACGATCCGCCCACCGCTGCGCTCGGCCAGCATCAGCGCCAGCCGCGACTTGCCGCTGGCGGTCGGGCCGGCTATCAGGATCGCGTTTTTCAACGGTGCCCGGCCTTCCGCCGGTGCAGGATTTTTCATGGCACTCGTCGCAACAATCATTTCCAGTCCCGTCGCCCGCGCGCTCAGCGACGACGCGGCGACTATGGCCATCTCGGCTCTCAGCGCAAGCCGGATCGAGTGGCTGGCGCCCGCCGTCGCCGCCGACATCGCCGTGCCCGAGCACGTCGATGCGGCCGATGCCGGTGCGCGCCTGCGGGCCGCGCTCGAGGGTCACCCCCTCGACATCGCCGTTCAGGACCGGGCCGGCCGCCGCAAGAAAATCCTGATCGCCGACATGGACTCCACCATGATCGGCCAGGAATGTATCGACGAACTCGCCGACGAGGTCGGCCTGCGCGCCCAGGTCGAGACGATCACCGCGCGCGCCATGGACGGCGAGATCGCCTTCGAGCCGGCGCTGCGCGAACGCGTCGCGCTCCTTAAGGGCCTGCCGGTCGAGGTCGTCGCGCGTGTGATCGCCGAGCGCATCACGCTTGCCCCAGGCGGCCGCGAACTGGTTGCCACAATGCGAAGCGACGGCGCCTTCACCGCGCTCGTGTCGGGCGGCTTCACGCTGTTTACCGGGCCGGTCGCCGCCATGCTCGGCTTTCACGACAACCAGGCCAACCGGCTGATCGAAGAAGACGGCGTCCTGACCGGTCACGTCGACGAACCGATCCTGGGCCGCAGCGCCAAGGCCGAGGCCCTGCGGGCGATCGCCGCGCGTCTCGGCCTGCACACGGCGGACGCGATCGCCGTCGGCGACGGCGCCAACGATCTCGACATGCTGCACCTCGCCGGAACCGGCGTGGCGCTGCACGCCAAGCCAAGCGTCGCCGCCCAGGCCCGGATCCGCGTCGATCACGGCGATCTGACGGCGTTGCTTTACCTGCAGGGCTATTCTCGGTCCGAGTTCAGTCGGCCATGAGACTGGAAACCCCGCGTCTGGTCATCCGCAACTGGCAGGATCGCGACCGCGAGCTGTTTTTCCGGATCAATTCCGACGATCGGGTGATGGCGTTTTTTCCGTTCCGCCGCGACCGCGCGCAGGCCGAGCGGCTGTTCGACATGCTGCGCGACGGCATCGCCGGCAACGGCTACGGCTTCGCGGCGCTGGAACTGCGCGCCACCGGCGCGCCGATCGGCTTTGCCGGCATCCAGCCGGCCGGCCTCGAACCCGTCCTGCCCGCCGAGACGTTCGAGATCGGCTGGCGGCTCGCGCCGGAATTTTGGGGCAGCGGCTACGCCACCGAGGCCGCCCGGGCGCTGCTCACCTACGGTTTCGACGATCTCGGCCTTGACGAGATCGTGTCGTTCGCGGTGTGGAACAACATCCGCTCGACCGCGGTGATGGAGCGGATCGGCATGCGGCGCGATCCCGGCTCGGATTTCGATCACCCGAAAGTGCCCGAAAGCCATCCCGATCTGCGCCGCCACGTCCTCTACCGCCTTGCCCGCACGGACTGGCTGGCGCGCGCGGCACCCTAAGCGCTCTTCCGACAGGCAGACCAGCCCGTGCCCGGGATCACGCGCGGGACGATTTCCCGCGCCCCGTCCGCGTGCGCGTCAGTCCATCCGCACGGTCACGAAACGCAACTCGCCGCTCTTGGAGGCGAGCATCAACAAAGCGTTCTTGCGGCCCTGTTCCTTGAGCGCGGCGATGCGGTCCATCACCTGCTGCGGCGTCGACACCGATTCCTGGGCGATTTCGGTGATCACCTCGCCGGCGGCGATGCCCTTTTCCATCGCCGCCGAATCAGGCGCGACCTCGGTCACCACCACGCCCGACACGTCCTCGGAAATCTCGAAACGCTGCCGCGCCGGGTCGTCGAGCTCGGCGATGGTCATGCCGAGCACGGTCGCGGTTGCGACCGACGCGCCGTCGTCGCCGTCGTCGCCCCCGGTCTCGGCGGCGGCGAGCTGCTCGCCGTCCTCCAGCCGGCCAAGCGTGACCTTGACCGTGCTTTCCTTGCCCTTGCGCACGAGGACCAGGTCGACCGCCTTGCCGACCGGGCTTTCCGCCACGATGCGCGGCAGGTCGCGCATGTCGATAATGTCCTGGCCGTCGAAACGGATGATCACGTCGCCGGGCTGGACGGAGCCGTCATCGACCGGACCGTCCTTGACGATGCCGGCCACCAGCGCGCCCTTGGCGGTCGCCATGCCGAGGCTTTCGGCAATGTCGTCGGTCACCGGCTGAATGCGCACGCCGAGCCAGCCGCGCCGCGTCTCGCCGAACTCGCGCAACTGGTCGATCACGTTGACGGCAAGCTTGGCCGGGATCGAGAAGCCGATGCCGATCGAGCCGCCCGACGGCGAGATGATGGCGGTGTTGATGCCGATCACCTGTCCCGCCATGTTGAACAGCGGTCCGCCCGAATTGCCGCGATTGATCGCCGCGTCGGTCTGGATGTAGTCGTCATAGGGACCGGAATTGATGTCGCGATTATTGGCCGACACGATGCCGATCGACACCGAGCCGCCGAGCCCGAACGGATTGCCGATCGCCAGCACCCAGTCGCCAACGCGCATCTTGTCCGAATCGCCGAACGGAACCGCTGTCAGTTTCTTCTTCGTCGGATCGACTTTCAAAACCGCCAGATCGGTTTTGGTGTCGCGCCCGATCAGTTCCGCCTTCAGCTTGCTGCCGTCGGAAAAATTGGCCTCGATCTCGTCGGCGTCGGCGATCACGTGATTATTGGTGACGATGATGCCTTCCTCGGCATCGATCACGAAGCCGGATCCGAGCGACTGCACCTTGCGCGGGCGATTGTCCTGCCCTTCCCGGTTGCGGAAGAACTCGTCGAAAAAGTCCTGGAACGGCGAGCCTTCCGGCAGTTTCGGCATCGGCACGGCGTCGCGGCCGCCGCGCGTGGTCTGCGACGTCGAAATATTGACCACCGCCCCGATCAGCCCGTCGGCGAGATCGGCGACCGAGGCCGGCCCCGCGTTCTGGGCCCAGGCCTGCGGCATGGGCACGGTGGCGCCGGCCACAAAAACGGCGGCCGCAGCCGCGATCAAGCGTGTGCGCAGCGGCGGCCAAACTCGCGTCAGGGACATGCAATCGTTCTCCCGGTAGCGGCGCATGACCGTCAGCGCGGCCCTGGCCCGATTGACAGAGACTTCAAAAACAATACGGCGCGTTTGCGACATCGCACGCGCCGTACCGATAACGCCTGCGTTACCCGCGCACCATCCACACGATCGCGACGCCGGCCGCGACCGCCGCCAATCCGCCATAGCGCAGCACATGTTCGGGGGTTTCGCGCATTTCGGCCGCCAGCCGCCGCGCGAAACCCGGAAAGCCGCCATAGATCACGCCCTCGATCACGAGGACGAGACCGATGGCGGCAACCAGGTCGCCCATACTACTCGCCGGGCGGCGTGGCGCCGGTGGTCGTGCCGTCGGCGCGCGGACCGTCAGGAGCATCCCCGCCCGGCGCGGCAGCCCGGCCTCCGGGCGACCCGAAATAGCGGAAGAACTCCGAATTCGGAGACAGCACCATCGACGTGCCTTCGCTGTCCAGGGCCAGCGTATAGGCGGCCATCGAACGATAGAATTCGAAGAATTCCGGATCGCGCTGGAAGGCGTCGGCGAAGATCGCGTTGCGCTCCGCCTCGCCTTCACCGCGCAGGATCTCCGATTCCCGGCGCGCCTCGGCGACGATTTCCACCACCTCGCGATCGGCGCGGGCGCGGATGCGCTGGGCCGCCTCGCGACCGCGCGCGCGCAGGCGCTCGGCTTCGGCTAGGCGCTCGGCCTTCATGCGGTCATAGGTTTGCTGGGAGACTTCCTGGGTGAGGTCGGTCCGGCGAATGCGCACGTCCTCGATTTCCAGGCCGAGCGAATTGGCGTCCGGGCGCAACTGGTCGCGCACCTCGCGCATCATCGACGAGCGCTCTTCCGAAAGCGCGGCCTCGAAGCCGCGCAAGCCGTAGACCCGGCGCAGCGCGGCGTCGAGACGCGTGCGCAGGCGCTGTTCGGCCAGCGTCACGCTGCCCGACACCGTTTGCCGGAAGGTGCGCGGATCGGAGATCCGGTAGGCGACGAACGCGTCGACCTCGTAGAACTTGCCGCCCGAGACCTGCACACGAATGTCGTCGAGGTCGAAGCGCAGCACGCGATCCTCGATCAACTGCACATTGTCGGCCTCCAGAAACCCGAAGGGCAGCTTGAAATAGAGGCCCGGCTCGGTCTTCACCTCGACGATTTCACCGAAGCGCAGCACGATCGCCTGCTGGCGTTCGTTGACGATGAAAAACGACGAAAATCCGAGGATGACGAGAATCGCGACCACGAACGCGATAAGGGGAAGACGGTTCGACATCACTGGTCTCCTCCCGCGCGCTTCTGCAGTTCGGGCAGCGGCAGATACGGCACCACGCCCGGGCCATTGCCCTGTTCGACGATCACCTTGTTGGATCCTTTCAGGATTTGTTCCATCGTTTCCAGGAACAGACGCTTGCGGGTGACGTCCGGCGCTTTGGCGTATTCGTCATAGACGGAGACAAAGCGCTGGGCCTCACCGCGCGCTTCCTGCACGACACGGTTCTTGTAGGCGGCCGCCTCCTCGCGAATCTGAGCGGCTTCACCGCGGGCCTGGCCGAGCTTCTGGTTGGAATACTGGTTCGATTCCTCGACGAAGCGGTCTTCGTCCTGTTCGGCGCGCTGCACCTCGTCGAACGCGTCGGCCACCTCGCGCGGCGGCGCGGCGTCCTCGATCGAGATCGCGTTCACCGCCAGGCCGGAGCCGTATTCCTCGAGCGTCGTCTGGATGATGGTGCGCACATTGTCGGAAATGCCCTGGCGGTCGTCGCGGAACACGTCCTGGGCCGGGCGTCGGCCGACGACTTCGCGCACCGCGCTTTCGCCAATCTGGCGGATCATGTCGTCCGGGTTCTGCACGTTGAACAGATAGGCGCGCGGATCGGCGACCTGATAGGCGACGGAAAAGCTGACATCGACGATGTTCTGGTCGCCCGACAGCATTAGGCCCGAGGAATTCGATCCCCTGGCATCGCCGATATTGAGCAGTTTTTCGGCGGTATTGGCCTTTTCGACGGTTTCGACCGGCCACCAATGGAAATGCAGGCCGGGCTCGGAAATATCGTCCTTCGGCTTGCCGAAGCGCAGTTCCACGCCAAGTTCGTCGGGCTGGACGGTGTAGATCGCCTTGAAGGCCCACAGCCCGAGCAGGCCGACCACGATCAGCCCGACAATGGCGGGGCTGAAGCCGCCGCCGCCCGGCAGAGCCTGCTTCAGCCGGTCCTGGCCGCGGCGGATGATGTCCTCAAGGTCGGGTGGGTTGTTCGACGGTCCGCCCGGACCGCGCGGACCCTGGCCCCAGGGGCCTCCGCCATTGCCGCCCCCCCAAGGGCCGCCGCCTCCGCTCTGATTACTCCAGGGCATGAAATTCCTTTCATTGTGCGTTCCGCTTCGCGACGGCCTGTGTGCCGGGCGGAATCCATGTGTCGAGAGTTATAGGGATGCGCTACCGCCCTTTCAACGCGGGCATGGACCTTGCGGTGTCATTTGCCGCACATGGTCGCGCTTTCCCTGCAGCATAGGGTAAAAAACCGGTCGCGGCCATGCAAGCGCTCAACGCCGTTCATAAACGGCATAACGGGTGGCGTGGCTGTCCTTCTCGCCCGGCGGCACGTCGACTTCCTCCACCACCGCCCACACCGACGGGTCGATCGTCGGAAAGCGCGTATCGCCGGCGATATCGGCCAAGATATGGGTGACGTGCAGCCGGTCGGCGTGTCCGATCGCCTGGGCATAGAGCTCGCCACCGCCGATCACGCAGATCTCGTCGCCGTCCTCGCGCGCCGCCATCGCCAGCGCCTCGTCGAGGGTGGAGGTTGCCCTGACGCCGTCGGCCTGCCAGTCGCGATTGCGCGTCACCACGATATTGGCCCGGCCGGGCAAGGGCCTGCCGATACTGTCGTAGGTCTTGCGTCCCATGATGACGGGTTTGCCCAGCGTGACCGCCTTGAACCGCTTCAGGTCCGTCGACAGGCGCCACGGCATGCCGCCGTCTCTGCCGATCACGCCGTTTTCGGCGACGGCCACAACGATCACGATACGGCTCATGACAAGGCCCTCAATTCCGCCTCATACCGCGATCGGCGCCTTGATCGAGGCGTCGGCCTCGTAGCCCTCGAGGCTGAAATCGCCATAGCGGAAGGCGAACAGATCGGCGACATCGGGATTGATGCGCATCGTGGGCAGCGGCTTCGGCGTGCGGGTGAGCTGCAGCCGCGCCTGCATGAAATGGTTGTGGTAGAGATGCGCGTCGCCCAGCGTGTGCACGAATTCGCCCGGCCGCAGGCCGGTCACCTGCGCCACCATCATCGTCAACAGCGCGTAGGAGGCGATGTTGAACGGCACGCCGAGAAAGATGTCGGCCGAGCGCTGGTAGAGCTGGCACGACAGCCGGCCCTCGGCGACGTAGAACTGGAACAGGCAGTGGCATGGCGGCAGCGCCATTTCGCCGATCTCGGCCGGGTTCCAGGCCGACACGATCAGCCGCCGCGACTCCGGATTGGTGCGGATCTGGTCGACGAGTTGCGCGATCTGGTCGATCGAGCCGCCGTCCGGCGTCGGCCAGGACCGCCATTGCGAGCCGTAGACCGGCCCGAGATCGCCGTTGCCGTCGGCCCATTCGTCCCAGATCGTCACGCCGTGCTGGTTGAGATAGGCGATATTGGTGTCGCCGGACAAGAACCACAGCAATTCGTGGATGATCGATTTCAAATGCAGCTTCTTGGTGGTCAGAACCGGAAAACCGTCATCGAGATCAAACCGCATCTGGTGGCCGAACACCGAGCGGGTGCCGGTTCCCGTGCGGTCGCCGCGGTCGGTGCCCGTATCGAGCACGTGGGACAAAAGGTCGAGATATTGGCGCATGATGGTCCGGGACAGCGATTCTCTTCGCGCCTCACACTAGCCTATCGCGCCCGGCCGCGCACGCCATCGTCCGGCCTGTCCCCAACCGGTAAAACGCTGCCAATGCCGGCGCCGGCATTTCAGTCCAGCACGGCCGGCCAATTGGCGTCGGCCTTGGCGACATTGCCGGCAATGTTCCGCGACCATTGTGCGCGCACGGACTGCGAATAGTTGAGATAGAGCCTGCCGTCGACGACCGTCCAGGCCTCTGGATCGCCCTTGGCGGTATAGCCCTGGCTCACTGCCCAGGCGCAATAACCGCCATAGCGCGGCAGATATTTTTGCGGATCGGCTTGGAACGCCGCGCGGTTGCGCGCGCTGGCGAAGCGGTAGCGCACGCCCTCGTGGCTGGCTTCGATCGCCGGGTCGCCCGGGATCGCGGCGTTTGCACTTTGATAGGCCACCACATCGTAGCCGCCGGCGCCAACGCCGGCCACCAGGCCGGTAAACACCTTGTCGGCGGCAAACGCCGCGCCCGGACCCAAATAGCCGGCCGCAGCGGCCGCAAGCAGGCCCAAAATCACACGTCGCTCCATCCGCGTCCTCCTTGCCACGACACATCCGCTTGTAGCGCGGTCGGGCCTGCCGCGCGCTACACGACGTCACACGAATGCTTGAGCGCCCTCACCGCCTGACCGGCTCAGGCACGCCCCGACCGCGACAAAGCGGCCTCGACCAGCGTAAAGGCCGCCGCGCCGGCTTCTTCCATATAGTCCGGGTCGCGATGCAGCAGCACGACGGCGAACGAACCGTCCAGAAGCAGCACGACCCGCCGCGCCAGCCTGTCCGGCTCCGGCACCCCGTCGCCCGCGAAGATTTCCGCAAGCCAGGCCTCGAACTTCTTCTTGTGTGTCGCGCCGATGCGCAGCGCCGGGTGGCCGGGCATGGCCGCCAGTTCCGCCGCCGTGCGCAGAAAGCCGCAGCCCTTCCATCCCGGCTTGCGGGCCGACCGGGCGAGCGCGGTGAAAATACCGCGCACCTTGTCGGCAAGCGACCCGTCGGTTTCGGTGAACCAGCGCCGGAAAGTGGCCAGGTTGGGCTGGTCGCGCCCTTCCAGATAGGCGGCGATCAGGTCGTCCTTGCTGGCGAAATGATAATAAAGCGTCCGCTTCGTGACCCCGGCCCTGGCGGCGACCGCATCGACGCTGACGGCGCGGATTCCCTCGCCGTAAAACAGCGTCGTCGCCGCCTGGACGATACGTTCGCGGGTGGGTTTTGCCGTCGTCGCCATGGCTCTATGTATACCGACTAGTGAATATACACAACCATGTCGTCACGCTACCCTTTCTGTTGTCTCAACCTGCCTACAGGAAAGCCCGATGCCAGAACCTGTCCTCTACGATGTCGCCGGCTCGATCGCCGTGCTGACGCTTAACCGCCCCGACAAGCTCAACGCGCTGTCCTACCGCCTGATCGACCGCCTGATGGAGCTGCTCGACGAGATCGAGACCGACAGCCGCTGCCGTGCGGTGATCGTGACGGGCGCCGGCGGCCGCGCCTTTTCGGCCGGCGGCGACATTCCCGAATTTCGCGAAAGCGTCCGCGCCGGCACCGAACGCGCCGTCGGTGACTTCGTGCGCCGCGGCCAGCGCATGACGGCGCGGATCGAAGCCTACCGCAAGCCGGTGATCGCTGCCGTCAACGGTCTTGCCTTCGGCGGCGGTTGCGAGATCGTCGAAGCCGCCCACCTGACGATCGCCAGCGAGGACGCGCTGTTTGCCAAGCCGGAGATCCGGCTCGGCATGCCGCCCACCTTCGGCGGCACGCAACGCCTGGCGCGCCTCGTGGGGCGCAAGCGCGCGCTCGAACTGCTGCTGACCGGCGAGACGTTTTCGCCGCAACGCGCGCTCGAACTCGGGCTTGTCAACCGGGTCGTGCCAAGCGACGAGGTGATGCCGGCGGCGCGTGAATTGGCGCAGCGCATCGCGGCCCACACCGCCTCGTCCGCCGCGGCGATCCTGGCGGCGACCACGCGCGGTCTGAACATGAGCATTTCTGAGGGTCTGCAGACCGAAAGCGACCAGTTCGCCAGCCTGGTGCCTACGCACGATCTCTCCGACCGGCTCGATCGCTGGCTGGCGCGCAAAGCAAAAACCGCGCCGGCAGCATAGCCGGGCCCGAGCGTGCGCCGGCGGTCTTTTCTTTTGCCGCCGGCATCCCTATATTCGGCGGGTCAGCTTGTCTGACTATGGCGATAAACTGCCGATGCAATAAGCCGTTCGGACCCGGGGGCGGTACCCGGCGCCTCCACCATGAACCGCCGTTCCGGCGGTTTTTGATGGGGGCGAAACAGGATCGACGAAGGTGTAAAGATCGGACTTTCGCCCGGCATGGTACCACCGTTATCGGGCTAAACTTGTAGTTGCAAACGACAACTATGCGGAAGCACGTCTCGCTGCGTAATGCGGCTCGACAGCTTCAATTTAAGTCCTAGCGGTTCGCACCTCTAGGCGGGGTTCGGAGGCACCTGGCAACAGAAGCCTCCACTTCTCCCCGCCTGCCTCCCCGTCCATTCCCGACCGCTGTCGCGCGTATCCGCGCCGCTATGCGCGCCTTGCAGCCGCTTTCCCGTGCGCACGCCGCCGCCAAAACCATCCAGCCAGAAAGCATGTCATGTCCTCACGCAACAACGAGCGCCTGTTTGTCTTCACCGGCGGGCCGGGCTCCGGCAAAACAACGTTGCTCGACGCGTTGGCCGCGACCGGTTTCGCCGTCATGGACGAGGCCGGGCGCGGCATCATCCGCCAGCAACAGGCGATCGGCGCCGACGCCCTGCCCTGGGCCGACCGGACGCGTTTTGCCGACTTGATGCTGAGTTGGGAACTGCGTTCGCACGCACTCGCCCTGCGGCAAGGCGGGACCGTCCTGTTCGACCGCGCCATCCCCGACATTGTCGGTTATCTCGACCTGTCGGGGCTTGCCGTGCCGCCGGCGCTGGCGCGGGCCGCCGCCGGTTTTCGTTACAACACAACCGTCTTCATCGCGCCGCACTGGCCCGAAATCTATGTCAACGACGCCGAGCGCCGCCAATCGCCCCAGGAGGCCCTGCGCACGCATGCGGTAATGGCCAAAACCTATCTCGCCTTGGGCTACCGGCTTGTCGAACTGCCCAAAACCGGCCTTGCCGAGCGGGTGCGCTTCGTGGTGGAGACGCTGCGGGCGGCCTGAGACGTCGCCGGCGACGCCGCCCGCGTACACCATAGCGACCGAGCATGCGGGAATATCGCACTCGCCGGTTCCATCTTGGTGCAAACCGCACTAAATCTAACCGGACTCACTCGATGGACCCCGACTGCATGACGGACGACCAAATTCGCTACGACATCCTCGCCCAGGAAGCCTTGCGCGGCGTAATGCGCAAGGTTTTGAGCGAGGTCGCCAAGACGGGCCTGCCGGGCAACCATCACTTCTTCATCACCTTCCTTACCGGCGCCCCCGGCGTGCGGGTCTCCAGCCGGCTGCGCGAGCGCTATCCCGAGCAGATGACGATTGTGCTGCAATACCAGTTCTGGGACCTGAAAGTGACCGATAGCGGCTTCGAAATCGGCCTGTCGTTTTCCGACGTGCCCGAAAAGCTCGAGATTCCGTTCTCGGCCGTGCGCGGCTTCTACGACCCCTCGGTCAATTTCGAGCTCGAATTCGACGTCAAGGCGGAGGTCCCGGCCGAAGAAGAGGACCAGCCGGCCGCGAACGACAAGAAGACCGCCGCGCCCGCCAAGGCGACCGCGGCGAAAAAACCCGGCGGCGAGCGCGCCAAGAAAAAGAAGGACGAGGCTAAGGTCGAGGAACCGGCCGAGGCCGACGCCGAGACCGAAACCAAGGGCGCCCAGGTCGTCTCGCTCGATGCGTTCCGCAAGAAATAGCGGCAAGGATTGCCCGGCCGGGAGCGCCGATGGCTGAGATCGTCAATCTGCGCCTGGCGCGCAAGCGCGCCGAACGGGCCGAGCGGGAAAAGCGCGCGAACGAAAACCGGGCGCGACACGGCCGCACCAAGACCGAAAAGCAGATCGACGCCCGCGTCGAACTGACCGCCCGCGCAGCACTCGACGGCCATCGCCGCGACAAGCCGCGAGGCGACGATCAACCGTGACCGGGGTCCGAAAACGATCCGTCACGATTCGCGGCCATCGCACCAGCTATTCGATCGAACAGGCTTTTTACGACGAGCTGAAGAAAATCGCGGCGCGGCGTGATCGCGCCCTGGCCGCCCTCGTCGCCGAAATCGACGAACACCGTCCCCGCGACACCAATCTGTCGTCGGCCCTGCGACTTTTTGTGCTCGACCAGGTGCGCGCGCACCACGCCGGCAAACCCGGCCTTCACCGCGAACCGTGACCGTGACGACCAGGCGCCGGTTTCAGCCGCGGCGGCGCCTTTTCCATCCCCGGCCATCAGGCCGGCCGGCCCGCACGTTCACGCCGCGCCCCCTCAGCGGCCGGGCGAATGGGACTTCAGAAATTCCTCGATATCCATGGCGTCGAAATCGAGCTCCGATGCGGCACCGGGCCGTGGTCTTTGCGGCCGCGCGGGCGGCGGCAGCGGCTCACGGGTGATCGTGTCGGCCGAGGCGGCCTGACCGGCCTGGCTCTCCGCCTCCCTGGCCTTGTCGCGCGCAGCCTGTTCGGCCCGAAGCCGCGCCTCCTCCTCCGCGCGCCGCCTGGCCTCGTCCTCGGCACGGATGCGCGCGGCGTCGTCTTCCGCCTTCCGTCGCGCCGCTTCCGCGGCGTTTCGCTGCGCCGCGTCCTCGGCCTTCCGCCGCGCCTCTTCCTCCGCCTGGCGCCGCGCCTCCTCATCGGCCTTCAGCCGCGCTTCGTCCTCGGCCTGGCGCCTCGCCTCCTCCGCAGCCTTCAGCCGCGCCGCCTCTTCGGCCTGGCGCCTGGCGTCTTCTTCGGCTTTCCGGCGCGCTTCTTCTTCGGCCTTCTGGCGTGCTTCCGCCTCGGCCTCGCGAACGCGGCGCAGCTCGGCCTTCTGCGTGTAATAGCGCACCTCGCGCCGCAGCCGCTGCTTTTCCAGAAGTTCGGCCTGCATCTTTTCCACCCTGGCCTGTTCGCGCTCGAGCGCGCGCTGGGTGAGGAACTGCGCCAGCGGCGCGGTGTCGAAACGGCGCATCACATTGCCGATCGCTCCCTCGACGGCGATGTCGACCACCGGTTCGGAACCGATAACGGCCTGGTCGCCGGCTTCGTAGCGCAACTGACCGTCCAGCGACACCGCACCGGAATTGAGATCGGCGCGCGCCTGCGTCTCCAGACGCGCCGCGCCGGCGTCCAGAAACAGCGGCGGCGTGCGGATCACGCCGCCGGCAATCGTGAAGGGGGCAACGATTTCGCCGATCGCGAGCGTCCCCTCGCCAATCAGCGCCGGGGCGAAACCGTCCGTCTGGTCCGTCGTGATGTCGCGGCCGATTTCGTCGGCGCGCTCCAGGATCGGCCCGAGCGCGTCCGCACTCAGGCCCGGCACGGCAAGCCCGACGAACCGCGCCGTGCCCGACCCCGTCAGCGCCGCGATCAGCCCGCCGACGGTGCGCCCGCTTGCCGTTGCCGTCGCGCTCAGATCGGCCGTGCCGCCAAACCCCGGCGCGCGCAGCAGCGCCGCGGTGTCGGCGCCCTCGATGGCGAGCTGGGCCGAAAACAGGCCCGCCCCCTGATTGTTCTTGAGTTCGGCCAGCCCTTCCAGCGAACCGCCGAGGAAGCCGGCCTTGAGATCGGCAATCCGCACCCCATCCCGATCCAGCCCCAGAGTGAAGGTCGCGTCCTCCGCGCTCAGCCAACTGCCGACGCCGAGCGTGCCCACCTCGAAATCCAGCCGTCCGGTAAACGGCGCCGTCGCGGCCTGGACGAAAGGCGCGTCGGGCCAGCCCTCGCCGTCATATTCGATCGCCCCTTCGCCGAGCGCCAGGCCGGCCGCGAGCGCGAGATCGAAGCCGTCGAGTTCGAGCCGGCCGGCGAGATCGGGCGTCCCTTTCCGGACCCGGGCCTCCAGCATGCCCTGAACGCTGTTTCCCGCGACATTGCCGGCGATGTCGGCAAACGTGAGCACGTCGTCGTGCAGCGTCACGGTGCTGTTGAGATCGGCGGGAAGGCCGAGCCCCATGCCCGGCAGGGTGAGACCAGAGGTCATCAGCCACGGTTCCAGATCGTCTCCCGAAAGGCTGAGCCCGCCGCGCGCCGACAGCGCCATGCCGTTCACCGTGGCCTCGCCGGTAAAGCGCGCCTGCGCCTGCGGCGACAGAAGCGCGAACCGGACCGCCGCGCCTTGTGCCAGCGTGCCGTCCACCGCCAGTTGCGCCGAGCCTTCCCCGGTCAGGCCGAGATCGAAGGCCGGCAGGCCGGCAAAGGCCAGCAACTCGGCCGTATTCGTGGTCTCGGCCTCCAGCGACAGCGCCAGCGGCGCGCCGAAAAGGTCGCCGTCGAAAGCCTCCGACGACAGCGACAGGCTGACATCGCTGTCGCCGATATGGCCCTGCGCGCCCAGCGACGCCTGGCCCGGCCCCGCGCCGGCGCGCTCCAGGCTGGCCACCAGGTCGATCTGCGCGTCGTCCATCAGCCCCTGATAGGCATCGGCCCGGCCGGCAAGCGCGGCCGCCAGGGCGTTTTGCGGAAAGCGCGCCGCCACCAGCCGCGCGAACGGGGCCAGATCGCCCGCCAGGATGGAGGCGTCGACGGAGCCGCTCGGACGGCCGTCTATCTCGCGAAGCTTTGCCGTGGCGCTGATATTGGCGCCCGCGAAGCCCGTCACCGCCAGCCGGTCGATGTCGAGCTGGTTGCCGCGCAGCCTGAAGGCGGTATCGACCGTGTCGGCCGCCAGGCCCGACAGCCGCACCGGCCCCGCCTTCAGGCTGAAATCGATGTCGTGCCCGCCGAAATGGGTCACGCCGGCATCGCTGACGAACAGCGAGGCGAACGCCGCCATGCCGTCGACGTCCAGCGCCTCGCCTTCCAGCGCGGCGATCATCGCCGGCCTCGTGGCGTCGCGCACCTGGCGGTCGAGCGAGCCGCGAAACCGCGCCGTGCCGAGAATCAATTCGAGATTGTTGAAAAGCTGGCGCTCGGCGCCCAGTTCGACATCGGCGGCGAAACCGGCGGCCGGCAAACGCCGGATCGCCTCGTCGACGTCGCGCGCGAGCCATGCCGCAAAGCCCGACGGCTGGCCGACCGCCAACAAAAGCCGGCCATCGAAGCGCATCGCCCGGCCGGCCGAAATCAGCCCGTTCGCCTCAAGCCGGGTGCGGCCGGGCAACATTGCCCGCAATGTGTTGACCGTCCAGCCGGCCTCGCCCGGTTCGGCCGAGAACGACACGTCGCGAATGGTCGTATCGCCGGCCACGATCGCCGGCAGGTCGATGTCGACGGTTCCCGCGATGCCCGGCCGCGGCAGATCGAGCACGGCCTCGTTGAGCGCATCCAGGCGATCCTGCAGCGCCAGACCGGTTATGTCGCCGTCCTCGCTCTCTCCGCCGTCGAGGCGCACCTGCGCGCCGGTCGCCTGGATCAGGAAACGCGGCGTGACGCCGAAGTCGAGCAGCGCCGTGCCGTCGGCGGTGTAGGGATCGTCGAGCGTACCGGTCTCGAGCCGGAACTGCGAAACGTCGAGCCGGTTATTGTCGAGCATGAACGCGCCGGCGAAACGATAGCCGGCCGGCGCCTCGGGCTGGGCCTCCGTCTCGCCCTCGGCGGTGCGGATGCCCGCGTCGAGTTTGAAGCGCCCCTCATAGCTGGCCGCCCCGTCATGCAGCCGCGCACGGCCGTCGGTTTCCAGCGCGAAAGCCTGACCGTTCGGGCGCACGCGCGCGCGCAGCCGCAACGTGCCGTCGTCCTCGACGGTGCCGGTCGACAGCGTGACCGCCGCCGCCTGCCCGTCGAGACGCATCGCGCCGTCGAGCCGCCACGGCCCGGCGAGCGTGCGCGCGGCGATTTCGGCATTGATCTCGCTGACAAAATGCTCGCGCCCGCTGAGCGCGTGACGCAGCCGCACGCTCCCTTCCGCGATGGTGATCTTTTCCAGCGATATCTGCGACGGATCGAACAGGCTCGCCGGCCGCGCCGCCCAGTCTATGGAGCCGTCTTCGGCCACGGTAATGACCGCCGACGGCCGCTCGAGCCGCATGTCGAAGATCAGGATCTCCCCGCGCAGGAACGGCGACAGTTCCGCGTCCATCGAGAAGCTGTCGACCGTCATCTGCGGCTCGCCGGGCGTCGCCCCGGCCACCCTGACATCGGTGAACCGCACCGAGGGGAACGGCAAGAGCCGCGCCGTGGCGGTGCCCTCCACGGTCACCGCGCGGCCGAGTATGCGGCTTGCCTCGCGTTCGAAATCGGCGCGATAGCTGGTCCAGTCGACAAAATAAGGCCCCACCAGCGCTGCGGTGAGCGCCAGCACGATCAAGCCGCCGATAAATACGAACAGACGGGCCAGAAACCTGCTCCTGAGTCGTCGATGGCCGACACCTTATCCCGATCGGCGTGTCGATAAAGTGGCGGCGCCGCTCCCGGTTCCCGCGAACACGCGCTTCACTCGAAATTGAAGATCTTGCCCGGATTGAGGATGTTTTGCGGATCGAGCGCCTTCTTGATGGCGCGCATCATGTCGACGCCGGCGCCCAGCTCCAGTTCCAGAAACTTCGCCTTGCCCTGGCCGATGCCGTGCTCGCCGGTGCAGGTGCCCTCCATCGCCAGCGCCCGTTCGTTCAGCCGGGCGACAAAGGCTTCCGCCTGCGCGATTTCGCGGCGGCTTTCGGGATCCATCAGCACCAGCACGTGAAAATTGCCGTCGCCGACATGACCGACGATCGGCGCGACCAGACCCATCGCCTCGATGTCGCGCTCGGTCTCGGCGATGCACTTGGCCAGCCGCGAGATCGGCACGCACACATCCGTCGACAGGCCCTGCGCGCCGGGCCTGAGCGGCAGCGAGGCCCAATAGGCGTCGTGGCGCGCCTTCCACAATTTGGTGCGTTCCTCCGCGACCTGTGTCCAGATGAACGGTCCGCCGCCGTTGTCGGCCGCGATCTCGCCGAACAGCTCCGCCTGTTCGGCCACGCCGCCTTCGGTGCCGTGAAATTCGAGAAACAGGCACGGGCTTTCGGGATAGTCGAGCTTCGAATAGGCGATCATCGCCTTCATCTGAAGCTGGTTGACCAGTTCGATCCGCGCCACCGGGATACCCATTTGAATGGTGGCGATCACCGCCTCGCAGGCCGCCTCCACGCTCGGGAACGGGCACACCCCGCCCGAAATCGCCTGCGGAATGCCCTGCAGCCTGAGCGTCAGCGAGGTGATGATGCCGAGCGTGCCCTCCGCGCCGATGAACAGCCGCGTCAGATCGTAGCCGGCCGAGGATTTCTTGGCGCGGCCGGCAGTCGTCACCGTGCTGCCGTCGGCCGTTACCGCCGTCAGCGCCAGCACATTGTCGCGCATCGTGCCGTAGCGCACGGCGTTGGTGCCAGAAGCGCGTGTCGAGGCCATGCCGCCGAGACTGGCATTAGCCCCCGGATCGATCGGAAAAAACAGCCCCGTGTCGCGCAGATAGGTGTTGAGCGCCTCGCGCGTCACGCCCGGCTCGATCGTGCAGTCGAGATCTTCCGCGTTGACCGACACGATCTTGTCCATGCCCATCAGGTCGAGCGAGATGCCGCCGCCCGGCGCGTTGACATGGCCTTCCAGCGACGTGCCGGTGCCGAACGGGATCACCGGCACCCGGTGCGTGGCGCATATCCGCACCACCTCCTGCACCTCCGGCGTCGAGCGCGCGAACACCACGCCGTCCGGCAGTTGTGCGGGGATGTAGGTGGTGGTGTGGGCATGCTGCTCGCGAATCGACTGGCCGGTCTGGAACCGCTCGCCGAAGCGTTGTTTGAGAACGCCGAGCGCGGCCTTGATGCCGTCTTCGTTGCGTTCGACGCGGACAAGACCGGCAAGCGCCATGTGTTCCTCCCCTTGCATTGTGCCGCGCAGGCCTTGAGAAGGCGTCCCGGTTCTGATGAGTATCGGGACCGGGCCGGCGGGCGTCCGCGCCTTTATCGGCCGCGCCGGAGAGTTCATCAAGCGGGGAAATTCAATGACCATCGACGCACCGCTCCTGTCGCGCATCATGGAGATCGAGAAGGACTGGATCGACTATAACGGCCACCTCAACATGGCCTATTACAATGTGCTGTTCGATCGCTGCTCCGACGAGGCGTTCGAATTGATGGGCATGGGCCCCGACTATGCCAGCGCGCGCAGGCTGACGATCTACACCGCCGAAGTCCATGTCTGTTACGTCCGCGAACTGCATCTGGGCGATCGTGTCCGCGTCTCCTTCAATCTTGTCGACCATGACGACAAGCGCCTGCGCGCCTATCAGGAGATCCATCATCTCGACGGCTGGCTGGCCGCGACGTCGGAAACTCTGTCCCTGCATATCGACATGGCCGGGCCGCGGGTCGCCGCCTTTCCCGACGACATAAGGCAAAGGGTCGAGGCGGTGCGCGCCGCCCACCGGGCCTTGCCGATGCCCGAACGCGCCGGCCGCTCTATCGCGATCCGGCGCAAATCCAACTAGGCTGGGCGATGAATCTCTTCGCCAAGCGCGCGATCGTCGCGCTCAGGGGCTGGGTCGGCCCGAACTGGCGCGATTTCCGCAAGGAACGCCAGCCGCTGGTCTTGTGCCTGGCGCTGGCGATCGGCCTCGGCGCCGGCATTGCCGCGATCGGCTTCCGCGAACTGATCGGCCTCGCGCAATGGTTCTGGCTCGGCAGCCGCTCCGAACAGACCCTGACGGCGGCCGCCGGCATGCCCTGGTGGGTGATCGTTTCCGGCCCGGTCGTCGGCGGCCTCGTCGTGGGCCTCCTGCTGCAGCGCATTTCGGTGCGGCGCGCCGGCGGCGTGGCCGACGTCATCGAGGCGCGCGCCTTTACCGGGCGCAAGCTCGGCATGGCCGACGGGCTGTGGTCGGCGCTGGTCTCGGCCATCTCGGTCGGCAGCGGCGCCAGCGCCGGGCGCGAGGGACCGATCGTGCATCTCGGCGCAACGCTCGGCGGGGTGATCGCGCGCCGCGCCGCGCTGCCGGAATGGTGCCGCCGCACCCTGCTGTCGGCGGGCGTGGCAAGCGCGGTCGCCGCCTCCTTCAACGCCCCGTTCGCCGGCGTGCTGTTCGCCCACGAGGTGGTTTTGGGCCACTATGCGCTGCGCTCCTTCGTGCCGATCATGATCGCCTCGACCGCCGGCAGCGTCCTGTCCAGGCTGTGGTTCGGGCCCGACGCCTCGTTTTCCGTGCCGGCCTATGCGGTCGCCTCCTATTGGGAATTCCCCGCCTTCGTGCTTCTCGGCCTGGTTTCGGCCGTGGTGGCGATCCTGTTTCAGTTCGCGCTGTTCATCGCCGATTTCGCCGCCCGCCGCGTCGAGATACCGCTTTGGACCCGGCCGGTGGCCGGCGGTGTACTGGTCGGGGCGATCGGCGTCTTTTTTCCGCATATTCTGGGTGTCGGCTACGAGCTCACCGACCTTGCCCTGTCGGAGCAACTGCCGCTGGCGCTCGTCTTGTCGCTGATCGTGCTGAAAACGGTGGCGACGGCAATCTCGCTTGCGGCGCGCTTCGGCGGCGGTGTGTTCGCGCCGGCGATGGTGGTCGGCGCGCTCACCGGCAGCGCCTTCGGCATGATCGCCTCCAGCCTTTTCCCCGACATGGCCTCCAGCGGCGGTCTCTACGCCATGCTCGGCATGGGCGCGGTCGCCGGCGCCGTGTTCGGCGCGCCGATCTCCACGGCGATGATCGTGTTCGAACTGACCGGCGGCTACGCGCTCGCCATCGCGCTGTTGCTGACGGTGGCCGTGGCCCAGGGCGTTATCCAGGCCGTGCACGGTCATTCCTGGTTCCAGTGGCAGTTGCGCCTGCGCGGCCTCGACGTGCGCGAGGGCCCGCACAAGCCGCTCGGCGCCTCGGTGCGGGTGATGGACTTCATGGAGCCGCTCGCCGCAGGCGGCGAGCCCCTCGCCTATGACCCGGAACGCAACGGCACGGCGCTCAAACCGACCGACACGCTCGACGCGGCCCTGCGCGCCCTCGACACAGGCGGCCATGAACGCCTGCCGGTCGTCGACCCGTCAGACACCACCCGCATCATCGCCTGGGTCAGCCTGGTGGCGGCCCTGCGCCATTTCAACCAGGCCCTCGTCCAGACCTCGGTCGAGGAGCATCGCTGATGCGCGCAAAAACCGTCCCGGCCGGCGCAACACATTGTTAACCTTAACGAAACGTTAATGTGGACAGCCGAAGCCCGGCCTTGAACGCATAGGCCGACTCGCAACAGATGGCTCGGGAAACGGGTGAGACGGCGGGCTTCTTGAACGACACTGAGGTGATGGCGTGACGACTGACGTCCAGGCGCTGGCGCAAACGCTTGCCCGAGACCGGCGCTTTTCCGACTATGATTTCTGGCGGGCCAAGAACAATCTCGAAAACGCCATTCACGCCATCGCCGGACGCAACGAACCGATCCCGATCGATTATCTGCGATGGCGCGCCGTGGTGCGCGAGGTTCGCCACCTCCGGCATGCGGTGTGAGCCGGACTGCTCATGCTGGTGCGGGTTTACGGTGCGTCGGCCGCTCGACCACGACGCAATAGCCGCAGCCCGGCCGGCAGTTTCCAAGCGCGCTGTCGGGAACAGGCATCGAGCCTGACTGACCCGCCGCACGCATCCCCACGACCCATCATCCGGCACAGGCGGGTTTGTTCCCGGGCAAACACCGGTTAGACTGGCGCAAAATGGGGGGTGGGAGTGCTTTCTCGCGGGGAAGCAACGCGCGCGAAAACCGTCATCGTGCTGGCGGCGCTCGCGCTGGCGGCCTGTAGCGGACCGGGCCGACGCGCCACGGACGGGCCGCGGTTTTACGCCAATCCGGACCGGCCCGTTCCGGCGCCGCAAATCGCCCGCTGGACCGACCATCTGGCAAAGATGGCGCTCAAGCTGTTTCCGCAAAAGGACACGCTGCCGCCCGGCCACTGGCTGACGCCCGCGCAGGCCGAAGCACAATTCGAGAGCGCACGCGCGGCGCGGCTGGCGCTCACCTGGTTCGGTCACTCCACCTTCCTGATCCGGATCGGCGGCCATACCGTCCTCACCGACCCCGTGCTTGGCAGCCGCGTCGGAGCGGGAGGGCTGCATGTTCATCGCCTGCCGCCGCTGCGACCCGACCCCGGTCTGATCCGGCGTCTCGACGCGATCGTCATCTCCCATGCCGATTACGACCATCTCGATATTGCCAGCCTGGAACGGCTGGCTGGCCGTTTTCCCGACGCGCGTGTGTTCGTCCCTGAGGGCACGGCGTTTCTGGTCCGGCGGGCGGGCTTCGTCCATGTCCAAGAGATGCGCTGGTACGAGACGGCGCGGCTCGACGGCCTGACGATCACCGCCGCGCCGGCCATTCACGGTGTCCGCCGCCCGCCCTTTGCCATCGACAGCATGCATTGGGCCGGTTTCGTGATCGGCGACAGGCAGAACACGGTCTATTTCGCCGGCGATACCGCCAGGGATAAAGCGATCTTTTCAGACATGCGCCGGCGCCTGGGTCCCGTCGACGTGGCGCTCGTGCCGGCCGGCGCCTGGTCCCCGCATCACTTCCAGCATCCCTACCATGTCGAACCGGGCGAGGCCGCGGAACTGGCCAAGATGCTCGGCGCGCGGCTTGCCGTTGGTATGCATTGGGGCACGTTCGCGCTTTCGGAGGATCCGCCGGCCGAACAGAAGCGGCGTTTTCTCGCCGCCTCGACGCCGCAAACCCGCACGACCGTGTTCCGGATCGGCGAAACCCGCGTTCTGTCGCGGTAGGCTTTGTCGCTGGGGCAAAGCCATCGTGAAAAACGGCTACGGGCCGGGCGGGACAGGCGCTCGTCTGCCGATTCGTTGGCCAGGAGGGGAAACCGGGAAAATCCGTCCTGTTCGCCGTACCGCCACGCCCGGTTGACGCGGCCCGCAGCACGACGGAAACGGCCGATGGCGAAAAATGGTTCCGCCGACGGGCTTTGGCGGTGACAGGCGCCGCGCCGCTGGCCTTTCCGGCGCGAATCACTACATTCAAGGAAATGTCCAGCAGCCCAGACGATTTGCCCATCCATCAAGGGGACGAGATGTCCGCGCCGTCCGCCGGCGGCGGTCTTGCAGCGCGCGCCATGGCCGCGCGCTCTCCGCAGGCGCCCGACTATCTTGCCGGCCTCAACCCCGAGCAGCGGCGCGCGGTCGAGACCACCGAGGGCCCGGTGCTGGTGCTGGCCGGCGCCGGCACCGGCAAGACGCGGGTCTTGACCACCCGCATCGCCCATATCCTGGCGACCGGACGCGCCTGGCCGAGCCAGATCCTGGCCGTCACCTTCACCAACAAGGCCGCGCGCGAGATGAAGAGCCGTGTCGGGCTTCTGGTCGGCGAACAGGTCGAGGGCATGCCCTGGCTCGGCACGTTTCACTCGATCGGCGTCAAGCTCCTGCGCCGCCATGCCGAACTGGCCGGGCTGAAACGCGACTTCACCATTCTCGACACCGACGACCAGATCCGGCTGCTCAAGCAGTTGATCCGCGCCGACGGGCTCGACGACAAGCGCTGGCCGCCGCGCCAGTTCGCCCAGATGATCGACGGCTGGAAGAACAAGGGCCTGTCGCCGGCCCAAATCCCCGAGGGCGACGCCCGCGCCTTCGCCAACGGCAAGGGCCGCGAACTCTACGCCGCCTATCAGGAGCGGCTGAAAACGCTGAACGCCTGCGATTTCGGCGATCTTCTGCTGCATCCGATCCGGCTTTTGCGCGAAAATCCCGATATTCTGCGCGATTATCAGCAGAAATTCCGCTATATTCTGGTCGACGAATACCAGGATACCAACACGGCGCAATATATGTGGCTGCGTCTGCTGGCGCAGCGGCCGCAGGCGCAACGCTCCGCCGCGGCCCAGATGCCGGCCGCAGGCGTGCCCGCGAACGAAGGCCGCGAGGTCGACCGGGGTTCGGCCGGCCAGGCCGACAGCGCAAGGGAAAATCGGCAGGTAAACATTTGCTGCGTCGGCGACGACGACCAGTCGATCTATGGCTGGCGCGGCGCCGAGGTCGACAATATCCTGCGTTTCGACAAGGATTTCCCCGGCGCCGCCGTGATCAGGCTGGAACGCAACTACCGCTCCACCGCCCATATTCTGGGCGCGGCCTCGCACCTGATCGCCCACAATGAGGGCCGGCTGGGCAAGACGCTGTTCACCGAGCAGCCCGACCCCGACGACGCCAGGGTGATGGTGCACGCCGCCTGGGATTCGGAGGAGGAAGCGCGCGGCGTCGGCGAGGAGATCGAGGCGCTGCAATCCAAGGGCCACGCCCTCAACGACATGGCGATCCTGGTGCGCGCCTCCTTCCAGATGCGCGAATTCGAGGACCGGTTCGTCACGCTCGGCCTCAATTACCGCGTCATCGGCGGCCCGCGCTTTTACGAGCGCGCCGAAATCCGCGACGCCATGGCCTATTTCCGCGTCGTCGCCCAGGGCGCCGACGACCTCGCCTTCGAGCGCATCGTCAATGTGCCCAAGCGCGGCCTGGGCGAGGCCTCCGTGCGCCAGCTGCACGACACCGCCCGCGCGCTCGGCGTGCCGATGCTGGAGGCCGCCCGCCAGCTCGCCGAGAGCGACGAGATGAAACCCAAGCCGCGCGCGGCGCTGCGCCAGGTGGCGGCCAATTTCGCCCGCTGGCAGGAGCTTCTGGAAACCACCCCGCATACCGAGCTCGCCGAGACGATTTTGGAGGAATCCGGCTATACCGACATGTGGAAGAACGACCGTTCGGCCGACGCGCCCGGGCGGCTGGAAAACCTCAAAGAGCTGATCCGCTCGATGGAGGACTATGAAAGCCTGCGCGGCTTCCTCGAACATGTCGCGCTGGTGATGGACGCCGAGCAGGACGAAAATCTCGACGCCGTCTCCGTCATGACGCTGCATTCGGCCAAGGGGCTGGAATTCGAGACCGTGTTCCTGCCCGGCTGGGAGGAAGGGCTTTTCCCCCATCAGCGCGCGCTCGACGAGGGCGGCCGCTCGGGGCTGGAGGAGGAGCGCCGCCTGGCCTATGTCGGGCTCACCCGGGCCAAGAAGAACCTGCATATCTGGTTCACCTCAAACCGCCGCGTGCACGGTCTGTGGCAGTCGACCATCCCCTCGCGCTTCATCGACGAACTGCCCGAGGCCCATGTCGAAGTCGCAGAGACCGGCCAGAACTACGGCGGCTACGCCTCCGGCGGCGGCCAGGGCACCTATGGCGGCCGGCGCAACCCCTATGGCGCCTCGCGTTTCGACGAGGCCGGCGGCTCGTTTTCCAACACCTACGCCACGCCGGGCTGGAAACGCGCCCAGCAAAACCGCACCGAGGCGACCGACCGCAACTGGGGCACGCGTTCCGGCCACGCCGTCGAACGCATCGGCTACGGCGAGACCGATTCGGGCTACGGCGCCGGGCGCGGCTCGGTCAAGGGCCGCGTGATCGACGGCGAACTGGTCGCCAAATCCGTCGCCGACCAGCCCTCGTCCTTTGCGGTCGGCGACCGCGTCTTCCACCTGAAATTCGGCAACGGCAACGTCGCCTCGGTGGAGGGCAACAAACTCACCATCGATTTCGACAAGGCCGGCCAGAAACGCGTACTCGACGGGTTCGTGGAAAGGGTGTGAGGTGGAGGGGTGGGGGACGAACCATACAATACCTTGAACCATTTCAAGGCGGTGACGACCTACAGGCTCCTTGTAGCTCCCGCTGACGATAATTACTTTCTCGCTCGCTGGTGTAGAATTTATAGCCTACATGCCGAGTTTTTTTGGCAAGCACAGCAGGCAATCGAAAAATACATGAAGGCCGGGCTTGTTGTTAACGATGTCCCCGCACACGGGCTTAGTCATGACTTGTCAGCTGCTTTTGAACGATTCGAATTGAATTTCGGGGATCTAACACCTCGAAATTTCAAGAAGCCACCCACACTAAAGAACGAATTGTGGCGCCCGAAGACAACCGAGCTTTTTCTGAAAAAAATCGAGATGCAGGGTCACCCCGATAGTCGTTATCGATTGATATCTTGGTTCAAAGAGCCGAGCGATCTCTTCATGCTTGACCAGCTTGTGTTCTCGCTTCGGCGAATGACGGTCGGGATGCAATGGACGGTCGGCACGGATTGGAAAGTTCCTGCCGGTCAAAAACGATACATTGGTAGACGGTTCGATGACATTCTGAGGAACTATCCACGATTTCAGCCGCGAGGCAGAATCAAGATACCTAGTGGGCCAGCCAATGTTGCAGGCGACCGGATCGAAGACGCACTGTTCGCCTGGAATTTCTCCTATCGTCGGTCTCGTCACGACACAGACAGGAAAGCACCCGCTTCAGTCGCTTCATCGATGCCGGCCGCTTCTAACTCCGAAACCTACCTGATGTATCGTCGAATGGAGAACGCCTCCCGGGCAAGTACGCCTATTCTGCTGGATGGCGTGCGATGGTTCATTGATCATTTCCATCTCGATAAGCGTACGAAGAAATCATTCGAACAGAAGCTGGCGGAGGCTGCTCAACGCTCCTAAAGCATGTCGCCCTTGACCTGCTTCAGGATTCCCAAGGTGACTCTGGCAAGATTCGTTGCGGTTTGAAGGAGAACCGCGATGGGGAAACCGGCTCGCTGGAGCAGCGCCGGCAGGGGCAAAGCGCCGGGCCGGGGCAAACTGGCGCCTCACGCCGGCTTCGTGCGCTGTCGGATGGCGCAGGCCGGGTAACTGGCGCTGGACGAACTCTGCGTCGAACTGAAGGCGCGCGGCTGCGTCGTGTCTCGATCGAGCGTCGGTCGGCTGCCGCACCGCCTGGGCCTCAGCCACAAAAAACTCTGCGCGCCAGCGAGCAGCTGGGGCCTGAGGTGAAGGCGGCGCGGGAGGCCTGGACGACAGGCCGAAAGCCGTTCATCGCCAAAGCCTTGGCCCGCCTCGTCTTCATCGACGAAACCTCGACCAATACCAAGCTGAGCAAGCGCACCGGCTGGTCGCCAAAGGGAGAGCGCTACCTGACGCATGTGCCCTTCGGGCGCTGGCGTACACAGACCTTCGTCGCCAGCCTGCGCAGCCACGGCCTCGTCGCCCCCTGAATCGTCGAGGGTGCGATGAACGGCGAGATATTCGAACGCTACGTCAATACGCAACTTGCGCCGGCGTTGAGCCGGGGCGACGTGGTCATCCTCGACAATGTCCATGTCCCGCTGTGTTCCGCGCAATTTGTGTGTATCAAACTGCTTTCTGCTGCACATGGGCGCAAGTGTGCAGCAGAAAAATTACTGATGCACATGAAGCCCATCTGTCGTCTCCGGCAACGCTCCCCGGACCGGTGCCGGTACTCAGCGCCGCTACCCGCGCGCCGCGCGGAGCGCCTGGTCGAGCACGGTAAACACCGGTTCCGGGCATTGGGCGACGTTGAAGCGCAGGAAGCCGGTTGCCGATTGCGACACGCTGAAGACGTTGCCGGGCGCAAGCACCACCTCATGCTCGAGCGCCCGCCGCGCGACGTCGGCGGCGTCCACGCCCTGCGGCAGCGCGCACCACAAGAACATGCCGGCCTGCGGCTCGAGCCAGGGTTTCAGGCCGATCCGTTTCAGCCTCGTCCCCACCTCGGCGCGGGCGCGCGCTAGCCGGGTCCTGAGCGTCTCGCAATGCTTGCGGTAGACGCTGTCGGTCAACACGCGCAGCACCAGCGCCGCGTCCAGCCGGCCGCCGCCGAACGTGGTGGCGATCTTCAAATCGACGAGCCGCTCCACCCAGTCGCCGCGCGCGGCGATGAAACCGCAACGCGCCGACGCCGACAGGGTTTTGGAGAAACTGCCGATCTGGATCACCCGATCGAGCCCGTCGAAGGCGGCGAGCCGTGGCGCGGGCCGATGCTCGAAATCGGCGAAAATGTCGTCCTCGACCACGGTCACGGAAAAGTCTTCGGCAAGCTTCAGCACCCGGTGCGCGGTCGCCGCCGACAGCGTCGCACCGGTCGGGTTGTGGATCGCGGCATTGGTGATGTAGAGCTTCGGCCGATGGGCGGCGAGCGCCGCGGCAAAGGCGGCGATGTCGGGCCCGCTCGGCGTATGCGCGACCCCGGCCACGGTGACCCGATGGGCGCGCAGCAGCGCCTGGAAGTTGAAATAGCACGGATCGTCGACCACCACCGTGTCGCCGGGCTCCAGAACAAGCCGGCAGATCAGGTCGATCGCCTGCGTGCCGGACTCCGTCAGCACGATCCGCTCGGGTGCGGCTTCCACCCCCTTGTCGGCCAGGCGCCGCGCGATCAGCTGGCGCAGCGGCGCCAGCCCCAGCGGCGTTGCGTAATCCGCCAGCACCGCCTCGTCGGCGCGCGCCAAACCGCGCAGCGCCCTGCGCACGGCCTCCTGTGGCAGCCAGGACGGCGGCAGCCAGCCGCAACCCGGCTTGAGGGCGGTCGCGCCCGCCTCCAGCGACTGGCGCGACACCCATAGCGGGTCGATCGCCCGGTCGCGCCGCGGCCCGACCCGGGCCAGCTCCAGCGGCGCGGCCTGGGCCGCGACGTAAAATCCCGAGCCCGGGCGCGCGCCGATCAACCCTTCGGCAACCAGCCGGTCATAGGCCTCGACCACGGTCGAGGGCGACACACCGGCCATGCGCGCCATCTGGCGGATCGACGGCAGCCGCGCCCCGGCTGTCAGGGCGCGGCCGGCGACACGCTGCCGGATCGTCTCCATCACCATCGCCACGCGGCCGCCGCCCCGGTCTGGAATCGTCATCCGTATTGCATCCGTTATCAGTACAGTTTGGCCAGATTGTATCGCACCGTTTCTTCCGGTGACAGCCCTGCCGGGCGATAGCGAGGCTCCAATGCGAAGGAAACGGCATGGACAGGACGACACAGGGCTGGATCGCCGGTTTGATCGGTGTGGTGATCTTTTCGGCTTCCCTGCCGGCCACCCGCGTGGCGGTGCTCGATTTCGACCCGGTGTTTTTGACCGTCGCGCGCGCCACGATCGCCGGCCTGCTCGCGATTGCCCTGTTGCGGGGCTTCGGCGCGGCGCGCCCGACGCGCACCGACCTGCCCTCGCTCGCCATCGTGGCGCTGGGTGTCGTTGTCGGCTTTCCGCTGTTGACCGCACTGGCGCTCGAGCACGTCACCTCGGCCCATTCGATCGTCTTTATCGGCCTGTTGCCGCTGGCCACCGCCATTTTCGCCGTCCTGCGTGGCGGCGAGCGGCCCAGGCCAGCCTTCTGGCTGTTTTCGGGCCTCGGCAGCGCGCTCGTCGTCGGTTTCGCGCTGGCGCAGGGCGTCGCCGCCTCGCCGGTCGGCGACCTGCTGATGCTGGCGGCGGTCCTCGTCTGCGGCCTGGGTTACGCCGAGGGCGCCAGGCTCTCGCGCAGGCTCGGCGGCTGGCAGGTGATCTCGTGGGCGCTCGTCCTGTCGCTGCCGGTCATGGCGCTGCTGAGCGTAATCACCATGCCGCAAACGTTTATCGGTATCGGCGTCCCGGCCTGGATCGGCCTTGCCTATGTGTCGCTGTTCAGCATGTTGATCGGGTTCTTCTTCTGGTATCGCGGCCTGGCCGCAGGCGGCATCGCCACCGTCGGCCAGCTCCAGCTGCTGCAGCCGTTCTTCGGCTTCGCGCTCGCGACCGGTCTGCTCGGCGAGCCGGTGACGACCGCCATGCTCACCGTCACGGTCGCGGTGATCGCCTGCGTGGCCGGCGCGCGCCGGTTCGCCGGCTGAGGTCCGATGACCGGCTCCATGCGACCGGTCAGTCCTCGCCCGGCGCGGCGAGCATCTCGCGAATGACCACGGCCTGGTTGTGCCGTTCGTCGCGGGCCGAATAGACCAGCGTCAGCGGCCCGTCGCGGCCGTGCGCCCGCAACGCCTCGAGCAGGTCGCGACGCTGGTCGAGCTCATCGCGATAGCGCCGGCGAAAAACCTCCCAGCGCTCGGGATCGTGACCGAACCATGTGCGCAACGCCGTCGAGGGGCCGATCTCGGGCATCCACAGATCGACCGCTGCCTTGGCCTTCGAGAGGCCGCGCGGCCAGACCCGGTCGACCAGCACCCGAAACCCGTCATCGGCTTCGGCCGGCTGATAGACCCGCTTTATCCGCACCGTGTGCATGGGCGCGCTCCCGATCTTCTGCCCCCGCCTTGATGCCGCACTCTAGCCCGGTTCCAGGCCGGGCGGAATATCGGCCGCCCCTGCCCGACAGAAAGGTGGCGCGGATACACGCAGAACGTGCCGCCGGCCTTTACCCGATCTCAAAAACCCATCGGCCAAGATGGGGATGCAGGCCAATCCCTGCACCGCCTTCCCCCAAGGCGGGGTGCTCCTCCCTTCCGTCGTGGCCCCCTGCGACGGAAGGGCTCCACCCTCGGCGAGCGGCTTGGCGCCGCGACAGGGTCACGCCCGTGACAACGGCTCCCATTTGTCCAAAAAGGCTTCGATTCCAAGGGTTTGCATATCCGGCACGGCCTCGAACAATCTGGCGTCGGGCCAGTCCCACCAGCCGAGCCGCGTGATGCGCTCCACGATTGGCGCGGAAAAGCGCGCCCGCAGCGTCCGCGCCGGCGCACCGGCGACAATGGCAAACGGCGCGACATCCCTGGTCACGACCGCGTTGGCGCCGACCACCGCGCCGGTGCCCACCCGCACGCCGGGCAGGATCACCGCGCCGTGGCCGATCCACACATCGTGGCCGATGGTGACGGGTTTTGCCTGCCTTTGCGCCCGAAACGCCTGGTCGACGCCGAGATAGCGGAAATATTCGTTCGGCCTGTAGCTGATCTTGTGGCTGGTCAGGCGTTCGATCGGGTGCTCGAGCGCGTTGATGCGTGTATTGGCCGCGATCGAGCAGAATTTGCCGATCTCGGCGTAGATCGCCTCGCCGTGGCGCTCAAAATAGGAATAGTCGCCGACCGTGACCTCGCGCAAGACCACGCGCTCGCCGACCGCCACGTAGCGGCCGAGCCGGCAGGTCTTCAGCGTCGCCGTGGAATGAATGCGCGGGCCCGGATCGGTAAATCGCAAATCGGCGCTGTCGTTCATCTCGGCTCCCCGGCTGCGCTTAAGGGGACGGCTTCAGGCCGCCCCCGGCCTTAAAAGCCGGTCTGGCGACAACCGGCAAGCCTTATTGCGGCTTGCCCTGGCTCCAGACGACCTTCTCGCCATAGAGCGGCACGGTCGAGATCGCCATCTTGGCCGAGCCGTCCTGAACCTGGCGGGTATGCGACAGATAGATCAGCGTGTCGTTGGCCTTGTCGTAGATGCGGTTGACCACCTGCTTTTTCCAGATCAGGCTGATGCCCTGTTTGAAGACCTCCTCGCCGCCTTCGCCGAGCGCGATGTCGCCGATCGTGATCGGCCCGGTCTGCCGGCACGACAGCGCGCTGTTGGAGGGATCCTCGAACCAGTTTCCCTTCTGCAGCCGGTCGATCATGCCGCGCTCGAAATAGGCGACGTGGCAGGTCACGCCGTCCACCTTGGGGTCGCGGATCGCCTCCACGATGATGTCGTTGCCGAGCCAGTCGACGCCGACCTCGCCCACTTCCTGGGCCTGCGCGCCGGTGGCTATTGCGCCGGCGGCCAGCATGGCTGCGGCAAGAACAAGAATGCGGCTCATCGAATACTCCTCATTGCTGTGACGGGCAGATGGGGCCCGCGCGGCGCGCCCGCAAGAGCTTGCCGGGATGTGCGCGACCAAAAGCCCCTTTGCCATCGGCCCGCCGACACATTATTTTCCGGCCGAGAGGAATTTCGATGTCCGTGCGCCGCGCCATCCAGGCAAGTCTGCTGGTCGCCGCCCTCGCGGCCGGGTCCGGCGTGGTGTTTGCCATGTGGGCGCAACAGGGACCGAAAATTTTCCTCGCGGTCGTCGAAAACGGTTTGGCCTGGTGTTTTTGAGATCGCTTCGGCACGGAAATCGGCAGGCAGGATAGAAACACCATGATGCGCGGCGTTCTGATCGGCATACTTTTTCTCATGGCCGGCGCCGTCGGCTGGCTGACATTCGACTGGTACCGCACCACCTATGCCGGCGGGGAAGCCTTCGGCGCTCCCTTCACGCTTGTCAACCAGAAGGGCGAAAAAATCACCGAGGCCGCGTTCAAGGGCAGCCCGACCGCGCTGTTTTTCGGTTTCACCCATTGTCCGGAAGTGTGCCCGACAACGCTCTACGAACTCGACGGCTGGCTCGACCAGCTCGGCGAGGAGGGCGAGGAGATCGAAGCCTATTTCGTCTCGATCGACCCCGAGCGCGACACGCCGGACGTGCTCGACCGCTATGTCGCCAACGTGTCGGATCGCATCACCGGCATCACCGGCGAGCCGCGGGAAATCGCGGAAATGGCCAAGGCGTTCAAGATCTACGCCAAGAAAGTGCCGCTCGACGGCGGCGACTACACGATGGACCACACCGCCTCGGTGCTGCTTCTGGGACGCAATGGCGACTTTTTCGGCACCATCGCCTATGGCGAGAACGCCGAGACCGCGATCGCCAAGCTGAGGCGACTGGCCAACGAAAGCTGATCGGCAAAGCCGACCGACGGTCGCCGCCGGCAGCCTTGCGGGATAAAGCCACGCCCATGCCGCTGCTTGCGCGCCGGCCGCCGATCGGGCAGGAAGGCCGGCGCGTGCCCGGCCTGCCCCTTGCCCCCGCCCGCGCCCTGACATCCGACCCGCCCGGACCTGCCGCCATGCAATGCCGTTTGTTCTTTTCAGCCCCGGAATCCGACGCCAGAAGGCTTTTTGAGCTTCTCGACGTCGAATTCGAGCGCGACGGCCATGTGATCGCCATCACCGAGATCGACGAGGCAGCCGGCCTGCACAGTGTCGAGCTCTACGTCGACGAGGCCGGGCTGGACGACGCGCGGGCGCGCATGCACGCCGCGGTGGCGCGCGCCGGCGCCGAGATCGCGATCGAAACCGAGACCCTGCCCGACATCGACTGGGTTGCCCGATCGCTCGAGGGCCTGAAACCGGTGCGTGCCGGCCGGTTCCTGGTCCATGGCGCACACGACCGCGGCCAGGTGCGCGTAAACGACCTGTCGATCGAGATCGAGGCCGCCCAGGCATTCGGCACCGGCCATCACGGCACCACCGCCGGCTGCCTGGAAATGATCGCCGACGTCGTGCGGCGCGAACGCCCGGCCAACGTGCTCGATCTGGGCACCGGCAGCGGGGTTCTGGCGATCGCGGTCGCGAAACTGGCGCATGTGCCGGTCCTGGCCACCGATATCGATCCGATCGCCACCGCCGTGGCGGCGCGCAACGCGCGCCTCAACCGTACCGGCGCCGATGTCGACGCGGTGACGGCGACGGGTTTCCGCCACCGCGCAATCGCCCGCCGCGCGCCCTACGATCTCATTGTCGCGAATATACTCGCCCGGCCGCTGATGCAGCTTGCGCCCGACATGGCCCGGCACCTCCGCCCCGGCGGCTCGCTGATCCTGTCGGGGATCCTCGCACGCCAGCGCAACGCGGTGATCGCCGCCTATGCCGGCCAGCGCTTCCGCCATCTCCGCACGCTGACGCGCGGCGAATGGGTAAGCCTGCATCTCAAGCGTTAGGTCGCCCCGGCGCGCTACCGAACCGTCATCGTGACCCGGCCTGCCTCTACAGAACGCGCATGGCCGGACATCCGGTCTATTCGTCCAGAAGCCAAAAAAAGAGCGGCTCCGCCAGGAGCCGCCCACCTCGACGCGGGCTGGAGGTCGTGGCCCGCGCGTAAATCCTCAAGACCGGACTTAGTAGAAAGAATAGCCCGAGCTGCGCTTCTTCAGCTCGGCGCGGCTGTAGCCATTGGCTTTCAGCGTCTCGTCGTCGAGCATCAACAGCGCACCGTTGACGTAGTGGTTGGCCTGACGCATGCGCGCCTCGACCATCCTGTCGAGCGCGTTACGGAAAAACCCACGTGTCTGTGCCATGTCTGAACCTCGCAATTGGAAGAAATCTCCTCCACGCTCCATAGATAGGCTCGGCGAGCGCGTTGCACCAGCGCCGGCGGCGCATGGAAGCCATGCGCTTGCTGCAATGCAACAAAATCCATGCCGCACCTGCGAAGATCGTCCGCCATTGCCTCGTTGGTTGGGCCCGACTACGGTCTGCCGGATTTGATGGAGAGCAGAGACCGCGATGTTCCAGAGCTTCGACACCGTTTCGGATCCGTCCCTGGCGGCAGGCCGGGTGGCGCGTCTGCGCGCGAGGCTCGCGCAGGCGGGCGTCGACGGGTTTCTGGTCCCGCGCGCCGACGAGCATCAGGGTGAATATGTGCCGGCCTGCGCCGAGCGCCTGGCATGGATCACCGGCTTCACCGGCTCGGCCGGCGTGGCGCTGATCATGCAAGACAAGGCCTGGCTGTTCGTCGACGGCCGCTACACGCTGCAGGGCCGGACCCAGACCGATCCCGGCCTGTTCGAGATCGTCGATCTGGTCGAGACGCCGCCGGCCGCGTTCATGCGCACCCGGCTGCCGGCGGGAGCGCGGGTCGGCTTCGATCCCTGGCTGCACACGATCGCCGAGGCCGGCAAGCTGCGCACGGCGCTCGGCAGGAACGGCGGCGCGCTGCTGGCGCTCGACGACAATCCGCTCGACGCGGTCTGGCAGGACCGGCCGGCGCCACCGCTGAAACCGGTCGCGATCCATCCCGAGCGTTATGCGGGCCGGCTGGCGCGCGACAAGCTGGCCGAACTCGCCGCGACGATTGCCGCCGCGGACGCCAGCCATGCCGTGCTCACCGATCCAGCCTCATTGTGCTGGGCCTTCAACATTCGCGGCGGCGACGTGCCGCATACCCCGCTGGCACTGGGGTTTTCGATCCTGCCCGCCGAAGGCCGGCCGCAGCTTTTCATCGACAAGCGCAAGCTGCCGATGAAAACGGAAGCCTATCTGACCCAGCTCGCCGAGCTTAAGCCGCCCGCCGCGCTGGACGGCGCGCTGGCCGAGCTGGCCGAAGCCAGGGCGACGATCGGGCTCGATCCCGCACTTGCCGCCGAAAAGCTCAGGCTGGTCGTCGAGGAGCGCGGCGGCGCCGTCATCGCCCTGCCCGACCCCGCCCGCCTGCCGCGCGCGACCAAGAACGCGGCCGAACTCGCCGGAAGCCGGGCCGCGCACCGCCGCGACGGTGTCGCCGTCAGCCGTTTCCTCGCCTGGCTCGACCGCCAGCCGGCCGGCACCGTCGACGAAATCGGCGCCGTGCGGGCGCTCGAGGACGCCCGGCGCGCGGCCGGCGAGGCCGCGCAGATGCCGCTGCGCGACATCTCCTTCGACACGATTTCCGGCGCCGGCCCGAACGGCGCCATCATCCATTACCGGGTGACGACCGAGACCAGCCGCACGCTCGGCCCCGGCGAGCTTTTTCTGGTCGATTCGGGCGGGCAATACGAGGACGGCACCACCGACATCACCCGCACGGTCGCGATCGGCACACCGAACGCGGAAATACGCGAGCGTTATACGCTGGTGCTCAAGGGGCTGATCGGCATCACGCTGCTGAGATTTCCGATCGGCACGCGCGGCTGCGACATCGACGCGGTCGCCCGCATGGCGCTGTGGAAGGCGGGCCTCGATTACGGACATGGCACCGGCCATGGCGTCGGCTCCTACCTGTCCGTCCATGAAGGCCCCCAGCGCCTGGCCAGAACAGGAACCGAGAAGCTTCTCGCCGGCATGATCCTGTCCAACGAGCCCGGCTATTACAAGGAAGGCGCCTACGGCATCCGCATCGAAAATCTTGTCGTCGTCGGCGAGGCGTCGCCCGTTCCCGGCGGCGACAGACCGATGCACGATTTCGAGACGCTGACGCTCGCCCCCTTCGACCGCCGGCTGATCGCGGAGGATCTGTTGACCAAAGAGGAACTGCAATGGCTCGACGGCTACCACGCCCGCGTGCTGGCCGAGATCGGGCCGATGCTGGACGGCGAGGATCGCGCCTGGCTGGAGCGTGCCGCCGCGCCGCTGGCGCGCCATTGACGCGCCCGCACCGGACGCTTCGTTTCGTCGCCGCCAGCGTTTCCAGCCGAAGTGGAAGCCGGTTCTCCGTTCAAAAAAAGCGTTAGAACAATGAGTTGGAGCCGGCCTGCGAATCCGTGAAAAGCAGAGCGGCTCTAGCCGAAAAACTGGCGCCCGGCGATCAAGACCGCGGCCCCGCCGAAAAACACGCTCATCATGCCGCCGCGTAGCCCGATCAGGCCGGCGGCGACCAGCGCCAGCGCCTCCGCCGGTCCGGCCGTATAGGCGGCCGGCGCCACCAGCGCGGTCAACACGGCCGTCGGCACCGCGTTCAGCCCCGCCTCCACGCGCGGATGGATGCGCGAAAACCGCGACAGCACGAGGTGCCCGCCGCACCGCGTCAGATAGGTCAGCACAGCACTCGCCAGGATGATCCAGGTGATCTCACTCATACGCTCTGCCCCGACTGGTCGGGCGGCGGGTCGTCGTAATCCGCCCGCGCCTGCGGGCTCGGCGGCACCGCCGCCGCCAGAACGACGCCGGCCAGCGCGCCGACCGAGATGTGCCACGGCGATCCGATCACCGTGTAGGCGACGATCGACACGACCGCTGCGACCAGCACCACCGGCAGCCAGAGCGGCCGCTTGCGGAAACCGACGACGAGGCCGAGAAAATAGATCGGCAACAGGAAGTCGATGCCGAGCGCGTGCGGATCGGGGATCAGCGCGCCGAAACGCGCGCCGAGCCAGGAGTTGAACACCCAAAACACATAGACCGGCAGCGCCATGCCCAGATACCAGGCAAAGCCGACCGTCCGGCCGCTTTCGCCACGCCGTTCCGCTTCCGCATATTGCGGGTCGACCAGGAAGAAAAACCCGACGGCCTTCTGCCAGGCGGTCCACCCGCCCATACGCCGCCCGACGGCGGCGGAATAAAGAATATGGCGGAAATTGACGGCGAAGATCGAAAACACCACCAGCCACGGCGCGATCGTCTGGCCGAACAGTTCCAGGCCGACCATCTGGCTGGCGCCGGCGAAAACGGTCGCGCTCATCAACACGACCTGGAATTCGGTGAAGCCGTTCTGGATCGCCAGCGCGCCGAACAGGGCCGCGAACGGTCCCACTGCCACGATGATCGGCAGGCCGAGGCGCGCCCCGGCCCTAAAGTCGGACGCGCCCTCGGACGCATAGCTTGTATCTGCGGACATCGGCACTCCAGATCCGGCCTTATGTAGGAAGGCGCGTCCGGCCTGTCACATGAATTCGCTTGAGCCAGCCATCAGCCACGCTGATGTCCGGCGTCGGCAGGCGCCGGATAACCGCGACCACCGCCCCGCAGGCACCGCGTGCGCTCACATCCCGGCGATCCGCTCGAACCAGGTCGCCTCGTCGATCACCTCGATGCCGAGTTCGGCCGCCTTTTTCAGCTTCGAGCCGGCGCCGGGTCCGGCGACCACCAGATCGGTCTTGCTCGACACCGACCCGGCCGCCTTGGCGCCCAGCTTTTCGGCCATCGCCTTGGCCTCGTCGCGCGACATGCGCTCCAGCGCGCCGGTAAACACGATCGTCTTGCCCGCGACCGGCGAATCCGAGGCGATCTTTTCGGCGTCCCGGACCCGCACCTCACCGGCCAGCCGCTCGACCAGTTCGCGATTATGCTCCTCGCCGAAATAGCGTGCGATCGCGTCGATCACCGCATTGCCGATATCATCGAGCGCGTCCATGTCCTCGCGCGCGGTCTCGTCGCCGTGAGCAACGGCAAGCGCGGCGTCGTGAAAGGCCTGCCAGGACCCGTAGGCGCGCGCCAGCGTGCGCGCCGTCGTCTCGCCGACATGGCGAATGCCGAGCCCGTAGACCATGCGCTCCAGCGGAATGTCACGGCGCGCCTCGATGGCGGCAAACAGCTTGGCGGCCGAGACCGCGCCGAACCCTTCCTTGTCCTTCAGTTTCTTCAGATTCTTGTCGTCGCGCGCGGCAAGCGAAAAAATGTCGGCCGGGCTTCTGACCGGCAGGTCGGGGTCGTTGAAGAAGAATTCGATCTGCTTTTCGCCCAGCCCCTCTATGTCGAAAGCCCGGCGCGAGACGAAGTGGCGCAGATGCTCGATACGCTGGAAGGGACAGGCGAATTCGCCGGTGCATCGCCGGATCACCCCCTCGCTGCCGCCGGCCGTCTCCTCGCGCACCACCGGCGTTTTCAGATCGCACGGGCACACGGAGGGAAACTCGAACGCGACCGCGTCTGCCGGTCGCTTGTCGAGGTCGACGCCCAGGATCTGCGGGATGACGTCGCCGGCCCGCTGCACGGTGACGGTGTCGCCGATCATCACGCCCAGCCGCTCGATCTCCTCGGCATTGTGCAAGGTCGCGTTGGTCACCACCACCCCGCCGACCGTAACCGGGGTCAACCGCGCAACCGGGGTCAGCGCGCCGGTGCGCCCGACCTGGATATCGATGCCGGTGAGCACGGTGGTCGCCTTTTCGGCCGGGAATTTGTGCGCGGTCGCCCAGCGCGGCGAGCGCGAGACGAAACCGAGCCGCTGCTGCAGCGCCAGATCGTCGACCTTGTAGACCACCCCGTCAATGTCGTAGCCGAGCCCGGCGCGGCTTTCCTCGATCAGCCGGTAATGGTCGAGCAGCCCGTCGACATCGGTGAAGCGACGCATCAGCGGATTGACGGGAAAACCATAGTCGGCGAAGGCTTCGACCATGCCCATCTGCGTGTCGGCCGGCATCGCGCTGACCTCGCCCCAGGCATAGGCGAAGAAATGCAGCGCCCGGCCGGCCGTGACCGAGGCGTCGAGCTGGCGGATCGAGCCGGCCGCCGTGTTGCGCGGGTTGACGTAGGTCGGCTTGCCGTCCGCCTCCTGGCGCCGGTTCAGCGCCAGGAAGTCGGCCTGGGTCATATAGACCTCGCCGCGCACTTCCAGGATTTCGGGAAAGTCGCCCGACAGCACGTTCGGAATGTCGGCGATGGTGCGGGCGTTGGCGGTCACGTCCTCGCCGGTCTGGCCGTCGCCACGCGTCGCCGCCGTCACCAGGCGGCCGTTCTCGTAGCGCAGCGACAGGGACAGCCCGTCGATCTTGGGTTCCGCGGTGATGCCGAGCGCGGCGTCGACGGGCAGGCGCAGGAAGCGGCGCACCCGCTCGACGAACTCGCGCACCTCCTCGTCGGAGAACGCGTTGTCGAGCGACAGCATCGGCACGCGGTGGCGGACTTTCTCGAATTTCTCCGACACCGCGCCACCGATGGCGTGGGAGGGCGAATCGGCGCGCGTCAGATGGGGAAAACGCTGCTCGATCGCCAGATTGCGGCGCCGAAGCGCGTCGTACTCGGCATCGGTGATGACTGGCGCGTCCTCGGAATGGTAACGCCGGTCGTGCTCGGCGATCTCGCCGGCAAGCCGTTCGAGCTCGGCGCCGGCCTCCTCTTCCGAAAGCGCGCCGACGGATTTGGAAGCGGAGGAGTGTTTTGGCATGGACGGTCCGCAGACTGGTTGCACGAGGCAGCGCCGGCTTTGCGGCGGCTGAGCGGCCAAGCTATGCCAGCTTTGCCGCAGACTTCAACTGACAGCCGCGTTCTCGCCCAGAAGCCTGCTTGCGGCGGCCCGCGCCTCGTCGGTGATGGTGGCGCCGGCGAGCATGCGCGCGATCTCCTCGCGCCGCGCCGCCTCGGCAAGCGCCTCGACCCCGGTCGCGACGCTTTCGGTGGTGCCGGTCTTGGAGATCAGGAAGTGATTCGCCGCCCGCGCCGCCACCTGCGGAGCGTGCGTGACCGAAAGCACCTGCACCCGCTCCGCCAGCCGCGCCAGCCTCTTGCCGATCGCATCGGCGACCGCGCCGCCGACACCGGTGTCGATTTCGTCGAAGACCAGCGTCGGCGCCGAACCGCGGTCGGCCAGCGCCACTTTCAGCGCCAGCAGGAAGCGCGACAGCTCGCCCCCGGAGGCGATCTTGACCATCGGGCCCGGCCGCGAGCCGGGATTGGTGCGCACCCAGAATTCGACCTGGTCGATGCCGTCCTCGCGCCGGTCGTCGGGCTCGCTGTCGATCTGGACGATGAATTCGGCCCGGTCGAGCTTCAGCGCGGGCAGTTCGGCCATCACCGCCGCCGACAGCATTGCGGCAGCGGCGTGGCGGTCGGCCGAAAGCGCAGCCGCGGCCCGGTCGTAGTCCTGGCGCGCCAGGAGCGCCGCCTTTTCCAGTCCGGCCAGCCGCTCCTCGCCCGCGTCGAGATCGGCAAGATCGGCGGCCATGCCGTCGCGCAGTTCGGCAAGCCCCTCGACTGCGACATTGTGCTTGCGCGCGGCCGCGCGCAGCGCGAACAGCCGCTCCTCGGCGTCCTCGAGCCGTTTGGGATCGAACTCGGTGGCGCGCATCGCCGCATCAATGCCGCTCTGCACCGAATCGAGCGCAATCAGCGCCTCGTCCAGCGCCTTGATCGTCTCCTCCAGCAGGCCCGGCGCTTCGCCGGCTTTGCGCTCGAGCCGCCTGAGCAGGCTGGCAAGCTGCGGCACCGGCGAGGCGGGACCGGAAAAGACCTCCTGCGCATCGCTGATCTCACTGGCGATCTTTTCGGCCCGCATCATCGTCGCGCGCCGGCCGGCGAGTTCCTCCTCCTCGCCCGGCATCGGATCGAGCGTGTTGAGTTCGTCCACCGATGCGCGCAGATAATCGGCCTCGCGCGCCGCCGCCTCGACGCGGGCGCGATGGAGCGCCAGATCCTGATCGGCCGCGCGCCACGCCTGCCAGCACGCCCGCACCGCCTCGGCCCGGTCGACCAGACCGCCAAACGCGTCGAGCAGGTCGCGATGCGCGTCCGGATCGACCAGCGCGCGTTCGTCGTGCTGGCCGTGGATTTCAACCAGCGCGCGCCCGACCTGACGCATCAGGCCGACGCTCGAGGGCCGGTCGTTGACGAAGACGCGCGTGCGGCCGTCCGCCGTCTGCACCCGGCGCAAAACGATGTCGCCATCGTCGTCCATGGCGTTGTCGCGCAGGATCGCGCGGGCGGGATGATCGGTGGGAACGTCGAAAGCGGCGCTCACCTGGCCCTGCGCCGCGCCGGAGCGCACCAGCCCGGCATCGCCGCGCATGCCGAGCGCCAGGGACAGGGCGTCGAGCAGGATCGATTTTCCCGCGCCGGTCTCGCCGGTGAGCACCGAAAGACCATCTGAAAACCCGATATCGAGCTTTTCGATCAGGACGATATCGCGAATCGAGAGTTGGACGAGCATTGCGTGCGCCCGCCCCCGTCAACCGCCCAGAATGGCAGCTCCGGCCTTCGACAGCCAAGACTTTCTGTTCTCGCGCGGCTCGAGCCCGCCGGTCTGCAGCAGCGCGTAGGAATCGCGGTACCACTGGCTGTCGGGATAATTGTGGCCGAGCACGGCGGCCGCCGTCTGCGCCTCGGAGGCCAGCCCCATGGCGAAATAGGCTTCCGTCAGGCGCGCCAGCGCTTCCTCGACATGGCGCGTATCCGAATAGGCCTCCACCACCAGGCGGAACCGCTTGATGGCGGCGATATATTCGCGCCGTTCGAGATAGTAGCGCCCGATCTGCATTTCCTTGCCGGCGAGCTGGTCGCGGGCGAAGCGCTTCTTGGTCTTGGCGTCCTCGACATATTCGGATTCGGGCCAGCGGGTGATCACCTCGTCCATGGCCTCGATCGTGTTGCGCGCGTCCTTCTGATCCTGCGTGACGTCGGGGATCTGCCGGAAATAGCTCAAGCCGACAATATACTGCGCGTAGGCCGCGTCATCCGTGTAGGGGTAGAGCGAAACGTAGCGCTTGCCCGTGTTGATGGCGTCCTGGTAGTTGCCCTGCCGGTAATTGGTGAAGGCGTGCATGACCATCGCGCGGCGGGCGAATTCCGAATAGGGATGCTGGCGGTCGACGGCCTCGAACTTGGCGATCGCCTCGCTCATCCGGCCGGCTTCTAGATTGGCCAGGCCCTGATTGTAGAGCGTGTCCGCCGGTTCGATATCCTCGACATAGCTGGCGAGGTCGATGTCCTTTTCCGAGGCGCAACCGGCGGCCGCGAACGGGAGCGCGAGCACCGACAGCGTCAGCAGGAACTTGCCCGCGCGTTTGCCTGGCCGTGAAATTCGATCGGATCGCATCTGTGCTCTGGTCCCTCGGGCCGATACGGCCTGCCGACCGATGCCATTAATCACAGCATCGGCTTTCGGGCAACGTTATCGCCCCTCAATCGCGCAATTTTGTGGCGAACTCCGCCAGGCGCTGGGCCCTACAGCTATCAAAGCCGCCACGGCGCATAGGCCGGCGCGTTCACCGCGATCAATTCCGCCGAACGGCCGCGCTCGCGGCGTCCGGTCTCGACGATCTCGAACGCGCTCGGGTCGGACAACAGCAGCCGCAACGCGGTGGCGTTGAGGTTGTGCCCGCCGCGATAGGAGCGGAAACAGCCGATGAAACGCGCCCCCGCCAAAGCAAGATCGCCCATCGCATCGAGCGTCTTGTGGCGCACGAACTCGTCTTCGTAGCGCAGGCCCTCGATATTCACGATGCTGTCGTCGTCGGCAATCACCAGCGAATTCTCCAGCGACGAACCGAGCGCGTAGCCCGCCGCCCACAGCCGCTGCACGTCTTTCATAAAACCGAAGGTGCGCGCCCGGGCGATCTCGCGCTTGAAGACGCCGGGGTCGATGTCGGACGCGAAAATCTGCCGCCCGATCGCCTTGCTCTGGAAATCGATCTCGATCTCGAAACGGGTTCCGTCGTAGGGAAGAAACTCGGCCCACGAACCGCCCTTCTCGACGCGAATCGGCTTCAGCACGCGGATGTAACGACGTTTGACGGCGAGCGGGCGAATGCCGGCCTGTTCGAACGCCTCGACGAAATCCTCGCTGCTGCCGTCCATGATCGGCACTTCCGGCCCGTCAATGTCGATCGAGACATTGTCGATGCCAAGCGCGAACAGCGCCGCCATGAGATGCTCGACCGTCGCGATCTGCGGCCCGTCGGGCGCGCCGAGCGCCGTGCACAGATCGGTTGCGCCGATCTCCGAAACCAGCGCCCGGATCTCGACCGGCTCCCCCGCTCCGCCTTGATAGCAAAACACGATGCCCGAATCGGCGTCGGCCGGACCGAAATGGATCGTGACCGGCTTGCCGCAATGCACACCGACCCCCGACAGAGAGACGCGTGATTTCAGCGTGGTTTGATATTCGTGCAACTCTAATCCCATAGCCCCGCCCCGTACGAGACCGCTCGACCGATCGCAAGCCTGCGGTTCTCTTGCGCGTACGTTCAGGAACTCCAATCCCCGAAAGCCCTGCACAGCGCCTGTACAAATCGGAGCTGAAGATACTGTCCGCGCAGAGAGTCGCCAAATCACGGTTTCTTACTCAGTGTTACGAGTTCCCTTGTTGAGCCGCTTCCCGCTACTTATTGATTTCATTGACGAAACAAGGAAGCGGACGGGAAGTTTCCTTCCGGCCCGCCTCCGTTGTTAACAGGCCCGTGAGCCCGTCAGTTGGCTTGCCGGCGCAGGAAAGCCGGGATCTCGAGCTGATCGTCCTCCTGCTGCGCGCGCGCGGCCGGCGTCAGGCGGCCGTGATCGTCGAGCTGGCCCTGCCGGGGCGCGTAAAGCTGCGCGTCCTGGCTGGCGAGCCGCCGGGCTTCGGGCTGGCGCACCAATTGCGGCTCGCGCGGCGCACCGGCGCCCCGCGTCGGCTCGTCCTCGCGCCGCGACAGGCCCGTTGTCAGCCGCTTGAGCAATCCCATCGGCCCCTTGTCCTCGGCAGCGGGCTCGGCACCGGAGCGCGCCTGCAGCTCGGCCTTCACGACCGGCGGAAAATCCTCCACGCGCGGCATGCGGGGCTGGGCCTCGGCGGCGGCGGGCTGCGTCCGCGACGCGGGCCTGGTCGGGGCGGCCGGCGCGGCCGGCGCCTGTTCGGGCGCCGCCTGGAAAATGCGGCTTTGCGGCCGGAAATCCGACTGCTGCGCGTTGCCGCGTTCGGCGTCGCGGATCGCTTCGGCGACCGGATCCTCCGCCGGCGCCGCTTCGGCGACGGGGGGCGGCGCCTGACGCGTCTCGGGCGCCTGTTGCGGAGCGGCTGAGCGCGGGGCGGCCGGCTTCGGCTGCTGACGGATCTCGACCGGCGCGGCGGCGATCTCTGAAGCCTTCTTGTCGATGCCCGTGGCAACCACCGACACCCGGATCACGCCTTCCAGATCCTCGGCGAAGGTCGCGCCAAGAATGATATTGGCTTCCTGGTCGACTTCCTCGCGGATGCGCGTCGCCGCCTCGTCGACCTCGAACAGGGTCAGGTCGCGACCGCCGGTGATCGAGATCAGCAGGCCCTTGGCGCCCTTCATCGAGCTCTCGTCGAGCAGCGGATTGGCGATCGCGGCCTCGGCCGCGGCCATCGCGCGGCCCTCGCCGGACGCCTCGCCGGTGCCCATCATCGCCTTGCCCATCTCGCGCATCACCGAGCGTACGTCGGCGAAATCGAGATTGATCAGACCTTCCTTGACCATCAGGTCGGTGATGCAGGCAACGCCCGAATACAGCACCTGGTCGGCCATCGCGAAGGCATCGGCGAAGGTCGTCTTGTCATTGGCGATGCGGAACAGGTTCTGGTTTGGAATGACGATCAGCGTATCGACCGACTTCTGCAGCTCCTCGATGCCGTGATCGGCGATCTTCATGCGCCGCTGGCCCTCGAAATGGAACGGCTTGGTGACGACGCCGACGGTCAAAATGCCCTTTTCGCGCGCGGCCTGCGCGACCACGGGCGCGGCCCCGGTGCCGGTGCCGCCGCCCATGCCGGCGGTGACGAAGCACATATGCGTTCCGGCGAGATGGTCAACGATCTCGTCGATGCACTCCTCAGCGGCCGCGCGGCCAACTTCCGGCTGCGACCCCGCGCCGAGACCCTCGGTTACATGCGCGCCGAGCTGGATCAGCCGGTCGGCCTTCGACATCGTCAGCGCCTGCGCGTCGGTGTTGGCGACCACGAAATCGATCCCCTTGAGGCCGGCCGTGATCATGTTGTTGACGGCGTTGCCGCCGCCGCCGCCGACACCGAAGACGGTGATGCGCGGCTTCAGCTCGGTGATGTCCGGCTTTTGCAGATTGATTGTCATGTCGTCGTCCTTTTCGCCTTTCTCGCCGCATCGCCGCCGCGGCCGCCAGGAGGTGTCACCCTCAACGTTAGAAACTGTCTCTCAACCATTGACCCATACGCAGGAACCGCCCGCCCGTACCGGTCGCGCGCATGCCCATGAATTTCGATACCCGGCTGTTTTCGAACGATGCCACCTGGGGATAGATCATCAGCCCGGCAACCGCCGCGAAGGCGGGACCTTTGGCGGCCTCGGGAAGGCCGGCCACGCCGAGCGGCCGGCCGATACGCACGCTGCGCCCCAATATGCGCCGCGCCGCCTCCGGCAGGCCGACAAGCTGGCTCGCCCCGCCGGTCAGCACCACGCGCTTGCCGATCGTGCTGCCATAGCCCGAACGCCCCAGCCTCTCGCGCACCAGCTCCAGCGTCTCCTCCACCCGTGCCCGGATGATGCGCGTCATCACCGCGCGCGGCACCTGCAGCGGCTCGTCGCCGTCGCCGCTGCCGACGGAGGGAACGTTGACGATGTCGCGCTCGTCGGCGGTGCTCGCCAGCGCCGAGCCATGCATGACCTTGAAGCGCTCGGCGACCTCGACGCTGGTCGACAGGCCGCGCGCCAGATCGAGCGTCACGTGGTGGCCGCCGACCGGGATCGACTCGGCGTGGACGAATTTTCCTTCCGCAAACACCGACAGCGTCGTGGTGCCGCCGCCCATGTCGATGCAGGCCGCCCCGAGTTCGGCTTCGTCATCGACCAGCGCGGCCAGGCCGCTCGCATAAGGCGTGGCCACCATGCGTTCGACCGACAAATGGGCCCGGTTGATGCACAGTTCGAGATTGCGGATCGGCGCAGCGTCGGCGGTCAGCACATGCATGTCGACGCCCAGCATCTCGCCGACCATCCCGCGCGGATCGCGAACGCCGCGCTCTGCATCGAGCGCGAAGCCGACGGCCAGGGAGTGCAGCAATTCGCGCTCGGCATCGAGCGCCTGCTTGGCGCCGGCGGCCAGCACCTTCTTGATGTCGGAGGCATCGACGGCGTGGCCGCCGAGATTGACCATGGCGGTCGAAACCTCGCTTTTCAACCGGCCGGCCGACAGATTGACGATCAACGAATCGACGGTCACGCCGGCCATCCGCTCGGCCGCGTCGACCGCCAGCCGAATGGCGTGTTCGGCCCGGTCGAGATCGACGACCATGCCGGATTTCACGCCCTGCGATTTCTGGTGGCCGATGCCGACGATACGGACCTGGTGCGTGCGTCCCTTCAAGAGCTGGCCGCCTTCGGCAGGCCTGAGCTTGCCGATGATGCAGCAGATCTTGCTCGATCCGACATCGAGAACCGTCACCACGCCGGAGCGGCGGGCGGCGGTGTCGCGGGGTGCGGCAAGCCAGCTCATATCGAACGCCCCTTGCGCTTGCCCTTGCCGCGCCCGCTCAGGGCCGCTTCGCGCCGCTCCGCGCCTTCGGGCGTCAGCTTCACCACCAGACGGTCCTCCAGCCGCATGTCCACGGCGGCGATATCGCGTTCCAAAAGCCCGTAGGTCCGCTCGAGCGCGGCCAGTTCCGCGATCGCGCGGCCTTCGCCATTCTCGGGCAGTTTGACGGTCACGCCGTCGGCGAGCCGCAAATCCCAGCGCCGGTCCGCCACCCGCACATACCCCTTGACGCGCTCGGCAAGCGCCGGATGAACCGCAAGCTTGCGCACGATCGCCTGCGCGCGCTCGGCCGCCCCGGCGCCCACCACCAGCGGCAGCATCGCGTAGCGATCGCTGCGATAGGGGGCGATCTCCGCCCCGTCGCGCTCGATCAGCGTCAGGCCGCTGCCGCGCTGCCAGATCGCGAACGGCTTCTTTTCCGTGATCTCGATCTCGATCGCGTCGGGATAGATCTTGCGCACCGAAGCCGAACGCACCCACGGCATGGCGGCGATGCGCGTGCGCGCCGTGTCGGCGTCGAAGCCGACCAGCGACGTCCATCCGTCGAGCTCCAGGCGGCCGAGAATGTCGATCTCGGACGTTTCGACATGGCCTGAAATGCGAACATCGTTGATGGCGAAGCCGCTGCGCGCGGTGACCGCCTTGACGACCGTCGGCATGTGCCCGCCAAGAACGACGCCATAGGCGCCGGCAGCCGTCAGCACGCACAGCGTGGCCGCCAGCATGGCGTGACGCGGCGCCTCCAGCGCGTCGACGTCCAGGCGCGACAGAAACCGCGCCGGGCGGCGCAGCCGTCGCGGCAGGACGCCGTCCGAAAAGCCGGCAAGCGTCCGCGACGGGAGCGAAGCGCCCGTCTTGCGGTATTTTGCCGGTCTCAACGCAAACACGAAGCGTCCTCCACCATCCAACGCAGGAGCTCACCAAACCCGTGACCGGCATGCGCGGCCAGTTCCGGCACGAGCGATGTCGGCGTCATGCCCGGCTGCGTGTTGACTTCGAGCCAGATCAACTCGCCATTTTCCGAATGGCGGTCGTCATAGCGGAAGTCGGACCGGGTCACGCCCCGGCAGCCGATGGCTTGGTGAGCCTTGAGCGCGAGTGTCTGTATTTTTTGGTAAATATTCGGTGAAATTTTTGCGGGGCATTCGTGTTTTGAGCCCCCCGCCACGTACTTTGCGTCATAGTCGTAGAAAGAATGCCCCACCGGCACGATTTCGGTGACCCCGAGAGCGACGTCGCCCATCACCGCGCAGGTCAGTTCGCGCCCGTGCACGAATCGCTCGACCATGACGATGTCGCCATATTTCCAATCGTCCGACTGGATGATCTGCGGCGGATGCGGCTGATCGGCCTTGACGATGACGACGCCGAAGCTCGAGCCCTCGTTGACCGGCTTGACCACATAAGGCGGCGGCATCGGATGCCGGGATCCGATCTCGAACCGGTTGCGGATTTTCGATTCGGCGACCGGAATGCCCGCCGCCCTGGCAACCAGCTTGGCCTTTTCCTTGTCCATCGCCAGCGCCGAAGCGAGCACGCCGGAATGAGTGTAGGGAATTTCGAGATATTCGAGGATGCCCTGAACCTTGCCGTCCTCGCCGAACGGCCCGTGCAGCGCGTTGAAGGCGACATCGGGCCGCAGCTCGGCCAAAACCCGGCCGAGATCGTGGCCGACATCGACGCGCGTGACGCGATACCCCTCGGCCTCGAGCGCGTCCGCGCACGCAGTGCCCGAAGACAGCGAAACGGGCCGCTCGGAGGAAAATCCCCCCAAAAGAACGGCAACGTGTTTTTTCGCCATACCCGGACTTCCCCTGCTTCGGCGGGCCTCTCCGCGCAGTCCGGGTTTGAGTCCGAGTCCACCGGCGGAAGACCCCCCAGTCAAAAACGCGGCGAACGCGTGAAACGACTCAAATCAGGAAACGCTTGGCCCCAAAGAATCAGAGCTTTAGCCCGCTGGCAAGTATGCAATGCGGAGTTTGGCGCACGGCCTTGCCCGATCGCCCGTTTCGACGCGGCCGATGCCGCGGGGCAAGCCGCTACAGCATCTGCCCCAGGAACTCGTCGATCTCGTGGCCGGGTTTGAAGGCGCCGATGCGCCGGATTTCCCAGGTCAGCCTGATGCCGGACCGTTCCAGGACGCGGGCGCGCACGGTCTCGCCCAGGAGTTCCAGATCGTAGCCGGTCGCGGTGCCGGTGTTGATCATGAAATTGCAGTGCATGGGCGACATCTGCGCGCCGCCGATCATCAGGCCCCGGCAGCCGGCCTTGTCGATCTCCTTCCAGGCCGAGGTCCCTTCCGGGTTCTTGAAGGTCGAGCCGCCGGTCTTTTCGCGGATCGGCTGCACCGTCTCGCGGTGATGCTGGACGGCGTCCATCGCCGCCTGGATCGCCGCCTTGCCGGCCGGCTCTCCTTCAAGCGTAGCCTCGGTGAAGATCAGATCCTTCGACGCGGCCGAATGGCGATAGGCATACCCCATATCGGCGTTCGAAAGGATGTGGAGCGCGCCGTCGCGGTCGAGCGCACGCACTTCCACGACGCGCTCGCGCGTCTCCACGCCATTGGCGCCGGCATTCATGCGCAGCGCCCCGCCAATGCCGCCGGGAATGCCGTGATAAAAATGGAAGCCGCCGAGACCGGCCTCGAGCGCCGCGGCCGCCACGCGCTTGTCGGGCGCCGCCGCGCCAGCGCGGATGCGGTTGTCGCCGATCGCCTGCACGGCGCCGAACCCCTTGGCCGACAGTCTGACGACGAAACCGCGAATGCCGCCCTCGCGCACCAGCAGGTTGGAACCGATGCCGACGACCGTGATCGGAATCTCGCGCGGCACCGCTTTCAGGAACGCGGCCAGATCCTCTTCGTCGGCGGGCTGAAACAGCGCATCCGCCGTTCCGCCGGCCCGAAACCAGGTGATCTTGTCCATCGCCGCGTCGGGCGTGATGCGCCCGCGCACAGCCGAAAGCCGGTCGCCCAGCCGCTGCATGAGCGCGCCGCCGTTCATGTGTCGCCCCCGGCGAGTTCCCCGGGCAGCTGATAGGCCCATTGGGTGATGTTGCCGGCCCCCAGAAAGATCACGTAGTCGCCATCGCGGGCAAGATCGCGCACGATCGGCGCGATCGCCTGCGGCCCGGCGATCGCGCGCGCGTCGCGATGGCCGCCGGCGCGCATGCGCGCCACCAGCGTCTCGGCCGACACGCCTTCGATCGGATCCTCGCCGGCCGGATAGACCGGCGCGACCAGAACCGTGTCGGCATCGTTGAAGCAGGAGGCGAAATCGTCGAACAGATCGTGCAGCCGGGTGAAGCGATGCGGCTGGGCAATTGCGATGACGCGGCCCTTGCAGGTCTCGCGCGCGGCGCCCAGAGCCGCGGAAATCTCGACGGGATGATGCGCGTAATCGTCGAAAACATGGACGCCGTTCCAGGTGCCGGTCGGGGTGAAGCGCCGCTTGACGCCGCCGAACGACAGCAACCCCTTGCGGATGTCGTCGGCCGAAATGCCCAGTTCGTGCGCCACCGCGATCGCGGCCGTCGCGTTGGCGACGTTGTGGCGGCCGGGCATCGGCAGGCGCAGGCCGCGAATGTCGCTGACCTGACCGGTCTTGCGGTCGCGCACGACGATGTCGAACAACGAGTGGGTGCCCTCCGTGCCGACATTTTCGAACCGGACGGCGGCCTGCGGATTGCCGCCATAGGTGATGACGCGCCGGTCCTCGATGCGCGAAACCAGCGCCTGCACCTCGGGATGGTCGATGCACATCACGCCGAAGCCGTAAAAGGGGACGTTTTCGACGAATTGACGGAACGCCTCGCGCACGCCGTCGAAACTGCCGTAATGGTCGAGATGTTCGGGATCGATATTGGTCACCACCGCGATCTCGGCCGGCAGCTTCAAGAAGGTGCCGTCGCTCTCGTCGGCCTCGACCACCATCCAATCGCCCTCGCCCATGCGCGCATTGGTGCCGTAGGCGTTGATGATGCCGCCATTGATCACCGTCGGATCGAGCCCGCCGGCGTCGAGCAGCGTGGCAACCATCGACGTGGTCGTGGTCTTGCCGTGGGTGCCGCCGATCGCCACCGCCTGACGAAAGCGCATCAGTTCGGCCAGCATCTCGGCGCGCCGGACCACCGGCAGGAGCCGCTCTCGCGCGGCGGCGAGCTCCGGATTGTCCTTCTTGATCGCGGTCGACACCACCACCACCTCGGCCTCGCCGAGATTGGCCGCGTCGTGACCGACGAAAACGCGGATGCCCTTGTCGCGCAGCCGCTGCACATTGGCGTTGTCGGACTGGTCGGAGCCCTGCACCTGGTAACCGAGCGTGTCGAGCGCCTCGGCAATCCCGCTCATGCCGATGCCGCCAATGCCGACGAAATGAATGAGGCCGATCGTCTCTGGCATCTTCATGATCGGACTCCTTGCTTGAATGCGTCTGGCGAAAGACCCGACGCAATAACCTCCGTCAAGTCGGCGAGCAACCTCGTCGCGTCCGGCTTGCCGGCCGTTTTGGCGGCAGCCGCGATGGTATCGAGCCGCGCGGGATCGCGCATCAAGCCGTCGAGGAGGTCGCGCAGTGTCTGCGGCGTCAGCGTCGCCTGGGCGTGGACTTCCGCCCCGCCGGCCGCCTGCAGGGCGGCGGCGTTGGCCGCCTGGTCGTGATCGAGCGCATACGGATAAGGCACCAGCAGCGCCGGGCGCCCGATCGCCGCGATTTCTGACACGGTCGACGCGCCGGCGCGCGCGATCACCAGATGCGCGCGCGCGATCCGCGCCGCCATGTCGGTGAAGAACGGCGATATTTCGGCCGCGACGCCCATCGCCTCATAGGCCGCGCGCACCGCCGCCTCGTCTTCCGGCCGGGCCTGCTGGGTGACGCGCAGGCGCCGGCGCGCCTCGTCGGGCAGGGCCGCGATGGCCGGCGGCACGGCTTGCGAGAAAAACTGTGCGCCCTGGCTGCCGCCGAACACCAGAAGCTCGAACGGCGCGTCGGGCGCCGGCGGCCGATAGGCCGTGGCGGCGGCCTCGATCACGGCCGGGCGCACGGGGTTACCGGTTTCCACGATCCGCCCGGCAAGCGCGCCTTCGGCCTTCAGGAACCCGCCGGCGATGGCGGTGACGCGGGCCGACAGCGCCCGGTTGGCCCGTCCCATCACCGCGTTCTGTTCGTGGATCAGCGTGGGGATGCCGCGCCGGGTCGCGGCGAAGACCGGCGGCAGGGTCGGATAGCCGCCGAAACCGACCACCGCCTTGGGTTTCAGCCGCTGCAGCACGACCGAGGCCTCGCGATAACCGCGCCACAGCGCCCAGAAGGCGCGCGCGACCGCGAGCGGGTTGCGCGAGCCGATCGTGGCCGAGGTGATCTCGTGATGACCGTCGGCGGGAAAGGCGCCGGCGTAACGGGCGGCGCGGTCGTCGCTGGCCAGATGCACGCTCCAGCCGCGCGCCTTGAGCGCGTGCGCCAGCGCCTCGGCCGGAAACAGATGGCCGCCGGTGCCCCCGGCCGACAGCAGGATGGTTCCCCGGCTCATCTTACTTGGCCGCGAAGGCGCTGCCGGGCGCGAACGGGAAATCGGACGTCTTGCGCCGTTCCGGACGGCGTCGCGTCAGCGCCAGCACCATGCCCATCGAGATCGCCATCGCGATCAGCGACGAGCCGCCATAGGAGATGAACGGCAAGGTCATGCCCTTGGCCGGCATCAGCTGGAGATTGACGGAGATGTTGATGACCGACTGGAAGCCCAAAAGCACGACCAGTCCGCAAACGGCGTAACGGACGAAATCGTCCTCCTCGCGCAGCGCCGAGCGCAGGCCGCGCAGCACGACGAAGGCGAACAGGCCGACGATAATGAAGCAGAGCACGATGCCAAACTCCTCCGCCGCCACGGCGAAGATGAAATCGGTATGGCTGTCGGGCAGGATGCGTTTGACGGTGCCCTCGCCGGGGCCCTCGCCCCACCAGCCGCCGCGGATGATCGCCTCGCGCCCGGTATCGACCTGAAACGTGTCGCCCTCGCCGGTGATGAAACGGTCGATGCGGTCGGCAACGTGCGGAAAGATCGAGTAGGCGGCGACCGCGCCGGCCGCGCCGAGACCGCCGAGCACGGCGATCCACAGCCACGGCATGCCGGCCAGGAAGAACATCGCCCCCCAGGTGCCCAGCACCAGCATGGTCTGGCCGAGATCGGGCTGGGCGACCAGCAAGGCCAGCGCCAGGCCCAGAAGGATGATGGCGAACAGATTGCCGGGAATGTCGGGCTGGCGCGCATGTTCGGCAAAAAGCCACGCGCAGATCACCACGAAGGCCGGCTTGAGGAATTCCGACGGCTGGACGGAGACGCCAAAGAGCGAAATCCAGCGCCGCGCGCCCTTGACCTCGACCCCGACGAAAAGCACCAGCACCATCGCGACCAGGGAACCGGCCAGCATGACCAGCGCCAGCCTGCGGATGTTGCGCGGCGACAGGAAGGAAACCGCGAGCATGGCTCCGACCGCGGGCAGCATGAAGACGATCTGGCGTTCGACGAAATGGAATTCCGACAGGCCGATGCGCTCGGCCACCGCCGGGCTGGCTGCGAAGGACAACACAATGCCGAGCACCATCAGGCTCAAAAAGGCTGCGAGGAACCAGCGATCGACCGTCCACCACCAATTGGCGACCGGCCCCCTGTCGACACGACTGACCATCAGCTTGTCCCTCCGATCGGTTCGATATTGGCAAGACCGCGCACCGCAGCCTTGAAGGCGTCGCCACGCACCTCGAAATTTCTATACTGGTCGAAGCTTGCGCAAGCCGGGGATAACAGGACAACCGCCTCGCCGGTCGGGTCGTTCTGCGCGTCGGCGGCCGCGTGCGCGACCGCCGCGTCGAGCGTGCCGGCGATTTCGTAGGGCACCATGTCGCCCAGCGTCGCCGAGAAGGCCGGCGCCGCCTCGCCGATCAGATAGGCCTTGGCGATGCGCGGAAACAGGCCGCGTAGCGGCTCGATACCGCCCTCCTTGGCGAGCCCGCCGGCGATCCAGTAGAGGCGCGGATAGCTCGACAGCGCCGGCGCGGCGGCGTCGGCATTGGTGGCCTTGGAATCGTTGACGAACAACACATGCCCGCGCCGCGCCACCTGCTCCATGCGGTGGACCAGGCCGGGGAAGCTCGCAAGCCCCGCCTGGATGTCGGCGTCCGAGACGCCGATCTTGCGGCAGGCCGCGATCGCCGCGAGCGCGTTCTGGGCGTTGTGCTGCCCGCGCAGCGCACCGATCCCCGCCAGCGAGGCGAGCCGGCGCACCCTGCCCTCGCGCGCCTGCTTCAGTTCCGTGCCTTCGGCAAACAGCCCGTTGGCGAGCGCCAGGCGCTTGGAGATGCGAACCAGCTCGGCGCCAGTCTGTTCGAGCCGGTCGGCGATCTGCGCCCCCCATGCGTCGTCGACCCCGACGATCGCCAGATCGCTGCCGGCGACCAGCCGCTCCTTGATCGCGGCGTAATGCTGCATCGTGCCGTGGCGGTCGAGATGGTCGGGTGAAAGATTGAGCAGGATGCCGGCCGTCGGCCGGATCGAGGGCGCCAGGTCGATCTGGAAGGACGAACATTCCACCACGTAGGAGCGGCCGGCGGCCGGAGGGTCGAGCGTCATCACCGCGCGCCCGATATTGCCGCCGATCTGCGCGTCATGGCCGCTATGGGTCAGGATATGACCGATCAGCGCGGTCGTGGTCGATTTCCCGTTGGTGCCGGTGATCGCGATGAACGGCGCCTCGGGCGCGCGTGCGGCGCGCTCGCGCGAAAACAGTTCGACATCGCCGATGATCTCGGCATCGGCAGCCCGCGCCAGCTCCACGCTCCAGTGCGGCTTGGGATGGGTCAGGGGAACGCCCGGCGACAGAACCAGCGAGGCAACGCCGCTCCAGTCGATCCCGCGCAGGTCCTGCGTGGCGATCGCCTCGCGCCCGGCCCGCGCCACGCTTTCGGGATTGTCGTCCCAGGCGATCACCCGCGCGCCGCCGGCGGCGAGCGCCGTCGCCGTGGCGATGCCCGACCCGCCGAGCCCGAACAGGGCGACGGTCTTGCCGTTGAAGCTGCGCGCTGCAATCATCTCTATCTCAGCTTCAGCGTCGACAGGCCGATCAGCGCCAGGATGACGGCGATGATCCAGAAGCGGATCACGATCTGGCTTTCCGTCCAGCCCATCTTTTCGAAATGATGATGGATCGGCGCCATCAGGAAGACGCGCTTGCCCGTCATCTTGAACACCGCCACCTGGATGATCACCGACAGCGCCTCCATCACGAACAGCCCGCCGATGATCGCCAGCACGATCTCGTGCTTGGCAGCGATCGCGATCGTGCCGATCAGGCCGCCCAGCGCCAGCGACCCGGTGTCGCCCATGAAGATGGCGGCCGGCGGCGCGTTGAACCACAGGAAGCCGAGCCCGGCGCCGATCACCGCCCCCAGCACGACCGCCAGTTCGCCGGTGCCCGGCACGAAATGGATCTGCAGATAGTCGGCGAACACCGCGTTACCCGACAGATAGGCGATGACGCCGAACGACGAGGCCGCGATCATCACCGGCACGATGGCAAGCCCGTCGAGACCGTCGGTGAGATTGACCGCGTTGCCGGCCCCAACGATGACGAAGGCGGCGAACGGGACGAAAAAGATGCCCAGATTGATGATCAGGTCTTTGAAGAAGGGAAAGGTCAGCGAGGTGGAAAACGGCTCCTGACCGTTGCGCATGATGACCCACGCCGCTGTGCCGGCGATCAGGAACTCCGCCAGGAGGCGCAATTTTCCCGATATGCCGAGATGCGACTGCTTCGTGACCTTCATGTAGTCGTCGTAAAAGCCGATCGCGCCGAACAGCAGCGTGACCAGGAGCACGGTCCACACATAGACGCTCGACAGGTTGGCCCACAAAAGCGAGGAGCCGATGATCCCGGTCATGATCATCAGGCCGCCCATGGTCGGGGTGCCCGCTTTCTTGAAATGGGTCTGCGGCCCGTCGGCGCGGATCGGCTGGCCCCGGCCCTGGCGCACGCGCAGCGAGTTGATGATCACCGGTCCGAACATGAACACGATCAGCGCCGAGGTGATCAGCGCGCCTCCCGTGCGGAAGGTGATGTAACGAAAGACGTTGAAGACCGAGAACTGGTCGGCCGCACTTACCAGCAAAGTGAGCATGTGCTGGAAATCCCCCTCTTCATCCCTCGTCCGCCGCGGTCGAAGCCTGTTGCGGAGGATATTTTTCCAAAAGCGCGTCGATCAGCCCGGCAAAACCGAGTCGAAGCGACGATTTGACCATCACCGCGTCGCCGCCGCCAACCTCAGCCAGCAGCACCGGCTGTAGCGCCTCGCGCGTTGGCCGATAGTCGACCGCGACATGCTGCGCAAGCGCGTCGCGCAGGGCCGCCATCGCCTCGCCGGCCAGATAGACCCGGTCGAGCCCGGCTTCCAGGATCGGCTCGGCAAGCCCGGCATGCAGCTTGGCCGAATGCGCGCCGAGTTCGAGCATGTCGCCCAAAACGGCGATCCGGCGTCCGTCCTGACCGGTCTGCGTGCCGGCAAGCAGCGCGATCGCCGCCTTCATCGAGGCCGGGTTGGCGTTGTAGCTTTCGTCGATCAACGTGACCGGCCCGTCGGGATGGGCAAGCACATGGCGCGCGCCGCGGCCCTTTTCGGCCCGAAAGGCGCCGAGCGCGGCGGCCGCCTTGGCAACGTCGCCGCCGGCCAGATGCACCGCCCCCAGCACCGCGAGCGCGTTTTGCACCATATGCCGGCCGGGCGCGCCGATCCGCGCCACGATCTCCGCCCCGCCGATCCGTGCCGTGAGACTAGAATGATCGGGCTTCAGGACCGCCTGCACGAGCCTGTAGGTGGCGCGGGCGTGCTCGCCGAACCCGTGAATATGCTTGACGCCGGCATCCTTGGCGGCCTTTTGCAGGATACGCCAGCGCGCGTCGTCGCGGTTGATGAGCGCATGACCGTCCGGCTCCAGACCTTCGAAGATCTCGGCCTTGGCGCGGGCGATGTCGTCGAGCGAATGGAAATGGCCGAGATGCGCGGCGGCAACGATGGTCACGATCGCGACATGCGGGCGCACCAGCTTGACCAGCGGGCGGATTTCGCCGGCATGGTTCATGCCGATCTCGAACACGCCGAAATCCGTGTCCTCGGGCATGCGCGCCAGGGTCAGCGGCACGCCCCAATGATTGTTGAAGGAGCGCTCCGCCGCGTGCACCGTGCCCGAACCGGATAGCGCGTGCCGGAGCGCTTCCTTGGTCGTCGTCTTGCCGGCCGAACCGGTCACGGCGATGATTTTGGCCTTCGAGCGCCGGCGGCTGGCTTCGGCCAGCCGTTCGAGCGCGACCAGCACGTCCTTGACCACGATCATCGGACAGGTCAGGCGACCGAGCCCCGGCAGGCGGCCTTCGGCAACCACCATCAGGGCCGCGCCGGCGGCCACGGCAGCGGTGGCGAAGTCGTGGCCGTCGAATGTCTCGCCCTTGATGGCGAAAAAGGCTTCGCCCCGGTTCAGCGTGCGCGTATCGATCGAAATGCCCGAAACCGCCTTGGGCAACTGTCCGAAAGGGCGCCCTTCCATGGCGGCGACCATCGCCTCGGCGGTCCACAATTCGCTCATGCCCGCTGCTCCGCCAATGCCTTGCGAAGCTCGGCGTGATCGGAGAACGGATGGGTCACCTCGCCGATCGTCTGCCCCTCCTCGTGCCCCTTGCCGGCCACCACCAGCGTATCGCCGGCGCGCAGCATTGAAACCGCCGCGCGGATCGCCTCGCGCCGGTCGCCGATCTCGACCGCGCCCGGCGCGTCGGCCAGGATTTCGGCGCGGATTTCCGCCGGCACTTCGCTGCGCGGATTGTCGTCGGTGACGATCGTCACGTCGGCCAGCCGCGTCGCGATCGCGCCCATGATCGGCCGCTTGCCGCGGTCGCGGTCGCCGCCGCAGCCGAACACGACCACCACCCGGCCGGTGGTGAACGGCCGCACCGCGGAAAGCGCGTTTTCGAGCGCCTCGGGCTTGTGGGCGTAGTCGACATAGACCGGCGCGCCGGCACCGGTCTGGCCGACCAGTTCGAGCCGGCCCGAGGCGCCGCGCAGATGTTCCAGAGCCCGCAGCGCGGCCTCGGTCTCGGTACCCGTCGCGACCGCCAGCCCGGCCGCCACCAGCGCGTTGGCGATCTGGAAATCGCCGGCCAGCGGCAGCACGATCTCGTGGATCCGGCCGTCCGCCTCGATTTCGGCGCGCTGGCGCTGGCGCTCGTGCTCGACGCGCTTCAGGCTCATGAACGTGCCGCGGCGCCCCACGGTCAACACCTTGCAGCCAGCGCGTTCGGCCGCCTCGATGGTGGCCGCCGACCAGGGATCGTCGGCGAACACGATCGCCGGCGCGCCCTTTGGCAACAGCGTGTCGAACAGCCGCATCTTGGCGCGGTGATAGTCTTCGAGGGTTGGATGGTAGTCGAGATGGTCGCGCCCCAGATTGGTGAACGCGGCCGCGGCAAGCCGCACACCGTCGAGGCGGCGCTGGTCGAGCCCGTGGCTGGACGCCTCCATCGCGGCATGGGTGACGCCGGCATCGGCCAGTTCGCGCAACAATTTGTGCAGCGCCACCGGGTCCGGCGTGGTCAGCGATCCGTATTCCTCGCGGCCGGGCGCGCTCAGCCCGGTGGTGCCGATGCTGGCCGCCTTCTGGCCGGTGCGCTCCCAGATCTGGCGCACGAACGAGGCGACGGAGGTCTTGCCGGCCGTGCCGGTCACCGCGACCATGGTTTCGGGCTGGCCGGCATAAAAGCGCGCCGCCGCCAGCGCCAGCGTGCGGCGCGGATCGGAGACGCGAAGAACCGGTATGTCGAGATCCGCCGCATCCGCGTCCGGCCCGGCCAGGATGGCGACCGCGCCCGCCCGGGCGGCCTGGCGCGCATAGGCCATCCCGTCCGTCTTCACGCCTTTCAGCGCGGCGAACAGGAAATCCGGTCCGACCGCCCGCGAATCCGAGCTGAGCCCGGCGAGCGCGACCCCGCCGCTCGGCACGGTGTTGTCGGGGAAGAGATCGGCAAGGTCGCTGAGCTTCATGTAAATCCGTCTGAATGCCGCCGGGTCCGACCGGCGCAGAATCATGGGTGCGAGACCAGCGTCGCAGCGTCTTCTTGGCCGAAATCCGGCTTCACGCCAAGAAGCGGCGCTGCACGGCGAATGATATTGGCCACAACCGGGGCGGCATTGAGGCCTGCCGTCGCGCCGATTCCGGGCCGCTCCGGCTGGGGCTCGTCGACGATCGACAGCACGATATATTGCGGGTCCTCCATCGGCAGCGCGGCCAGGAAGGCGTTGAAACGCTTGCTGCTGGAATAGCGGCCATTGACCACCTTCTCGGCCGTGCCGGTCTTGCCGCCGACCCGGTAGCCGGGCACTTCGGCGCGCCGGCCCGAGCCTTTTTCCGCGTTGAGACGGTAGAGATAGCGCATCGCGGCACTGGTTTCGGGCGCGATCACCTGCTCTGCGATTTCGGCCGCCTCGGCCTCGGTGCGCGGCAGGAAGGTCGGCGGGATCAGCTTGCCGCCATTCATCAGCGCGGCCGCGCCGACCGCGGTCTGCAGCGGCGTCGTCGACATGCCGTGCCCGAAGGAAATCGTGATCGAGTTGATCCGTTTCCACGTGGCCGGCTCGGTCGGGGTCGCAACCTCCGGCAGTTCGGTTTGCATGCGATCGAGCAGGCCGATCCGCTTCAAAAACGCCCTGTGCCCCTCGATGCCGACGGCCTCGGCCATGCGGCCCGAGGCGATGTTGGAGGAGTAGATGAACACTTCCGGCACCGTCAGCACGCGCCCCTTGCCGTGGAAGTCGCGGATGGTGAAGCCGCCGATCCGCAGCGGGCGGGTGGCGTCGAAGCGGCTTTCAAGCGTCGCCTTGCCGGAATCCAGCACCATCGCGGTGGTGAAGCTCTTGATCGTCGAGCCCATCTCGAACACGCCGGCCGTCATCCGGTTCAGCCGGTCCTTCTGGTGCGCGGTGACCGGATTGTTGGGATCGAAGTCCGGCAGCGAGGCCATCGCCACCACCTCGCCGGTCTTGGCGTTGAGCACCACCGCGCCGGCCGCGATCGCCTGATAGCGCTCCATCGCGCCGGCCAGTTCGTCGCGCACGATGTGCTGCACGCGCAGGTCGATCGACAGTTGCACCGGCGCCAGCGCGGCATCGCTGACCAGCCCGGCGGCGCGCAGATCCGCCAGCCCCTGATCGTCGAGATATTTCTCGATGCCGGCAATGCCCTGATTGTCGACATTGACCAGGCCGAGAATGTGCGAGGCGGTCGGCCCGCCCGGATAGAAGCGGCTCTTTTCCGGGCGGAAGCCGATGCCGGGGATACCGAGCTGCAGGATCTCGTTCTGCTGTTTGGGCGTGATCTCGCGCTTGAGCCAGGCAAAGCCGGCGCCGCTCTTCAGCCTGGAATAGGTGCGTTCGTAGTCGAGCGACGGCAGTACGGTCGCCAGACGCTCCACCGCCTCGTCCGCATCGACGATGCGGCGCGGCTCGGCGTAAAGCGAGGCAGACTTGATGTCGGTCGCCAGCACCTGGCCGTTGCGGTCGACAATGTCGGGGCGCGCGGCCAGCAGACGGTCGGCGCCCGGCACGTGGGTCAGTTCCACGTCCTGCAGGCCAAGATAGACCAGCCGGCCGCCGATCAGGCCGTAAAGCGCGAAGAACACGCCCATCGCCATGATGACGCGCGAGCGCGAGCGCCCGCCGCCGGATTTGCGCGCCCCTTCCACGACGATCGAGCCGCCCGCGGCGGCCCCGTCGCCACGCCTGCCGATACGGCCGAGAAACCTCTTGAGAGCCGGCACGCCCTTCATGGCTTGGTGCTCCCGGTCACAACGCCGTCGGCGCCGGCGGCGCCGGCCGTTGTCGACGGATCGGGCTCGGGCTCCACCGGCCGTTCGGGAAGCTCCGCCGGACCGGCGATCTGATAGGGCTCGACCGGCTCGAGCGCGAGTTCGTCGCGATAGGTTTCCGCCAGGCTTTGCAGGCGCGACGGCTGCGTGAGCAGGCTCCAGTCGGCCTTCAGGAGATCGATGGTCTCCTGTTCGAGGCGAAGCCCGGCCTCGATCTTGCGCAGCGCGTCCAGCTGGTTTTCGGCCTCGTGCTTGGTTTTGTAGGTGAAGGCGGCCGCCGAGATCATGACCGCGATCAAAACCATGTCGGTTGTACGAAACACGCGCTAGCTCCTTTCCGCGCCGCGGCCCGGCGCCGGCAGCTTCGGCAAGCCGAACAGGGTGAAATCCGCCGCGCCCGCCGGCGCATCGAGCCGGGTGGCCGCCCGCAGCTTGGCCGAACGCGCGCGCGGATTGGCGGCGGCCTCCTCGGCCGAGGGCGCGACCATGCGGTCCGGCTTGTCGAACGTGGCCGTTCTGGCGACCGGTTCGGGCAGGTGGCGCGAACCGCCGGCCGTGCCGGAGCGATCGGTCATGAAACGTTTCACGATGCGGTCTTCCAGCGAATGGAAGGTGACGACGACGAGCCGCCCGCCGGGACGCAAGGCCCGCTCCGCGGCAAACAGGGCCTTGGCCAGTTCGCCGAGTTCGTCGTTGACGAAAATGCGCAATCCCTGGAAGCAGCGCGTCGCGGGATGGATCTTGTCCTTGGCATGACGGCCGACCAGCAACTCGATCGCGTCGGCGAGATCCAGCGTGCGCGTGAAGGGACGCTGGACCCGGCGGCGCTCGATCATGCGTGCGATCCGTCCGGCCTGACGCTCCTCGCCGAGAATCCCGAAAATCCGCGCCAGGTCGCCGGCCTTGAAACTGTTGACGATATCGGCCGCTGACGGCCCGTCCTGTTCCATGCGCATATCGAGCGGGCCGTCGCGGCGGAAAGAAAAGCCGCGCTCGGCCTGGTCGAGTTGCATCGAGGAAACGCCGATATCCAGCACGACGCCGTCGACCGGCTCGCCGGCAAGCGTATCGAGGTCGGAAAACCGGCCCTCTACCAGCCGCAGCCGGCCGTCGGCCGCCTCGACCAGGGCCCTGCCGTCGCGGATCGCATCGGGATCGCGATCGATGCCGATCACCCTGGCCCCGACGTTGAGCAGGGCGTGCGCATACCCGCCGGCGCCGAACGTGCTATCGACGACAAGCGCGTCGCGTTGCGGACGCAGGGCGGCGACCACCGCATCGAGCAGGACGGGAATGTGGCGGGCCGGTCCGCCACCGGCGTCCTCGCGGCCGCCGGGGCCCGCCATCATTCCCTGTCCTCGCTCGACCGCCCCCGAACCGCGGACTGACGCAGTTTTGCAAGCCGCGCGCGCACTTCCGACCCATAGGCCTTCAGGCGCTCCGGCTGCCAGATCTGAAAAAAATGCCCCCGCCCGACAAAGGCGACATCCGTCTCGATGCCGGTATGCTCGCGCATGAAATCGCTCACCATGATGCGCCCCTCGCGGTCGATCTTCAAAAACGCCCCGTCGCCGTGGCAGAAGAAGGACATGTCGTCCGCCGTCTGCAGAAACGGGTCTTCCTGCTCGATCCGCGCCTCGTAGCGGTCCAGCAGGTCGAGCCCGCCCACGTCCAGCGCCGGAATGTCGAGCGCGCGCAGCGCGTAGAGTTCGGAAAATCCCTTCTTCTGCAGAACCGCGCGAAAATGCGCCGGCACCGACACCCTGCCCTTGGCGTCGATGCGGTTGACTGCGCTGGAAAGGAAACGATCCATCATGCGACACGGACGCCGTCGACGCCGCCAATTCCTTCATTCGTGTTTCGGCGCCGAAATACTGCCCCCGGCGCCCCCGGCCCGCTCCATTTCCAACGGCAAACGCCCCCGCGCCGGCCGCCGCGACGGTCGGACGAAAAGACGCTTCACTCGCCACTGGAACGAAATTCGGAATGTGTTTTTGGGATATCATGGGCCAATATGGGCGTCAATGGGATTGTGCCGGCTTCCCTTCCCGCAGAAGCGATCGCGCGCGCGCAACTCGCCGCGCTGCCCGATTTATGCTCCATTAAGCCTAACGAAGGGTTAGGGGCCGGATTCGGGAAGCTTCCCGCCGCGGGCGCTGCGCTTAGCCTCCCGCCCTCTCGCCTCCTCTTCGCCCCTTTTGAAAAGGTTAGACAGCATGACCGACAGTTCCAGCGAACGCGCCGCCCGCCTGGCCCATCTGCGCCGCGAGGGGCTGGAAAAAGGCGACCCGGTGCCGCTGCCGCTCACGCTGGCGGCGATGTTTCACCTGCCCGGCGATCCCGCCGGCTTCAGCCAGTACGGCCGCTTCGCCAACCCGACCTGGGACGGCGTGGAAAAGCTGCTGGGGCATCTGGAGGACGCGCCGGCGGTCGCCTTCCCCTCCGGCATGGCCGCGATCTCGGCGGTGCTGTTTTCGCTGCTGAAGACCGGCGAGCGCGTGCTGTTGCCGTCCGACGGCTATTACACGGTCCGTGTCCTGGCCGAGCGTTTCCTGGCGCCGATGGGCATCGGCTTCGACACCCGGCCGACGGCCGGCTTTCTCGACGGCGGCTTCGACGGCTACCGGCTGGTCTTTGTCGAAACGCCGGCCAATCCGGGTCTCGATCTCTGCGACATCGCCGCCGTCGCCGAAAAGGCGCACGCGGCGGGCGCGCTGGTCGTGGCCGACAACACCACCATGACCCCATACGGCCAGCGTCCGCTCGACCTCGGTGTCGACGTCGTCGTCGCCGCCGACACCAAGGCGCCGAACGGCCATTCCGACGCGCTGTTCGGCCATGTGGCAAGCCGCAACGAGACGGTCGTCGCCGCGGCGCGCGACTGGCGCAAGCTCGCCGGCGGCATACCCGGCCCGTTCGAGGCCTGGCTGGTGCATCGCGGCCTGGAGACGCTGGAGGTGCGCTTCGAGCGCATGTGCAATTCGGCCGAGCTGATCGCCACGCGGCTGCGGGAGCACCCGCGCGTGCGTGCGCTGCGTTATCCCGGCCTGAAGGACGATCCCGGCCACGCGCTCGCCGTCCGCCAGATGCGGCGCTTCGGCTTCCTGATCGGCCTCACCCTCGGCTCCGCGGACGAGGCCGAAACCTTCATCGACCGCTGCGCGCTCATCCAGCCGGCGACCTCGTTCGGCGGGGTCCACACCTCCGCCGAACGGCGCGCGCGCTGGGGCGACGCCGTCGATCCGGGCTTCGTGCGGCTGTCGGTCGGCTGCGAACCGACGGAGGAACTGTGGAACGCGATCGCCGCGGCCCTCGACGGCTGACACCGGGACGGCCTGAAGGCCACAGGTGATTCAGCGCGCGAAGGCGTTGAATCACGCACCCAACAACGTGAATCGTCGTGTGATGGAATGCGGGCAACCGCCCGCAAACACGAGAAAAACGCCAGCCGGCCTGTAAGCCGGGTTCTGTATGGCCCCGGCCCCCGAGGGCGCCGGAACGTGGCGGCCATTCATCTGGGGCGGACGTTGCCGCCCGCCTCGTGCAACCAACCCGGACGGCTGGGCCGGAAACTGCCCGGGAGTCGCCTCCCGCACCGTCCCTATTCGGTTTTGCTCCCGGTGGGGCTTGCCGTGCCACTGCTGTTACCAGCAGCGCGGTGGGCTCTTACCCCACCCTTTCACCCTTGCCCCGCCGGCAAACCGGTTCGCTCGGTTCGAGCGCTACGACCGGTTTGCAGGCGGGGCGGTTTGCTTTCTGTGGCGCTTTCCCTGGGGTCGCCCCCGCCGGCCATTAGCCGGCACCGTGTTTCCATGGAGCCCGGACTTTCCTCGCACGCCGCCTTTCGGCGATTGCGCGCGCGGCCGCCCGGCCGACTGGCAAAACGCATAAAGGCATCGGCGAGCAAAAACGCAAGCCCCGCGCCGCATTTACCGGCAAAGGACTGCCCTTACCCCGCAGAATTCTTCCGGCCGTAAAATCAGCCGCCCAGATGCCGCTTGACCTTGCTGCAATAGGCCGCCGAAACGCGGTTCATGCGCTTGGCGCCGTGGCCGGCATTGTATTTCAGGATCGTTCCGCAGGTGGAACCACCGCCGAGCTTGTGCGCCTTGGCAAGATATTTCATGCCGTATTTGATGTTGGTCTCGGGATTGAACAGGCCCTTGGTCGAACCGCGATAGCCCATCATGCGCGCCGTTGCCGGCTTGATCTGCATCAGTCCGACCTCACCGGCCTTGCCGCGCGCGTTCGCCCGGAAATTGCTTTCCACCCGCACCACGGCCCGCGCCAGACTGACGGGCACACCGTAGCTGGAGGCATAACGGGCGATGATCGTGTGGTATCCGCCCTTGCCGCCCTTGACTGCCTTGCCAGCCTCGGCGGTCTTGGCGGTTTTATGCCGCGCCTTAACCTTGTCGCTGCTGCGCGCGACGTTTTTCGCATCGCCGCGCCCGATCGCGCCGGTCGCCATCCTGTCGACCGCCCGGCCTGCCGCGCGCTCCGCCTCGGCCTTGGCATAGCTGGTCGCATAGCGGATATCGCCATCGCGCGCCGCCGCGGCCGTTTTCGACGCGTCGGCGGACTTGACCTTGCCGGCCTGCTTGGCGTTCGCGTCGGTGTTTGCAAAGACCTTTTCGAGGTTGGCGGGACGAAGGCTCGTCGGCTGCTCCTGGGCGTGGGCGACAGGTATCGACAGTCCGGCGACGAGCATCGCCGAAATCAGGCTTGGTTTCTTCATGTTGTCTTGGGTCTCTGGCTTGGCGTCCACGATCCGGGACGGCGGTTTGGCTATACGCTCCCGGATCCACACACAAAGGATCCGGAACGAGTGCGAAACCGCCAGATGCCGCCGGATTGGGCGGCAAAAATGGCCGTCAAGCTCAACTTTTTTCTCTTTGTGTTACAAGAAGATAGACGGAGCGGTCCGCTTACCCAGGGTCAGCCTGGAGCGCGGCCAGGAGCCTGACCAGCGTTTCGACGGTCGCCGGGTCGGCGCGCCCGTCGACCCGCGCCGGCCGGAAATGTCGCTGGAAGGCCGAGACAACGGTTTCGGTCCACTCGTCGAAAAGATCAGCGATTTCAATCGAATAGCCATAATTCGCGAGATCGCGACGCATCTGTCTGACTAACGGGCCGTTGTCGCCGGGCCCTAACACCGGCCCGTCCGTCTCGGGCGCGGGCGTCACCAGATGGCCGATTCCGGCGGCATGCAATCTGGCCCAGGGAAATTTTTCGCCGGGATCGATCTTGCGTCCCGGCGCCACGTCCGAGTGCGCCAAAACCCGCGCCGGCGCGACCGCATGCCGCACTGCAACATCGCGGCACAGCGCAATCACCGCCTCGATCTGGGCGTCCGGAAAGGCCCTATATCCCAGAACATGGCCCGGATTGACGATCTCGATGCCGACCGAGCGCGAATTGATGTCGGTTTCGCCCTGCCAGAAGCTCTGGCCGGCATGCCAGGCGCGCGCGGCTTCCGCCACCATCTGCACCACCTCGCCATCCTCATGGACAAGGTAGTGCGACGACACCCCGCTTTGCGGGTCGCACAGCCAGTCCTCGGCCCCCTGCCCGCTGTCCATGCCGGTATAGTGCAGCACGATCATGTCGGGTCCGGCGACGCCGCGGCGTTCGCCATGATTGGGCGACGGCCTGACCCGCGCGCCCTGGTGGTCGGCGGCAAAGCCGCTCATGCCGAAACGCGGCCGCGCTCGATCGCCTCGTAGGCGGCGTTGATGGCGGCGGCGCGATCGTTGGCGATCGCCAGAAACTCCTCCGGCACGCCGCGCGCGATCAGCCGGTCGGGATGGTTTTCGGCCACCAATTGGCGGTAGCGCCGGCGCACGGCCTCGAAGGGCATGTCGCGCGTCACGCCCAGAACGGCATAGGGATCGTCCGCCGGCCGCACCGCATGGCGGGCGAGAATGCCGTCGAAGCGCCGCTCGTCGATCGCGAAGATTTCCGCGACCCGATGCAGGAACGCGACCTCGCGCTCGTGCAGATACCCGTCCGCCTTGGCGATGTGGAACAATCCGTCGAGAATATCCTCCAGCATGCGGCAATTGCGCTCGCCCGACCCGCATAGGCGCGCCATGCGTTCGGCATAGGCTTCGAACCCGGCCGTGTCGGCGGTGGCGAGATCGTAAAGGCGCGCGACATTGCGTTCCTGCTCGCGCGGCACGGCGAAGATTTCGTGGAAGGCGCGCACCTCGTCCTGGGTGACGACGCCGTCGGCCTTGGCCATCTTGGCCGACAGCGCAATCATGGCGATGGAAAACGCCACCTTGCGGCGCAGTTCGGGATCGCCCTCAAAGGCCGTGCGCACGGCTTCCACGACATCGGCCACGCCGGCGGCCGCGCCCGACGTCACCCGGCTGATGAATTCGCCAAATCGGCCCCAGATCGACATGGGCCCTGTCTAAAATGAATCGGCGGCGAATGCGAGGGCTGTTCATGCCGGGCGATGATCGGCCGCAGGATCGATAGACCCCGGCGCGTCATCCCGGCGCAATGTCGTTCCAAAGGCGCCCGTCGGGGCGCACGCGGCGAAAGAGCCGGCCGCCAGGGATGGTTTCGTCCGGTCGGCTTGCGAACGGACAATTCCGCAGCCGGCCGGAGCCGCCTACAGGGTCACCGCGCTGCGTGCGGCCTGGTCGTATTGTCCCGACAATGCCCGCATCAACGCGGCGATCCGGCCGACCTCCTCCTCGTCGGCATGCAGGGCCTTCACCCCCGACACCAGCAGCGCCTCGCGCACCTCGCGATAACGCCGGCAGGCCGCGGCGCCGGTTTCGGTGATTCGCACCGTCTTTTCCTTCGCCCGGCGTCCGGTTTCGACCAGCCCCATGCTCTCCAGCTTCTTGAGCGCATAGGACACGACATGCGTGTCCTCGATGTTGAACATCATGCACAGCTCGGCCAGCGTCTTGTCGCGGCCGCGATGATGGACCGCATGCAGGATATGAACGTCGATCGGCGCCAGCCCGGTCACGCCGGCCGCCGCCATGCAGCGCACCATCCAGCGCTGGAACGCATTGGTGAGCACGGTCAATGCGAACTCCATTTCCGACAGTGCCGGCATGGCGCCGTCGGCCAGGTGCGAGGCCAGCACGACCGGGCCGATTGTTGGCTTGTGTTCGCTCATGACGCGCCCTTAGTTTCAATTTATCGATAAAACGTTGACGAAAACTGCTCGATTTGCTGTATACCGGCCCGGCAGCACACTGTCCATCAATGCGTGGAGACCGAGATGAGCGCGACCTGGGACTTCTGGATCGATCGCGGCGGCACGTTCACCGACATTATCGGCCGCGATCCCGAGGGACGCCTGCACGCGCGCAAGCTCCTGTCGGAAAACCCGGAGGCCTATGGCGACGCCGCCGTCCAGGGCATCCGCGACCTGCTCGGCGTCGCGGCGGGCGAGCCGGTGCCCTCGCAGCGCATCGGCGAGGTCAAGATGGGCACCACGGTCGCCACCAATGCGCTGCTGGAGCGCAAGGGCGATCGGGTCCTTTTGCTGATCACCAGGGGTTTCCGCGACGCGCTCAAGATCGCGTACCAGGCCAGGCCCGACATTTTTGCCAAGGAAATCCTCCTGCCCGAGCAGCTTTACGAGCGTGTCATCGAGGTCAAGGAGCGGGTGCGCGCCGACGGGCTGGTTGAAACCGTGCCTGATTTCGACGCCGTCGAGGACGAAATCGCCCAGGCCCGCCGCGACGGCATCGACGCGGTCGCCATCGTCTTCATGCATTCGTGGAACGCCCCCGGCCACGAGATCATGGCGGCGAGCCTGTGCCACCGCATCGGCTTTTCGCAGATATCCGTCAGCCACCAGATCTCGCCGCTGATCAAGCTGGTCGGCCGCGGCGACACCACCGTGGTCGACGCCTATCTGTCGCCGATCCTGGCGCGTTATGTCCGCCAGGTCGCCGACGCGCTCAACATCGAGACCGACGGCGACGAAGCTGCGGCAAATCCGCGACTGATGTTCATGATGTCGTCGGGCGGCCTGACAGCGGCCGACCGCTTCCAGGGCAAGGACGCGATCCTGTCCGGGCCCGCCGGCGGCGTGGTCGGCATGGTGGAAACCGCGCGCAGCGCCGGTTTCGAAAGGGCCATCGGCTTCGACATGGGCGGCACCTCGACCGACGTCACCCATTATGACGGCGACTATGAGCGCGTGTTCGATTCCGAGGTCGCCGGCGTGCGCATCCGCGCGCCGATGATGCGCATCCACACGGTGGCCGCCGGCGGCGGGTCCGTGCTGCATTTTCAGGACGGGCGCTTCCAGGTCGGGCCGGATTCGGCCGGCGCCAACCCGGGTCCAGCCTGCTACCGGCGCGGCGGCCCGCTCGCCGTCACCGACGCCAATGTCATGCTCGGCAAGCTGCAGCCCGGTTTCTTCCCGGCGATCTTCGGCCCCGGCCAGGACCAGACGCTCGACGCAGCGGCGGTGCGCGAGGCCTTCCAGGCGATGGCCGCCGAAATCGGCGACGGCCGCTCGCCCGAGGCGGTCGCCGAAGGCTTCATCACGATCGCGGTCGAGAACATGGCCAACGCGATCAAGAAGATCTCGGTCCAGCGCGGCCACGACGTTACCGGCTACCTGCTCAACTCCTTCGGCGGCGCCGGCGGCCAGCACGCCTGTCTGGTCGCCGACGCGCTCGGCATGGAATCGGTCCTGATCCACCCGTTCTCCGGCCTGCTGTCGGCCTACGGCATCGGCCTTGCCGCCGTCTTCGCCTCGCGCCAGCAGGCGCTGCTGAAGCCGCTCGCCGAGAGCGCGCTCCCCGATATCCGCCTCATCGTCGGCAGCCTGAAGAACGCGGTCTTTTCCGAGCTGATCGACCAGGGCATCGCCGAGGACGAAATCGCCTGGCGCCCGGTTCTCCAGGTGCGCTACGACGGCACCGACACCGCCCTGCCGGTCGATTTCGAGAGCTTTTCGGTCGCCGACGCCGTCGCCGGCTTCGAGGCCGCGCACAAGGCCCAGTTCGGCTTCGTCTACGACAACAAGCCGATGATCGTCGAGGCGATCAGCGTCGAGGGCATCGACATGCGCGACCAGGGCGCCGACGAGACCGAGGCCCGCCTCGTCGCCGGCGATGCCGGCGCAGGCGAGACGACGCGGATCTTCAGCGAGGGCGAGTGGCGCGACGCCCGCGTCGTGCGGCGCGGCGATCTGGCGCCGGGGCACAAGCTCGCCGGGCCGGCGCTGATCATCGAGGACCACCAGACGATCGTCGTGGAAGCCGGCTGGCGCGCCGGGATCACCGCCCGCAACCACGTTCTCTTGAGCCGTGTCGAGCGCAAGGCGCGCCAGGCCGCGATCGGCACCGAGGCGGACCCGGTCATGCTGGAAGTGTTCAACAACCTGTTCATGTCGATCGCCGAGCAGATGGGCGTGACGCTGCAGAACACCGCCTACTCGGTCAACATCAAGGAGCGGCTCGATTTCTCCTGCGCGGTGTTCGACCGCGACGGCGCGCTTGTGGCCAACGCGCCGCATATGCCGGTTCATCTGGGATCGATGGACCGCTCCGTCGAAACCATCATCCGGCTGAACCGGGGCGACATCGCCCCGGGCGACGTGTTTGCCCTGAACGCGCCCTATAATGGCGGCACCCATCTGCCCGACATCACCGTGGTCACGCCGGTCTTCGACGAGGCCGGCGAAAAAATCCTGTTCTGGGCCGCCTCGCGCGGCCACCACGCCGATGTCGGCGGCACCGCGCCGGGCTCGATGACCCCGCTCGCCACCACCGTCGACGAGGAAGGCGTGTTGTTCGACAATTTCCGGCTGGTGGAACGCGGACGCTTCCGCGAGAAGGAACTGCACGGGCTTTTGACCGACCACGCCTGGCCGGCGCGCAACCCGCACCAGAACATCGCCGATCTCAAGGCCCAGATCGCCGCCAACGAAAAGGGCGTCGCCGAGCTCGGCAAGATGGTCGCCCAGTTCGGGCTCGACGTGGTCGAGGCCTATATGGGCCATGTCCAGGACAATGCCGCCGAAAGCGTGCGCCGCGTGCTCGACCGGCTGCCCGACGTGTCGGAATATGAATACCCCACCGACACCGGCCAGGTGATCCGGGTGAAAATCTCCGTCGACCGGCAAAAGCGCGAGGCGACCGTCGACTTCACCGGCACCTCGCCGGTACAAAACAACAATTTCAACGCCCCCGAACCGGTGGCCCGCGCGGCCGTGCTTTATGCCTTCCGCGTCATGGTCGAGGATCAGATCCCGATGAATGCCGGCTGCCTGCGGCCGGTCAACATCGTTATCCCGGAGGGATGCATGCTGCGGCCGACCTATCCGGCGGCCGTGGTCGCCGGCAATGTCGAGACCTCCCAGCACGTCACCAACGCCCTGTTTGCCGCCATGGGCGCGCTCGCCAACGCCCAGGGCACGATGAACAATCTCACCTTCGGCAACGCCACCTACCAGTATTACGAGACGATCTGCTCGGGCTCGCCGGCCGGGCGCATGAATGACGGCCGCGGCTTTGACGGCACGTCCGGCGTGCATACCCACATGACCAATTCGCGCCTGACCGACCCCGAAGTGCTGGAATTGCGGTTTCCCGTGCTGCTGGAGGATTTCCACATCCGCACCGGCTCGGGCGGCACCGGAAAATGGAACGCCGGCGACGGCACCCGCCGCACCATCCGCTTCCTGGAGGAGATGGAATGCGCGATCCTGTCCTCGCACCGCCAAAGCCCGCCGCGCGGCGCGGACGGCGGCGGCGACGGCCAGGTCGGCAAGACCGAGGTGCGCCGCGCCCACGGCACGCTGGAGACGCTGAAAGCCTGCGACCAGACCGTCATCAAGGCCGGCGAGGCGGTGATCGTGACCACCCCGACGGCGGGCGGGTTCGGCCGCCGCTGACCTGACGCCATCCCTATTCCAGGTCGGTCTGGATCCAGCGCGGCGAAAGGTGGATGTCGAGCGTCTGCAGCCGTCCGGGCCCGAGATTGACGAAGCGGTGCGGCACGCCGGCCGGTCCGAGCACGGTGTCGCCGGCCCCGGCGTCGATCACCGCCTCGCCGACGAAAAACCGCGCCCGCCCCTGCTGGACGACGAAGACCTCGTCATAGGGATGGACGTGCAACACCGGACCGGTGCCGGGTTCATCGTTGCCGTAGGTAAGCACGGTGACCTGCGCAGCCAGAGCCTCCCCTTCCACGGAGCCCCGATAGGGCCCTTCGCGCGTGCCGTCGAAAAGCCGGGCCTTCGTCGGCGGGCGACCGTCGGGGGTAACGGTCTTCGGATCGAAATCGTGTCGGGACATTGTTGCAAACCTCCGCCGGCACGATGATCGAGGCGCAAGACATTCGCAAGACGCCCCGCCTGGTGCGCCATGATCACGTCGTCTGCCTGTCGGGACAATATCCGTGACCGCGAATCGCTTCCATCGGAAGAAAATCCGTTTTAAACCAGAACCATGATCGTCTTTACGGATCTGGACGGAACGCTTCTCGAGCCCGATACCAGCGACCATCATGCCGCCCTGCCGGCGCTCGCCGCCCTGGCCGCGCGCGCCGTCCCGGTGGTGGTGGCGACCGACAGGACGGCGGCCGAGATCGGGCCGATCCTCGCCGAGCTAAAGCTCGATACGCCGGCCATCGTCGAAAATGGCGGCGGCATCGTATGGCCGGCGGCAGGCGCCGAGCCTGCCGAGGCGTGCACCTGCTACGACGAGATACGCGCCTGCCTCGACGCCCTGCCCGCAAGGCTGAAATGCTGTTTCGCCGGGTTCGGCGACATGGATACCCGCCGCATCGCCGCCCTGACCGGGATGGGCCGCGCCCAGGCCGCCCGGGCGGCGCGCCGCGGTTTTTCCGAACCGGGCCTTTTTACCGGCAGCGAAACCCAACTCGCCGCGTTGCGCCGGCAGCTGGCCGCGCACGGCCTGTGCGCGGAACGGAACGGCCGGTTCCTGATTGTCTCGCGCGGCGCATCCAAGGCCGAACGCATGAACGCGGCGCGCGCGCTTTTGGAAAAGCGCGACGGCAGGCGCTATTGGCCGCTGGTCGCCCTGGGCGACGCCGAAGAGGATCGAGAAATGCTGGAAGCCGCCGATTACGGCGTCGTGGTGGCCAATCCCGCCCACCCGCCGCTGGCCGAGCTCGACGGCGAGCGCGAGGGGCGTGTCATCCGCACCGAACTGCCCGGCCCGATGGGCTGGAACGCCGCGATGATCGAAATCCTCAGGCGGCTCGCGGGCTCCGCCGAATTCGACGACTGACCGCTCCACGCCCGACCGCCCCACCCGCAATCTGCGACTTCGCCTGTCACGCCGCTGTCATCGCGCTCGGCTACCCGCATGCCGACGTCCTTGCAAAGCGGGAGCCGTGCCATGACAGACCTTTCGGCCGAAATCGGCCTTTCCGCCTCGCGCCCGATCGGCAACGCCGTCTACCGGCATCGCGCGCTCAGCCGGGCCGGCATGTCGGAGCGGCTGTTCGCGCTGCTGTTTTCCGGCCTGGTCTACCCGCAGATCTGGGAAGACCCTGACGTCGACATGGATGCGATGGAACTGTGCGAACGCCACCGGGTGGTGACCATTGCGTCGGGCGGTTGCAACGTGCTCGCCTATCTGACGCGCCGCCCCGCCCATGTCGACGCCGTCGATCTCAACCGCGCCCATGTCGCGCTCAACCGGCTTAAGCTTACGGCCGCCGCCCACCTGCCCTCGCACGGCGATTTTTATCGTTTCTTCGGCGCCTCCGGCAATCGCCACAACCCGATCGCCTATGACCGTTTCATCGCCCCGCATCTCGACCCCGCCAGCCGCCGCTACTGGGAAGGGCGCGACTGGCGCGGCCGGCGCCGCGTCTCCGTCTTTGCCCGCGACTTCTACCGCACCGGCCTGCTCGGCCTGTTCATCGCCCTCGGCCACGGCGTCGCCCGGCTGCACGGCGTCGACCCGGCCGAGATCATGGCGGCGCGCACCACGCGTCAGCAGAAAGCCTTTTTCGACGACCGGCTGCGCCCCCTGTTCGACAAGCCGCTGATCCGCTGGGCGACCTCGAAAAAGGCGTCGCTGTTCGGCCTGGGCATTCCGCCCGCGCAATATGACAGCCTGATCGGCGCCGGCAGCGGCACCATGGCCGAGGTGCTGGCGGCGCGGCTGGACAAGCTCGCCTGCCACTTTCCGCTCGCCGAGAACTATTTCGCCTGGCAGGCCTTCGCCCGCCGCTACGCACGTCCGGGCGAAGCCGTGCTGCCGACCTATCTCGACAAGGCGCATTTCGACACGATCCGCGCCCATGCCGGGCGCGTCGCCGTGCACCGGGTGAACTTCACCGAATTCCTGGCCGGCAAGCCGGCGGGCTCGCTCGACCGCTACGTGCTGCTCGACGCGCAGGACTGGATGAACGACCGGCAACTGAACGCCTTGTGGGCCGAAATCACCCGCACCGCCGCCCCCGGCGCGCGTGTCATTTTCCGCACCGCCGCGGCGCCGTCGATCCTGCCTGGCCGGGTCGCGGCCGAAACGCTCGGCCATTGGCGTTACGAAAAGCAACGCTCGCTGGAACTTGGCGCGCGCGACCGCTCGGCCATCTATGGCGGTTTTCATCTCTACGTGCGCGCGGATCGATGACGGCCGGCGCGCACGGCGGCGATCACGCCGCGCTGATGGACGCCAATTACCGTTTCCAGCGGCATGTCTACGACCTGACCCGCAAATATTACCTGCTCGGACGCGACCGGCTGGTCGACGCGCTCCAGGTGCCGGCCGGCGGCAGCGTGCTGGAACTGGGCTGCGGCACCGGCCGCAACCTCGTCCGGGTCGCCAGGCGCTATCCGCATGCCCGCCTGTTCGGCCTCGACATTTCGCACGCAATGCTGGCGACCGCGCATCGGACCATCGCCCGCCGGGGCCTTGGCGGTCGCACCCGGCTCGCCCGCGCCGACGCCACCGGCTTCGATCCGCAAGCCCTGTTCGGCCGCCAGAAATTCGACCGCGTCTTCGTCTCCTACGCGCTGTCGATGATCCCGGGCTGGGAGCGCACCGTCGCCGCCGGCCTCGCATGTCTGGCACCGGGCGGATCGCTGCACATCGTCGATTTCGGCGGCCAGGAGCGGCTGCCGCGCTGGTTCGGCTCGATGCTGCGCGCCTGGCTGGCGCGCTTCCACGTCGCGCCGCGCGACGGCCTGCGCGAAGTGCTGGAATCGGAATCTCAACGTTTCGGCGCAAGCCTCCGCTTTGAATCGCTTTTTCGCGGTTACGCCGTTCACGCGGTCGTCACCCGGCCATCCGGCGCCGCACGGCACAGCAACGCCACGGGCAACCAGCGCATCGAAGCGGTCCCCTACCGGTTCTAGGCGTCGGTGTCGTCGGCATCGAGCAGCCGGGTGGCCCGCCACGCCGTCAGGGTCCGGTTGATCTCGTCGATGACGAAGAAACGGGCCGAGTCGCGGTCGTAGCCTTCGGCCAGAAGCGTCTCGTAGGCGGAATGGTCATGGCGGACATGCGCGACCGCGGCAAGCCACACCGCAAGCGAGGCCGGCAGGCTCTTCAGATGCGGCGCCAGCGCTTCGGCACGGATTTTTTCGATATCGGCATAGGGGGCGGCCGGCAGGAGCAGCGTCAGCGCCTTGGCGATGGCGCGCTGGCGGCCGGTGCGCGCGATCATGGCTTGTCGCTGTCGCGCCGGCTGCGCGCATCGGCAACGGCGTCGATGCTGGCGAAATAGGGCTTTATGTCGATCACCGGCGTGCCGTCGAGCACGTCGATGGCGTCGATCTCGATCAGACCCGCTGCCTGATCGAGATCGGTGATTAGCACCACATGCAGGCCGACGGGATTGGGCCGCGCCGGCGAGCGCAGCGAAAACACGCCGCGCGGCGCCTCGACATGGCGCGGCATCTGACGGATCAGGTTGCGCGGCGCGCGGTCGAGCCAGGTCAAGATCGCGATATGGCTGAATTCCTCCAGGCCCGACAGGCCGGGCCGGTAGGGTGCGTCGATCTCGATTCGGGCGCCACGGCCGGCCTCGCGCGCACGCGTCATGTTGCGCGGGCATGCACCGCGCTCCGTCCAGGGCGAGGCGATCCGGCCGATGAAGACCACGCCGGCGTCGGGCTTTAGATCCTTCGGGTCGAACTCAAGGGCGGTCTCGCCGTCGCGCTGCATGGTGTTCCTCGCCTTTTTTTGCCGATCCCGCTGCCGGTTGCGCCGCAAAACGGATCCTGCGCCATTTTCTGGCCCATCTACGACACCAGCCTTGCGCCGGTCCCGAAATCGATATAAAGATATGTTTATATCATTTGGAGGCTTGGATGCTGTCACGCAGCCAGATCGACCTCAATCTGCTGGTAGATAGCTTGAAGGCGGCGGCCGAATCCAGCCGCATGCGGATTCTGTTTTTGCTGTCGCGCGGCGATCTGACCGTCTCGGACGTCACCGAGGTGCTCGGCCAGTCGCAGCCGCGCGTCTCCCGCCATCTCAAGCTTCTGCTCGATGAGGGGCTGATCGAGCGCTACCAGGAGGGCTCCTGGGCCTATTTCCGGCTCGCCGACAGCGGTTTCGAGCGCGAACTGGTCGCCAGCCTGATCGCGCGCATCGACGCCGCCCAGTCTCCGGTCGACCGCGATCTGGAACGCCTGACCGACGTCAAGCGCAAGCGCGAGGAGAAGGCGGCCGCCTATTTCAGCGAGAACGCCGATGCCTGGGATCGCATCCGCTCGCTGCATGTGCCCGAAAAGGCGGTGGAAGACGCGATCCTGACGCTGATGGCCGAGCGGCCGTTCCGCACCATGCTCGATCTCGGCACCGGCACGGGGCGCATGCTGGAAATCCTGTCGCCGCTCTATCAGCGCGGCGTCGGGGTGGACATGTCGCGCGAGATGCTGACCGTGGCACGCTCCAATCTCGACAAGGCGGCGGTGGAAAACGCCCAGGTCCGGCAGGGCGACATTTTCGCGCCCCCAGTCGAGCGCGACGCCTTCGATCTGGTGAGCATCCACCAGGTGCTGCACTATCTCGACCATCCCCAGACGGCGATCCGCGAAGCGGCGCGCCTGTTGCGTCCTTCGGGGCGCATGCTGATCGTGGACTTCGCGCCCCACGATCTTGAGTTTTTGCGCGCCGAGCACGCCCATGCGCGGCTCGGCTTTTCCGATCGCCAGATCACGGAGTGGCTCGACGAGGCCGGCCTCGACCTGGAAAGGGCGTTGGATTTCGCCCCCACGGGCGTCGCCGGCGACAAGCTTACCGTGAAACTCTGGCTCGGCCGTGACCGCAGACTCCTCGTCGCGGCCGACAACACGACCGAGGGGCAACCAACGGAGATGACTTCGTGAACCAATTCCGACTTTCTCGGCGACCCGATATCGGCGATCAGATCGACGTGTCGTTCGAGTTTTTCCCGCCGAAAAACGATGCCATGGAAGCCCGACTTTGGGAGACGACCGAGCGGCTGCAACCGCTTTCGCCCTCATTCGTGTCGGTGACCTATGGCGCCGGCGGCTCCACGCGCGAACGCACCGCCCGCACCATCGAGCGCATCATCCGCGAAACCGCGCTGACGCCGGCCGCCCATCTGACCTGTGTCGACGCCACCCGCGAGGAAGTCGACCAGGTGATCCGGCAGTTCCTCGACCTCGGCGTATCGCGTTTCGTCGCCCTGCGCGGCGATCCGGCCGAAGGCGTCGGCGCGCGCTATGCGCCGCATCCCGGCGGCTATGCCAACGCGGCCGAACTGGTCGAGGCGCTGGCCCGCTTTGGCGCCAAGGACATATCGGTCGCCGCCTATCCGGAAAAGCATCCCGAAAGCCCGGATTTCGCAACCGATATCGACATGCTCAAGCGCAAGGTCGACAACGGCGCCAAACGCGCCATCACCCAGTTCTTTTTCGACAACGACCTCTACGAGCGTTACGTCGAGCGCGCCCGCCGGGCCGGCATCTACGTGCCGATCGTTCCGGGCATCCTGCCGGTGCACAATTTTGGCCAGGTCGCCAATTTCGCCGGCCGCTGCGGCGCGCATGTGCCCGCATGGCTGGCCGAACGCTTCGAGGGGCTGGAAAAGGATCCGCAGACCCATGCGCTGGTTGCCGCCGCCGTCGCGGCCGAACAGGTGCTCGACCTGGTCGAGCGCGGCGTGTCGGATTTCCATTTCTACACGATGAACCGGGCCGATCTGGCCTTCGCGATCTGCCACATGATCGGCATTCGCGCCAATGGCGCCGGCGAGGACGCAAAACCCGCGGCGGCGTGAACCCGGCCTATATGCCGACGGCCGATTGGCCAGCGATCCCCGGGGGGCACCGCCCCCGTCTGGCGATCGCCTTCGAAAAGGAAACGGCCGGGCGTGGGTCCCGGCCGTTTCGATTTTCATTGGCTGTCTTGCCGAGGCTTCCCCCGCGAAAGCTTTAGGGAAGAGCCCCCAGAATGAGGGCGCCGATGAAGGCGAACGCAGCACACACCATCAAGGCGTTGATTGGCTTCGTCAGTCCCATCTCATAGCCTCCTCTTTAGACTATGCCAAAAGTGTAGGTGAGTTTGGCCCACTGACAAGCGGATTTTGTGCTGCGCTGCGGCAAGCTTGTGCAGAACCGGCCTGCGACCAAAGTCTTAGTCGTTGTTTTTCCGGGCCGTCTGGCCTGTCAGGCTCCTGTGGATTTTTTTCCGGCCTGTCCGGGTGCGGATCGCGTTTCCGGCGCCGCGGCAGCACTGGTTCGCCCGCGCAGGACGCGCCCGTCGATGACCAGAAGCCCGCAGGCGATCAACCCCATGCCGGCCAGTTCGAACCATGCGAGCCGCTCGCCCAGAAACAGCGCCCCCAGCACGATGGCGCTGACCGGCACGATCAGGGTAACCAGCGAGGCGTTGGTGGCGCCGGCGGCCGCCACGATGCGGAAATAAAGAATGTAGGCAAAGGCGGTCGACAAAAGCGCAAGCCCGGCCACGGCCGCCCAGGTGCCGGCGCCCACCGTCGCCAGAGCGGTCGTTTCCTGGGTCAGCGCGACGACGGGCAGCATGATCAGCGTCGAAGCCGAAAGCTGTCCGGCCGCGATCAGGGTCGGCGCCAGCCCGGAGAGCCGGCGAGCCACGACGAAGGCGAACGCATAGGAAAACGCCATGCCGAGCAGCGCCATCTTGGCCCAGACGGGACCGCCGAGCCCGGCGGCAAGCCCCGGCCCAACCATCACCGCCGTGCCGGCAATGCCGAGCGCGATGCCGAAGACCTTGGCGGGACTAGCCTTTTCCTCGGCGATGAGCAGGCTCGCCACGATGATGGTCCAGAAAGGCGTCGTGGCGTTGAGCACCGAGGCGGCGCCGGCGCCGAGTGCGGTCTGGCCGAAAAACATCAGCGAGAACGGGATCACGTTGTTGACCAGCGCCAGCAGCAGGAAGACCGGCCATTTTTTCAGCACCGGGGTAAACGCGACGCCGCGCGCGGCGATATAAAGCTGCAGCGCCGCCGCCGCGATCGCGACCCGCAACAGCACCAGCGTCAGCGGCGCGATTTCCAGCACGGCGATGCGGGCGAAAAAGAACGATCCGCCCCAGATCGTGCCGAGCACGATCAGTTGCGCCCATGCAGCCAAGGTCATCGGCGGCTGTGTTACCTGTCTGGCATCCGTCACGGCAATCCCTCACGCGTTGCGTCGAGGTAGCGTGGCCATTCTTACCCGGCCACCCGATTCGCGCCCAGCGCCACTTTTGGGCCGGCCGCCATGCCACAATGCGGCCACGGCTCGACGGCGACGGCGTGTCGCCGCGAAATCCGGTTTTCATGAAAATGCCGCATGGTCTAGCCTATGCCGGCATTCAGGAGCACCCATGCAACGATTCGACAATGCCCGCGACGCGGCCCTGACACTGAGGCCGGACGATCCGGTCTACTGCTTCCGCCCGGAGGTGCTGAAAGCGGATGCGCGCCGTTTCATGGCGCTGTTTCCGGGCAAGACGGCCTATGCGGTCAAGACCAACGGCGAACCGATGGTTCTGAAGGCTCTGGCCGAAGCCGGCATCGAGGCCTTCGACGTGGCCTCCCCGGCCGAGTTCGAGGCGGTGCGCGCGGCCTCCCCACAGGCGGAAATGCTCTACATGCACCCGGTCAAGGCGCAGTCCGACATCCGCCTGGCGCTGGAAACCTACAATATTCGCGTCATCGCCGTCGACCACGAGGACGAGATCACCAAGCTGTCGCGCGTCGTCCAGGCTCTCGATATCGATCCCGGCTCGCTCACCGTGTTCGTGCGCATCCAGACCAAGGGAAGCGCCGCCTACGAATTGTCGAAGAAGTTCGGCGCCGGGCCCGCCCACGCCGTCGAGCTTCTCAGGCGGCTCGACCGCAACGGCTACAAGGTCGGCATCTGCTTTCATGTCGGCAGCCAGATCGCCGATCCCGAAACCTACGAGCGGGCGCTGCGTTCGGCCGACTGGGTGCGCAACCGCGCCGCCGTGCCGCTTGCGGGCCTCGATGTCGGCGGCGGCTTTCCGGCCGAATACGGCCACGACCCCAACCGCAAGGCGCCCGAACTGCCGTCGCTGGAAGAGCTGATGGAAAGGTTGCGAGCCGACCTCGAGGAATGGGCGTTCATGGACATGCCGCTGGTGGCCGAACCCGGGCGGGTGATTTGCGCGCACGCCTTTTCGCTGATCGTCAGGGTGATGCTGCGCAAGGGCAGACGGCTCTACATCAATGACGGCATCTGGTCGTCGCTGTCGGACAGCTGGACCGGCAAGATCACTTTGCCGGCCCGCTTCATCCCCGACCCGGCGATCCGCAGCCGCAACGGCGACAAGAGCAAGATCGTGCCGTTCAAGGTGTGCGGGGCGACCTGCGATTCGGTCGACATCCTGTCGCGGCCGTTCTGGTTGCCCGAAACGGTCGATACCGGCGACTGGATCGAAATCGGCCATATCGGCGCCTATTCGATGTCGCTCAGGACACGGTTCAACGGATTTTATCCCGACACGTTCGTGGAGGTGACGACGCCGTTCGAGCAGGGCGGCGCGCCCGAAAGCTTCGCCAGCCTGGAGACGATGGCCTGAGGTCGAGCGCGGGCGGCTAGAGCGCGGCCAGCAGCGCCCGGGTCGGCCAGCCGTCGACGGCCATGCCGAGCCGCGCCTGTTCCTTGCGCACCGCCTCGCGCGTGTTGACGCCGAGCACGCCGTCGACGCCGCCGACATCGTGACCGCGGGCCGTGAGCTTTTCCTGAAGCGCCCGCATCTCCTCGGGATTGAGGCCGGGCTCGGGATAACCCTTGCGATAGGGCGGGTCGCCGGCGAACCGGCGGGCGAGATGGGCCGCCGTCAGCGTGTAGACGAAGGATTTGTTCCATTCCAGATAGACGTCGTAATTGGCGTAGACGAGAAAGGCCGGCCCCTTGCGCCCCATCGGTAGCACGAGGCCGGCATCGGGCCCCTCGCCCAGCGTGCCGCCGTCGCGCGTGGTCACGCCCCAGGACGCCCACTGCCCCAGCGGCAGCCGGTTGGTGCGTCCGGTCTCCTCCCAGGGCATCGTCTCTGGAACGCGCACCTCCTGCATCCACGGTTCGTTGGCGCGCCAGCCGAGCGCGGCGATCAGGCGCGCGGCGGTCATGATGACGTCCGCCACGCTGCCGCGCAGGTCGACCCGGCCGTCGCCGTCGCCGTCGACGCCCTTTTCGAGATAGTCGCCCGGCAGCATCTGGATCTGGCCGATCTCGCCGGCCCAGGCGCCTTTCACGTCGGCCGGCAGCACGCCCCGATCGATCAGTTTCAACAGCGCGATCAGATGCGGACGGAACAGTTCGGGCCGGCGGCAGTCATGGGCAAGCGTGGCGAGCGCGTCGAGGGTCGAAAAATCGCCCTGCACGGCGCCGAAATCGGTTTCCAGCGCCCAGAACGCGGTGATGACGGGAGCCGGAACCCCATAGGTCTGCTGCGCCAGCGAAAAGGCGCCGGCATATTTTTTCATCCGCGCCGCCCCGTGCTGCAGGCGGTAGTCGTTGACCATGCGGCTGGAAAACTGGATGAAATCCTGGGTGAACACGCCCTGCGCGCGGTCGCGGGCGAGAACGCGCGTGTCGAATCGCGCTTGAGACAGCGCGTCGAGCCCCGCCGCCCCGACGCCTTCGGCGCTGGCCTGGCTCGCCACCGCGGCGCGCCAGGTTTCGAAATCGCCGCCGCATTGCTCGGCCGCCGCGGGACGGGAAACCCCGGTGGCGATGACCGCGCACAGGGCCGCAAGCCAGACTTTCATCGCAACGCCTTTCGTATCACGCCATGTCCCGCCAACGCCGGCCCCCGGTCGCAGCATGCTGCGGCGACAGGCGTTTGACAAGCGAGCGGCCGGAACGGCGGTCGCCGGCCGGGACGGCGCGGCCTGCGCGTCATTTGGTGTTGGCGGCGAGCCATGTGCGCCAAGCCTTGCGATCGCCGTTGAAGACGTTGATGTCGGCGTCGCCCGTAATGCCCGGCACGATGCCGGTGCCGGTATACTGCCAGAACAGGAAGGGATGGCGGCCGTATTTCTCGTCGGGATGGCCGGCGACCGAGCGCAGCCAGAACGGGTAGCCCTTGAAGTTCGCCAGCCGGTTGTCGTCGAAAAAGTCGATCGAGGTGTAGATGATCGGCTTCTTGCCGTAATGGTTCTCGATCGTCTTGAGGAAGATGCGCATTTCCTTCTGCACGGTCGCGGCCGGCGGGCGCAGCTTGCAGGTCGGCGACAGATGGTTCCATTCCATGTCGAGCACCGGCGGCAGGGCGGAGGCGTCGCGCGGCACGTTGCGGATATACCAGCGCGCCTGTTCGATCGCCGGGCGACAGAAATAGAAGAAGTGATAGGCGCTGCGGGGGATGCCGGCGACCTTGGCGCCGTTCCAGTTGCGATGGAAATAGTCGTCAACGCGGTCGCCGCCTTCCGTGGCCTTGATGAAAGCGAAGGAAATGCCGCTTGCCTTGGCCTTTTTCCAGTCGATGTCCTTTTGATATTTGGCCACGTCGGTGCCGTGGACCGGATAGGTCCAGGGCGCGCGCCGCGACCAGTCGTGCGGATCGCGATCGCCGAAGCGCGGATTGGCGACGGCGACCGCCGAGGACGGCGCGACGTCGGCGAAGTCGTAATTGACCGACGTGCAGCCCGCCGCCAGCGCGATCGCAAACAGTCCCGCCCAGCGCCGCATACCGTTTTCCTTCCCCTGCCGAATCACGTCCAGACCCGTCTCAGCATGGCCAATTGTGACCCGGCGAGCGACCTATTCCCGTTTGATACATCGGTTTGGCTGTTGCTTTTGCCGTGTCCTCGCCCGAGATTGCCCCGGTAAATTAGGAAGATGGCGGGGGTGTGGTGGGACCGCCGACGGCGACGAACGGAGTTTTGGATGCGGATTCTGGCGAAAATCGCGGTTCTTGTAATCGCACTGGCGGTGCTGGCGGTCGTCGGCCTTGCCGGATGGCTCTATGTCGCGCCGCCGGCCCTGATCAGGGTGGGCGCGGCCTATTCGGCCAAGATGGTGTGTTCCAACGTCTTCCTCGCCGATCGCGACGCCACCCAGGTGCTGGCCGAGGACGTGCAGGCGCCCGGCCATCCGCTGCTGGGCTATATCCGGATCGAGGTCGACGAGGCGCACCGCGCGGTCTCGGCCGCGCTGCTCGGTCTTTTCGGACGCGAGCGCGCGGTGATGCGCGAAGGGCTGGGCTGCACGGTGGCGTCGGGTGACGCCCTCTTGGAGGGGCTCTCGGCATCCCAGGCCGCGCCGGTCGACACGCAGGCGCCGTGGCCCGAGGGCGAGATCGTCGCGCCCTCGCAGACCCCCGAGCTGGAAGCGATCCTCGCCGACGACGGCCTGACCGGGCCGGGCATGCGCGCGGTGGTGGTGGTCAAGAACGGCCGTATCGTCGGTGAACGCTATGGCGAGGGGTTTTCCGCGGTGACGCCGCTGCTCGGCTGGTCGATGACCAAGACGGTGACGGCCGCCATCATCGGCACGGTGATCGCTGAAGGCAAGCTCGCCCAGGGCCAGGAGAAGCTTCTGGAGATCTGGAACGGCGACGAACGCAGCGCCATCACGCTCGCCGATCTGATGGCGATGTCGAGCGGGCTCGCCTTCAACGAGGATTACGGCGACGTCACCGATGTCACCCGCATGCTCTATCTCGAGCCGGACATGGCTTCATTCGCCGCCGCCAAGCCGCTCGCCGCGGAACCGGGGACTACCTTTTCCTATTCGAGCGGTACGACGCTGGTCCTGTCGCGCCTGTGGCAGGATGCGCTTGGCGAGCCGCAGGCCGCGCTCGACTGGCCGCGCGAAGCGCTGTTCGACCGCATCGGCATGGCGAGCGCGGTGCTGGAAACCGACGCGTCCGGCACCTTCGTCGGCTCGTCCTATCTCTACGCCACGGCGCGAGACTGGGCCCGCTTCGGCCAGTTGCTGCTGCAGGACGGGCGCTGGAACGGCGCCGACGTGCTGCCGTTCGGTTATGTCGCCTGGATGCGCCAGGCCGCGCCGGCCTCCGACGGCGCCTATGGCCGCGGCCACTTGTGGCTGCACGGCCCGCGCGCCACCACGCCGGAAGGCACGCATGCCGATGCCGGCTTCGACCTGCCCGGGGACGCGTTCTGGCTGCTCGGCCATGACGGCCAGACCGTCACCGTCGTCCCCTCGCAGGACCTGGTCGTGGTGCGGCTCGGCCTGACGCCGTCCAAGCTCGGCTACAAGCCCCAGGCGCTGGTCGAGGCCCTGGTCGAGGCGCTGCCGTAGCCCGGCTCACCGCGCCGCGTCCCAGGCTCTGCCGCCAAGCCGTCAGGGCCGGTAGAGCCATTGTTCGGGAATGCGCACCGACACCGCCTCGCCGGCCGCGATCCGGCCGGGTTTTTCCACCCAGGCGACCAGCCCGCGCCGGCGCCTACCGGCTTTGGGAAAGGCCAGCGCGCCGGCCTCGCGGTCGGCCATGCCCGCATGGTCGGCGACCGAGCGCCCGGCGACCCGGCACGGCCCGTTCTGGCTGTCGACCTTCAAGGTGACGCCGTGCTTGAAGAAGAGCAGCGTGCCGGCCGGCAGCATCGACAACCGCGGCACGCCCGACAATACGAGATTGGCGCCGATCCATTCCGGCCGGATCTCTCTTATCCCCATGCCGCGTGCAATCGCGGCCAGCTCGTCGGCCGCCACGATCGACAGCTGGCGTTCGTTGCGCATTTGCGTGCCGCGCGGATACCATGGCTCGCGCCCGCCCGAGCGGCGTGTCGCGCCGGCGTGAAAATCGCCCCGGATACCGTCGAAATCGAGATCGAGCGCGTCCACGGCCTGGGTGACGAACCCGTCCGACGGCGCCGCGAACACGCCGTCGGCACATGCCGAGAGTTTTCGCGCCGGCACGATCTCCGGCTCCGGGTCGAACCGTGTCAGCGGCAGGTCCATCGCGCTTCCCTCCCCTTGAACGGCACGCAGCATCACGCGCCCGGCGGACGAATTCCAGTCAATTGGGATGATCAACCGATCACGCGGATCGATCGGTAGCCGAGCCCCGAGCGCGGCCTCACATCATGCGCAACAGCGCTCCACCGAGCGAATAGCCCGCCCCATAAGTGCACAACAGGCCGAAATCGCCGGCCGTCATGTCGCGATGGTTTTCCGACAGCGCGACCACGGCGCCGGCGGCCGCCGTGTTGCCGAGCCGGTCGAGCACCATCGGCGCGCGGTCGTGGCCGACCTCCTCGCCGAAGGCGAGCTTCAAGATCATGCCGTTCATGCGCGCATTGGCCTGATGCAGCCAGAACCGCCGCACGGTCTGCGGCGTATGGCCGTGCTCGGCCAGAAAATCGACGATGAAGCGGTGGCTGGCGATGGTGACTTCCTTGAACACCTTGTTGCCCTGCTGCTTGATCAGCTTGCCTTCCATGCCGATGACGCCGGCATCGTCCTGTGCGGCCCGGTTCAGATAGGAGAAATTCGAGCGGATATTGTTGGAAAACTGCGTCCAGCTCCTTGTGTCCATCACCTCGAACCGGCCCGGCCGCTCCTCGTCTGGCCCGACCGCCTCGACCAGCATCGCCGTTGCCGCGTCGCCGAAGATGAAATGGGTCTGCCGGTCGCGGAAGTTCAGATGCGGGGTGATCAGCTCCGGCGTGACGACCAGCGCCCGGCGATGCGCGCCCGAGCGCAAGAGATTGAAGGCGACATGCAGCCCGCCGCTCGCCGACGAGCAGCCGAGGCTGAGGTCGAACGCCGCCCCCCGGGCGCCGATCTCGTTCTGGATCTCGATACCGATCGCCGGGTAGAGCCGTTCCAGATGCGAGGCCGCGCAGATCACCAGATCGACCTCGGAGGCATCGACGCCGGCGTCGTCGAGCGCCACGCGCGCGGCGCGCGCGCCGAACTCGGCCAGCACCGACAGATCGTCGTCGGCGCGCGCGGCGATGCGCGGCGCCATGCGGTCGGGATCGAGAATGCCGTCCGGCGTGTGGACGTGGCGCTGCCGGATGCCCGAGGCGTGCTCGATGAAGGCCGCGCTCGACTTTTGCAGCGGCTCAAGCCCGTCGGCCGCCCGGCGCCGGTTTTCGCGCTCGACCCACAGATTGAAACAATCGACCAGCGCCTCGTTGCCGATCGAGGCTTCGGGAATGCTGACCCCGATGCCCGACAGCGCCACCCGGGCGATCCGGGGTCGGCCGCCGCCCTTGTCCGATAAGGGGGCGGGCGCGAGGCGCTCCTTGGCGGTGAATGCGCGTGAGGCTTCCATGTCTGCTCTTTATGCCTGTTTTATTCCGCAGTGCAACGAAATTGCCATGGCGCGATCGCGGCACGCGCCGCACCGCCGCCGCGGCGCGCCCACCTCACCAGGCACAGATCTTGGTGCTGGTCTGCGGATTGTTCCAGCACGCCGCATCGTCGCGGCTGCGCACATATTCGCCCGGCAGCGAAATGTTGCGGTCGCCGAAATTGACGAACCCGAAAGCGAAGCCCGGCCGGTCGATCACCAGCGAATAGGTCGGGTAGCCGTTCGCCGCGATGACGAACGAGCCGGCCTTGTCCGTGCCGCGGAAATCGCACTCGTAATAGCCGTCATCGGTGGTGAAGCACCGCGCCGGCTTGGCGAAGGCCGCCGCGCTGCCGAGGCCGAACGCCGCGACGGCGAGAACAAGAAGGGCCGAACCGGTGCGTGTCATGGCTGTCCTCCCGGATGCGGGCGGCGGACGACCCGCCGCCCATGCCGGCATCGAGCCATGCGGGCCGCCCCGGGTCAAGTCGCCGGCCGCCGGCGCCGACGAGAGCGACACCGCCCACGATTTCGCATTCGCGCCGACCGGCGCGCCGGGACTCTTCGGACCGTTCCTCCAGTTCCGCCGCCGGCTGCAGGGAAGACGAGCGCCCGCAACGATCGCCCGGTTTGCGGAGATCGCGGCGGCGCACGATGAAGGGTGCGGGAGCGATGCGGGATGCCGTCATCGGCAAGCGTCGACCGCCGGCCGCGCCGAGCGCCCGTCATGACGTGTCGTTTAGCAGCCCGCCCCGGCCACCGCGGCCGCAGGCAAACCAACCGGGGCAAAATCCGGGACACCGGAGCGCATCGCCGATGCGACCATCCAGGCGTCGAGAACGTCCGCTCCGGCGCAACAGCGCGGCGAGCGCGGCCGCCAGCGCCCTGAAATAGGCGGCGAGACGCAGCGCGCCGGCCGCGTCATTGCGGATACCAGGCCTTGCCCCGAGGACCGATGGCGGCAGGCCCGTCGCGTCGGCGACAAACCCGGTCGCCACGGGCTCGGCCCGCCGCAAGATACACAAAACCAAACAACGGACGGGCCAGGAGCGGGCGCCGGCGCGCTCGGCCAGGGCGGCGAGCGCGACGAGCAGCGCCATGATGCGCCGCAATGTCCGTCTGTCCCCTCTTGCCACATCCACGTCCATACTCCAGGCCCTTCGCTCGCCGGCCGCCATTGTCCAACCGCTTACCTGCGGTGTGGACCGGCACAGGGCGGATTTCGTGCAAGACGTTGATTTTGCGAGGAGCGGTGCCGGTATGTGTCCACGCGTTGGCGGCGATCTCGGGCCGGCGGGCGGCTCGTGCCGGTGCAGCGCTAGCGTGTGATCGCCCTCGTCTTTCCCTTGAGGCCTGAATGGGCACCCGGAGTTCGGCTCCGGATGACAAGCTGAGGATCAAGCGAAAGATGGCCAAAGATATCATCGGCGTCGACATCTCGAAAGACTATCTCGACGTCCACCGCATCAGCGACGGCGCAAGCCGCCGCTTTGCCACGACCGAACCGACCACCGGGCCTTCGAGCACACTTTGGCGGCAGCGGCTTCGCGCTCATTAAGGTCAACCCACGACAGGCAAGGCGCATCGCCGAGGCCACCGGCAGGCTCGCCAAGACCGACCGGCTGGGCGCCGCCATGCTTGCCCGCAAGGCGCTCTCCTAGAGCTTGAGGCTCGCCCGGTACGCCGGGGCTGTCCGGACCGTTCTTCCCGTTCTGCTGCCGGCTGGAATGAGGGCGAGGGCAAGCGCTGGTTTTGGCCAAGCCAGAAATTGCCTGTCCGATCGATTAGCATCTCCAGTTCCGTTTTCGCCCGGACTATTTCGACGCCTATCCCCAAGCCGGCAAATCGCTCGCTAGGCAAATCTTCCTCCGTTTATTCGAGGCATGCCGCAATCAGCCGCAAAACGTCGACTATCCAAAGAAAGCGGCGCGGTTCGTTAGCGACTTCCGGACCCGAATCGCGCAACATTGACATTCAACAAAAGTTCTGCTTTTGTTCCAAATTGATCAGAGGTTGACACATGAACGCCGAACCTACGGACATCGGTCTTGATCTGTTGCGTAGGACAGAGGGCCAGGCCTATCAGACAGTGCTCGCGGACCCGCCTTGGCGTTTCACCAACCGCACGGGCAAGGTTGCGCCGGAACATCGCCGACTGTCCCGATACGAAACCATGACAACCGACGAGATTTGCGCCCTGCCGGTTCAGGCGCTTACGGTCGAACCAACCCACCTCTATCTTTGGGTTCCGAACGCCCTGCTCCCGGACGGATTGCGGGTCCTTGCTGCCTGGGGCTTCGAGTACAAGGCCAATCTCGTTTGGCATAAGATCAGAAAGGATGGCGGCTCGGATGGCCGGGGGGTCGGTTTCTATTTCCGCAACGTTACGGAACTGATCCTTTTCGGGGTGCGGGGCAAGAACGCACGCACGCTTCCACCGGCGCGCAGCCAGGTCAATATGATCCAGTCGCGCAAGCGCGAACATTCACGCAAACCCGACGAGCAGTACGAGCTAATCGAGCGGTGTTCGCCCGGTCCCTATCTGGAGCTCTTTGCGCGCGGAACCCGTCCGGGATGGACGTTCTGGGGCAATCAGGCTGATGAGAACTATCGTCCAACCTGGAAGACCTACGCTTACAATTCTGCAGCCGAAGCGGCGGAATAGGTCTATTGGTATTCGAAGCTTATGGAATTTGCTGGAATCCCGATCAGAACGAGCGGGCATGGGTTTCCAACGCCACGTAGGACCCTGTCCTGAAGCTTGCGCCAATGCGTCGTTGCTTCACCGAATTTGTCACTGGCAAAAGCATCAACCCAAGCTTGGCGAAAATCCCCGGTGCGCTCCGCCCGTTCCGCAACGATTTTCCTTTGACGTCTTGTCGGCGAATACCCGAATTTATCAAGATCATCAATGTTGTTGATTTTGTTATCATCGGCGAAGCGCCGTAAGAGCGCACGTATTTCACGCTGAAGACTCTCTCCACGTGTTATGATAGCACCAACAGAGACCGCCCCCTCGGCATGAAGCCGCTTAAAACTCTCGAGATCTCGATCAAAAAATGGATCTTTGTTATTCCATTCGATCTCTAATGCAAAAACCCACGAATTATCGCCAAAGCTCTTTACATGGTCTATCTCATGCGAGAGTGCAGCAACTTCACGCTCTTCGAAATCATCCCCCCAACTCACCAATTTACGAACACGGATATTCCTCTTGGTCCAATGGCGCTCGGCCAAACCACGACGCAGCCGTTGCGTCAGGCCAGCTTCTCCTCCGCCACCAGCGACGATTTCAACTATGGGAATATCAAGGGATAAGAGTGCCTCTTCAATTTCCGCTTCCGCCTGGGGCATATCTTGCGAAATGATCGCCTCAGAATGATGAAGTGCGAGCACGTCAAATCCGCGCATCTTCAATTGTTCAAACAAATATCCCCTCCCAACTCTCTGCTCTTATCCCCTACCGCGTCAGCCTTTTATAGGTCACCCGTTTCGGGTTGACGCTGTCGGGGCCGAGCCGGCGGATCTTGTCGGCTTCGTAATCCTCGAAATTGCCCTCGAACCATTCCACGTGGCTGTCGCCCTCGAAGGCCAGGATATGGGTGGCGAGCCGGTCCAAAAACATGCGGTCATGCGAGATGATGACCGCGCAGCCGGGAAAATTCTCCAGCGCGTCCTCGAGCGCGGCCAGCGTCTCGGTGTCGAGGTCGTTGGTCGGTTCGTCGAGCAGGATGACGTTGCCGCCATCCTTCAACAGCTTGGCCAGGTGGACGCGGTTGCGCTGGCCGCCCGACAACGTGCCGACCTTCTGCTGCTGGTCGGCGCCCTTGAAGTTGAACGACGAGCAATAGGCGCGGCTGTTGATCTCGTGCTTGCCGAGCTTGATGATGTCGTTGCCGCCGGAAATCTCCTCCCACACCGTCTTGTCCGGGTTGAGCGTGTCTCGGCTCTGGTCGACATAACCGAGCTTGACCGTGTCGCCGACGCGGATCGCGCCCGAATCGGGCTCGTCCTGGCCGGTGATCATGCGAAACAGCGTCGTCTTGCCGGCGCCGTTCGGCCCGATCACGCCGACAATGCCGCCGGGCGGCAGCTTGAATTCGAGATCGTCGATCAACAGCCGGTCGCCGAAACCCTTGGTAAGCCCATCGGCCTCGATCACCACCTGGCCGAGCCGCTCGCCGGCCGGAATCACGATCTGGGCGTCGCCGGGACGGCGGTCGTCGGCCTGCTTGACCAGTTCGTCATAGGCCTTGAAGCGCGCCTTGGATTTCGCCTGCCGGGCCTTGGGCGAGGCCGCGATCCACTCGCGCTCGCGCGCCAGCGCCTTTTCGCGCGCCGCCTCCTCGCGGCCCTCCTGCTTCATGCGCTTGGCCTTGGCCTCCAGATAGGCGGTATAGTTGCCCTCGTAGGGGATGCCGCGGCCGCGATCGAGCTCGAGGATCCAGCCGGTGACGTTGTCGAGGAAATAGCGGTCGTGGGTGATGATCAGCACGGCGCCGGGATAGTCGCGCAGGTGCTTTTCCAACCACGCCGTGGTTTCGGCGTCGAGATGGTTGGTCGGCTCGTCGAGCAAAAGCAGGTCGGGCTTGCGCAACAGGAGCTGGCACAGCGCCACGCGGCGCTTCTCGCCGCCCGACAATGTGTCGACCGAGGCCTCGCCGGGCGGGCAGCCGAGCGCTTCCATGGCCATCTCGACCTGGCTGTCGAGATCCCACAGATTCTGGCTGTCGATCTCGTCCTGGAGCTTGGCCGCCTCGTCGGCCGTCTCGTCGGAATAGTTCATCATCAGCTCGTTGTAGCGGTCGAGGATCGCCTTCTTGGCCGCCACACCTTCCATGACGTTGCCCATCACGTCGAGCGCGGGGTCGAGCTCCGGCTCCTGCGGCAGATATCCGCAAGTCGCCCCGTCGGCCAGCCAAGCCTCGCCGGTGAACTCCTTGTCGAGCCCGGCCATGATTTTCAGCACCGTCGACTTGCCGGCGCCGTTCGGCCCCAGAATGCCGATCTTGGCGTCGGGGTAGAAGGACAGATGGATGTTTTCGAGGATCTTTTTGGCGCCGTAGGCCTTGTTGAGGCCCGACATGTGATAGATGAACTGGCGTGCCATGGCGCGCGTCGCACTCCGTAAACTGGGCTGCGGGGAAAGGGTCGCGGCGTATGTAGGCGAAAGCACCGCCCGGAGCAATGGGCCAGGCCGCCACCCGTGAATGCCGGCTGAACGGCCGGTTCAGCCCGCGTTTCAAATCGGCATGCGAGAGTGGCCTCGTTCCTAGCGAACCCAACCCCCTGCCACTCTGGAGCCCTCCATGATCAAAAAACTCATCCTCACCGGCACGCTCGCCGCCGTCGCCGGCTTCGTCGCCGTCCCGGCCAAGGCCAACAGCCTGTGGATCGAGCAGCACGGCTGGTCGCACTCGCTCGGCGCCTCGCAGGACGGCAGCCGCAACCGTATCGGCATCTACCAGAACGGCTATCGCAGCTCCGCCATCGCCGAACAGCGCGGCCGGCGCAATGTCGGCGCAATCGGCCAGGACGGCGCGTATCACCGCGCCCGCACCGATCAATGGGGCAACCGCAACGCCGCCGGCATCGGACAATTCGGCACCGGACACGACGCCATGCTGATCCAAGACGGCAACGGCAATGTCGCCGCCAGCGTCCAGGTGGGGCGCGGCTGTTTAGCCGATGCCGTCCAGGCCGGAAACGGCAATGTCGCGGCGATCGTTCAAACCTGTCGCTAAACGGCGCCGACCGATGCCGGCCGACGCCACCACGCGTCTGCCGGCCGTCGCGCGCCTTCGGAAAAGGTCCAGCATCATGAAAAACCGCGTCCTCGTCGCACTTCTTCCGCTGCTTTCCGTCATCGGCGCGGCGGCCGCCTCCGCGCCGGACAGCAAGGACGGTCCGCTGGGCTGCGAGCTCCGCACCGCGACCCAGAACGGCCGGACCGTGATCGAAGCCGTCGTCCATGCCGACAGAGCGCTTCGCGGCACCTACCGGCTCGATGTCGAGGGTGGCGCATCCGCCGACAGCGCCCGGATTCGCCAGGGCGGAGAGTTCGACGCCCGCCCCGGCGCAGCAGAAACGCTCGGCCGGGTCGTGCTCGCGTCCGGCGGGCGCTACGAGGCAAGGCTGCGGCTGGACGCCGGCAGGCTGGCCGCGTCCTGCGCGGCCGTCGTCGGCGGTCCCGTCTGACGACAGCGTGTCACCGCTGCCGATGCCGCCGCATGCGCCCGCAAGCGCCGACGTCCGGTTCCTAAACCGAAGCTGAACGAACGGTTCCGGCACGGTTCACCACGCCGGCGTCATGATCACCGCATCATCCACGCAAGACCTGCGCGCCGCACCCCTTGGAGACGACCATGTTTCGTACCGCCACTTCCAGATATTCCGCCCTGCTGCTGGCCGCCGCGATCGGCGTGGCGGCGCCGGCCGTGCCGGCCTCGGCCGGCGGTTCGATCGGCATCAGCATCGCCCCCGGCACCGCCGAGGCCGATCGGGCCTTGCGCGCCGGCCTGCAGATCTATTCGCTTTTCAATGCCGCGCGCGGCAACGCGCTCGTCCGGCAAAACGGCCAGCGCAACCAGGCCGGCATCGCCCAGGCCGGGCGCGGCAATTACGGGCTTGTCCACCAGGACGGCACCGGACACAGCGGGACCCTGGCGCAGAACGGCGACCGAAACGCCTATGGCCTGTTCCAGTTCGGCCGCGACACCCGGGCAAACGTGACCCAGAACGGACATGGGCGCAGCGGCGCGACGTTTTTGTTCGGGTGGTAGGCGCGGCCCGCCGGGCAGCGCCGCCTATTGCAGGCCCGCGGCGTCGATAATGCCTTTCGGGCAGCCGCTCTTGCCGGTCGGCCGCGCGGCGTGGATGAGATCGCCCAGCCGCGCCTCCGGCTCCAGGGCGCCCGACAGCGCGATGGTGATCTCGCCGATCAGCCGGCGGCCGTTCGACGGATCGTCGACGCAGGAAACCCGCACCCTTTTCCCCGCGCCTTTGCCGAACGCGGTGTCGAAGGCGCGCCGGATCTCGCCGGAGGTGACCGTCTTGCCGATCCGCGCGGCAAAGAAGGCGCGCGCCTCGGAGCCGTTGAGCGCCCGCATCAGCGCCAGCGAGCGGCGATAATAGGTTTCGGCGTCGCCGCCATAACACGCGCCGTGCTTGATCCATTCGTGCCGATGCAGATAGGAGGCCGCGCCCGGCATGACGGTGACGAGTTCGCGCAGCGTCTTCGTCTCCAGGCCGAGTTCGGGAAGGGTTTTCCACGCCCCCGCCTTGTCGCGCTCGACAAGGGCGGCCGGCACGTCGCAATAGACCGTGCCCGGCGGCTGCGGCCATAAACCGTGCAGGGAAAAATGCGACGCGTCGAAACGCCCGGCCGTCTGCGTGCGGCATTCGCGCACCGAGGGTCGTGTTTCGCAGAAGCCGGGCTGCCAGTTGACCGCCAGCACATGGCGGGTCCGGCGGGGCGCTTGCGCAATTGTCCGCGCGGCCGCCGTCGTGCCGTCGCCGCGGCGGCCGGCCTCGCCCTGCACGAGGCGCCCGCAGCCGGCCCGCACCCAGCGTCGTTCCGGCGCCGCCCCCTGCATCAGCACCAGATAATGGGTCGGGTCGGCCCGGTTGGCGGCGAGCGCGGCATAGACCTGGCCGGCGCGCGTCCTGACGTCGCCGGGATTGCCCCTTTTGCGGATCGACGGCGTCGCCGGACAGGCCCTGTCGGCAACGAACCGGCCGTCGAGCGCCACCTCCGCCCCAGCCGGAACCGGCAGGACCAGGCCGAAGGCCAAGGCCAGAAACAGGGGCGTCAACCGCAGGACAGGCATCGCGGACTCCGGAAACGGGTCGGGCTTCGGATGAAACGGGCATGTTCCTGGCCCGGCAAGGGGCCTGCCTTCCCATATCCGGCAGCCCGGTTTCAAGTCGCATCGTCGCGCGGACGGCTCAGCAGCTTCACCACCGCCTCGCCCCCGGAGGCGGAAAACCCGTCGCCCGCGGCCGGCGCGACGTACCGGACGACACGCAGCCGCGATCCAGGGATCGTCGCGGCGCGCACGATATCGTCGGGAACGATGGCAAAACGGCCCTGGGTGTAACGCACCGGCAGCTCGAATTCGCGAAAGACGCCGGCGACCAGTTCGGCGCAGGTTAGCCGCGTCTTGTCCGTCCAGTCGAAATTATAGTCGAACGGCCGTCCGATCGCCGCGAACAGGCCGGCATATTTTGCGCGCGCCCAGTCCCGTCCGCCCGGACGCGGGCGCAAAATGACGATTTCATCGACATCGGTGATCTCGCGCATCGGCGACAGTTGCACGGCGTCGCGCGCGGCTTCGATCACCGGCCGCCCCGCGCGCAGCCGGTCGCGGTGAGGCCTGACCGCGCTCAGCGACCACACGCCGAGCGCCTTCATCTCGGCCGGCGTCCCCAGCCACACCGTGGCGTGGGTGAAATGGCCGGGAATGAGAAGACGGGTCGCGGCCGGGCGCGAGCGGATGACGACGATGTCGAGCGGCCGCAACGCGTCGCGCAGGAACCGCTCCAGCCCCGCGCGCCCGTGCAGCTTGCCGTGCGGCGCCCTCAGATTGCGCACGATCGGCGCCAGCGGCGCGCCGATCATTCGGGTGAGCGCCAGCCGCGCGTCGAGGTAGCCGGCCCGGGCATAAGGCGGCGCATCGTCGGCCGCGACATAGGACTTGCCGGCCGCGCATGCCGCCAGCAGCACGGTCAGCATCAGCGCGGCCAGCCGCGCCGGCGTCGAGCGCCCCGAACCCATGCCGAAAACCTAGCATGAAACCGCGCCGGCGCCAGATCGACGCCGCACGCGCGCTTTCCGATTGCCCGCGCGGCGATATCGCGCCACTCTTGGCCACCAAAACGGGAGCCGTCATGCCCTTCGATCAGGAACTGCACCTCGACACGCCGACCGGCGCGCGGCTGAAGCTCTACACGCGCCGGCCGCCCGAGGCGCCGCGCGCCGTCGTGCAGATCAATCACGGCCTGGCCGAGCATGCCGCGCGCTACGCCCGCTTCGCCGATTTTCTGGCCGGGCACGGCATCGCCACCTACGCCCATGACCATCGCGGCCACGGCCACACGCGCGCCCCCGATGCGCCGCCGCGCGTCTTTTCCACCGACGGCGACGGCGGCGCCAAGGTGATTTCCGACGTCGCCGCCGTCCACGACCATATCGCCGCGACCCATCCCGGCCTACCGGTGATCGTCTTCGGCCATTCGATGGGCGGTCTGATCGCGCTGAATTTTGTCCTGCAGCACTCCGGGCGCGTCGCGGCGGCCGCGATCTGGAACGCCAATTTTTCCGCCGGGCTCACCGGCCGCGCGGCGCAGGCGCTGCTTGCCTGGGAGCGGTTGCGGCTCGGTTCCGACGTGCCCTCGCGCCTCTTGCCGAAACTCACCTTCCAGGCCTGGGCCAAACAGGTGCCCGGCCATCGCACCGCGTTCGACTGGCTGTCGCGCGACCCCGACGAGGTCGACGCCTATATCGCCGATCCGCTATGCGGCTGGGACGCGTCGGTGTCGATGTGGCGCGACCTGTTTTCCTGGGTGTTCGCCGGCGCCGACGACGGCAATTTCGCCGATCTGCGCCGCGACCTCCCACTACTCGTCATCGGCGGCGAGCACGACCCGGCCACCGATGGCGGCAAGGCGGTCCACGCGCTTGCGGCGCGCATGCGGGCAATGGGCTTTTCGAATCTGGTTTCAACGGTTTACGCCAAAACCCGCCACGAAAGCCTGAACGAGGTGAATCGCGACGCGATCATGGCCGATTTCGCCGCCTGGGTGGACCCGGTTCTGGCGGCCGGTTGATGCGTCAAGCGCATAAGGCGATGCGGCGAATCCGGGCTGACGCTGGGGCGCCTATTTGGTATTCCGGGGCATCCGAAACAACTGGCGCATAATCCCCATGGCAAACCCTCCCCTCGCCGGCATCCGCGTCATCGAGCTTGCCCGCATCCTCGCCGGCCCCTGGGCGGGGCAGTTGCTCGCCGATCTGGGCGCCGACGTCATCAAGGTGGAAAATCCGAACGGCGGCGACGACACCCGTCGCTGGGGACCGCCCTTCGTGAAAAGCCATGATGGCGAAAATCTCTCGGCCGCCTATTACCACTCGACCAATCGCGGCAAGCGCTCGGTGGCGATCGACTTTTCCACGCCCGAGGGCGCGGCCACCCTCAAGCGGCTGATCGCCACAGCCGATGTGGTGATCGAGAACTTCAAGGTCGGCGGGCTGAAGAAATACGGCCTCGACTACGAAAGCCTGCGGGCGGACAACCCGCGCCTGGTCTATTGCTCGATCACCGGTTTCGGCCAGACCGGGCCCTATGCCCACCGCCCGGGTTACGATTTCATCATCCAGGGCATGGCCGGCATGATGTCGATCACCGGCGAACCCGGCCGCGAGCCGCAAAAGGCCGGCGTCGCGATTTCCGACGTCTTCACCGGGCTTTATTCCGTCATCGCCATCCAGGCGGCGCTGCGCCACGCCGAACGCACCGGCGAAGGCCAATATGTCGACATGGCGCTGTTCGACACCCAGATTTCGGTGCTCGGCAACCAGAACCTCAATTATCTGGTCTCCGGCACGCCGCCGGTGCAGATGGGCAATGCCCATATGAACATCGCCCCCTACGAGGTCGTGCCGGTCGCCGACGGGCACATCATCCTGGCGGTCGGCAATGACGGCCAGTTCCGCCATTTGTGCCAGGTCCTGGGGCTGGAAGACCTTGCCGACGATCCCGACTTCGCCACCAATCCGGCGCGGGTCGAACATCGCAAGCGCCTGCGCGAAAAGCTGGTCGCCACGCTTGCCGGCTGGCAAAAACAACCCTTGCTCGACAGGCTGGAAGCCGCCAACGTGCCCGCGAGCCCGATCAACGATATCGGCGAGGCGTTCGCCGATCCGCAGGCGATCGCGCGCGGCATGCGCATGGATCTCGACGACGGCCAGGGCAATGCGCTGCCGTCGGTGCGCGCGCCGATGCTGATGTCGAAGACCCCGCCGGTCTATGACCGGCCCTCGCCGCGGCTCGGCGAGCATACCGGGGAAGTATTAGCCGAACTGGAGGCGAAAGACGCATGAGGACAGGCGGCCAGCTGATCGTCGACGCGCTTGAGGCCAACGGCGTCGAGCGGGTCTACTCCGTCCCCGGCGAGAGCTATCTGGCCGTCCTCGACGCGCTGCACGATTCCAGGATCGAAAACGTCGTCTGCCGCCAGGAAGGCGGCGCGACGATGATGGCCGACTGCGAGGGAAGGCTGACGGGAAAACCCGGCATCTGCTTCGTGACGCGCGGCCCGGGCGCGACCAACGCCTCCGCCGGCATCCATATCGCCCGGCAGGATTCGAACCCCGTGATCCTGTTCGTCGGCCAGGTGGCGCGCGGCAATCTGGAGCGGGAGGCGTTCCAGGAGGTCGACTACAGGGCCTTTTTCGGCACGATGGCGAAATGGGTGGTGCAGATCGACGACGCCGCGCGCGTTCCCGAACTCGTCACCCGTGCCTTCGCGGTCGCCACCTCCGGGCGCCCCGGCCCGGTCGTGGTCGTCCTGCCCGAGGATATGCTTACCGACGCGGTCGAGGCGCCGACGCCCCTGCCCTTCGTTGCCGTCGAGACAAGGCCCGGCCGCCCGGAAATGGATCGGCTGGTCGAACTGCTCGAGGCGGCCGAGCGCCCGTTCCTGGTGCTGGGCGGCACGCGCTGGACCGAGGAGGCCGTGCGCCAGGTCTGCGCCGGCATCAGCCGCTGGCGGCTGCCGGCAGGCTGCTCCTTCCGCCGGCAGACGCTGTGCGACCAGCTGCACGACTGTTATGCCGGCGACATTGGCATCGGCGCAAACCCGAAGCTTGCGGCCTACATCAAGCAGAGCGACCTGGTCATCCTCGTCGGCTGCCGCTTCGGCGAGATGCCGTCGGCCGACTACACGCTCGTAAAAAGCCCCTACCCCGACCAGAAACTGGTCCACATCTTCCCCGACCCGGAAGAGCTGGGCCGCGTCTACCGGCCCACTTTGGCGATCAACGCCTCCAACACGGCTTTCGCCGCCGCGTTTGCCGAGACGGCGCCGGACGCGCCCCCGCGCTGGGCGAACTTCACCGAGGACCTGCACCAGTCCTATCTGGAGTGGTCGACGCCGCCGATGGACGGGCCGGGCGCGGTCAAGATCGGCCCGGTGATGGCATGGCTGGAGGAAAACCTGCCCGAGGACGTCATCATCGCCAACGGCGCCGGCAATTTCGCCACCTGGATGCATCGGTTCCACCGCTACCGCCGCTTCAACGGGCAGGCGGCCCCCACCTCGGGATCGATGGGCTATGGCGTGCCGGCCGGCGTGGCGGCAAAGGGCATCTTTCCCGACCGTGAGGTCGTGGTCTGGGCCGGCGACGGCGATTTCTTGATGAACGGGCAGGAATTCGCGACGGCCATGCACTATGGCCGGCCGATCATCGTCGTGATCCTCAACAACGGCATCTACGGCACGATCCGCATGCACCAGGAGCGCGACTATCCGGGCCGCGTATCGGGAACGACGCTGACGAACCCCGATTTCGCCGCGCTGGCCCGCGCCTATGGCGGTCATGGCGAGACGGTGCGCGCAACCGCCGAGTTCGCGCCGGCCTTCGAACGCGCGCGCGCCAGCGGCAAGCCGGCGATCCTCGACGTGCTCGTCGACGCCGAGGCGATCACGCCAACCAGGACGCTGACCGAGATCCGCGAAAAGCGATAGGCTGATCACAAGCCTCATTCCGATTCCCGGCACCGCGTGTTAGTAGCCCGCGTCATCTGGGGCGTGTGAACTGGAAAGAGGCCCATGCACGAGGGAACCGGACCCGCGATTTCGATCGTCATTCCCTGCAAGAACGAATCCGCCAACCTGGCCGTGCTGCTCGACGAGATCGATGCCGCGCTCGCCGACCGCGACCATGAGGTGCTGGTGGTCGACGACGGCTCGAGCGACGACACCCCCGCCATGCTGGCAGGCCGCATCGACGCCGGCGCGCGCCATCTGCGCCATATCCGCCACGACCGCTCGGCCGGCCAGAGCGCGGCGGTGCGCTCGGGCGTGTTTGCCGCGCGCGGCGCGGTAGTGGTGACGATCGACGGCGACGGCCAGAACGACCCGCGCTATCTGCCGGTGCTCGCCGACCGGCTTTTGTCGGCCGACGCCACGGTCGGCATCGTCGCCGGCCAGCGGCTGAAGCGCACCGACACGCTGATCAAGCGCTGGTCGTCGCGCTTCGCCAATGCCCTGCGCGAGGCGATCCTGCGCGACGGCACACGCGATTCCGGCTGCGGGCTCAAGGCGCTGCGCACCGAGCTGTTCCGTCAACTGCCCTATTTCGACGGCTGGCACCGCTATCTGCCGGCGCTGGTGCTGCGCGAGGGGTTCGGCGTGCTGCATGTCGACGTCGTCGACCGCGAACGCCGGCACGGCACCTCCAATTACGGCATTCTGGACCGCGGCCTGCGCGGCATTCTCGACCTGTTCGGCGTGTGGTGGCTGCGCCGACGACGCAAGACCGTCCCCCGCATCACGGAGCCGTCCCGATGACCGACACTTTCCAGTCGCTCTACAACTGGGCCTATCAGGTCTTCGTCGACCAGTTCAGCGCCTGGATCCTGCTGGGTTTCGTCGCCCAGGCGATGTTCACCATGCGCTTTTTGGTGCAGTGGATCGCCTCGGAACGCGCCAAGCGCTCGGTGGTGCCGGTCGCGTTCTGGTTTTTTTCGCTCGGCGGCGGCACGCTGCTTCTGCTTTACGCCATTCACCGCAAGGATCCCGTCTTCATCGCCGGCCAGGCGCTCGGGCTGGTCATCTACATCCGCAATCTGTGGCTGATCGCCAACGAGCATCGCGGCGCGATGTCCGGCACGGACTGACCGGCCGCCATGAGCGCCGCCCGCGAACACCCGCCCGTGGCCGTCAGGCCCGTCGCCGGCGCGCTCGGCCCGGCGCATTATCTCGGGCTGGCGCTGTTGTGCCTTTTGCTGTTCGTGCCCGGCATCACCACCCTGCCGCCGACCGACCGCGACGAGGCGCGTTTCGTCCAGGCGACCAAGCAGATGGTCGAGAGCGGCGACTATGTCGACATCCGCTTCCAGGACGAGCCGCGCTACAAGAAGCCGGCCGGCATCTATTGGCTGCAAGCCGCGGCGGTCGCCATCAGCGGCCAGGGCGCCGGCGCGCCGGTCGCCGTCTACCGCACCGTCTCGATCCTCGGCGCGACGCTCGCCGTTCTGGCCACCGCCTGGCTGGGCGCGTGGATGTTCGGCACGACCGCCGGGCTGATCGCGGCCGTTTCGCTCGCCGGCCTGCTGATGCTCGGCTTCGAGGCCCGCATCGCCAAGACCGACGCGACGCTGCTGGCGACCGGCCTCGTGGCGCAGGCCATGCTGGCGCGGATCTATCTCGGCCACCGCGCCGGCACGCCGGTTCCCGGTTGGGCGCCGTGGCTGTTCTGGGCCGCGCAGGGCGCCGCGATCCTGATCAAGGGACCGGTTATTCCCTTCCTCAGCCTGCTGACCGGCGGCTTCCTGCTTGCGTTCGACGGCGACCGGGCCTGGCTAAAAAAGTTGCGCGCGCTGCCCGGCGCCGCCTTGATGCTGCTGGTCGCGGCGCCCTGGCTTGCGCTGATCACCTATAAGAGCGGGGCGGCGTTCTGGCAGGAGGCGGTCGGCCGCGACCTGCTCGGCAAGATCGGGTCGGGCCAGGAATCGCACGGTTTTCCGCCCGGCTATTACGTGCTGGTCTATTCGCTCACCATGTGGCCGTTCGGCCTCGCCGCGATCGACGCCGGCCTGCGCGTGCTCAACGGCATGCGCGCCGATCCGCGACTGCTGTTTCTGGCGGCGTGGTACCTGCCCTACTGGCTGATCATCGAACTGGTGCCGACCAAGCTGCCGCATTACATGCTGCCGGCCTTTCCGGCCCTGGTGCTGGCACTCGGCTGGGCGCTGAGCGACACGGCGGCGCGCGACGCGCCGCTGCGGCGCTGGCAGACCTGGCTGCGCTGGGCAACGACGTTCGGTCTCGTCGTCGTCACCGTGGCGCTGGCCGTCATCGCGATCGGCATCACCCCTTACGTGCTGGGCGGCTTTTCCTGGTGGGGCGCGCTCGCGGCCATCATCGTCGTCGTCACCGGCTGGCTCGGCAGCGGCATCCGACCGCCGCTCGCCGCCCTGCCGCGCACGCTCGCCGCCGCGCTCGGCGCCGGCGCCACGCTGGCGCTCGCCGCGATCTTCGTGCTGCCACCGCTGAAACCGGTCTGGCTCAGCCCGGAAATCGCGCGCCTGTTTGCCGAGCACAGGCCCTGCCCGCAGGGCCGGCTGGTGTCGACGGGCTATTACGAGCCGAGCCTGATCTTTCTCGTCGGCACGAACACGCTGCTGACCGACCCCGCCACTGCCGCCGAGACGCTGGCCGGGGACCCCGCCTGCACGATGGCGCTGGTGCGCGACGACCTCACGCAAGCGTTTTTCGCCGCCCTGCCCGCAGGACAAGCCAGCGTGGCGGCGCGCGGCGCGGTCAGCGGCATCAACTATTCCAAGGGCACGCCGCTGGTGCTGACGCTTTACGGCACGGCCGAGTGAGACGAGCGCGGCGCAAGAGTCTCAAGCGGCGTCGAAATCCAGCACCAGCCTGTTCGACAGCGGCCTCGTCTGGCAGGCGAGCGTGAAACCGGCCTCGATCTCCCACGGTTCGAGCGAGAAATTGACCGCCATTTCGGTCTCGCCCTCGACCACCCGGCAGCGGCAGGTGCAGCACATGCCGCCCGCGCAGGAATAAGGCAGCTCGATGCCGGCCTTGTGCGCGGCGTCGAGCACCGTTCCCGCCGTCTCGTCCATGGCGAATTCGCGCCGCGAACCGTCGAGCACCACTTCGACCGCGACACCGTCGGTCACGGCCTTCCTGGCCTGCGCGGAAGGCGCACGCGGCCGCGGCGCCTCGCCCGTCGGCGTGAAACGCTCGAAACGGATGCGGTCCTCGTCGACGCCATAGGCCGTGAGCATGGCCGCGACGTCGTCGATCATCTCGCCCGGACCGCACAGAAAGACGCCGTCCGAACTGCGCGGGTCGATCAACCCGCGTTTGGCGAGTTCCTTCACCCGTTCGCCGTCGATGCGGCCGTTCAACAGGTCGACATCCTGCTTCTCGCGCGACAGCAGGTGCACCAGCGAAAAGCGGCGCAGATGCCGGTCTTTCAAATCCTCCAGCTCCTCGCGAAACATGATCGTCTCGGTCGAGCGATTGCCGTAGAGCAGGCTCACCGTGGAGTCCGGCTCGTGCTCCAGCACCGTCTTGGCGATCGACAGCATCGGCGTGATGCCCGAACCGGACGCGATCAGCAGATAGTCGTGGCGCGGCCCGGCCAGCGAGGTGAACCGGCCCTCCGGCGGCATGACGCGGATCGTGTCGCCGACCGACAGCGTCTCGTTGACGAAACGCGAGAACCGTCCGTCGGCGACCTTCTTGACCCCCACCTTGAGCCGCGCCTCGCCCGGCGCGGAGCAGATCGAATAGGAGCGCCGCACATCCTCGCCGTCCAGGCTGGTGGCCAGGGTGAGATATTGGCCCGGCTTGAACAAAAACGCATCGCGCAGCGCCTCGGGCACGTCGAAGGCGATCGCGACGGCATCGGGTGTCTGGCGCTCGATGGCCGACACGGTGAGATCGTGAAAACGGGATGCCATGGTCAAACCTCAAGCCTCGGGAGACGGCGCGCCCTGGTCAGTGTCAGGGAAACGGCCGCTCAGATGCATTTGAAATAGTCGAACGGCTCCCGGCACGCCGTGCAGCGATAATGCGCCTTGCACGGCGTGGAGCCGAATTCGGAAACCCGTTCGGTTTCCTCAGAACCGCATTTCGGGCAGGCGACGACGGTTTCGCCGAACAGCGCCCGGATCGAGTTGGAGCCCTCGACCGGCGGCGCGATGCCGTAGGCCCTGAGCTTTTCCCGCCCCGCCTCGGTGATCCAGTCGGTCGTCCAGGCCGGGGCAACGACGCGCTCCACGCGGGCCTCGAAACCGGCCTCGCGCAAGGCGGTCTCAACAGACAGCTCGATGGCGAGCGTGGCCGGGCAGCCGGAATAGGTCGGCGTCACCCGGGCAACCGCGACCCCGCCCTCGATGTCCACCGAGCGCAGGATGCCCAAATCGGCGACCGTCACGCACGGCACTTCCGGATCGGGGACGGAGGCGGCCGCCGCCCAGGCGCGCGCTTCCGCCTTGGCCTGCCCGCCAGAAGGCGGATAAGGCGCCATCCCGCTCACCAGGTCGCCCCCGGATAGCTGCGCTGCATGTGCTGCAGATCGGCCAGGATGAAGCCCATCGCCTCGCCGTGGCGGCCCTGGCGGCCGCCGGTCTGGGCATAGGCGGCCGGGGCGAAGGTCAGCCCCGCTTCGGCGAAGATCGCGCCGACGGTGCGGTCGAACGCGTCGCGCAGCGAGGCCGGCTCGGGCGCGATGCCGGCCTGCGCCATCGCCGCGCTGACGGCGTCGCCCTCGAACAGCTCGTCGACATAAGGCGCCAGCGCCGCGACCGCCGCTTCCATGCGCTGCCGGCTTTCCTCGGTGCCGTCGCCGAGCCGCACCACCCACTCGCCGGCATGGCGGATATGGTAGGCGGTCTCCTTGACGGCCTTGGCGGCAATCCCGGCCAGGGTTTCGTCGCTCGACGCCGCCGCCGCCGTCCAGAACGGCTCCATGAAGGCGGCGAAATAGAGCTGGCGCAGCATGGTGTGGCCGAAATCGCCGTTGGGCCGCTCGACCATCAGGCAGTTCACGTAGTCGCGCTCACGGCGCAGATAGGCGAGGTCGTCCTCGCTGCGCCCCTTGCCCTCGATTTCGGCCGCGTACTGGTAGAGCGCGCGCGCCTGGCCGATCAGGTCGAGCGCCATGTTCGGCATGGCCAGATCTTCCTCCAGCATCGGCGCGTGGCCGCACCATTCCGACAGCCGGTGGCCGAGGATCAGGTGATCGTCGGCGAGGCGCAGGAGAAATGTCAGCAATGCATCAGACACGGGCGAACGCCTTTCTCAAAAATAGTGCCAGGGCGGCAAGCGATACGACGACCAGAATGGGTGCGATGACCAGCAGGTCGACCCGGATATTGGCCTCGGGCGTCATGATCTGCACGGCGGTCTCCCACAGCGCGTAAGCCAGCCACAACGCCGCCGCGACCTTGACCATCGTCCCTCCCCACGGCGTTGCCCAGCCCATCAGGCCCAGCACCACCACCGGCACGTAGACCGCCCAGGGATGCGCGGTCATCACCACAAACGGACTGAACAGGATTTCGAGCGGACCCATCGGTGTCCTCCGTCGATCGGCGGTCGGCCTACATGTGGCCGACGTCCTCGGGGATGTCGTAAAAGGTCGGGTGGCGGTAGATCTTGGTCAGCGCCGGCTCGAAATTCTCGTCCTTGTGTTCGGGATCCGAGGCGACGATCGCCGCCGACGGCACCACCCAGATCGACACGCCCTCGCCGCGCCGCGTATAGACGTCGCGCGCGGCCTGGATCGCCATCACCTCGTCGGCGGCGTGCACGGAGCCGCAATGCTTGTGCGCGAGCCCGTTGCGGGGCCGGATAAAAACTTCCCAAAGCGGGATTTCGGTCTTTGCCATCCTGGTTACTCCGCTGCCGGCAGATGCAGAAGTTGCTCGATGCGTCCGCTCGTGGGCGGCGGCAGCGGCTCGCCCCGGCTGTTGAAATGCGCGATCCATTCTTCGACGATCTGGACCAGTTCGGCGAATACCGCCTGCTGGTCGTCGCCATGGCAACCGCCTGAAAACAGGCCCGGAGCCATGCCCACGTAGCACCCGTCCTCTTCCGACCAGCTCACCACCTTCACGTAGCGATCGCTTTCCCTCATTTGGACCTATCCTTGAGAGCCTGTTTTACCAGCTTTTCCTGATATGGCAGGGCATCGTCCGCCGCATTTCCGGACAGCGTGAGCCTCAAACCCTTCTCCTGCAGCACATAGTTTCGGTGACTGCCCTTGCCGCCGATATTGCGAAACCCGGCGCGTTCGAGGTCGCGCATCAAGTCGCGTATCTTGCGCGGCATCCTACTCCGCCGCCAGCTTCGTCGCCTCGCGCCTGGCCCGGCGTTTTTCGGCATGGGCAAGCGCTGCCTCGCGCACCCAACGACCGTTGTCCCAGGCCTTGCGGCGCGCGGCGATGCGCTCGCGGTTCATCGTGCCGCCGCCCTTGACCACGCGCCAGAACTCGTCCCAGTCGATGGGACCGAAATCGTAATGGCCGCGCTCCTCGTTCCATTTCAGGTCGGGATCGGGAAAGGTCAGGCCGAGGAACTCGCCCTGCGGCACGGTGGCGTCGACGAATTTCTGCCTGAGCTCGTCATTGGTGAAGCGCTTGATCTTCCATTTCATCGACTGGTCGCCGTGCTGGCTGTCGGAATCGTGCGGACCGAACATCATCAGCGACGGCCACCACCAGCGGTCGAGCGCGTCCTGCGCCATGTCCTTCTGCTCGGCGGTGCCGTTGGCCAGCGTCATCATGATCTCGTAACCCTGGCGCTGGTGGAAGCTTTCCTCCTTGCACACCCGGATCATGGCGCGCGCATAGGGCCCGTAGGAGCAACGGCAGAGCGGAATCTGGTTCATGATCGCCGCGCCGTCGACCAGCCAGCCGATCGCCCCGATATCGGCCCAGGTCAAAGTCGGATAGTTGAAGATCGAGGAATATTTCGCCTTGCCCGACAAAAGCTCCTCGGTCATCTGCTCGCGGCTGACGCCGAGCGTCTCGGCGGCCGAATACAGATAAAGCCCGTGGCCGCCCTCGTCCTGCACCTTGGCCAGCAGCGCCGCCTTGCGCCTGAGCGAGGGCGCGCGCGTGATCCAATTGCCCTCCGGCAGCATGCCGACGATCTCGGAATGGGCATGCTGGCCGATCTGGCGCACCAGCGTCTTGCGATAGCCTTCCGGCATCGGATCGTTGGGCTCGATCTTGTCCTCCGCGTCGATGCGCGCCTGGAAAGCGGCGAGGAAAGCTTCGTCCTCGTCGGTATCGGTCTTCGCCCCGATCAGGCCCTGGCTGTACATGACATCTCCTCCGTGGTCGGATGGCGGATGATCCGTCCATCCTGACATGTAACAAAAAATCTAACATTCCGCAATATTTCGTAACATAAAAAGCGAGGATCGATGACAGAGTTCGGGCTGAAGCAGGCGGAAGAGACGATCGCGCGCGTCTTCGCGCCCTGGATCGTGGATATGGGGCTGAAACCGGTCGGATTCGACGCCGGCGGCGGCGATTTCCTGCTGCCGGAAAACCGGGCGCTGGTGCATGTCGGTGGCGTGATCTGCGGCCAGGCGACGGCTGCGGCGGCCGACACCTGCTCGGTGGTGGCGCTGGCCGCACTCAACGGCCGGTTCCGCGTCTGCACGACGGTCGACCTGACCACGCATTTTCTGCGGCCGCTGAAGCCCGGCGACGTCGACATCCGCGTCGAGGTGCTCTCCAACGGCAAACGCATGGCCTATACACGCGTCGAGATGAGGGCGAAGGGCGCAAAAAAGGTCGCCGTCACCGCGACCAGCGCGTTCGCCTATCTGGAGGAGTGAGCCGCAATCTTCGATTGCACGCAGAGCCCCGGTCGGCAATCCTTCCGGCTGGGGCTTACGCGCGCGATCGGAGCAGTCACCGACATGAACAAACAGAGGGAAGTGAGAAATAGGCCACATTGGATCATCGAACATGCCGTTAAAGTTGCGGTAGGGGCAATTGTTCTCGGAATGATTGGATGGGGAGTGGCAAACTATGAACAGTACCGTTGCGGCTTCTGGCATTGGTTTCAGCCTGAAAACACTCTTGCTCGCGGCTGCTAGCAGTCTCCTCGCCGGCCTGATTGCCAGCCAAGCGCGGGCGCAGGACTGCGACATTCGCAATCTCGAAGGAACGGGCAATTCCACCCAGGTCGCCCAGGCGAATTTTACCTGCATGACGGCACGGCTCACGGCAACGCTTGCAAGGATCGAAGCACTGGAATCCGAACTCGAGCCTTTCAGGCGGGCATCCGGCATTGTCGCCGCGTTCGACAGGTCGGAAGAAGATGCCTGTCCGCGCGGCTGGGAACGCTTTGCTCCGGCTGGTGGCCGCATGATCGTCGGCGCCGGCGTCAATACGAACGTCGATGAAAATGGCGAGAGCCTGACCCGCTACCCCGCGCTTCAAGACGACGCCGGTGGTGCGCAAGGCGGTGCAGAATGGCATGCGCTTGGCGAAGCCGAAATGCCCGCACACGCTCACACGCTAACCAACATGCGCCTTGCATATGAAGAAGCTGGCGAAGGTCTTGACGGCGTTACAGCAGGCCATTCCTACTCCGACGGCGACGCTCCGGGAAGGCTATGGGTTGGCGGACCGCCCATCAAGAGCACCCAGGGGACTGACACCAAAGGAGCCGGTAGCCCCCACAACAACATGCCGCCTTACGTTGCACTGTACTACTGCATTCGGCGATAGGTTTGGCTGTCCGGTTTCGTGAAGAAGCCGGACCATCCACATGAACTCGGGATCTTAGCCTCAAATCCCGCCGAACCGGGCCTTGAACCTCTTCGCGTCGACCTGTTCCGGCAGGCCGGATGCGTCGAGCCAGGCCTCGCTCGGGCCGGCAAGCGCGGCATAGACCGCCTTGACCCGCGCCCGCGCCGCCTCGCCCGGCCAGTCGTCCGGCAAAAGCGCGGCCGGCAGGCCGGGATCGCGCAAGACGATGCGCCGCCAGGAATGGTCGACGAGCACGCGCGCGGCCATGGCGTCGAGCGGCGGCAGCCCCGCCCCGCGCGCCAGCGCAGCGGCGAGCGGCGCCAGGTTGTCGCCGAGCGCGCGATAGGCCGCGGCCAGTTCGTCGAGGTCCCAGAGCGCGGCAAGGTCCGGCGCCTCGCGCAGCGCGGCGCCGCGCACCACCAACAGACCGGGCGGGATATCCTCGGTCAGTTCGGGAATCTCGGCGAAAGGCCGCACGAAACTGCCCGCGCCGGCCTGTGCGAAACCGAGCTCGGCCATCGCCTGCTCGCGGCCGGCGCGCATGCCGTTGGCGGCGCCCGCGGGCGCCAGCGCCACCAGCCAGGTGCCGTCCCAGGCCGGCGGGCCGGCGGCGTAGATGCGCCGGGTGGCGAAGTCGAAGGCGTGGCGCCCGGCATCGGCCAGCCTGTAGTAGGAATTGCGCCCGTCACGCTCGCGCTCGAGCCAGCAATCGGCGGCAAGCCGCGACATCGCCGTGCGCACCGCGCCGGTCTCGATTCTCAGCCGCGCCATCAATTCCTGCAGCACCGACAGCGCGACGCGCCCGCCGCGCGGCACGACGGCGTCGCCGAACACGGTCACGATCAGGGACCAGACCCGCAAACGCCCCCGCGCGTGCAGGGTGTCGATCATCCCCTCAAGCGCTTCGCCGGCGCAGATGTCGCTCGCATCCATGGCAGGCAGATGGCATGCCCGCCGCGGATTTGGCAAGCGGCTTGGCCTCGCGCGCGTCGAGCCGGCCGTCACACCGGTCACCGCCCTTCGCGCTTGTCAGCCCGTCACCCGCCCGTTCATATCGCCTGTTGTAAAAGCGGCCGGCCGCTGCTATTTAAAGATATAATGGAAATGAATGTTTTTCGGTCGAAGCCAGCTCTCGCCCAATCGCACGCCCCGGCAGGCTTTTGCGCCCGAACGCGCTCAACGAGGCAATGATGATGAGGTTTCTCAACGCGATCGCGCAGGTCATCCTGCTTCCGGGCACCCTGGTTCTGCGCTGGATCGGCATCAATATCGAGGAAGATGGCGGGATTTTGCGTTCCTTCGTCAATATGTGCTTCTGGACGGCGATCGGCATGTGGATCGCCATCAAATACGTCATCTGATCAAGGCCGAGGAGACCCGCATGAGCTGGCTGCCGTCGCTGAAAACCGCAACCCCCGAGGAAGGCTTCGATCTCGCGATCAAGCTCAGCCGCATGGCGGTGAAGAAAACCCAGCCCGACGACGAGGTGCGCGATCGCCTGCGGCCGGACTACGCCAACGACGCCGACAGCCTGACCATGGCCTCGCAGGTCGTGGCGACCAATTTCCAGACCGTCGCCCGCGCCAACAAGTACTGGACCGACGACTGACCGGGTCGCGAAGCCGCCGCCCCGGTCGCGGCCGGCGACGTCTCACAGGCCCTCGACGCCGCTGACCAGCAGCACTGTTGCGAGTTTGGCATAATCGCCGCGGCTGACCGGCCCGCCCTCGCGGTGCCACATGTAAAACCAGTTGAGCATGCCGAACAGGCTCATCGTCACCGGCTTGAGCAGCGGCGTGCCGGCGAAGAGTTCCGGTCGCAGCGCGCGGATCGCCTCGGCAAAGCGTTCGACAAGCTGGCGCTCCAGCGCCTTCAACTGCCCCTGCTCGTCGTCCGGCAGGAGCTGCAGCGCGTTGATCTGCACCTTGTGCTCGGCATCGGCGTCGCGATAGGCCTCCAGCAGCGCGCCGACCAGCGCCTCGAGGCGCTGACGCGGTTCGGCGAGCGGCCGGTCGGCCGCCTCGACGGCATCGACCAGCGCCTCCAGATGGGTGTTGATGATGTCGAACAGCAACGCCTCCTTGGAGGCGTAATAATGATAAAGCAGCGCCTTCGACACGCCGCAATCGGCCGCCAGCGAGGCCATCGAGGCGCGGTCGTAGCCGTCGCGCGCGAAGGTCAGCGCCGCCTGGTGCAGCAGCGCCCGGCGCTTGTCGTCATAGTCCTTGGCGCGGCTGCGGGCCATTATGCCTTCGGCCGGTTGTCGACGATGCGCTGCGCCTTGCCCTGGCTGCGGGCGACGCCGCCGGGCTCGGTGACGTTGATGCGAACCGTGATGCCGATCACCTGCTTGATGCGCCGGGCGAGCTCGGCGGCGGCCCCGGCGCGCTCGGCATTGTCGGCATGGTCGGGCAGCGCCTCGACATTGACGGTCATCTCGTCCATGCGCCCGTGGCGCGACAGCTCGATCTGGAAATGCGGCGCGAGTTCGTCGACCTTGAGAATCTGTTCCTCGATCTGGGTCGGAAACACGTTGACGCCGCGCAGGATCATCATGTCGTCGGAGCGGCCGGTGATCTTTTCCATCCGCCGCATCGAGCGCGCCGTGCCGGCCAGGAGCCGGGTCAGGTCGCGCGTGCGATAGCGGATGATCGGAAACGCCTCCTTCGACAAGGAGGTGAAGACGAGCTCGCCCTTCTCGCCGTCGGCGACCGGCTCGCCCGTCACCGGGTCGATGATCTCGGGATAAAAATGGTCCTCCCAGATATGCAGCCCGTCCTTGGTCTCCACGCATTCATTGGCGACCCCCGGCCCCATCACCTCCGACAGGCCGTAAATGTCGACGGCATGCATGTCGAAGGCGTCCTCGATCTCCGCGCGCATGGCGTTGGTCCACGGCTCGGCACCGAATATGCCGACCTGAAGCGGGCTTTGACGCGGGTCGAGCCCCTGGGCGCGATATTCGTCGAGGATCGACAGCATGTAGGACGGCGTGACCATGATGGTCGAGGCGCGGAAATCCTCGATCAGCGTCACCTGCCTTGTCGTCATGCCGCCCGAAACCGGCACCACCGTGCAGCCGAGCTTTTCGGCGCCGTAATGCGCGCCGAGCCCGCCGGTGAACAGCCCGTAGCCATAGGCGATCTGCACGATATCGCCCGGCCGCGTGCCCGACGCGCGCATCGAGCGCGCCACGCAGGTCGCCCACACGTCGAGATCGTTGGCCGTGTAGCCCACCACCGTCGGCTTGCCGGTCGTGCCGGACGAGGCGTGAATGCGCGCCACCTTGTCGCGCGGTACGGCGAACAGGCCGAACGGATAATTGTCGCGCAGATCGGTCTTCACCGTGAACGGGAATTTTGCCAGATCGGACAGGGTTTTCAGGTCGTCGGGATGGACGCCGGCGGCATCAAAGCTCTTCCGGTAGAAGGCGACGTTGTCGTAGGCATGTTTCAGCGACCATTTCAGCCGCTTAAGCTGCAATGCCGATATCTCGTCGCGCGAGGCGATCTCGATCGGGTCGAGATCGGCCTTGTTCGGGGTCAGGTCCTTCATGGTGCTCCTCCACGGACGCCTGGAAGGCGCGCGCCTCAGGCGTGGTCCTCGTCGAAATGCCGGCCCTCGATGACACGCGAATTGCCGCGAAACTCGGCGATCAGCGCGCCGGCCTGATTGCTCACCCGCACATCGTAAATCCCGGAGCGGCCGAACCGCGCGATCTCGCGCGCGTCCGCCACCAGCCGGTCGCCGAGCCGGCCGGGCGCGATGAAGGTGATCGCATTGTGCTGCGCGACCACGAGCGTGTTGTAGGAATTGCAGGCAAAGGCGAAGGCCGAATCCGCCAGCGTGAAAATGTAGCCGCCATGGCAGATGTCGTGACCGTTGGTGTGATGTTTTTCGACCGTCATCGACAGGCGCGCCGTTCCCGGCCCGACCGCGTCGAGGCTGGCGCCCAGCCATTTCGACGCATCGTCGCGCGCCCACATCGCATCGGCCGACCTGCGCGCGATCTCTTCCGCCGACAACGCCATCCGCAACCCTCCCGCGCGAGCATGCCTTACATCGTGACACGAGACTTGCATAAACCGACCAGCCGGTCAATAATACTCGGGCGGTACCTGTTTGCGCGCCGCGGAGGACGGGAGGACAAGACGCGATGGAGGCGACACGCGCGCTCGCGGAGGCGTTCGACATCAACGCCCTGCCGCCGGGCTTTGCCGAAAATCCCTTCCCGGTCTATCGCGCGCTGCTGGAGCACGTGCCGCTCAAGCACTTCCCCGATGGGTCGGTGATGCTGTCGCGTTATGCCGATCTCGACCGGGTCTATCGCGACACCAAGACCTTTTCCTCCGACAAGAAGGTCGAGTTCCTGCCGAAATTCGGCGACACGCCGCTTTACGAGCATCACACCACCAGCCTGGTCTTCAACGACCCGCCGCTGCACACCCGCGTGCGCAAGATCATGATGGGGGCGCTGACACCGAGGGCGATCGCGGCGATGGAGCCCGGCCTGGTCGCGCTGGTCGACGGGCTTATCGAGCGCATCGCCGACCAGGGCGAGGTCGACCTGATCGAGGATTTCGCCGCCGCCATCCCGATCGAGGTGATCGGCAATCTCTTCGTCATGCCGCATGAAGAGCGCGGGCCGCTGCGCGACTGGTCGCTGGCGATCCTCGGCGCGCTCGAACCGGTATTGAGCGAGGCCGACAAGGCGCGCGGCAACCAGGCTGTCACCGCCTTCAAGACCTATCTGGCCGAGCTTGCCGCCAAACGCAGGGCGAGCCCCGGCGATCCGGCGACCGACGTGTTGACCCGGCTGATCAACGGCAATGACGGCGAGTTGCTGTCCGACACCGAGCTGCTGCAAAACTGCATCTTCATCCTGAATGCCGGCCACGAGACCACGACCAATCTGATCGGCAACGCGCTCCACGAACTCGCCCAATGGCCGGACGAGCGCCAAAGGCTGATCGACAATCCCGACCTGATCGACACCGCCGTCGACGAGTTCCTGCGTTTCCAGAGCCCGAACCAGCTCGGCAACCGCATGACGCTGGCCGAGTGCGAACTCCATGGCGAGACGATCGCGCCCGGCACGCGCATCCACCTGGCGATCGGCGCGGCCAATCGCGACCCGCGCCAGTTCGAGGACCCCGACCGGCTCGACCTCGCCCGCAAGCCCAACCGCCATCTCGCCTTCGCGCAGGGCCCGCATCTGTGCGCCGGCTTTTCGCTCGCCCGGATGGAAGGCCGCATCGCCGTCTCGCGCTTTCTGAAACGTTTCCCAGACTACCGGCTTGCCGGCGCGCCGAAACGCACCGGCCGCGTGCGCTTTCGCGGCTTTTCCGCCCTGCCGGCCAGCGTCGGTTAGGCAAGCGGCAAAGTTTGCCGGCCACGCCACACCGATCGAGCAAAACCGTCCGCCCAGGAGTATCGTCCATGACCGTTCTTTCCCTCAACAGCTTCGCCGCCGGCAAATGGGTCGCCCCGTCCGGCAGTCTGACCAGCCTGAAAAGCGCGGTCGACGGCCGCGTGATCGCCGAACTCGGCGCCGAGCTCGATTTCGCCGCCATGATCGAGCATGCCCGCGCGGTCGGCGGCCCGGCCCTGCGCGCCCTCACCTTCCACGAACGCGCGGCGAAACTGAAGGCGCTGGCGCAATATCTCAACGAGCGCCGCGACGCGCTCTACGAGCTGTCCTACGAGACCGGCGCCACCAAGCCCGATTCCATGATCGACATCGACGGCGGCATCGGCACGGTGTTCGTGTTCGCCTCCAAGGGCCGGCGCGAACTGCCCGACGACGTGATCTATGTCGACGGCAATCTGGAGCAACTCGGCAAGACCGGCGCCTTTGTCGGCCAGCATGTCGCGACCTCGCTGCAGGGCGTGGCCGTGCACATCAACGCCTTCAACTTCCCGGTCTGGGGCATGCTGGAAAAGCTCGCCCCGACGCTGCTCGCCGGCGTACCGGCGATCGTCAAGCCGGCCTCGGCCACGGCCTGGCTCGCCGAGGCCGCCTTTCGCATGATCGTCGAATCCGGCCTCTTGCCCGACGGCGCGGTGCAGTTCGTCGCCGGCTCCACCGGCGACCTTCTCGACCGGCTCGGTTCGCAGGACGTGGTTTCCTTCACCGGTTCGGCCGCCACCGCCAACCTGCTGCGCAAGACCCCCACGATCCTGGAAAACGCCACCCGCTTCATCGCCGAGCAGGATTCGCTCAACGCCACCATTCTGGGGCCCGACGCCGCGCCCGGCACGCCCGAATTCGACATTTTCGTCAAGGAGGTGCATCGCGAGATGACGGCCAAGGCCGGGCAGAAATGCACCGCCATCCGCCGCATCCTGGTGCCGGCCGACCACCGCGAGGCGGTGATCGAGGCGATCTCGGAACGGCTCGCCAAGACGGTGATCGGCGACCCCAGGGCCGAGGCGACGCGCATGGGCGCGCTCGCCAGCCTCGCCCAGCGCCGCGACGTGCTGGAAAAGGCGGCGCTGATCGGGTCCGAGGCGCGTCAGGTCTATGGGATGGAAAACGGCTTCGCCGACGGCGTTGACGCCGAAAACGGCGCCTTCGTGGCACCGATGCTGTTTGCCTGCGACGATCCGGACGGGGCCGACAAGGTTCATTCGGTCGAGGCGTTCGGCCCGGTCTCGACCGTGATGGCCTACCGCGACCTCGACCACGCCACCGCGCTCGCCAATCGCGGCGCCGGCTCGCTGGTCGCCTCCGTGTTCACCCACGACCCCGCGGTGGCGCGCCGTGTGGTGCTCGCCTCGGGCGCCTTTCACGGCCGGCTTTATTTCGCCAATCGCGACACCGGCCGCGAGGCGACCGGGCACGGTTCGCCGCTGCCGCACCTCGTCCATGGCGGGCCCGGCCGGGCCGGCGGCGGCGAAGAGATGGGCGGCATTCGCGGCGTCATGCACTACATGCAGCGCACGGCCGTCCAGGCGAGCCCCGATCTGCTGGCGGGCATCACCCGCATTTATGTGAAGGGCGCGACCACGATTGCCGGGCAAAAACACCCCTTCCGCCTGCGCTTTCCGGAACTGGAGATCGGCCATACGCTGGAGACCGCCGAACGCCAGGTGACGCTCGAGGACATCGAACATTTCGCCGAGTTCACCGGCGACACTTTTTACGCCCACATGGACGAGGAGGCCGCCAAGGCCAATCCCTTCTTCCCGGGCCGCGTCGCTCACGGCTATCTGATCCTGTCCTTCGCGGCCGGCCTGTTCGTCGACCCGGCACCGGGACCGGTGCTCGCCAATTACGGGCTCGACAATCTGCGCTTCATGAAGCCGGTCTCGCCCGGCGACACTCTCAAAGTACAGCTCACCGCAAAGGCCAAGACGCGCCGCAACGCCGAGTATGGCGAGGTGCGCTGGGATGTCACGGTCGTCAATCAGGACGGCGAACAGGTCGCCGGCTACGAGCTTTTGACCATGAACCAGATGTAGCCGCCGGGGGCGTGGGATAGGCCGGCGCTAGCGCCGGCCCCGATGCCACCATGCGATCATCGCCATGGTGGTCAGGCAGATTGCTAACAGCGCAGCGGCGAAGGCGACAGCGCCGTCGCCGGTCATCACCACCAGCGCGGTAACGGCGAGCGCCCCACCCATCTGGCTGACAAAGCCGTAGAGCGAAGCCGAGAAGCCGGCGATGTCGCCATGCGGGTCGAGCACCATCGCCGCCGCGTTGGAATAGACCACCAGATAGCTGGTTGCGAACAACACGAAAAACGCGGCCAGCAGCCAGGGCGTCAGCAGGCCTGCCAAAGCCGTCGCCAGGATCAGCGTCGCCGACAGGATCAGCACCGCGTTGCCGACCAGCATCGCCGGCACGATGCCGGCCACGGCGATCAGCCGGCGATTGACCATCTGACCGATGACGATGCCGGTGCCATGCAAGGCGAAATAGAACGCGAAAAGTCCGCCGGTAATGCCGAACTCGCTCTCATAGACCCGTGGCGCGGAGGCCAGGATCAGCAGCATGGTCGCCATCACCACCGCCGACAGGATGAGGAAATGGCGCGACTGCGCATGGATGACCAGCCGCCTGGTGCGGCGCAGATAGGTCGCCGGGCTGAGCGCGTCGGGGGCGAGCTTGGGAATGGTCTCGGAAAACCGCGTCAACGCGGCGAGCAAAAACATGCCGAACAGCGCCAGAACGGCAAAGATCGCCCGCCAGCCGAACAGCGCGGCAATGCCCGCGCCGGCGAGCGGCGCGACGATCGGCCCGACGGCGAAGATTGCGGTGGCAAACGCCAGATTGCGCGCCAGATCGGCGCCCGAATAGAGATCGCGGATGATGGCCCGCGACGACACGATCGCCGCCGCGGCGCCAAATCCTTGCAAGGCGCGTGCGGCGAGCAGCACCGTGATCGACGGCGCCAGCGCCGCGACCGCACAGCCGGCGACGAACAGCGTGAGGCCCGCCGCCAGCACCGGTCGGCGCCCGTAGCGGTCTGACGCCGAGCCCCACAGCAATTGCCCGAAGGCGGCGGCGACCATGTAGAAGGTGATGGTCCACTGGACCAGCGCGTAACGCGTGTCGAGCGCGTCGACCATGGCGCCGAAGGATGGCAGCGTGATGTCGACGGCGAAGGCGGAGACGGACATCAACAGTCCGCAATAGACGAGCAGCGCACGCGCGCTCAATCGGACCGCTCTACGAAGGAGATCGTCTCGACCAGCGAAAGCGCCGTGCGCAGCGCCGTGCCGCACCCGACCACCATCTGCGGCAGGAGCAGCCATTCCAGCGTCCAGGCCGCGCCCGAACGCTCGTTTTCGTGCACCAGTGCCTGGTGCATGCCGGACAAGAGCGTGGCGTTGAAGCGCGCCAGGGCGACCAGCAGTTCGGCGCCGACCGGATTAACCTTGTGCGGCATCGCCGACGACCCGCCGCCGCTGGCAAGCCGGATCTCGCCGACTTCGCTCTGCGCGGCGAGCGCGATGTCCTGGCCCATCTTGCCGAGCGTGCCGGTCACCAGCGACAGCCAGCCGGCCAGGCCGGCAATGCCGTCGCGCTCAGCGTGGCGCACCGTGTCCGGCACCGTCAGGTCGAGCCCGACTGCCAGCCGCCGCGCCACCGCCGCGCCGGCCGCGCCGAGCTTGTCGCGCGTGCCGGCCGCCCCGCCGAAATGCAGCACGCACACGCCCTCCCTCGCCCCGGCCATCGCCGCGCGATGCCTGAGAAGCGGCGCGCGCCAGCTTTCGATCTTGCGCGAAGCCGGCACCGGGATCGCGGCCTGCATGCGGGTATGCGCCATCACCTCGATCGCCCCGTCGCGCACGGCGAGCGCGTCCAGCCGAGCGACCAGTTCGTCGAGCCGGGCGCCGAAAATGTCGAACGCGGAGGCCAGCCGCAGCGCCAGGCCGGTGTCGATCACGTCCTGGCTGGTCGCGCCGAAATGAATGGACGTCGCATGCGGCTCGCCGACCGCGGCCCGAAGCTGGCGCACCAGCTCCGGCACGACGACGCCGTCGCGCGCCGTCGCCTGATTCAAAGCCTCAAGGTCGGGCTGGAACGTCTTGATGCGACTCTCGATTTCGGCAGCCGCACCGGCCGGAATGATACCCTCCGCACCTTCCGCCGCCGCCAGCCCAGCCTCGAAGGCCAGCATCGCCGCCATGTCGGCCTCGACCGAAAACAGCGCGGCGATCTCCCGGTCGCCGGTCAGGCCGGACAGGAAAGGATGCTCGAAGGGAAAAACGCTCACGATGACATGCGGCTCAGATATCGAGGAAGATCGTTTCCTTCTCGCCCTGGAGATGGATGTCGAAGGTGTAGACGTCGCCGTCGCGCGGCGCAATCAGGGTCGGCACCCGGTTCTTGTGCTCGACGCGTTGAAGCAGCGGGTCCTCTGCATTGGCGTCTTGCTCGTCGGCGAAATACATCCTGGTATGCAGGCCGAGATTGATGCCGCGCGCCACGATCCAGAAGGTGATGTGCGGCGCCATCAGCCGGCCGTCCTTGAATGGGACACGCCCCGGCTTGATGGTGGAAAACTCGAACAGCCCGCTTTCCATGTCCGAGGCGAGCCGGCCCCAGCCCGAAAAATTCGGATCGGCGGCGCCGCGCAGCTCCGAGGGCGAATTGTAGAGCCCGGCCGCGTCGGCCTGCCAGATCTCGATCAGCGCGTCCTTGAGCGGCGTTCCGGTACCGTCGATCACCCGGGCGCGCACGGTGATGCGCTCGCCCTTTGTCTTGTCGTTGACCATCGCGGCGCCGAGATCGTCGGCATAGACGCCCTTGATGCCGCAGAAATTCGGCGTCAGCCCGATATGGACATAGGGGCCGGCCGTCTGCGAGGCGCTTTCCTTCAGGCGGTTGAGCGGCTGCACCATGATCAATTTCCCTCCAGCCGGTTTTCAAACAGCGTCGAGCGGCGGCCGCGCAGCACGATGTCGAACTTGTAGGCGCGCGCATCCATCGGGATCGTGGCCTGCATGTCGAGCGCCGCCACCAGCCCCTCCACCGCCGCGCGGTCGGGAATGGTGGCCACGATCGGGCAGCGCCAGATCAGCGGATCGCCCTCGAAATACATCTGCGTGATCAGCCGCTGGGCGAACCCGTGGCCGAAGACCGAGAAATGGATATGCGCCGGCCGCCAATCGTTGACGCCGTTCGGCCACGGATAGGGTCCGGGCTGGATGGTGCGAAAACAATAGGACCCGTCCGCGTCGGTGATCACGCGCCCGCAGCCGCCGAAATTCGGATCGAGCGGCGCCAGATAGCTTTCCTTCTTGTGGCGGTAGCGCCCGCCGGCATTGGCCTGCCATACCTCCACCAGCGCGCCGGCCACGCCCTTGCCGCGCTCGTCGAGCACCCGGCCATGGACGACGATGCGCGGCCCGATCGCGCTTTCGCCGGCCTTGGCGAAATTGTGGATCAGGTCGGCGTCGAGCGCGCCGAGCATGGAATGCCCGAACACCGGCCCGGTGATCTCCGAAAGCGTGTTGTCGAGCGAGATCAGCGCCTTTTGCGGCGAACGCACCACCGAGGTCTTGTAGCCCGGCGCATAGGCCGGCGGCTGCCACTGGCGGTCGCGCTGGAAAAACGCGCCGGTCTCGGGCCTTTCGTTCGACATCTCATCCCTCCTGTTCGACGGCGTTTGCGCCCATCTCGTCGAGCGTCTGCTTGACCACCTTGATGGCGTGGTTGGCCGCCGGCACGCCGGCATAGATTGCCACATGCAGCATCGCCTCGCGAATGTCATCCGGGCTCGCGCCGGTATTGGCGGTGGCGCGCACATGCATGGCGACCTCGTCGTAATGGCCGAGCGCGGCCAGCAATGCCAGCGTCACCATCGAACGTTCGCGCTTGGTCCAGTTCGGGCGCGACCAGACGTGGCCCCACGCGGCCTCGGTGATCAGATCCTGGAACGGTTCGTCGAACGGCGTCTTGCGCGCCTCCGCCCCGTCGACATGCGCATCGCCGAGCACCGCCCGGCGCGTCGCCATGCCTTGCCGGTGACGCTCCGGCTTTTGCGAATGTGCGGACATGCAGCCTCCATTGTCGATTTTCAGCACTCAACCAGATTGAACCGGTTATGAAAAATGCTATTTTTTGCCATAATCATATCAAGAGCGATATGAATGCGATGCAGATCAAGACCCGTCACCTTGCCGTTTTCGTCGAGACCGCCCAGCGCATGAGCGTCGGCAAGGCGGCGGCAGCGCTCGGCCTGTCGCAGCCGGCCGTCACCCGCACATTGCGCGAACTGGAAGCCGCGCTCGACCGGCCGCTGCTGGCGCGCGAGGGGCGCGGCATCCGCCTGACGCCGGCCGGAGAGGAATTCTGCCGCCATGCCGCCGCCAGCCTGGCGGCGCTGCGCCGCGGCGTCGACGCCGTGCAGGAGTTGGCGGGCGGCGGCAGGGCAGCGCTGCGGATCGGCGCGCTGCCGACCGTATCGGCCCGCATCATGCCCAAGGTGGCCGCCGGCTTCCTCGCCGACACCGGCGCGCTGTTGACGATCGTGACCGGCGAGAACACGGTGCTGCTCGAGCGGCTGGCGCGCGGCGAGCTCGACGTCGTCGTCGGCCGGCTGGCCGCGCCCGAGCGCATGTTCGGCCTCAGCTTCGAGCATCTTTATTCCGAGGAGGTGCGTTTTGTCGTCCGCCGCGGCCACCCGCTTGCCGACACGCATGCCTTCGCACCCGCCGACATCGCCGCCTACCCCGTCATCATGCCGACACCGGGCTCGGTCATCCGCCCGTTCGTCGAACGCCTGCTGATCGCACTTGCCCTGCCCGAACCGGAACGGCGGATCGAAAGCGTATCGGATTCCTTCGGCCGCGCCTTCCTGCGCGAGACCAACGCGGTGTGGATCATCTCCGAGGGCGTGGTCGCCGACGAGATCGCCGCCGGCACGGTCGTGGCGCTGCCGGTCGACACGGCCGAAACCCGCGGCGCCGTCGGCCTCACCCTGCGCGCCGACCAGGAGCGTCCGCCGCTTCTCGACGCCTTCGGCCGGGCGCTCCGCGCCGCCACCGCCGCGCTGCGCGCCTCTCAGTAAGGCAGGCCGACATAGTTTTCGGCCAGCGAGGTCGACGCCGCGCGCGAGTGCACCAGATAATCGAGTTCCGCCTCCTGGATCTTCTGCCCGAAGGCGCCGGTATCGGGGAAACGATGCATCAGCGTCGTCATCCACCAGGAAAACCGCTCCGCCTTCCAGATCCGGTTCAGCGCGCGTTGCGAATAGGCGTCGAGGCCGGCCTGCGACGCCTCGCCGTAGAATTCGCCGAGCGCGTCGAACAGATAGCGCACGTCGCTCGCCGCCAGGTTCAGCCCCTTGGCGCCGGTCGGCGGCACGATATGGCCGGCATCGCCGACCAGGAACAGCCGTCCGAAACGCAGCGGCTCGGCAACGAAGGAGCGCAGCGGCGCGATCGATTTTTCCACCGACGGCCCGGTGCTCACCCGCTCCGCCGTCGCCGCCGGCAGGCGCCGCCGGATCTCGTCCCAGAACCGGTCGTCGGGCCAGTCCTCGATCTTTTCGTCGAGCGGCACCTGGACGTAATAGCGGCTGCGCGTCGTCGAGCGCATCGAACACAGCGCGAAACCGCGCGGATGGTTGGCATAGATCAGTTCGTGATTGACCGGCGCCACCTCGGCGATGATGCCGAGCCAGCCGAACGGATAGACCCGCTCATAGGTTTTCAGCACCGCCGCCGGCGCCGATTTGCGTGCAACGCCGTGATAGCCGTCGCAGCCGGCAATGAAATCGCAGTCGAGACGCTGCGTCACGCCATCCTTGTCGAAGGTGACATACGGACTGGCGCCGTCGAAATCGTGCAGCGCGACGTTGGCGGCCTCGTAGACGCTGACGCCGCCGGTCTGCTCACGCTTGTCCATCAGGTCCTGGGTGACCTCGGTCTGGCCGTAGACCATCACCTTCTTGCCGCCGGTCAGATCCGCGAGGTCGATGCGGTGACGCCTGCCGTCGAAGGCCAGGTCGATGCCTTCATGCGCCAGCCCCTCGGCGCGCATGCGCGCGCCCGCCCTCGCCTCGTCCAGAAGCGCGCACATGCCCTCCTCCAGCACGCCGGCGCGGATGCGCTCCAGCACATGCGCCTTGGTCGCGCGCTCCAGGATCACATTGTCGATCCCGGCATTGGTCAGAAGCTGTCCGAGCAAGAGGCCCGAAGGCCCGGACCCGATAATCGCCACCTGGGTGCGCATGAAATCTCCCACATTCCGCGTTCATGCCACACTGGACCTTGGAGCTGTCGCGCCTCAATGGACACGCGGCGCAACATCTTGCACAATTCGCGCATGACTGAGAACAACCCGACATGACCCGGCACGTCCCCACCTATCGCCTCTATGGCGACAAACACGCCGAAAGCGCCGATTTCTGGCTTCACTGCGAGTCCATCCCGGAACGGAGCCGGCTGCACGACTGGGAAATTCGCCCGCATCGCCATGCCGCCTTTTTCCAGATATTGTACATTTCCCACGGCAACGGCGAAGTCTTGATGAACCGCGCCTATCGCCCGTTCGAAGCGCCGGCGGCGATCTTCGTCCCACCCGGCGCCGTGCACGGTTTCCGCTTTTCCCCCGACATTTGCGGCCTTGTCGTCACCGTGCTGCGCGACCGGCTCGACCGGCTGACCGCCGGAGACCGCCACCTTGCCGCCTTCGCCCGCGACCCGCGCCTTCTGCTCGACGCCGACACCGGCGCCCCGCGCACCGTCGACGCCCTGTCGCGCATCGCCGCCGAACTTGCCGGCCACGCGCTCGGGCGCTGGACCATGCTCGACGCGCTGGTGACGGCGGCGCTGATCGAACTCGCCCGCGCCGGCCCGACGCAGGCCGGTCATACCCCGCCGGCCGGCGGGCTCGACCGCGAACGCGTGGAAGCGCTCGGCGCGCTGATCGGCGCGCATTTCCGTGAGCACCGGCCGGTCGGTTTCTATGCCGACCGGCTCGGCGTTTCGGCCGCGCACCTGAACCGGATCACCCGGCGCGCCACCGGCCGCAGCGTCAGCCAGCTTCTCACCCTGCGCCTCGTCGAGGAGGCCAGGCGCGATCTCGTCTTCACCTTTCTGCCCGCGCAGTCGATCGCCCTGTCGCTCGGCTTTTCCGACCCGGCCTATTTCAGCCGCTTCTTCCGCAAGCAGACCGGCATGACGCCCGGCGCCTTTCGCGAACGCGAGCGCGCGCGGCTGAAATTCTGACCCCGCGCCCGCCCCGCCAGACGCACGGCCTCACACCACCGCCAGCGCCTGCGCCAGATCGGCGACCAGATCGTCGGCGTTCTCCACGCCGATCGACAGGCGGATGGTGGTGTCGAGCACGCCGATCCGGTTGCGGATCTCCAAAGGCACGCCCGAATGGGTCATCGCGGCCGGATGGCTGGCCAGCGATTCCGTTCCGCCCAGGCTGACCGCCAGCTTGAAGATCTGCAGCGCGTTCAGAAAGGCGAAGGCCGCCGCCTCGCCGCCGCGAATGTCGAACGAGAAGGTCGACCCCGCGCCCGTGCACTGGGCCGCGAAGCAGCGCCCGGCCGGCGTGTCGGCACCGAAGAACGGCGGATAATGCACCTTCTCGACCTTGGCGTGGTCGCGCAGGAATTCGGCCACGACACGCGCATTGGTGTTGGCCTTTTCCATGCGGATCGTCAGCGTCTCCAGCGAGCGGCCCAGCATCCAGCACGAATGCGGGTCGAGCTGGGTGCCGATCGCCCCGCGCAGCGCCTTGATCGGTTTCATCACCGCCTTGGAGCCGAGCACGGCGCCGGCGATCAGGTCCGAATGCCCGCCAACATATTTGGTCAGCGAATAGACCGAAATGTCGATGCCGTGGTCGAGCGGACGCTGGAACACCGGGCCGAGCAGCGTGTTGTCGCAGGCGATCACCGGCCGAAGACCGTTCTGCCGCGCCGCGATCTCGTCGGCGGTCCGCGCGATCATTGCCATGTCGATCAGCGTGTTGAGCGGATTGGACGGCGTCTCGATGAAGATCGCCGAAACCCGGCCCTTCGCCAGCGCGGCATCGGCCGCCGCGCGCACCGCCTTGTCGTCGACGCCGTCGGAAAACCCGACCGACTGGATGCCGAAATCGGCCAGTGTTCGCGCCAACAAGGTCTCGGTGCCGCCATAAAGCGGTTGCGAATGCAGGATCACGTCGCCCGGGCGCGCGATCGCCAGAAGCGTGGTGGCGATCGCCGACATGCCGGACGAAAACAGGATACAGGCCTCCGCCCCTTCATAGACCGCCAGCCGGTCCTCGACGATCTCGCTGTTGGGATGGTTGAAGCGCGAATAGACCAGTCCGGCGGCCGAACCCTCCGGCGGCTCCTTGCGGCCGGACACGTAGTCGAAGAAGTCGCGCCCCTCCTCCGCGCTCTTGAAGACGAAGGTCGAGGTCAAAAACACGGGCGGTTTGACCGCGCCTTCCGACAGTTCCGGGTCGAAGCCGTAGGTCAGCATCAGCGTCTCGGGATGCAAACGGTGATTGCCGATATGGGTCTTGTAGGGGCGCGGCGCGGTCATGAGGCTCACTCCAGATGGACTCAACCCACAACCTATCATCTCGGCCGGCCGGTTGCGCCCCATGCGTGCGCAATGGCGGCTTGTCCGCACAGAACAGGCGGCGCCGGGCACCCGCCCATAAAAAGGGGGCGGTCGCCCGCCCCCTTCATGCCGGTATCGGCCAGGTGTGCTACTGAAGCGCCTTGTCGGTGATCACATGCGTCCAGGCGCCTTCCGGCTCCTTGGTGATGACCGGGTCGGATCCGCCTTCGAGCAGCGTCTTGACCGTGCGCTCGTAATCGGCCGGGTCGAGCGCCCCGTTGGAGCCGGCCGTCAGCTTGGCGATCTCGCCCATCATGCGTTTCTGGTGCTTTTCGGTCTGGGCGCCGCTGGCGTCGTTGTCGAGCACGATCATCGCCGCCTCGTCCGGATTCTCCTCGGCCCATTTCCAGCCCTTCATCGAAGCGCGCACGAAACGGGTCAGCCGGTCGACGAAATCCCTGTTCTCGAGGCTGTCCTCCAGCACGTAGATGCCGTCCTCGAGCGTGGCGACCCCCTGGTCCTCATATTTGAACACCACCAGATCGTCGGGTTCGAAACCGGCGTCGATCACCTGCCAGTATTCGTTGTAGGTCATGGTCGAGATGCAGTCGGCCTGTTTCTGGATCAACGGATCGACGTTGAAGCCCTGCTTGAGCACCGTCACGCCTTCCTCGCCGCCGTCGGTGGACAGGCCGAGGTGGCTCATCCACGACAGGAACGGATATTCATTGCCGAAGAACCACACGCCGAGCGTCTTGCCCTTGAAATCCTCCGGGCTTTCGATGCCGGTCTCCTTGCGGCACACCAGCATCATGCCCGACGATTTGAACGGCTGGGCGACGTTGACCAGCGGCACGCCCTTCTCGCGCGTGGCGAGCGCTGCCGGCATCCAGTCGATGATGACGTCGGCTCCCCCGCCGGCCAGAACCTGCGGCGGGGCGATGTCGGGCCCGCCCGGCTTGATTTCCACGTCGAGATCCTCCTCCTCGTAGAAACCCTTGTCCTGGGCGACGTAATAGCCGGCGAACTGGGCCTGCGTGACCCATTTGAGCTGCAATGTCAGCTTGTCGGCGGCAAGCGCCTGGGCCGCGGCGAAGGACATCGCCCCGGCCAGCATGGCAGTCATCAGTTTTTTCATGGTAGCGTTCCCTCTGTGGTTGAAGTGATGCCTATCCTCCCCGGATAGACGGATGCCAGAACGTGGCGGCCCGTTCCACGAGCGCGACCACACCATAAAAGACAGAACCCGCCAGCGCTGCAACCGCGATTTCGGCCCAGACCATGTCGATGTTCATCCGCCCGACCTCGGTGGAAATGCGGAAACCCATGCCGACGATCGGCGTGCCGAAGAATTCCGCCACGATGGCGCCGATCAGCGCCAGCGTCGAGTTGATCTTGAGCGCGTTGAAGATGAACGGTCCGGCGGCCGGCAGGCGCAGCTTGAACAAGGTCTGCCAGTAGCCGGCCGCATAGGTGCGCATCAGGTCGCGCTCCATTGCCGACGCCGCGGTCAGGCCCTGGACCGTGTTCACCAGCATCGGAAAGAAGGTCATGATGATGACGACGGCCGCCTTCGACGGCCAGTCGAAGCCGAACCACATCACCATGATCGGCGCCACGCCGATCACCGGCAGCGCCGAGACGAAATTGCCGAGCGGCAACAGCCCGCGCTGCAAAAACGGCGACCGATCGATCAGGATCGCCACCAGGAAGCCCGATCCGCATCCCAGCACGTAGCCGGCCAGCACCGCCTTCAAAAAGGTCTGGCGGAAATCGGCCCACAGGATCGGCAACGAATTGATCAGCCGTTCCCAGATCGCCGATGGCGGCGGCAACAGCACGAACGGAACCTCGAAGCCGCGCACCGCGCCTTCCCACAGCACCAGGAGCGTCACGCCGAAGATCAGCGGCACGGCGATACCGATCAGCCGCGCCCGGGCGCGGCTTTCCGGCTGCCGGCGCACCAGCCATTCGTTAAAGGCCCAGGCCGCGAGCCAGAACAGGACGGCGAGCAGGAACACACTCATCGCGCCATCCCCATGCGCTTCAAGACCAGGCCGTGCGCGAAACCGACCGCCATCACCAGCACCGCCGCGATCGCGGCTGCGGCAAACAGCGCCGCCCAGATCTGCACGGTCTGGCCGTAATAGGAGCCGGCCAGAAGCCGCGCGCCCAGACCCGCCACCGCGCCGGTCGGCAGTTCGCCGACGATCGCGCCGACCAGGCTGATGGCGACCGCGACCTTCATCGAGGTGAACAGGTAAGGCAGCGCGCTCGGCCATCTCAGCTTCCAGAACACCTGGCCGGCGCCGGCCGAATAGGTGCGCATCAGGTCGAGCTGGATCGCTTCGGGGCTGCGCAGCCCCTTGACCATGCCGACCACGACCGGGAAAAACGACAAATAGGTCGAGATCAGCGCCTTGGGCAGGATGCCCGACAGGCCGATCGCGTTCAAAACCACGATGATCATCGGGGCGATCGCCAGGATGGGGATCGTCTGCGAGGCGATCACCCACGGCATGACGGACTTGTCCATGGCACGGTTGTGAACGATGCCGACAGCGAGCAGAATGCCGAGCACCGTGCCGATGGCGAAGCCGAGCAGGGTCGAGGACAGCGTGACCCAGCCGTGATAGACGAGACTGCGCTTGGATGTCGGGCGCACATCGACCGTCGTCTTCCAGATTTCGGCCACCACCTGGTGCGGGCTCGGCAGCACCGGCCGTTCCTGGTTGAGCGTGTCGCGGACAAGCTCGGCGGCTGTCCATTCCCGCTCTGCCTTGGCGTAGCGGTCAAGCTGCCACGGCGCGTTCAGATAGACCGCGAAGGCGTACCACAGCGCCACGAGCGCAACGACGACGGTGAGAATCGGAACCGTCTTGCCGCCGACGAGGCGCGCGCCCAGCGTGGGCCTTGCCGTCGGCAGGTTCGCCACCGGGTCGACCGCCACCATCACTCGCCCCCGTGCGGACGTCGGGCCGCGCGACCGGCCGCGGCCGATATCGCCTTGACCTCACTCATAGCTGTGCCCCGCCCGCAACCCCTCGCGCACGCGATGGGCGATCTTCAAGAACTCCGGGCTTTCGCGAATGTCGAGCGGCCGCTCCTTGGGCAGGGTCGAATCGATAATGTCGGTCACCCGCCCCGGCCTGGGCGACATCACCACGATCTTGGTCGACAGATAAACCGCCTCCGGAATCGAATGGGTGACGAAGCAGATCGTCTTGGTCGTGCGTTCCCACAATTTCAGCAATTGCTCGTTCAGATGGTCGCGCACGATCTCGTCCAGCGCGCCGAACGGCTCGTCCATCAGCAACAGATCGGCGTCGAAGGCGAGCGCGCGCGCGATCGAGGCGCGCTGCTGCATGCCGCCGGAAAGCTGCCACGGAAATTTGTTGCCGAATCCCTTCAGGTCGACCAGTTCCAAGACGCGCGCGATACGCTCTTGCTGCTCGGCGCGCCCGATACCCATGATTTCCAGCGGCAGCGCGATGTTCTTTTCGATCGTGCGCCAGGGATAAAGCGCCGGCGCCTGGAAGACATAACCATAGGCGCGCCGGCGCCGCGCCTCCTGCGGCGTCATGCCGTTGACGGTGATCGAACCGGCGGTCGGCTGTTCGAGATCGGCGATGACGCGCAGAAACGTCGTCTTGCCGCAGCCGGACGGCCCGATGAAGGACACGAATTCGCCCCTGCCGATCGATAGATCGACATCCGCCAGCGCCCGCACCGGCCCGTCGCTTGTCTGGAAGGTCAGGCCGAGCCCCTTGGCCTCCACGACGCTTCGCGCCCCGGCCCCGGCATCCGCCGGCAGGCCCGCGCCGTCGCCGGCCGTGGCCTGCCCCCTGATCGCGGCGGAACTACTACGCATCGGTCGGTCTCCACTGGATACGCCGCCGCGGCGGCGCTGCAATCGAAGATAGAACGCCGAGCCGGCCGCCGCCAAGCCGCTGCGTTGAAACCGCGGCGCCTGGCGCAAAACACGCAGGCAGCGGCAGAGCGTGTGACGCTCGCCGCGAGCCTGCGATCAAGGCGATGCGCAAGACCATCCTCACAGCCCGGCCGCCGGAATCACGTGGTCGCGCGTCAGCGGCGCCAGCCGCGCCCGCTGCGGCAGGTCGCCTGGATACCAGGCCAGTTCGGCGATCTCGGCCTGGGCCGAGACCGGCCCGTCGTGATGCAGCCGGTAAAGGGCGGCCTCGACGGCGTGGCCGGGCTCGTTGGCGGCCGGCGCCGAAAACCTGCCCAGGAAGCGCAGGGCTCCCTCGTCCGTCTCGAGCCCCAGTTCCTCCCGCAATTCGCGCACAAGCGCGGCGCACGCCGTCTCGCCGGGGTCGATCTTGCCGCCGGGCTGCATGAAGATATCGGTGCCGGCCTTGCGCACCAGCAGCATCTGGCCGCGCCGGTTGACGATGGCCGCGGCGGCGATCCGGATCGTTGCGGCCGGGGCGCCGCTCATGCGTGCGCCCTGACCGAACGCCAGGCCGAAATCACCGCATCGGCCGTGCGCGCGCCGTCCGCGAGGCTTGCCGGTCCCGACGAAACCGAAATCCGCATGACGTCGCGCCCGCGCCAATGGCCGGCGCTCGGATAGGCTTTTCCATCGGCTTGAATCGCGGCCAGCGTCTGCCTGGTCAGCGCGTCGCTTCGCGGGTCGTCGCCCGCCCCGCAGGCGACCACCACCTGGTTGAGCACCACCGCGTTCAAGACCGACAGACCCGGCTCGGCCGCGACGAGGCCGGCGATGTGGCGGGCGACCGCGCAATGACGCTCGATCATTTCGGCCAGGCCGTCACGACCCAGATGTTTCAGGATCGCCCAGACGGGAAATCCGCGCGCCCGGCGCGAGAGCTCAGGCGCCAGGTCGCAGGGATTGCGGCGTTCGACCTGCGGCAGATAGGCGGCGGTACTGCCCATGGCGCGGCGCATCGCGGCACCGTCGCGCACGATCGCCACGCCGCAATCGTAGGGCGCCTGCAGCCATTTATGCGCGTCGGCGGCCCAGCTATCGGCCGCCGCCATGCCGTCGGTCAGCCCGTGCAGGGACAGCGCGGCCGCCGCCCACAGGCCGAAAGCGCCGTCGACATGCACCCAGGCGCCGGCGCCGCGCGCCAGCCCGATCAGGTCTGGGAACGGATCGAACGCGCCGCTATTGACGTTGCCGGCCTGCAACACGACCATGGTCGGACCGCGCAGGCCGGACAAGACCGCCTCCAGCGCGTCGGGCCGCATGCGCCCCTGGGCGTCGGACTTGGCGACATGCACCCGTTCGGCGCCGAAGCCGAGATAACGCAGGGTCAGGAAGATCGAGGAATGCGCCTCGCCGCCGAGGACGACATTGACCGCCGGCGCGCCGAACAGGCCCTTGGCCTCCACGTCCCAGCCCGCCGCGTCGAGCAGATGCGCGCGCGCGGCGGCAAGCGCGGTGAAGTTGGCCATGGTCGCACCGGTCGCAAAGCCGACGGCAGCGCCTTCCGGAAGCCCCAGAAGATCGACGATCCAGTCGCCGGCAACCTCCTCGGCGGCCGCCGCCGCCGGCCCGATATCGGCGAAGCCCGGCGCCTGTCCCCAGGCCGAGGCGAGCCAGTCGGCCGCGACGCCGACCGGATGGGACGCACCGATCACCCAGCCGTGGAAATTGGGACTGACCGTGCCGAGCAGCCCGCCCTCGGCCCGGCGCGCGAGATCGGCCACGACCTCCCGCGCCGCGGTGCCGCTGCGCGGCAGCGCCTCGCGGAAACGCGCGAGCACGTCGGGATAAGAAAGCGCGGCGCCGACCGGCCGCTCCGCGACGCCGGCGCGATAGGCCTTGGCGATCTCGGCCGCCAGATCGAGCGCCTCGGTCTCGTCCGGCGACAGGCCGGCCACGCCTAAACCCCGCTTGCCGGGATGCCCGACCGCTCGACCTTGCGCGGGGCGGTGATCTCCTTCCATTGCGACAGCGCCGTGCTGACCGGGCCGCGCGCCTCGCGCGCGACGAACTGGCCGTGGCCGGGCTTGGCCTTGACCTGGAAATCGTCGACGACGACCTCACCGCGCGACAAGACGTATTTCGGCAGGCCCTTGACCTCGATCCCCTCGAACACGTTGTAATCGATCGCCGATTGCTGCGTCTTGGCCGAGATCGTCTTGGTCTTTTCCGGGTCCCAGACCACGATGTCGGCATCGGCGCCCTCGGTGATTGCCCCCTTCCTGGGATACATGCCGAAAATCTTGGCCGGGTTGGTGGAGGTGACGGCGACGAATTCGTTCATCGTCAGCCGGCCGGTTGAAACGCCATAGGTCCACAGGACCGGCAAGCGGTCCTCGAGCCCGCCAGTGCCGTTGGGGATTTTTGTGAAATCGCCGAGGCCGGTGCGTTTCTGCTCGGTGGTGAAGGCGCAGTGGTCGGTGGCCACCACCTGCAGCGAGCCGGCCGACAGCCCGGCCCATAGCGAATCCTGATGCTGCTTGTCGCGGAAGGGCGGGCTCATCACCCGCCGCGCGGCATGGTCCCAGTCGGCATTGGCGTATTCGCTCTCGTCGAGCACCAGATGCTGGACCAGCGGTTCGCCGTAGACGCGCATGCCCTTCTGGCGCGCCCGGCGGATCGCCTCGTGGCTCTGCTCGCAGCTCGTATGCACCACGTAAAGCGGCGCGCCGGTCGCATCCGCGATCATGATGGCGCGGTTGGTCGCCTCGCCCTCGACCTCGGGCGGGCGCGAATAGGCGTGCGCCTCCGGCCCGTTATTGCCTTCGGCAAGCAGCTTTTCCTGCAGGGCGGCGACCACGTCGCCGTTTTCGGCATGCACCATCGGCAGGGCGCCGAGCTCGGCGCAGCGACTGAACGAAGAATACATCTCGTCGTCATTGACCATCAGCGCGCCCTTGTAGGCCATGAAATGCTTGAACGAGGTGATGCCGCGCTCGACCACTTCCGGCATTTCGTTGAACACCTGCTCGCCCCACCAGGTGATCGCCATGTGAAAGGAATAGTCGCAGCAGGCGCGCGTCGACTTGTTGTCCCACATCTTGATGGCGTCGAGCAGCGAGCCGTCGGGCTGACTCAGGCAAAAGTCGATCACCATCGTGGTGCCGCCCGACAGCGCCGCGCGCGTGCCGGACTCGAAATCGTCGCTGGAATAGGTGCCCATGAAGGGCATTTCCAGATGGGTGTGCGGGTCGATGCCGCCCGGCAGAACGTAGCAGCCGGTGGCGTCGATCTCATGGTCGGCGTGCAGATCCGGCCCGATGCCGACGATCTTGTCGTGCTTGATCAGCACGTCCGCCTTCCATGTCCGGTCCGCGGTGACGATGGTTCCGTTCTTGATGACTTTGGACATGTTGCAACCTCCCTGCTGGTCTTTCTCGTGGCCTCACGCCGTCGGATCGGCACGGCAGCCGCTCATGCGGCCCGGCCGCTCCGGCGCCAGGCGCCGTTTTTCCTTTTCGGCGCCCCCACGCCTGAAATCCTGTCTTGGCCGACTGCAGGCGCCATCGCCTCACACCGCCCCGTACACGTCGATCGCCCTGCCGTGCACGCCGATGTCGACCGGGCCGAACACGGTGGCGACGGCGAGCGCGAAATAACCGGCCTTGGGCATGTAGACCACGTGATAGCGCTCGTCGCCGCGCGTCACCGACCAGCATCGCTGCTCGAGGCCGCCGGAAAACCCTACCATGACCGGAGCCGGTTCGATCAAGTCGGCCTCGAAATCCGCCAGCGTGCGTGCATACCAGCTAGCCGTGGCGGCGCTGCCGGTGCGCGAGGTCCTGCGCGCCTCGGCGACCGGATCATAGGCCGCGATCTCGCCGGCGATGATCGCCTTGATCGCCCCCGGCCCGATCGCGCCAGCACGCACGGCCATCACGCCGCCGCTCCTGCTGCAAGTGTTGTGGCTCGGTCGCGACGACAGGCGATCCGAACGGGATGCCACCCCCTCATGCGACGCCCGCCTCCGTCAATATTTCTTCGACACAGCCCTCGAACGCATCGCTCAACTCTCCGGTCGTGAAACGGAGCACGCGGTATCCTTGCGACGTCAGCCAGCGGTCGCGCCGGCGATCTCTCTCCCGTCGCCCGGGCTGGAAATGATGCTCGCCATCGACTTCGATGACGAGACGGAGATCGTGAATGGCGAAATCGGCAATGAAAGGTCCGATCGGGGCCTGCCGGCGCACGTGTATCCCAAAATGCCGCTTGAAGCCGCGCAGCTCCGCCCAGAGCTTTTTCTCGCCATCTGTCATGGTCCGGCGCAACGATCGTGCCCGCGAGATTGTGGTGGGCTCGATGCCAGTCGGAGACACCGTTCTCACCCCCACCCCTCACCCCTCCCCACAAGGGGGAGGGGGACGGCCCCGAAGCCGCCTTTTTCGGCGAAGCATCCGATGAGGGCAGCGGCACGACCGGCGCTTCCCCTCCCCCCTGTGGGGAGGGGTGAGGGGTGGGGGTATGCAAACCGCCAGCCTCTCGCCGCACACGTCATATCGGCTGTCTCACTCCACGATCTCCGCCGTCTCGACCACCGCGTGGAACAGCACGTCGGCGCCGGCGGCGGCCCAGTCCTTGGAGATTTCCTCCGCCTCGTTGTGCGAAAGCCCGTCGACGCAGGGGCACATCACCATCGCCGTCGGCGCGACCCGGTTGACCCAGCAGGCGTCGTGGCCGGCGCCCGAAACGATATCGCGATGCGAATAGCCGAGCCGTTCGGCCGCCTCGCGCACCGCCGTCACGCAGCCTTCGTCGAAGGTGACCGGATCGAAATGGCCGACCGGCTCGATCTCGATGCCGAGCCCGAGTTCCTCGGCGATTTTCGGCGCCTCGGCCTCGAGCCGCGCCTTCATCGCGTCGAGCGTTTCCTGGTCGGGCGAGCGGAAATCGATGGTGAAGACCACCTTGCCGGGAATGACGTTGCGCGAATTGGGATAGACGTCGCAATGGCCGATGGCGCCGACCGCGGCCGGCTGATGGCTCATGGCGATCTCGTGCACCAGCTCGGTGATGCGCGCCATGCCGAGCCCGGCATTCCTGCGCATCGGCATCGGCGTCGAGCCGGTATGCGAATCCTTGCCGGTCAGCGTCACCTGCAGCCACCACAGCCCCTGGCCGTGCGTGACCACGCCGATATCCTTGCCCTCGGCCTCCAGGATCGGCCCCTGCTCGATATGCAGCTCGAAAAAGGCGTGCATCTTGCGCGCGCCGACCTTTTCCTCGCCCTTCCAGCCGATGCGCTCCAGCTCCTCGCCGAAGGTCTTGCCCTTGGCGTCCTCGCGCGCATAGGCCCAGTCGAGCGTATGTTCGCCGGCGAACACGCCCGAGGCCAGCATCGCCGGCGCGAAGCGGGTGCCCTCCTCGTTGGTCCAGTTGGTGACCACGATCGGATGTCTGGTCTTGATGCCCAGGTCGTTGAGCGTGCGGATGAGTTCCAGCCCGCCGAGCACGCCGAGCACGCCGTCATATTTGCCGCCGGTCGGCTGGGTGTCGAGATGCGAGCCGACATAGACCGGCAGCGCGTCGGGGTCGGTGCCCTCGCGGCGCGCGAACATGGTGCCCATTTCGTCGACGCCCATCTCCAGTCCCGCCGCCTCGCACCAGCGCTGGAACAGGCGCCGGCCCTCGCCGTCCTCGTCGGTCAGCGTCTGGCGGTTGTTGCCCCCGGCCACACCGGGTCCGATCTTCGCCATCTCCATCAGGGACTCCCAGAGACGGTCGGCGTTGATCCTCAAATTCTCGCCCGGTGCGGCCATATGCTGATTTCCCCTATTTCAGTTCGACTTCCATGAAGGCCATCGGCGCGGCGCCCGCATTGACGACATTGTGCTCCACGCCCTCGTCGCGGCGATAGCTGACGCCGGCCTCCATGTCGACGCGGCGCGCCGCCCCGCCCGGTTCCTCAAGCAGGAAGGCGCAGGGCGTCAACGTGGTCACCACATAGTCCATGCCGTGCCGGTGCCAGCCGGTTTCCGCGCCCGGCGGGAAATCCCACCGGGTCACGCGCACGCGCTGATCGTCGATCAACACGTCGTGGCTGGCTTTCGGGCGCTCGCTGCCCATCTCAATCCACCATGGTCAGCACTTCGCGCACATGGTCGACGAGTTCGTCGATCTGGCCCTTGGTGATGATCAACGGCGGCGACAGCGCGATGATGTCGCCGGTGGTGCGGATCAGCGCGCCGCGCTCGAACGCCTTGACGAAGGCCGAGAAGGCGCGCTTGCTCGGCTGGCCGGCGATCGGTTCGAGCTCGATCGCGCCGACGAGGCCGATATTGCGCACGTCGATCACATGCGGGGCGTCCTTGAGCGAATGCAGCGCGTCCGCCCAGTGCTCCGACAGCTCCGCCGCGCGCGTCAACAATCCTTCTTCCTTGTAGGTGTCGAGCGTGGCAAGCGCCGCCGCCGAGGCGATCGGATTGCCGGAATAGGTGTAACCATGGAAGAACTCGATCAGGTGTTCCGGCCCGTTCATGAACGCGTCGTGGATCTCCTTCTTCACGAACACCGCTCCCATCGGGATGACGCCGTTGGACACGCCCTTTGCGGTCGTCATGATATCGGGGATGACGTCGAAATAATCGGCCGCGAACGGCGTGCCGAGGCGGCCGAACCCGGTGATGACCTCGTCGAAGATCAGCAGGATGCCGTGCTTGTCGCAGATCTCGCGCAGGCGCTTGAGATAGCCTTTCGGCGGGATCAGCACGCCGGTCGAGCCGGCGACGGGCTCCACGATCACCGCCGCCACCGTCGAGGCGTCGTGCAGCGCCACGATGCGTTCCAGCTCGTCGGCAAGGTCGGCGCCGTGCTCGGGCTCGCCGCGCACGAAATTGTTCTTTTCGGGCAGATGGGTGTGCGGCAGATGGTCGACCCCGGTCAGAAGCGTGCCGAACATCTTGCGGTTGGCGACGATGCCGCCGACCGAGATGCCGCCGAAATTGACGCCGTGATAGCCGCGCTCGCGTCCGACCAGCCGGAAGCGCGAGCCCTCCCCCTTCACGCGATGATAGGCGAGCGCGATCTTGAGCGCGGTGTCGACGGATTCGGAGCCGGAATTGGTGAAGAAGACATGGTCCATCCCCTCCGGCGCGATGTCGACCAGCCGGTTGGCGAGTTCGAACACGACCGGATGGCCCATCTGGAAGGCGGGCGCGTAGTCGAGCTCGGCCGCCTGGCGCTGGATCGCCTCGGTGATCTTGGGCCGGCAATGGCCGGCATTGACGCACCACAGCCCGGCCGTGCCGTCGAGGATCTTGCGCCCGTCCGATGCAGTGTAATGCATGTCCTTGGCGGCGACGAGCATGCGCGGCGCCTGTTTGAACTGACGGTTGGCGGTGAACGGCATCCAGAACGCGGAGAGATCGTTCGGTGCGACATTCAGTCTGTTGGACATACCGAGCCTTTCGTTTGTTGTTTTGAGCCGCTGTTGCGCCAACGTTTGTTTTTTCGCGCGTAACTGTGCTACGCAATTTTTGACCGAATGGACAAACGTTAGCACCGCCATGAGGGCGGTCAAGAAAATTGTAGACGAAGTGCATACCCGGCTTCGCGCTCCACAAGCCGGCAGCCGCTGGTCCAGTCGATTGGTCCAACAAGGCGGAGCGGGCGTAGGCGTCGCCGCCGGTTAAGCAGGAACGTGAACGTGGATACGCCGTCGCCGAAGACCCGCACCCGCATCCAGAAACAGAAGCGCGAACTGATCCTGGAAGCCGCGCTCGAGGTGTTTTCCCAGCACGGTTTCCGCGGCTCCACGATCGACCAGATCGCCGAGGCCGCCGGCATGTCGAAGCCGAACCTGCTTTATTATTTCCGCAACAAGGAAGACATCCATCACACGCTGATCCAGCGCCTGCTCGACACCTGGCTGGCGCCGTTGCGCGAGCTCGACGCGGTCGGCGACCCGCTGACGGAACTGCGCGGTTATATCCGCCGCAAGCTCGAAATGGCGCGCGATTTTCCGCGCGAAAGCCGGTTGTTCGCCAATGAGATTCTGCAGGGCGCGCCGCGCGCCATGCCGATGCTGGAAGACGAGTTGAAGACGCTGGTCGACGAGAAGGCCGAAGTGATCCTGGGCTGGATGAAGGCCGGCCGGATCGCACGCACCGACCCCCGGCACCTGATCTTCTCGATCTGGGCCACCACCCAGCATTATGCCGATTTCGACGTTCAGGTCCGCGCCGTGCTCGGCCCCGGGCGCGACGGCGAGGGCCGGTTCGAAGACGCCGCCCGGTTTTTGGAGCAATTGTTCATGGACGGGCTCAAGCCGAAGGGCTGACGCGGCGCGGGGCTTTCGGCCGCCTCAGCCCGCCTTCCAGATCGTGCCCTGCGCGGCCGCGCACAGTTTTTCCACGCCGGCCTCGTCGATCGCCATCACATCGCACTGGCACACTGCCTGGGTTTTGCCGGCGCCGGTCACGCGGGCCCGCGCCACCAGCCGGCTGCCCTTGGCGGGCCGCAGATAATTGATCTTGAACTCCAGCGTCACCGAATCCCCCAGCACCGAGCCGCCGGCATAGGTCAGCGCGTTGTCGGCCAGATAGGAGACGACGCCGCCATGCGCGAAACCGTGCTGCTGCAGATGTTCGGGCTTCAAATCGAGCGCGAGTTCGGCCCGGCCGGGCTCGAAGGTGACGAGTTCGGTGCCCAGAAGAACACTGAACGGCTGGGCGGCCAGGATTTTGCGGCCATAGTCGAAAAGAGCTTTATCCATTGCCGCCTCCATAGCGTCGATTCCCTCATCCCCGGTGCGGGCGGCCTCAGCCATCGCGCGAAAACACCACCACCGCCAGGGCGAGAACGGTGACCAGCGCGCCGGCCGCCACGCTCGCGCTCACCCAGCCATGGCCGAGCATGCCCTCGTAGAGGATGACAATGCTCGGCATCAGATAGCCGTAGGCGAGCACCTTGGAGGCCGGCAGCCGGAGCGTGGCGAACTGCAGCAGGAAGAAGGTGCCGGCGGTGGTGAAGACGGCGAGATAGGCGATCACCGCCCATACGATCACCGGCAGTTCCGCCCACGCCGTGCCAAGGATTTCGCGCAGCCCGTAGGCGGTAATGACAATCCCCGTCGCCATCAGCGTCCAGAAGGTGAAGGTGAGCACCGGTTCGCCGCGATTGAGCTTGCGCACCAGCGGCGCATAGGCGGCGTGACAGGCGCAGCCGAAAAAGAAGATTATTTCGCCGCGCCCGACATCGAAGCCGAGAATGGCGTCGAGGTCGCCGCGAAAGATCACCCAGATCGCGCCGGCCGCGGCGACCACCAGGCTGAACACCACCAGCGGCCGCGGCACCTGGCCCAGAAACAGATAACCGAAACCGGCGCTCATCAGCGGCATCAGCGTAAAGACCGCGCCGGTCGACACGGGCGCGGTGAATTGCAGCGCCACGAACATGGTGACGAAGAAGATCGCCATCAGGCCGCCCAGCACCAGGAACCGCCAGGGCGCGCGCGGCCGCGCCAGCGCGCCGCCGCCGATCAACAGCCAGGCAGCAACGCCCATGATCGCGGTGCCGAGCAGGAACCGCGCCGCGTTGATCGCGGCCGGCCCGATATGCGGGGCCGCCAGCGCGCCGAACGAAAACGAGCCCGCCACGAGCGCCGCAAAACACAGCCCCGCCAGATGGCCGAGCAGCTTCTGCCTGCCGGTGGCGAAACTCCTGTGATCGGGTCGGCGCGCGACATGGATATCGACGGCGTGGGTCAAGCCATACTCCCTTTGGCGCATCTGACGTAACGCGCCGGTGGCTACGGGAAAAGACTTTTCGATTGGTCCTGTAACGGCAAGGACCGCCCTCAGCGCCGGCCGCCAGCCGGTGAAGGCGATCACGGCGCCACGCGACAGCCGCCCGTCGATGCACCCCGGCGATCGAAGAGCGGCAGCCGCGACGGCTTGCGTGAACGGACCCGATGTCAGGCGGCGCGGCTTTCGTCGTCGGTGACGGGATGGATTGTGCGGAAGGGGACCGCGATCCGGTTCCAGATGTTGATGACGCCGATCAGCACGGGGAGCTTGACCAGTTCGGATTCCGAAAAATGCCGCGACACCGCCTCGTACTCCGCGTCTTCGACCGGGCCGTCGGCGATCCTGGTCAGCCTTTCGGTCCACGCGAACGCGGCGCGTTCACGCGGCGAAAATAGCGGCGATTCCCGCCAGGCCGAGACCAGTTGAACGCGCTGTTCGCTCTCGCCGTCGCGGCGCGCCTCGCGGCTGTGCATGTCCACGCAATAGGAACAGCCGTTGATCTGCGAGGCGCGCAGCTTGACGAGGTGAACCAGCCCGATATCGAGGCCGGACCGCTTTACCGCCGTGTCGAGCTCGAGCACGATCTTCAGCAGCGCGGGTTCGCTCTTCCAGTAGTCGAGACGCTGTAGCATTGGGTTTCCTTTCATTGGGGTTCGGGTAAGGCGGAGATCGCGGCGGCGTCGCCGGGCCGCTGGTGGCGTTGCAAAAACGCACAGCCGAACGCGAGCGCGCGCGGATCGGCCTCGGCCTCGTAGCCGGCGATCACGTCGGCAAGCCGCTCGGCGCGCAGGGCGCCACGCCAGGCCTGTTCGGCCTTGAGCATGGCCACCTTGATGCCGCACGGCTTTTGATAGGCGTCGGGCTCCAGCGCACCCGGACCGCGCTGGCGGATTTCACCGCACCGAAAGGCCGGCTCCGCCCCCTCCACCGCCACAACGATGTCGAGCAGCGAAATCCGCGAGGCCGGCCGGCCAAGCCGATAGCCGCCATGCGGGCCGGAGACCGAGGCAAGCACGCCCGCCGCGACCAGTCTGTTGAGATGTTTGACGAGATAGCTCGCCGACACGCCGTGATAGTCGGCCAGCGCCGCCGCCGGCAGGGTCTTGCCGGGCGCCAGACCGGCCAGCAGCGCGGCGCAATGGATCGCCGCCTCCACACCTTCGGACAATTTCATCGTCATCTCCTATCTTCGATATTTTATATCTTGGATATTTTTTATCTTCAATAAGCGCACCGACCGCTGCTGACTCGCCCTGACACGCGTTTCCTTGCCGGCAGCGCCGCTACGCCGATGAAATCCATGCGGGCTTCCGGATCGGGGGAGGCGGACGCCAGAGGGCATTGACAGCGCCTGCCGCGTTCCCGATAACCGGCCCATGCGCGAAAAAGGCTCGCTGATCGTTTCCCGGCCCGCCGGCATCCCGACAGGTGGGATGCCGGATATACGACCGGGCTGAAAGCAGCACGCATCGCGTATCCCGCAACCCCGCCGCTGACGGACGGGGTTATTCAGCGGACGTGCCCCGTCCCATCGGCAGATCGATGGAGAGAAAAATGGCACAGAACATCTACGACAATCCCGAGTTTTTCGCCGGCTACAGCGGACTGCCGCGCCAGCAGCATGGCCTGGCCGGCGCGCCGGAATGGCCGGCCGTGCGCGCTATGCTCCCCGACCTTGCCGGACGGCGGGTTGTCGACCTGGGCTGCGGCTTCGGTTGGTTCACCCGCTGGGCGCGGGAGAACGGCGCGGCCGCCGCGCTTGGGATCGATCTGTCGGAAAACATGATCGCGCGCGCCAGGGCCGACACGACCGATCCGATGGTCACCTTCGAGATCGCCGATCTGGAAAAGCTCGTCCTGCCGCGTGCGGCTTTCGATTTCGCCTACAGCGCCCTCACCTTCCACTATATTGAGGATTTCGGCGCCCTCGCGGCTACCGTCCGGCAGGCGCTGACCCCCGGCTCGCATTTCGTTTTCACCATCGAGCATCCCATCTTCATGGCCGCCGCGCACCCACGCTGGCTGACCGACGAAGACGGTCGCAAGACGTGGCCGGTCAACGGTTATTCCGTCGAAGGCGAGCGCCGCACCGACTGGTTCGCCAGGGGCGTTCTCAAATATCACCGCACGATCGCCACCACCCTCAACACGCTGATCGGCGCGGGTTTCGCGATCCGCCAGATCGAAGAATTCGCGCCGACGGCCGCCCAGATCGCGGAAAACGCTGATCTCGCCGAAGAGATCGAGCGGCCGATGATGGTGCTGGTGTCGGCGCAGCGATAGGCTGGCTCACAACCCTGGAACAAAGTCCCGAGAGCGGGGCTCCGTTTTCGGGAAGCCCATGCCCGAACGCACGTCCGGCGAAGGCCGGGACCGGTTTGGGGCACAACATGCGCAATCTCGAAAGCCTGGGGTGCGCCGAGCGAGGCTGAAACAGTGCAGCGCGCTTCAACCGGCGGCGCGATCCGCGCTGCTTTCACCGGCATGTCGGCCAAGATCCGGATTGAAGGTACGCACCCTGTTGCGGCCCGCCGACTTTGCGGCGTAGAGGGCCTGGTCGGCCTTTCTCAACAGGTCGTCGGCGGTATCGCCATCGTGGGGGGCGAACGCGATGCCGATACTCACGCCGACGAGCGCGCGCGGTCCGTCGAGGCTGAAAGGCTCGGCAAAGGCGGCAAGGATGCGGTCGGCCAGAAGCAGGGAGCCGTCCGGCTCGCCCGGCCCCGCCGTGAGCACGGCGAACTCGTCACCGCCGATGCGCGCCACGACATCCTCCGCCCGGCATACCGATCTCAGCCGCCGCGCCACATCCGTCAGCAACAGATCGCCCGCCGCATGGCCGAACGTATCGTTGACCGGCTTGAACCGGTCGAGGTCGAGATACATGACCGCCAGCCATCCGCCCTTGCGCGCGCGCCCCGCCAGCATCCCCCCGAGGCACTCCATGAAACAGCGGCGGTTGGGAAGATCGGTCAGCGGATCGTGGCTGGCGTAATAGGCGTTCTGCTTTTCGGAGCGCATGCGTTCGGTAATGTCGATCAGCGTGCCTTCGAAATAGGCCGGCTGCCCGTCTTCGTCGAACACCGTCCATCCGTTTTCGGATATCCAGATGCGCTCGCGCGTCTTGTGGCGATAAACCTCCGAGACGAAATCGACGACGCGCCCGGTCCGGCACATCAGCCGCGCCCACTCCGCGCGCCGTCCCGGTTCGACATACCATTCCGAGGCGATATCGTTGACGGAAGCGACCAGTTCCTCCTCGCGGGAATATCCGTTCAGGCGCACCAGCGCGGGATTGGCGCGCAGCATCTTGCCATCCGGTGTGGTGCGGTAAACGCCAACGACGGCATTTTCGAACAAGGCGCGATATTCGGCCTCCGCCTTGCTCAGCTTTTCCTCCTGCAGCAAGCGCTCGCTGATATCGAATATCGATGAAACGATCTGTATGTCGGCCGCGTTCTTGTCGACCACCTTGGCCGACACCAGCACCGATCGCAATCCGCCGTCGGCGGCGTGAATGCGGGCGGGAAAGTCATGCACCACCCCCTCGCGCGCGATCGCGTCAAGCAGCGCAGCCGCCTCCCCTGGGTTCTCGTAAAGATCGACCGCCCGGCTTCCGACCAGCTCTGCCGCCGGGCCGCGAAGAAACTGCCCCGCAGCCTTGTTGGCGCGCCCGATTTTCCCGCTCACCGCCGACAGGACGACCAGCGGAATCGGCACCGCCTCGAAAACACGTTCGGTCAGCATGCGACTTTGCGCCAGTTCGCCCAGCGCGGCGGCGCGCGAGCGCGCGGTTGCCCAGGCGATTCGCAAATCGCGTCCGTTTCGGCTCCGCAACGCGGCAAGCAGTCCGTTGAGCACAACCAGCGCGACGCCCGTTCGCAAGGCTGTTTCCGTTACCCCCGTGTAAGCCACGTAGCTGCCCATCATGATGAGGCTGACGAGGCTGTTGGTGATGACGGCGAGGCGAAAGCGGGTCGGAACGGCCAGAAAGAAGACCGCCGGCAACATCAGGACCACGACGATGATCACGTTCTGCTGCACGAACATCAGCGTCGCCGCCACCAGCGTGATCACCAATTGCCAGACGATCAGCAGCGGCTCGACGAGGGACCGCGACACCAACCCGACCAGCATCAGACCGGCGAGCGAGGCGACGAACGCGACCGAGCGCGCCGCCAGCGCAAGCGGAACGAGCTGCTGATCGGAAAGAAGAACGTTGACGCCGGCCAGAACAAAGCTGACCAGCATGCCCATAGCGAGCACAAACCGCGACTGCTTCAGGGTTTCGGGGTATTGGTCGCGGCGAAGAGCGGCCTCGAGCGCGGGATCGCGAAACTCGCCGGTAATGCGCGACAGGTCGCGTGCGGGATCGTTCGCGGATAAGGCATCAGGTCGCATCTATCTGTGTCGCCGGCTGCCGATGAATCCATCACAAGACAGCGATCATGCGCGAATAGTGTAAAAAAACGGACAATAAGAAACGTCACAAACAATTAGACCGCCAACGGAATACGGCCCCGTTGGCGGATAGCGGCGGTTCGGCCGGCGACAATGCGCCGGCGCGAACCGCCCGCGGCAATGGCGCCGGCGCTACTCCGCCGCCTGCCTCGCGGCCGGGTTGTTGGGGTGCGTCGTCCAGTTGGCGTAGGTCGGATCGACCGTCTCGCCGGTGCGCTTGTCGAGCGTCCCCGCCTCGAGCGCCACCATGTCGATGCAGTTTTCGACCGGGCAGACATTGACGCACAGATTGCAGCCGACACACTCTTCCTCGATCACCTCGAAGCGGCGCTGGCCGTCGACGATCGCCGTGATCGCCTGGTGGGACGTGTCCTCGCAGGCGATATGGCAGCGGCCGCACTGGATGCACAGATCCTGGTTGATGCGCGCCTTGGTGACGTAGTTGAGATTGAGATACTGCCAGTCGGAGACATTCGGCGTCGCGCGCCCGATCACGTCGTCGAGCGTGGCATGGCCCTTGACGTCCATCCAGGTCTTCAGGCCCTCGATCATCTCCTCCACGACCTTGAAACCGTAGGTCATGGCCGCCGTGCATACCTGCACATTGCCAGCCCCCAGCGCCAGGAACTCGGCCGCGTCGCGCCAGGTGGTGATGCCGCCGATACCGGAGATTGGCAGGCCGGCGGTCTCGGGATCGCGGGCGATCTCGGCCACCATGTTGAGCGCGATCGGCTTCACCGCCGGTCCGCAATAGCCGCCATGCGAGCCCTTGCCGTCAATGGTCGGCTGCGGCGCGAAACTGTCGAGATCGACGCCGGTGATCGAGTTGATCGTGTTGATCAGCGACACGGCGTCGGTGCCGCCGGCCCTGGCCGCGCGCGCCGGCTTGCGGATGTCGGTAATGTTGGGCGTGAGCTTGGTGATCACCGGCATGCGCGAGTTCTGCTTGCACCAGCGCACCACCATCTCGATATATTCGGGCACCTGCCCGACGGCGGAGCCCATGCCGCGCTCGGACATGCCGTGCGGGCAGCCGAAATTCAGCTCGATGCCGTCGGCCTCGGTCTCCTCGACCAGTTTCAGGATCGACTTCCAGTTCTCCTCCTCGCACGGCACCATCAACGAGACGATCATCGCCCGGTCGGGCCACTCCTTCTTGACCCGCTTGATCTCGCGCAGATTGGTCTGCAGCGGCCGGTCGGTGATCAGCTCGATATTGTTCATGCCCAGCAGACGCCGGTCGCCGCTCCAGATCGCGCCGTAGCGCGGCCCGTTGACGTTGACGACATGCGGGTCCTCGCCGAGCGTCTTCCACACCACCCCGCCCCAGCCGGCGCGGAAGGCGCGCACCACATTGTATTCCTTATCCGTCGGCGGCGCGGAGGCGAGCCAGAACGGGTTGGGGGATTTGATGCCGACGAAATTGTTGCGGATATCTGCCATGGTCAGTTCCCCTTGTTGGTTGCGCGCGCCGCAAACAGGATGCCGGCGACGCGACGCCGGCCCTGGCTTTTCGCAGCCGTTTCCGCGCAACGATGCTCACTATACCGCTCGCGGGCGGCCCGTGCGAACGGGCCGCGCAACGCAGCGATCGCCGCGCCGTACGGGTTGGTCGGCGCCGGATGATGGTTCATGGTCCCGTCCTCCCTTGCACGGGCGGTATCCATGCCGGTGTCGGGCCGTCAGCCCGACAGCGCCCGGTTGATACTGTCGGCCGCGTCGCGACCCTGCGCGACCGCGGACACCGTCAGGTCTTCGCCGCCGAAAATGCAATCGCCGCCGGCCCAGACCGTCTTCATCGACGTGCGGCCCTGCTCGTCGACCTTGATGCGGCCCTTTTCGAGCGCGATCGAATTGCCGCTGCCGTTGAGCGGCGCGGCATCAAAGGTCTGGCCGATCGCCTTGAACACCTGGTCGGCGGCAAGCGTGACCACCTCGCCGGTGCCCACCAGCTTTCCCTGGTCCAGGCGCGTATATTCGAGTTCGATGCCGACCGTCGTGCCGTTGACCGCAACGACACGCTTCGGCTGTTGCCAGTGGCGAATGACGACGCCGTTCGAGGCGGCGAGATCCTGCTCGTATTCCGAGGCGTTCATGTGCTCCTTGCCGCGCCGGTAGCAGATCGTCACTTCTTCCGCGCCAAGCAGCTTGGACTGGATCGCCGCGTCGATTGCCGTCATACCGCCGCCGATCACCACGACCCGGCGCCCGACCGGGATCGAGGCGAGATCGTCCGCCTGGCGCAGGCCGGCGATGAATTCGACGGCATTCTCAACGCCCGACGCGTCCTCGCCCTCCGCGCGCAGCGCGTTGACCCCGGCAAGTCCCATGCCCAGGAACACGGCGTCGTGCGTGGCCGCGAGCTCGGCGAGCGCGATATCGCGGCCGAGCGCCTTGCCGTATTCGATGGTGATACCGCCGACCGCCGTCACATAATCGACCTCGGCCTGGGCGAAGTCGTCAACGGTCTTGTAGGTCGCGATGCCGTATTCGTTGAGACCGCCGGCCTTTGGCCTGGCTTCGTAGATGGTGACCGCATGGCCGGCGACCGCCAGGCGGTGGGCGCAGGCGAGACCGGCCGGTCCGGCGCCAACCACCGCGACCGACTTGCCGCTCGGCGCGGCGCGTTCGTAAAACTGCTTGCCGGCGTCCATCGCAACATCGGTGGCATAACGCTGCAGACGCCCGATCTGCACCGGCTTGCCCTCGGCGACCTCGCGCACGCACACTTCCTCGCACAGCGTTTCGGTCGGACACACACGCGCGCACATGCCGCCGAGAATGTTCTGGTCGAAGATCGTCTTGGCCGAACCGAGCGGATTGCCGGTGGCGATCTGGCGGATGAACATCGGAATGTCGATCGTGGTCGGGCAGGCCTGCATGCACGGCGCATCGTAACAGAAATAGCACCGATCCGCCTCCACCACCGCCTCGTGACGGTCGAGCGGCGGATGCAGGTCGGAGAAATTGTCCGAATATTGCGCCTGCGACAATCGCCCGGCGGCGATTCCGTCCTTGAACTGGCCTTGTGCCATCCGCGTTCCCCATTCTTGGTTTGGCAAAAAATCTAGCACGTTTTATTTTTTTATCAATCGGTCAAATTTTTAAGGAGCCACCTAACTCCCGCATATTACTTGACTATTTCTTTCATATTTTATCGAGCCCGAAACGAGGTCCGCTCGCGGGCCCGGCGGCATTGCCCGAGCGGCCTGGTGTCTGTCGCATTGGCCGGCGGCAGCCGCATCGCCTCCCATCCGCCATATTCGACATCGCCCGCGGTCGTCACCGCCCGCCGCCGTTTGCACAACGCCTCGGCACGCGCTGCAAACATTGCCGAAGGAAACCAAGATTTTTAGATTTTCTCACAATTGAACACACCGCATGCAACAACTACTGTCGGCCCGCACCGAATCGCAAGTTGACATGCTGCCTGAAATCCAGAAATGTCTTTGATTCCAATGGACTTTCTCATTCGATTTTCGACACTTGTATGGCATGAATCGCATGGCTGAAAATTGCTTGCTATGAAATCTTGCAGATCAAATCGTTCACAATGGATTGCCACACATGACAAGCAAACCCGATCATGCTGACGTGATACGCGCTGCCGACGCGGTGATGGAAGCTTATGGTGGGGAAGGCCCGCAGCATGCCCTGCGCCAGGCAATCCGCGCGGAAACTCAGGCGTCAAGCAAGGCATTTGCGCAAGCGGTTCGGGAAGAGATCGAAAGGCGCTGCCTGGAGCACGCTGCGAAAGAGGAGGCGCCGGCAGCCTCCAGCGACCACAACGCGACACCGCGATAGGTCGCCATCACGCATCGCGGCTTGATCTGACGCTCAAAAAATCCAGCCCGTCAGACCGCGTTCAATACGTCGCGGACTTCCCTGGAGCCGTTCCTCTTGAACCGGAAGCGGTTTGATGGAACGGATTTTTCAATCCGGCAAGGAGAAGCCCGCAGACCCATATCCATGTCGGGCAAGGGCGTCGACGCCGCCGGGGCCGAAAAGCCGTCCAAGCCGGCAGCACCTGTGGTTTTGATACCCCCTGTCGAACCGCTTCCGGTTCAAGAGGACCGGGTCTAATCCCCGAACGGGAGCGGATCGAGGGCGTTGTTCTGGTTGTCCGGCGCATCGAACGGACGCTGCCTGCGCACCGTGTCGCACGCTTCGATATAAGCCATCTCCACGAAGTAACCGATCAGCGGCAACCCGTCGGCTTGAGCAATCTGACGCAGTTCGCGCAAATGCTCTTGCAGGTACACAAGACGCTGATGCCGGCTGAGCCGCGTTGCTACGCCCATGACGAAATCCCCCTTCTCCAGGACGGCCAATCACCCCGCCATCACCATACTCGCCTTCATGCACACGCATCGGCTTCCGCCTTAAACGCGCTGCGGTTGCAACAGGTTGTGGAGATCAGGTCCAATATTCGGGACCGCAGCCTCGTCGCGCCATAGCAGACAGGCGCGCGGGCCCCCTGCCCCTGCCCCTGCCCGGTCAACCCATCCCGGCATTGACCAAAACGGATAGTCTAGCGCGGCTTCTTGCCGAAGACCTTGACGTATTCGGCTTCGCCGCCCTTGGCGAGCGCCTTGGCCTGCTTGGTCCAGTTTTCGCGTTCGATGCGACCATGGAACTTCAAATGTCCGTCGACCCACGCGCGCTCGGCCTTCTTCCACGCGGCGATCTGGCCGTAACTGTAAATGCCGAGCCCGTTCAAAATGCCTTCGATCTTCGGGCCGACGCCCGAGATCAGCTTGAGATCGTCCGGCCTGGCCGGCTTTTGCATCGCCGGCGGGCGGTTCCTGTCCGGGTCGGACGCCGGCCGGGCCTTGGCTGGCCCTGCCTTCCCGGCGACGGAGCTACCCTTGCGGGCCGCAGCCGACGGCGCTTTTCTGGCGGTCTTCGGTGCCGGTCCGCTCGCGGCAAGCGCTCCGCGCGGCACTGTCTTCGGCCCCGCCGGCTTGGCCTTGCGGCCGGCGAGATCGGTGTCGAGCGCGGCCTGCTTGGCCGTTTTCGGCCGCTTCGCGGTCGCCGGCCTTGTCGATGCGCTCACCGCCTGCCGGCCGGCGCCGACCTGCGTCATCACCTTGGCCGGCGCGGATTCACCCGGCAGCGCCGACGGCGTCTTGCGCGCACCCGCTCTCCCCGTCTTCTTCGCCGCCGCCGCGCGGGCTGCGGGAATTTCGCCCTTCGCCTTTTGCCGGGCCGACGGGGCCGTCTTGGCGGTCTTGGCCGATGGCTTTTTGCGCTTCGTTTCGGCGACCTTGCTGGCGCCGGCCTCGAAGCTGATCACCGGCTCCATCTCCTCCAGGATATCGTTGTCGAGCCAGCACAGGCTTCTGTGGCCATTGCCGAGTTCCTTGAGCGGCGGCACCTCGGTTTCGCATTTGTTGCCCGGCACGCGCGACTTCCAGCGGCAGCGCGTCTGGAACGGACAGCCGGTGGGCGGGTTGAGCGCGGAGGGAATGTCGCCCTCAAGTACGATATGCTGCTTGACCACGCTGGTGTCGGCGATCGGGATCGCCGAAAGCAGCGCTTCGGTGTAGGGGTGGTAGGGCGGCGAAAAGATCTGGTCGGTCGTGCCCTGCTCGACGATATAGCCCAGATACATCACCACCACCCGGTCGGCGAGATAGCGCACCACCGACAAATCGTGGCTGATGAACAGCATCGTCGTCTTGTTCTTGCGCTGAATGTCCATCAAGAGTTCGGTGACGGCGGCCTGCACCGACACGTCGAGCGCCGACACCGGCTCGTCGGCGACCACCACCTTGGCGTTGCCGGCAAAGGCGCGCGCCACGCCGATGCGCTGCTTCTGGCCGCCCGAAAGCTGGCGCGGCATCCTGACCGCGAAGGCGCGCGGCAGCTTGACCAGGTCGAGCAGTTCCAGCATCCGTGTATGGCGGTCGGCCTGGCTGTTGCCGACCTTGAATTTCTCCAGCGTCCGGATGATCTGCGAGCCGACGGAATGGCTCGGATTGAGCGTGTCGAACGGGTTCTGGAACACCATCTGGATCGACGAGATGGTGTCGACGTCGCGGTCCTCGATCGGCGTCGACTGGATTTCCTTGTTGCCCAGCGTCACCGTACCCTCGGTCGCCGTTTCCAGGCCGAGCAGCACCTTGGCCAGCGTCGACTTCCCGCAGCCCGATTCGCCGACGATCGCCACGGTTTCGGCCTCGCGCGCCTCGAAGCTGATCGTCTCGTTCGCCTTGACCGTGCGCGTCTCCGAGCCGCCGAAGATCGCGTTGGCGGCGACGTGGTAATATTTCTTCAGCTTGTCGACCACCAGCGCCGGCGCGCCCGGCTCGGTGGCCTCGTGCTCGACCGTCGCGCCTTCCGGCAGCGCCTCCCAGTCGAGTTCGTTGAACCGCACACAGCGGCTCTGGTGCCGGTCGTGACCCTCGACGTCGATCATCGGAATTTCGGCCGCGTCGCACACCCCTTCCACGAAATGGTGGCAGCGCGGCGCGAAATTGCAGCCGCGCGGACGCTCCTGCGGCAGCGGCAACTGCCCGGGAATGGCGATCAGCGGCCGCGAGTTCTTGTCCGCGCCGGGTAGCGGGATCGAGCGGAACAGGCCCTGCGTATAGGGATGGCGCATCTGGTTGAAGACATCGTCGATATTGCCGGTTTCCACCGCCTCGCCCGAATACATCACCGTGATCCGGTCGCAGGTCTCCAGGATCAGGCCGAGATTGTGCGACACGAAGATCATCGACGTGCCGAACTCCTTGCCGAGTCCCTTGACCAGTTCGACGATCCCGGCTTCGACCGTCACGTCGAGCGCGGTGGTGGGCTCGTCGAGCAGAAGCAGCGCCGGCTTCGACAACAGCGCCATGGCAATGACGATACGCTGCTGCTGGCCGCCCGAAAGCTGGTGCGGATAGGACCGCATCATGCGCTCGGGGTCGGGCAGACGCACGGAGCGCACCATCTCCAGCGCGCGGTTATAGGCCTCCTCCTTTGACACCTTGTCGTGGATCAGCGGCACTTCCATGAGCTGCTGTCCGACCTTCATCGCCGGGTTCAGGCTCGCCATCGGCTCCTGATAGATCATCGCGATCTCGTTGCCGCGGATCGCCCGCAACTCCTCGTCCGACATGTCGCCCATGTCGCGGCCCTTGAATATGATCCGCCCGCCGACGATCTGGCCGACATTGGAAAGGTCGCGCATGATGCCGAGCGAGACGGTCGACTTGCCGCAGCCCGATTCCCCGACAATGCCCATCGCCTCGCCGGGCATCACCGAGCAGGAAAAATCCATCACCGCCGGGATCTCGCCCTTGCGCGTGAAGAACGAGATCGACAGGTTCTCGATTTCCAGGATCGGTTCGCCCGCCTGCTGGGTTCGCGAGATGCTGATGGCTTCGTTCATGGCGTCGCTCTCGGTTTCTTCTGTCTGTGCGCGCCCCGCCGCGCGGCGGGACGCAGGGAGATCGTGGTTCGGCTGCCGTCAGTCCTTCAAAGATTCCTCGCGCAGCGCATCGGCGAGCAGGTTGAGCCCGAGCACGAACGACATCAGCGCGATCGTGGGCGGCAGCGCGGGGTGGATATAGGAGCGCAGGAGACGGCTCGATTCCTTGATCGCCGTGCCCCAGTCCGGGCTTTCCGGCGCCAGGCCGAGGCCGAAATAGCCGAGCGTGCCCAGCAGGATCGTCGTGTAGCCGATCCGCAGGCAGGCATCGACGATCAGCGGCCCGCGCGCGTTGGGCAGCACTTCCCACAGCATGATGTACCAGGGGCTCTCGCCGCGCGTCTGCGCCGCCGCGACATAGTCGCGGGTCTTGATGTCCATCACCAGCCCGCGCACGATGCGGAACACGCCCGGCGACGAGGCGAACACGACCGCGACGAAGATGTTGAGCTCATTCGGGCGGATGGCGATGATGCCGAACGGATCGGCGTCGAAGACCAGCCCGAGATAGATCCAGCCGCCGATCAGAAGCGTCACCACGAGTTGCACGGCAAGCAGTTGCGGGCGGCTCCTGTAGCGCGTGAAAAACAGCGTGCAGAAGAAGATGATCGGAAACAGGAAAAACACCCCGGCCATGCCGTAGGGGATCGGCGTGTCCATGATGCCCGGTGTGACCAGCAGGTAAAACAGCAGGATCACCGGAAAGGCCAGCACCAGATTGGCCAGGAACGACAGGACGGAATCGATACGCCCGCCATAATAGCCGGCGGGCAGGCCGAGCGTGATGCCGACCATCAGCGCGAACAGGGTCGCCGCCGGCGCGATCACCAGCACGATCTGGCTGCCGAACACCATCCGGCTGAAAATGTCGCGCGCCAGCCGGTCGCCGCCGAACAGGAACGCCTGGCCCGATTCCGGCTCGATCGCCCCGGGCAGCGCATCCTTCATGACAAAGATCTGCGCCAGCGGATCGAACGGCGAGATCACCTCGGCAAAGATCGAGGTGAACAGCCAGAACAGGCAGATGACGACGCCGGCAATGCCCGCGCCGGTATCGAAGAGCTGCCCGTAAAGGCCGAGCCGGGCCTTAAACGTCATGCTGACGCTCAACACGATCGCGAGCGCGAGCCAGACCGGCCAGAAGCGGACAAGCACGCCCAGAAAGGTCTGGAAGACGCCGAGATATTCAAGTTCCATGCGAAGCGCCCCCTAGCTTACGCGGATGCGCGGATTGAGATAGGCATATCCCACATCCGAGATGAGCTGCGTGAACAGGACGACGAACACCGAGACCAGCGAACAGCCGAGCAGAAGATCGATGTCGTTGTTGCCGGCCGCCTCCACCAGCGTGTAGCCAAAACCCTGATAGCGGAACATCACCTCCACGATGACGACGCCGGTCAGCAGCCACGGGAACTGAAGCATGATCACCGTGAACGGTGCGATCAGCGCGTTCCGGAGCGCGTGCTTGATGACCACCGCGTTGAAGGCCAGGCCCTTGAGGCGCGCCGTGCGGATATATTGCTGCGTCATCACCTCGACCATCGAGGCCCGCGTCATGCGCGCGATATAGCCGATGCCGTAGATCGCCATCGTCATCACCGGCAGGGTGAAATTGGAAAAAGTGATGCCGCGGCTGGTGGCGGTTGCCGCCGATCCGTTCAGGATGCCGAGCCACGAGGCGAAGATGACGGTGAAGATGACGCCGGAAACATATTCCGGCGTTGCCGTGGTGGCGATCGAGGCCACCGAAAGACTTCGGTCGGTTCGCGTGCCTTCGCGCATGCCGGCGATCACGCCGATCAACAGCGAGACCGGCACCATCACGATCATCACCCAAAACATCAGCAGACCGGTCGCGCCGAGCGCGGGAAACAGCTTCGCCGCCACCGTGGTCTTGAACTTGGTCGAGCAGCCGAAATCGCCCTGCAGAATGCCGCCGTAATAGGGTTCGTCCGGCTCGTCGCAATAGGAGAACCGCGCCGTCGCCACCCCGGTCTCGGGATCGACATAGGGTTGTTTCTGGACCACGCCCAGCCAGCGGCCGTAGCGGACGAAGAAATTGTCCCGATAGCCGTTCTTGACCAGCCAGCTTTCGATATGTTCGTCCGAGGAGCGCATGTCGAGCTGGCTGATCGACAGCTTACGCAGGTTCGGCTCCAGATTGACCATGAAAAAGACGACAAGCGTCAGGCATAACATGGTCAGCGCCATGGTGCCGAGCCGTCTCGCGACGAATGAAATCATCTCTGTCCCCTGCCGGTCGGGTGGGGATGCCGCCAGCCGTGTGCGCCGTTACGAGATCAAGGATGTCCTGCGGGTATCGAAAACGGGACGGAACCACGTTCCATCCAAACCCACTCCACCATGCAAACCGGTATTCCGGCTTTCTTGTTCCCTCTGGGCGGCGCGCGTCCGCAACGTTCCCCGCGTGTGAAATGGGGGCTTGGCGCCCCCATTCCAGGTTTTTTTCTTAGGCGTTGTCGAGCCAGACCTTGCCGAAATCGTGCTCGAACGTCGGATGCATCTCGAAATTCATCACTTCCGGCGCGTGATGATTGTAGAGCTTGCGCCAGTAGGGTTGGATGATGATGCCCGAATCCTGCAGATGCTTCTCGATCTTCTCCATCAGCACCTTGCGCTTGTCGGCATCGGCGATGGTCAACGCCTCGTTGATCATGCCGTCGAGCTCGGCATTGGAATAGCCCGCCTCGTTCCAGGCCTCGCCCGTGCGATAGGCAAGCGACAGCACCTGCACGCCGAGCGGACGCATGTTCCAGTTGGTCATGGAATACGGATATTTCGTCCAGTCGTTCCAGAACGTCGACCCGGGCAGAACGGTGCGCTTGACCTTGATGCCGGCCTCGCGGATCTGCGCGGCGATCGCATCGCCGGTATTCTTGTGCCAGTCCTCGTCGACCGTGATCAGCTCGTGCTCGTAGTCGCTCTGGCCGGCCTCCGCCATCATCGCCTTGGCGCCCTCGACGTCGCGCTCCTGCGCCGGCAGCTCGACATATTCGGGATGGATCGGCGCGACGTGGTGGTTTTCGGCCGGCTCGCCGGCATTGCCGTAACCAAGCGCCAGCACGATCTTGTTGTCGACCGCCATCTGCAGCGCCTTGCGCACCTTGATGTCGTCATACGGCTTGTTGTTGACGTTGGTGCGCGCGACGATCGTGGCGGCGGTGACCGATTCCGACGTCGTCATGCCCACCCCTTCCAGGATGTCGACGAAATCGGCCGAGGTTTCGTGGTTGGCATGCACCTCGCCCGCCTCGAACGCCGACACCATCGCCGAAGGATCGGTGCCGTAGTCGATGAACTCGACGCCGTCGAGATACGCTTCGCCGTTCCACCACTTGCCGTTTTCGCGGCGCTTGTAGACCACGCTCTGGCCGACATCGTAGGAAACCAGTTCGAACGGACCGGTGCCGATCGGGTTCTCGACGAAGTTCGCGCCGGTCTCGTCGAAGCTGCGATGTACCACCAGCGCCGGGTAGTCGGTCAGGTTCGGAATCAGGGCGATGTCCGGTTTGGTCAAGTTGAGCTTGACCGTCATGTCGTCGACCTTCTCGACCGCGCCCTCGCGGAGCTTGCCGGTTTCGTCGTCCACCAGCGAGCCGAGACGGCCCGGCATGGAATTGCCTTCCGAGCTCTTGTCGGCCCAACGGGTGAAATTGAAGATCACATCGTCGGCATTGAATGTATCGCCATTATTCCAGGTCACGCCCGGACGCACGTGAAGCACATATTCGGTGGCGTCGTCGTTAACGTCCCAGCTCTCGAGCAGATAAGGCTCGATCGTATACTGATGCGTGTATTTGACCAGCGGCTCAAGCGCCTGGCGCTGGGCGTTGGCGATTTCCGACCAGTCCGCCGTGCGCGGATCCTTCGGGTCCTTGACCCACATGGCGACCTTGAGCACGCCGCCCTTCTTCGGCTCCTGCGCCACAGCCTTTACCGGCGCGGCAAGGCCGATCATTCCATAGGCCATGGCCGTCGAAGCGCCGAACACGCTCGCCATGGTGAGGAATTCGCGACGATCCATCTTGCCCGATTTCACGCTCTCGGCGAGCTCGGCAATTTTCTCGGGCACCCGGTCGCCATTGCTCTTGTAGAACTTCATCGCACTCTCCCGTTGTTTGGCTTTTCGCCTATTAGCATTCCGCATCCGGCCACGCTTGTCAAAAGCCGCACATGGACTGTTCCCGGGCGAAATGTGCAACTTTGCCAAAGGACAAGATGCCGCAATTGCGACAAGAATGGCCTAGAATCGCCGCGAACTCGCCGAATTGTTGCACGCATCGCGCTCCTGGCCACGATCATATGCACTGTTCGCGCCATGGTTGTGCCGTATCCTCGGCAGTCTCGTGAGTACGCGCCACGAAGAGCCGTCGGGACGCGATCCCTTACCTGCCCTGACGTTTGCTCCGACACGCCGCGGTTGCAGAAAAAATCGCCTGGAATTTTGGCGCGCTGCGCCGCGCGCACGAAACGCCGTCAGTATTCGCGTTCGAAGAAGATGCCGCCCTTGGCCTCGCCGCCGTCGCTGGCTTCGCCGCGCAGCTTGACCCCGCGCCCGATATTGAGATCGATCCGGGCCTTGCCCGTGCCGGCGCCATCGCCCTTTTCGATTCCCACATAGGTGCGGTCGTTGAGATATTTGCCCACGGCAACCGACGCCTTGCCGGTCTCGGCGTCCGTCTTGATGTCGAGGTCGTCGACGCCGATCTGGTCGCGCAGATTGTCGAGCAGCGAGGTCGAGCCGCCGACGCCGGCCAGCTGGGCGGCCGCGGCCGCGAGCTGGGCGATCTGCAGCGGCGACAGGTTCGACAGCGAGCGGCGGAAGATCAGCCGCGCCAGCACCTCGTCCTCCGGCAGGCTGGGCGTGGAGGTGAACGAGAATTTCGGATTGTTGGCCTGACCGGTCACGGCCACCGTCGCGGTGACGTCGTCGGCCCTTGTGTCGGCGGCGAAATTGAGGCGCGGCACCAGCGAACCGGCGAAGTCGAGCGTGCCGCGCGTGAAGTCGAGCCGCTGCCCCAGGATGGAAAGCCGCCCGCGCCGCATGGTGAAATTGCCGATCGCGCGCGGCGACGACGCCGATCCGGTGAGACGGATCCTGCCGCCGAATTCGGCGTCGATGCCCCGGCCCTGGATGAAGATCTGGCGCGGCGCGTCGACCGTGACGTCGAGCGTCAGCCCGCCACCGCCGCCGCCACCGCCCGTCTCGGCCGGGCGCATCGCCTCGGCCTGCGCCTCCACGGCGCCGCTGGCGTTGCGGTGCTTGACGTCGAGCTGCGCCAGCGATGGCGGCAGCTTTTCCGGCACGGTGATCACGGTTCTGCCGAGATCGACCTGACCCGAAAGCAGCGGCAGCCGGGTCAACCCCCCGGTCACCTTCAGCGTGCCGCCGAAATTGGCCGTCACCACGCGCCCGTCCGTATAGCGGCCGTCGGTGACCCGCGCCGTCAGGTCCGCGGGAAACCCGCGCGCCGGGTCGATTCCCAGCGTGCCGCCGATGCTCACCTGGCCGCCGGTCGACAACGTGCCGGTCATCGAGCGGATCGTCGCCACGTTCCGGGCCAGGCCGATATCGGCGGCGATGTCCCTGACGGCGATGCCCGAGCGCGCGTCGAGAAACCGGGCGCCCGTCGTCCTGACCGTTCCGGAGATCGCCGGCGCGCCGGCCGCACCGGACACCGCCACCTGGAGATCGGCGCCGCCATCGAGCGCAAGACCCTGTGCGGCCAGCCGGCGCGTCAGAAACGAGAACGGCACCTTGCCGGAAAAATTCAGATCGAGCGCGATCGCGCCCGTTGTGTCGACCGTGCCGCCGCCCCTGAGGCCCAGCCCGTCGGCGCCGGCGGCGTCGGCGTCGAAGCGCAGACGGCCCTGCTGGAAGGTGCCTTTGGAGGCGATCGACAGCGCGCCGAAACCGGCCTCGCGCGTCTGGCTCGTCGCCATGTCGCGCCAGTCGACGGCGTAAGCGATACGCGGATCGGAGGCCGCGCCCTTGATATCCACCGTGCCCGAGATCGCCCCGGTCGCACCCAGGCCCGGCGCAAAACCATTGGCAAGCGAGGCCGGCAGTCCCGAAAGCCGAACCTTGAGATCAAGCGTGGCGCCGGCCGTGCCGGAAATTTCGGCTTCGCCGCCGCCAAGGCCGAGTGCCAGCCGGTCGAGCACCGCCGTGCCGTCGCGCACCGTGATCGTCGTCGGCCGCGCCAGCGCCGCCGATATGCCGCGGAACGCGCCCTTGGCGGTGTCGAGCGCAACCGTCGTTACGCCGTCGGCGACCGCCACGCGGCCGGCGGCCGAAGCCGGTATGCCGGCAACCGTCGCCCCGCCGGAAAAGCCGGTCCATGCGCCCTCGCGCGTCAGTTGCAGGTCGATCGCGCCAATATCGGCCCCGCCCGCCTTGACCGCGCTGGCCTGCACGCGCCCGGCAAGCGTCGGCGCGGCAAGATAGTCGCGTGCGCTCAGGCTCACCTCCGCCTTGTCGACGACGATGTCGCCGCGCACGATCCGTCCCGCCTCGGCCGACAGCTCGACCACCGGCACCGCGCCGTCCTTGCCGAAGCGGATGGAACCGGAGACATCGCCGCTCGCCTCTTCGAGCGCCATCGCCGCCAGCGGTCCGATATCGGGCAGCGCGATCGTCAGTTCGCCGACCGGCACGAAGGCGCTATCGAGGTCGAGCGTGCCGAAAATGCGGTTCTCGCCGACCTCGACCAAAAGCTCCTCGACCCGGCTTGCGCCGTCGGCCGAGCGCAGCGTCGCCTTGCCGCTGATCGTTTCCCCCCCGATCGCGCCGCTGAGCGAAATATCGGCGACCGGTCGCGCCAGATCGGCCGTGCCGGAGGCTTCGAGCACGAGATCGGTGATCGCCCGGCCGGCGCTTTCGATGCGGTCGCTTTCCACCGTCACGGTCACGTCGGGACGGGCCACGTCGCCCGTCGCCGCCAGGGCGAATCCGATCTCGCCTTGCGCCTGGTCGGAAAGCCGCGCGACCGCGCCGTAACGGCCGTCGAGCCGCGCATCGAGCACGCCGTCGGCAAGCGATACCCGCCCTTCGGCGGCGAGCGGATCGGAACGCAGCACGAGATCGCCGAGCGCCAGAGCGCCATCGCCTGCCCGCTCGAGCCGGCCCGAGACGGCCAGCCGTTCGCCGAGATAGGCGCGCGCGGCTTCCGGCAGGGCCGCAACCAGCAGGTTCGCGGCAAAATTGGCCTCGACGGCAGCGCCCTCGATCGTGAAGGCGCCATCGGCGCTGGCGCTGAGCTGGTTGTTCTTGACCACGATCGTGTCGAAGGCGATGCGGCCGGTCTCCAGCCGTGCCTCGCCTTTCACGTCGAGCGGCCCGGCCACCAGCGGCGCGAGCGCGGTCTGAACCGTGCCCACGCCCCCCGCCGAGAGCGTCAGCGACACCGGCCCGGTCCGCTCGGCGATGTCGAGCCCGCTCGACGACAGTCTTGCCGCGATATCGGCGACGCCGAAACCCGCCGCCTGCGCGGAGGCGAGCGACAGCGCCGCGTCGAAGGCGGGGGTCGCGCCCTTGCCCGTCACCCGGACATGCGCCTCGCGCACCCCCGCGATCACCGGGTCGGCGTCGGAACCGAAGGTGAGCATGACCGGCCCGTTCTGCGCCGTGACCTTAATGTCGAGATCGCTTTCCGCTTTCAAATCGACGCGCCCCGAGGCCGTGGCGCTGAGCGCGTCCGACTGCACGAGCGCGCGCTCGATCGCCACCGCACCGTCCTCGCCCAGCGTTGCGGCGAGGTCGAACAGCATCGTACCGGCTGCCGCCGGTGCCAGGCCTTGTGGGAGAAAACGCGCGAAATCGCCCTCGCCCTTGGCGGCGACGAAGCGCCCGGCGCCGCTCTGGCGATGCTGCGCCGACAGGCTGGTCACCACCCGCCCGTCGACCGAGAGCCGCCCTTGCGCCTGCCAGTCGGCGAGCGGACCGCTACCGGACAGGACAAGGTCGACGGCGGGATCGCCCGGCAGTTTCAAAAGCCCGGCCAGAAGGCCGCCATCGGGTTCGCGCGCGGTCACGTCGAGCGCCAGACGGTTCTGGTCCGGCGCGAAATCGACCTTGGCAATGACTTCGGTGCGCGCGCCGTCGATGCGCTCGGCCTGGAGATCGGCGCCGATCCTCAGCGGCGCGTCATCGGCCATCGCCGAACCGCGCGCGGCAAGCGTCATCGCCTCACCCGCGACCTCCGCGCCCAGGGCGATCCGCGGCAGGTCGATGCGCGCGATATCGACCGAAACCGGAAGCGAGAAGCCGCCGCCGTCATCGGCCTCGTCCGTTTCCGTCGCCTCCGGCAGGCGCACCAGATCGATGCTGCCGGCATGAAGCCGCTCGGCCTCGAAGGCGAAACCCGCCAGCGCCAGCGGCGACCAGTCGAGCGCGATATCGCGAAGCGAAAGCCAGGCGCCGCGACTGTCCGACACGACGACCGAGCCGATCCGCGCCCGCCCCGAAAGCAGCCCGGCCAGCCCTTCGATGCGCACCGTGCGGTCCGGGCCCGAGGCCAGGCCCGAAGCGATCGCGGCCAGCTTGGCGCGCCCGGCCTCGGTCTGGGTGAACACCACCAGCATGCCCGCCGCGAACACCACAACGAGGGCAAACACGATCAGCACGGAGCGCAGGATTCTGCGAAGCACGACGATCCTTTCGGCCGGACCGTGAATCAGTCCGTCTGGCCACGACTATAGGTGATTTCCGCCGAAATCATGTTGAACGGACTTGCGCGGCACGCGGGCCGTTTCTGCAACGACGCAGCGCCACCTCAGAAGGATTGGCCGATACCGGCATAGATGCCGAAGGTCGGATCGCCAGGGCGCCTGTTCAAGGGCACGCCGACATCGACCCTGAGCGGGCCGAACGGCGTCAGGTAGCGCACCCCGAGGCCGGCGCCGAACTGCATGTCGCCGAAGTCGGGCGTGGTCGAGGTCGACACCGCGCCACCGTCGATAAACGGCACGATGCCGAAACTGTCGGTGAGCTGGATACGCATCTCGGCCGAGATTTCGACATAGGACAGCCCGCCGGTCGGCAGGCCGGCGGCGTTGCGCGGACCGATATCCTGGTAGCCATAACCGCGCACCGAGCCGCCGCCGCCGGCGTAGAAGCGCCGGTCGGCGGGAATAGCGGCAAGCGGCGCGCCGAAGATCGAGCCCGCCGCGACTCGGCCGGCGGCGACGAAGCGCCTGGCCTCGTCCAGCGCGCGATAGGCCGACGCCTCTCCCTTGAGCTTGACGAAGCTGGTCGAATTGAGAATGTCGTGCGCCGGCTCGACATAGGCAAGCAGACGAAAGCCGGATTTCGGATCGAGCCTGTTGTCGCGATTGTCGAACACGTACTGGATCGGCGTGCTGGCGATCAGATGCTCGTTGCTGCCGAAGGAATCGTCGATCTTGGAATAGTCGAGCGCGACCTCGGCCGACACGGTCTGCGTGTCGGTGAGTTCGTAGCGCAGGCCCGTCGAACCCTTCACGGAGAACCGGTCGAACGCGTCGGGATGCTCGAACGTGGCGTCCAGCCGCGCGATGAATTTCGACGGCGGCCCGATCACGCCCGGCTTTTCGAACAACAGCCCGGCCCGGTAGTCGAGCTGGCCGAACTGCGCCGTGTCGCCGATCCGGCTGATCGAGCCTTCAACGCGCAGCTTTTCCGCGCGGCCGAACAGGTTGCGGTGTCCCCAATAGCCCTCGAGCCCTGCGCCCTCGGTGTTGGAGAAGGTGGCCCCGACGCCGAAAAAGCGATGCTTGCGTTCCGACACCGTCACGTCGACCGGCAGGCTGCCGTCGGCGTCGAGCGCGTCGGCCTCGTTGACCGCCACGCTGTCGAACACTTCGAGCTCCAGGAGCCGTTCGCGCGCCGCCTCCAGCTCGTCGGGCGAATAGGTCACGCCCGGTTCGATCCCCGCCATATAGGCGGTGAAGTCGCGGTCGACCTTTTCGGCGCCCTCGACTCGTGTCGTGCCGAAGGGCGCGACGGGCCCCGCCTCCAGCACCATGGTAACATCGAGCAGGCCGGTCTTGTGATCGGCCACGATCTCGCGCCCGGTCACCCGCGCCAGCGGGTGGCCCCTGTCGCGCAGCGCCCGCACCATCTTGGCTTCGGCGTTGAGGATCACCGTCGAGCCGGCCTCGCCGCCGGGCATGAGACCGAAGCGCGCCGGCGCGATGTCGCCGGTATCGCCGCCGACGTCGATTCGGCCGAGACGAAAGACCTGCCCCGGCGTCACCACCACGCGGACCGGCACCGGTTCGGCGGTAAATTCCGCGTCGGGCGCAAGGTCGTCCAGCTCCCGCCCGGCGATGGTGATTTCCACCGTGCCGTCGTAGCGCGCAGCCTCGTAAAGCACGGCGACCAGCAATTCACGCTCTGCACGCGCCTTCGACAACAACCCCAGCGATCCCGACACCGGACGGTCGGCGTCGGCGAGAAGCGTCGAGGCGGCTTTGAGCCTGCCGTCCAGCTCGGACCCGGCGTCGCCGGTTTGCAGATCGACCGAATAGGTGAGCGGATCGACGACGGCCGCAGCGTCGTCGTCCTGCTTGGACCCGAACAGCGTGACGCCGAAGAGCTCGAACGCGGCGGCCGGGGCCGGCGCCAGCACAAGCGCCAATATCATGGCCGACACGGAAGCCAGGCCGCGACGAACGCGCCTGCCGTGCGGTACTCCAGAACTTTCCGCGCCCGGGCTCAGCATGGCTCCAACATAGCGAGAATGGTTAAAATTGCCCTGAAGGTTCTAGCGGATATAGGGACGGGATGCACCTGCATCCGTTCCTTCCCTTCGCATGGCTGAGTGATTCCACAAGAGGCTGCTTAGAAAAAAGACAATCGCCTGGCCCGGTTTTCACCCTCCCGGCAAGCTGATACGCAAACCGGCGTCGCTTGGATGGCTTCGGGAAGGCCCCGCGCGGCGAAGGGAAGGAACCGCGCCTGATGCGTGTGCTTGTCGTTTATTGCCATCCGGTGCCCGAGAGTTTTTGCGCCGCCCTGCGCGACCGCGCCCTGGCCGCGCTCGCCGCGGCGGGGCACGAAACCCGGCTCGTCGACCTTTATGCCGAGGGTTTCGATCCGGTGATGGGCGCCGAGGAACGGCGCGGCTACAATGTCCACGAACCAAGCGACGACAGGCTCGCGCCCCATATCCAGGCGCTGCGCTGGGCCCAGGCGATGGTGTTCGTCTACCCGACATGGTGGTACGGCCAGCCGGCGATGCTGAAGGGCTGGTTCGAGCGGGTCTGGGCCAAGGACGTCGCCTTCACGCTTGCGGCCGAAGGCGGCCGGATCGAGCCTTTGATGGGCCACATCGAAAAGCTCGCCGTCCTCACCACCTGCGGCGCGCCGCGCTGGTGGTCCTTTCTCGTCGGCCATCCCGGACGCAAGATCCTGCTGCGCGGCATCCGGGCGCTGTGCGCGCGCCGTTGCCGCACGCTCTATCTCGCCAAATACGAAATGGATGCGGCGGACGAACCGGCCCGCGCGGCCTTCCTGGCCAGGGTCGAACACAGGCTGGCGGCGTTTTTCGCCTGAGCGTCGACGCAATGCCTTGTGCGTCGCCTCCCGAGGCCATACCCCCTGCCGCGAAGACTGCACGCAGGCGCAGTCAGGCCCGGGTCGCGGGACACCACGACACGCTCTGGCCGCATTCGCGCGGCTAGCATCACATTGATTGACAAGCCGACACAAAGCTTGGCCAAATATCGGCGATCACGCGCCGACCGCCGGAGGATTTCATGTCGCCACGCACGGGCACAGGCCTTTTTCTTACGCTTTTCACGACGCTCGCCCTGCTCGTCGCGCCGGCCTTCGGCCAGGAAACGCGCCAGATCGTCACCACCGCCGATTCGGACTATTACGGTTTCGACCTGCGCACCGAGCGCGACGTCTCGCTCGACCAATGCAAGGCCGCCTGCCTGGCCGATCCGGCCTGCCGCGCCTTCACCTTCAACACCAGCGCGAAATGGTGTTTCCTCAAATCCGACTACAATCAGCTGAACCCGTTTCCCGGCGCGATTGCCGGCAAGGTGGAGACGGCCCTCGGCGAGCCCGACATCGGCGCGCCGAAAACGCTTTCCTTCGTGCCCGCCCACGTGACCGGCGACGCCGAGCGTCTGCGCGCCGACGTGCTTGGCAAGGCCAATGCCGGCGGCGCCGGCCTCGCCTTCCTGGTCCAGGCGGCCGAAAACGCCATGGCCTCAAACGATCCGCGCGCCGCCCTGCTCAACTACCAGAACGCACTGGCGATCCTGCCCGACGACACCGCGATCTGGGCCGGGCTTGCCGCCGCGGCGAACGCGGTCGTGCCGCGCTCGGGCGAAAGCGCCTATTATTTCCAGCGCCTGGGCACGGGAGCCGCCATCAACGCCTATCTCCTGTCGCGCACCGCAAGCCAGCGCGCCGACGCGCTCAACCAGCTGGCGCCGGCGCTCGAAAAACGCAGCATGTTCCGCCCGGCGATCACCGCCTATGAAGAAAGCCTGGCGCTGGTGGCCTCGCCCCGGATCCAGGCGCTTTACGCCGACCTGAAGCGCCGCAAGGGGTTTCGCGTCGTCGAACACACCATCGATTCCGACAGCGCCACGCCGCGCGTGTGCGTCCAGTTCTCCGAGGATCTGGTCAAGAGCGGCATCGACTACGCGCAATTCGTGCGTGTCGACAACGCGCCGACCACGGCCGTTGACAAGGGCGCGCGCCAACTGTGCGTCGCCGGGCTCGAGCATGGCGGGCGCTACCGCATCGTCATCCGCCAGGGCCTGCCGGCGGCGATCGGCGAGGTGATCGCCGAACCCGTCGCGCTCGACATCTATGTGCGCGACCGCTCGCCCTCGATCCGCTTCACCGGCGACAATTTCGTGCTGCCGGACAGCGCGCGCCGCGGCATCCCGCTGGTCTCGGTGAATACCGACAGGGCCGAAATCGCGCTCTACCGCATCGGCGCGCGTTCGCTCGCCCGGCTGATGGGCGAATCGCGGTTCCTGCGCCAGCTCGACGCCTATGAGCTGGGCAGCATCGCCGACGATCTCGGCGCGCCGGTCTTCGAAGGAACCATCAACATCGCCGCCGACCGCAACAAGGAGGTGATCACCTCCTTCCCGGTCGACGAGGCCGTTCCGGAGCGCGAGCCCGGCGTCTATGTGATGACCGCCGTGCCCGAAAACGACCGCCGCGACAGCTGGGACTCGCGCGCCACGCAGTGGTTCCTGGTTTCCGATATCGGGCTTGCCACCTTCGCCGGCGAGGACGGGCTCAACGTCTTTGCCCGCTCGCTCGACAGCGCCGCGCCGCTTGCCGGCGTCACACTGCAGCTCGTTGCGCGCAACAACGAGGTGCTCGCCACCGCGCGCACCGACGACGACGGCCGCGCCCGCTTCGACGCCGGCCTGGCGCGCGGCGAAAACGGCCTTGCCCCGGCCGTCATAACCGCCGAGACCAGCGAGGATTTCGTCTTTCTCGACATGACCCGGGCCGGTTTCGACCTGTCCGACCGCGGCGTCACCGGCCGGCCCTCGCCCGGCGCGCTCGACGTCTATTCCTGGACCGAACGCGGCATCTACCGCGCCGGCGAGACCGTGCACGCCGCCGCCCTGGCGCGCAATCCCGCCGCCGACGCCATCGACGACCTGCCGCTGACCTTCATCTTCCAGCGCCCGGACGGGGTGGAGGACCGACGCATCGTTTCCAACGGCGCCGAGCTCGGCGGCCATGCCGTCGACCTGGAGTTGACCGACAACGCCATGCGCGGCACCTGGAGCCTGCGCATCCACGCCGATCCGAAAGAGCCGCCGCTGTCGGAGAAATTCTTCCTGGTGGAGGATTTCGTGCCCGACCGCATCGCGTTCGACCTCGCCGCCGACCGCGAGGAAATCGCCCTTGGCGAGGCCGCCTCCGTCGAGGTCGACGGGCGCTATCTCTACGGCGCGCCGGCCGAGGGCCTGGCGCTCGAAGGCCAATTGGCAATCACGCGCAGCCGCGAATGGGCGCGCTTCCCGGGTTACCGGTTCGGCCTCGAGGACGAGGAGGACGTCGAGGACGTGCGCGTCGCGCTCGACGGCCTGCCGCGCACCGGCTCGGACGGCAAGGCCGCCTTCCCGGTCGAACTCACGCAAGTGCCCTCCACCACCCAGCTGCTCTCGGCCGAGATTTCGGTGCGCATGGTCGAGGCCGGCGGTCGCGCCGTCGAGCGCGCGCTCGAGCTCGGCGTGAAACCCGAGGGTACCTCGCTCGGCCTCAAGCCCGAATTCGAGGGCGGCCAGGTGCCGGAAGGCAGCATCGCCAGTTTCCGCGTCATCGCGGTCGGCCCGGACGGCGCGCGGCTCGACGCCGCCGGCCTGTCCTGGTCGCTGGTCAAGATCAACCGCCAGTATCAATGGTATCGCAGCGGCAATTCCTGGCGCTACGAGCCCATCGTTTCGACCAGCCTGGTCGAGGAAGGCAGCATCGACGCCACGGCGGCGGGCGAGGCCCAAATCAGCGTTCCGGTCGACTGGGGCCGCTACCGGCTGGAGATTGAGACGGACGACCCCGCGGGGCCGGTCACCAGCGTGGAATTTTCCGCCGGCTGGTTCGTCGCCGCGCGCTCGACAGAAACGCCGGACGGGCTGGAAATCGCGCTCGACAAGGAAAGCTACCGGGTGGGCGACACCGCGCGGCTGAAGATCGAGTCGCGTTTCGCCGGCGAAGCGCTGGTCACCGTCGGCTCCGAGAGCCTGATTTCGACCGTTACCGCCGCGGTTCCCGCCGACGGCGCGACCATCGAGATCCCGGTGACCGAGGACTTCGGCGCCGGCACCTATGTGACGGCCACCCTGTTCAGGCCCGGCGAGGCCGCCGAGACGCGCCTGCCGATGCGCGCCATCGGCGTGAAATGGCTGCCCGTCGATCCCGGTCCGCGCCAGCTCGCCGTCGCCCTGGAACTGCCTGAAAAGACCGAGCCGCGCCAGCCGCTCACCATCCCGCTCGCCGTCACCGGCCTGCAGCCGGGCGAGGAGGCCTATGTCACGGTCGCCGCCGTCGACGTCGGCATCCTGAACCTCACCCGCTACGAGGCGCCGGACCCGGCCGGCTGGTATTTCGGCCAGCGCATGCTCGGCATCGAAATGCGCGACCTCTATGGCCGGCTGATCGACGGCTCGCCCGGCGCGACCGGCAGGCTGCGCACCGGCGGCGACGGCGGCGGCATGAGCCCCCAGGGCAGCCCGCCGACCGAAAAGCTGGTCGCCTTCTTCTCCGGCATCGTCAAAGTCGACGAGGACGGCCGCGCCACGGTCGCCTTCGACATTCCGCAGTTCAACGGCACCGCCCGCGTGATGGCGGTCGCCTGGTCGAAATCGGGCACCGGCAGCGCCGAACGGGACATCGTCATCCGCGATCCGGTCGTGCTGACGGCGAGCCTGCCGCGTTTCCTGGCGCCCGGCGACCAGACCCGGCTGCTGCTGGAGATCGCCAACACCGACGGGCCGGCCGGCGCCTACACGCTCGGCCTCGCCACCGGCGCCGCCCTGGCCGCCGACACCGGCGCCCTGCCCGCGACCCTCGACCTGCCCGCCGGCGGCAAGACGACGCTCTCCGTGCCGGTCGCGGCCGAAACCGCCGGCGACGGCGCGATCACGCTCACGCTCTCCCATGCCTCCGGCCTGGCGATCGAACGCACGCTCGCGCTGCCGGTCCGGCCCGGCGTCATGCCGGTCACGACCCGGCGCACCGTGGCGCTGGCCGGCAAGGGCGGCAGCCTGAGGATCGACGGCGAACTGCTCGCCGCGTCGATCGCGCAAGGCGCCTCGGTCACCGTCAACGTCAGCCGCGGCGCCGCCTTCGACGTGCCGGCGCTGCTGATGTCGCTCGACCGGTATCCCTATGGCTGCGCCGAGCAGACGACGAGCCGGGCGCTGCCGCTGCTTTATGTCGGCGAACTGTCGAAATCGGCCGGGCTGGAGGACGATCCGGCGCTGCGCGGACGCGTGGCCGACGCGATCGAGCGGGTCCTGTCCCACCAGGCCTCGTCCGGCTCGTTCGGACTGTGGGGCCCGGGCTCCGGCGATCTGTGGCTCGACGCCTACGTCACCGATTTCCTGACCCGCGCGCGCGAGCAGGACTATCATGTGCCGGCCGCAGCCATGGACCAGGCGCTGCTTAATCTGCAGAACTCGCTCGCCTACGATGTCGATCTCGCCACCAATGGCAGCGAGGTCGCCTACGCGCTCTACGTGCTGGCGCGCAACCGCAAGGCGTCGGCCGGCGATCTGCGCTATTATTCCGACACGCAGCTCGGCGCCTTCTCCAGCCCGCTGGCGCGGGCCCAGCTTGCCGCCAGCCTGTCGCTTTACGGCGACGCCCAGCGCGCCGGCCAGGCCTTTTCCTCCGCGCTGACCCTGGCGCGCGGCGTCGAACCCGGCCTGCAGTCCCGCGCCGACTATGGCTCGGCGCTGCGCGACGGCGCGGCCATGCTGGCGCTGGCGGCCGAAAGCCGGCCCGAGCCGGCGCTGGTGCCGCAAATGGTCTCCTACGTCTCCGATATCCGCAAACAGACGCGGTATCTCAGCACGCAGGACCAGGCCTGGATGCTGCTCGCCGCGCGCGCCGTCGCCGGCGCCAGCGACGACATCCGCCTCGACATCGGCGGCAGCCCGCACGAGGGCGCCTTCTCGCGGCGTCTTAGCGGCGAGGCGCTGGCATCCGATCCGTTCGTGATCACAAACAGCGGCGACGAGCCGGTCGAGGCGGTGGTGACCACGCTCGCCGCGCCCGAACAGCCTCTGCCGGCCGGCGGAGACGGGTTTTCGATCGAGCGCAGCTACTACACGCTCGACGGCAAGCCCGCCTCGATCGCCGCCGCCCGCCAGAACGAGCGTTACGTGGTGGTGATCAAGGTGCGCGAACACAATGACTGGCCCTCGCGCATCCTGGTCAACGATCTCTTGCCCGCCGGGTTCGAGATCGACAATCCGCGCCTGGTCGGCAGCGCCGAGCTGAAGAATTTCGAATGGCTCGGCCAGACAAACGCGGTGCATACCGAGTTCCGCGACGACCGGTTCATCGCCGCCTTCACCCGTGGCCAGGGCGGCGATCGCGACTACACGCTCGCCTATGTGGTGCGCGCCGTCACGCCGGGCGTCTTCGTCCATCCCGCCGCCAGCGTGGAGGACATGTACCGCCCGCAGCTTTCGGCGCGCACGGCCTCCGGCTTCATGGAGGTGACGGGCGAGTAAGAGACGGAGGTTGACGATGAGCACGCGCCCGATGGGCGGTTTGCGGCATGTGGATCCGCCCGTCCGCGGCGCGCGCCGGGCGGACCGGTCATGCGCCTGAACCGGCCGGCCCTTGTCCGTCTCGCGCGCCGGAGCGCGCTCGCCGTTACCGTTCTGGCGGTCGCTGCCGGCGCCGGGCTGTGGCTGCTCGACCGGCTCGACCGCGCGTTTCCGCCGCCGCTCGACAGCGCCGTCGCGATCTCCACCGAAGTCGTCGACCGCAACGGCGTGCTTTTGCGCGCCTACGCGCTCGAGGACGGACGCTGGCGGCTCGGCGCCGATCTCAACAGGATAGACCGCGCCTTTGTCGCCATGCTGGTCGCCTATGAGGACCAGCGGTTCTGGAGCCATCGCGGCGTCGATCCGCTGGCGCTTCTGCGCGCCGCCGGCCAGTTCCTCGCCAATGGCCGCATCGTGTCGGGCGGCTCGACGCTGACCATGCAGCTCGCCCGGCTGATCGAGCCGCGCGCCGAACGCAGCCTCGGCGCCAAGCTGCGCCAGATGGCGCGCGCCGTGCAGATCGAGCGCCGGTTGTCGAAACGCGAGATCCTGACCCGCTACCTGACGCTCGCGCCCTATGGCGGCAATCTGGAAGGCGTGCGCGCGGCGAGCCTGGCCTGGTTCGGCACGGAGCCGGCCCGGCTGTCGCTGCCGCAGGCGGCATTGCTGGTCGCCCTGCCGCAATCGCCGGAGGCGCGCCGGCCGGACCGGCGGCCGGACGCCGCGCGCGCCGCCCGCGACCGCGTGCTGGCGCGCATGGCAGGCGCCGGCGTCATCGTCGACAGCGAGGTCGCGCGCGCGGCCGCCGAACCGGTCTCGCCGGTCCGCCGCCCGCTGCCGGGTTTCGCCGCCCATGTCGCCGACGCCGCGCTGCGCGAAGAGCCCGCCGCGCAACGCCACCAGCTCACCATCGACCGCGGCGTGCAGGAACGGCTGGAACGGGTCGCGAAAAAGGCGGCGGCGCGCATCGGCCCGAAAGTCTCGGTGGCGATCGTGCTCGCCCGGGCCGACACCGGCGCCATTCTCGCCAAGGCCGGCTCCGCCGATTATTTCGACGCTGCCCGCGCCGGCTGGATCGACATGGCGCGTGTCGCCCGCTCGCCCGGCTCGACGCTGAAACCCTTCATCTACGGGCTCGCCTTCGAGGACGGGCTGGTCATGCAGGAGACGACGATCGAGGACCGGCCGGCCAATTTCGCCGGCTACCGGCCGAAAAATTTCGACCTGGAGTATCAGGGCGACGTCAGCGTGCGCCAGGCGCTGCAATTGTCGCTGAACGTGCCGGCGGTGCGGCTGCTCGACACGGTCGGCCCGGTCCGGCTGGTCGCGCGCATGAAGCGCGGCGGCGTGACGCCGACGCTGCCCGAGGGCGAAAGGCCGGGGCTGGCCATCGGCCTCGGCGGCGTCGGCCTGTCGCTGGAAGAGCTGGTCCAGCTCTATACCGGCCTGTCGCAACGCGGCCGGGTCGCGCGGCTGCACAACCGCGCCGACGCCGCCGCGCCAAAGCCGCCCGGCGAGCCGATCCTGTCGCCGCAGGCCGTCTGGCAGATCACCGACATGCTGTCCGGCGTCGCCCCGCCCCAGGGCGCGCCGCGGCTCGGCATCGCCTACAAGACCGGTACCTCCTACGGTTATCGCGACGCCTGGTCGCTCGGTTATGACGGCCGCCACGTCATTGGGGTCTGGGTGGGCCGTCCCGACGGCGGCGCGGTGCCCGGCCTCACCGGCTATCTCGCCGCCGCGCCGATCCTGTTCGAGGCCTTTGCCAAATCCGGGCTCGGCATCGCGCCCCAGCCGCGTCCGCCGGCCGGCGCGGTCCGCCTTGCCCGCGCCGACCTGCCCTTCGCCCAACGTCGCTTTGCCGCCTCGGCGCGCGAGAGCGCCGACGCGCCGGTCGAACCGGCGCCGGAGATCGTCTATCCGCCGCAGGGCGCGCGTGTCGATCTCGGCCTGCGCGCCGGTGGCGCGATGCCGCTGGCGCTGAAAATCAATGGCGGACGCGCGCCGTTCCGCTGGCTCGCCAACGGCCGGCCGGTGCGGCTGTCGGCGCGGCGGCGCACCGCCGCCTGGACGCCGGACGGCGCCGGCGCCTCGACCTTGACCGTCATCGACGCGGCCGGCCGTGCGGCCAGCGTCAACGTGTTTCTGGAATAGGCGAGCGCCGTCCCTACCCCGCCGGGCGGCCGAGGCCTTTGAGCTTGTCCATCACCTCGGCCAGGCAGTCCTGTGGCGTGCGGCCCGAGGTCTCGATATGCAGGCCGGCGCGGGCGTAGAGCGCCTCGCGGCTGGTCAGGATCGATTTCAGCTCCTCCATCGCCGCCGGATTGCCGGCCATCGGCCGGGTGTCGCCCTGGGCGCGCACCCGGGCCATGTGCTCCTCGGGCGCCGCCTTCAGCCAGACGGTATGAAAGTTGCGCAACAGGATGTCGAAGGTCTCCGGCTCGGCGACGATGCCGCCGGCCGCCGCAAGCGCAATGTCCTCGCAGGTGGCGATGACGCGCTCGAGCGCCTGGCGTTCCAGCCGTCGATAGCCTTCCTGGCCGTAAAGCGCCATCACCTCCGTCACCGGCATGCCGCTCGCCGCCTCGATTTCCTCGTTGAGCTCCATGAACGGCAGGCCGAGCGTGTCGGCCGCCATGCGCGCCAGCGTCGATTTGCCGGCGCCGCGCAGGCCGATGAAGGCGATGCGCCGGGCGCGCCTGAGCGCCGGGTTCTGCGGATCGAGAATGGCGATCACCCGCCGGCGCTCCTCGGCCGTCGCGCGCTGGAAAAGCCGCGTCACGGTGCCCGCCTCCGACGCCCACGGATCGTCGGCGGCGACCAGCCATTCGATCTTCAGGTCGAGCGCCTCGGCGATGCGCCGCAGAAGCAGGATCGAAATATTGCCTTCGCCGCCCTCGAGCTGGGCAAGATATCGCTGCGAAACCCCGGATTTTTCCGAAAGCACCCGCCGCGACAGGCCTTTGCGGGCGCGCGCCGTGCGCACGCGCTCGCCGACCAGCGCCAAAAGGGCCCGGTTGGCCGCGTCCTCGCCCGCGGCCGTTTCCGGCGGCCTTGCCCGTCCATCGAAGCCGACGATCTCGTCCATGCGCTCACGGTCCGTTTCAATTTATGCATTATAATGCACAAATTGCCGAGATTCGCAAGAACGGCCGCCGCCGTCAGCCGGATACGGCCAGGGGTCCGATCAGGGCGCGGATATCCGGCGGCGCGGCCATCTTGCGGAACGATTTCGCCTCGACGAACACGCACACGAACGTGCCCTCGAAACACAAGCCCCCGTCCTGGCGTCCGGCGACCGAAAACCGCACCGAGCTCTCGCCGAGTTTTTTCAGCGTCACCGCGCAGGCGAGCACGTGACGCGGCGTGACCGGCGCGCGGAAATCGAGGCTCATATGCACGAAGGGCGTGCCGACATTGCGGTCGAGATTGAGCCGGTACCAGTCCTGGCCGACATGGGCCTCCCACCAGGCGTCGATCGCCTCGAGCGCGAAATAGGGAATGCGGCCGGTATAGGCGATCAGCGCCGGATCGCAATCGGCCCAGCGCACATGCACCGTGTGCACGAAGCCGCTAGCTGCCTCGGCCTGAGACGCCTTGTCGTTGGTCCTGGCATCCATCGTCCAGTTGCTCCGCTAATAGGTCTCGACATGGTAGCGGCCGGTCTCGCGCATGGCGTCGCGCACCGCCTTCCAGTCGAGCCCCGCCCCGCGCGCGATGTCGGCGAATGCCTCCTCCACGCCGGCTTCCATCGCCTTGAGCCCGCACACATAGACATGGGTGGTGTCGGAGGCCAGCATGGTCGCGATCTTGTCCTTTTCGAGCCGCATCCGGTCCTGCACATATTCGCGCGGCGTCCCCTCCACCCGGCTGAACACCAGATGCTTGTCGAGCAGCGCGTCCGGCACCTTTTTCAGCGGGCCGAAATAGGGCAGCGAATCGGGACGGCGCGCGCCGAACACCAGCATCATGCCGCCGGTCTCGCCAGACGCGGCGCGCTGGCGGCGCATGGTGAAGCCGCGAAACGGCGCCGAGCCGGTTCCCGTGCAGATCATCAAGATGGTGGCGCGCGCATCGTTCGGCATCAGGAAGGTCGAGCCGAACGGGCCGGTGAGCCGGACTTCATCGCCGCGCTTGAGGTCGCAGACATAGTTGGAAGCCAGCCCGTGCGGCTCGCGCTTGACGGTCAAGGACAGGTTGTTGGTGTTCGGGCGCTCGCCGTCGCGCGGCGAGGACACCGAATAAAGCCGCATGCGGTGCGGACGGCCGTTGTCGTCGGTGCCCGGCGGCGCGATGCCGACACTCTGGCCCTCCAGCACCGGAAACGAGGTCGTACCCAGATCGAGGATGATGTGGCGCACGTCGGAATCGGCGTTGTCGCCGGTCAGCCGGTAATTGCCCTGCACGGTGGCGACGGCCGGGCTGGCGGCCGTGAACAGGTTGACCGTCGGCTTGGCGGCGGAGGCCGGCGCCTTGGCCGCACCGCCGGCGCCCTTGTGCGCCTCGGCCAGAAGGGCGGCCACCTCGTCGTCCAGCGCCTCGATCGCGCCGCCGCCCGCCCTGTCCCCGAACTCCTCCTGTTCGGGCAGCTCCATCCAGGACAGCTGCTCCTCCAGCGAATAAGGCGTCTTGACGATCCGCCAATTGTCGATCGAGCCGGTCGGGCACGGCGCGATGCAGGCCATGCAGAAATTGCAGATCGAGGCGTCGACCACGACATTGTTGTCGTCGTGGGTGATCGCGTCGATCGGGCACGCCTCCTCGCAGGTGTGGCAGCGGATGCAGATTTCCGGATCGATCAGATGCTGTTTGACGAGCGCGGTCATGAAAATCTTCGCTCCGGGGTTTTGGCCGCCGCGCCGGTCCCGCGCGCCCCGTCGGAGACGCTCAGGACCAGACCGGGCTCACGCCATATGCAGTTGCACATACTCGAAATCGCCGGGCTTGTTGTCGATCCCCACGCGCGGCGGCGCGATCCAGCCGGCAAACTTGCCCGGCTCCCACACCGGCACCATCAGCGAGGCGATATAGTCGCCGTCGGCCTTCGACGGCAGCCATTCGTCGCGCTTCTTTTCCCATTCCTCCTTCGACACGATATCGCCGTCGGGGGTGATGTTGGCCTGGCCGAACACGCCGATCTGGCGATGGAAACCCGGATGCGGCAGCTTCATCTCGAACGGGATGCCGATCTTGGCGATCATCGCGTTCCAGCGGTTCACGCCGCCCTGGGAGTCGCGGATATAGTCGTCGCGCAGCCGCATGTTGATCGCCGACAGCGCCGGCAGATCGGCCGTCACCACCTTGCCGTCGACGAGCTGGACGACCGGATAGGTCGCATCCTTGAGCTGGTGGTCGTCGTCGATCTTGGTTTCCTGATAGCGACCCTTGATGCCGGCGGCGAACGCGTTGGCGGCGTTGGTCGACACTTCCGAGCCGAACAGGTCGAGCGACAGCGTGTAGTGCAGGTTGAGCTTCTTCTGGATCGTAGGCAGGTCGATGACGCCGAGCGCGCGCACCGCCTGGATGTCGTAGGGATCCTCGATGCCGGCCTCCTTCATCGCCTCGCAGGTGCGCTGGATGACCCGGCCCACGCCGGTCTCGCCGACGAACATGTGGTGCGCCTCCTCCGTCAGCATGAAGCGGCAGGTGCGCGACAGCGGGTCGAAGCCGGACTGGGCCAGGCTTTCGAGCTGCATCTTGCCGTCGCGATCGGTGAAATAGGTGAACATGAAGAAGGACAGCCAGTCGGGCGTGGCCTCGTTGAAGGCGCCCAGCATGCGCGGCGCCTCCTCCGATCCCGACGAGCGGCGCAGCAATTCGTCGGCCTCCTCGCGGCCGTCGGCGCCGAAATATTTCTGCAAGAGATAGACCATCGCCCACAGATGCCGCCCCTCCTCGACATTGACCTGGAACAGGTTGCGCATGTCGTAGAGCGACGGCGCGGTCTTGCCGAGATGGCGCTGCTGCTCGACCGAGGCCGGCTCGGTGTCGCCCTGGATGACGATCAGCCGGCGCAGCATGGCGCGGTGTTCGCCCGGCACTTCCTGCCAGGCCGGTTCGCCGTATTGTTCGCCGCACGGGATGCGGCGATCCTCGACCTGCGGCGCGAGCAGGATGCCCCAGCGATATTCCGGCATCTTGACGTAGTCGAACTTAGCCCAGCCCTTCGGATCGACCGAGATCGCGGTGCGCAGATAGACCAGCGATTCCTGGAATTTCTGCGGGATCAGGTCGTTCCACCAGTTGATGTAGCCCGGGTGCCACTTCTCCAGCGCCTTGAGAACGCGCCGGTCGGAGGAAAGCCCGACATTGTTGGGGATCATCGTGTCGTAGGAAACATTGATCAGTTCGGACATAGGTCACTCCCGCAAGACTGTAAGCCGTGATTGGTCGCCGGGGCGAAGGAAACGGGCCGGCCCGAACGGCCGCGCGCGTCGTGGACGGTCCTCACACCCGCTTCATGTCGAATTCGCCGCGCAGACCGGTGCCGTAGCGCTGCAGCGCGCCGCTCTCGCCGACCGCGTTGGGACGCTGGAAGATCCAGTTCTGCCAGGCCGTCAGCCGGCCGAAAATCCGCGTCTCCATGGTTTCGGGCCCGGCGAAGCGCAGATTGGCCTCCATGCCGGTGAGCGCGTCGGGCGAAAAGCTCGCCCGCTCCTCCAGGAAGATACGCACCTCGTCCTCCCAGTCGATATCGTCGAAGGCGAAGGTGACCAGGCCGAGTTCGCTCGCCGCGTCCGCCTCCAGCGCCTCACCGATCCGTTCCTCGGCGGCCCCGACACTCGCCGGTTCGCCGAGAAAGCGCGTCTCAAGGCGGGTGAGGTCGTTCGACATCGGGTACGGCCCGAAATTGCCCTTGGTCAGGGTCAGCGTCGCGACCGGCCGGTTGTCGCCCTCGAACTCGCCGTCGGCCATGTAGGAGCGGTCGGCGGCGAAGGCGAGTTCGGCCAGGGGGCCCGCGAAACAGGAGCCCGGCTCGATCAGCGCCGCCAGCGAGCGCGAGGTCATGTCGACCCGTTTCAGGACCCGCTTCCAATAAAGCAGGATCTCGTTGGCGAGCCAGTCGTCGCGATTGTCGAGCAGAAACGCTTCGTGCGCGGCGACCAGAGCCGGGTCGCCCTGGGTGCGAAACACGATGACGCCGATCTCGAGTTCGTTGTTGCGCAGATGCAAGATGGCGTCGTCGAGTTCGCGCGCCGCCCGCAGCATCCAGCTTTCGGCGCCCTCGGCGTGCAGCGCCTCGACCGAGGCCGGCGCCGGGGCGTCGGGACCGTGCACGGTCAGCCGCGCGATGCGTTTTTCGCGGTCGATCTCCACCTCGACGCTCGAATAGGTCACCGATCCGTCCTCGGAAATATCGCGCGTGAGCGGCGTCAGCGCGATTCCCTTGGCGTCGGCGGGCCGCTTCGACTTGGCCGCGTATTCCCGCGCGCGGGCCGCGACCGTCTCGGCGAATTTGGTGTTGGGCACGACGTCGTCGACCAGCCGCCAGTCCTTGGCCCGGCGCCCTTTCACCCCCTCCTCGATCGAGCAGAACACGTCGGCGTGGTCGCGGCGCACCTTGCGCTTGTCGGTGACGCGGGTGAGCCCGCCCGTGCCCGGCAGCACGGCCAGGAGCGGCACTTCCGGCAGCGCGACCGAGGACGAGCTGTCGTCGGCCAGGATGATGTGGTCGCAGGCGAGCGCCAGTTCGTAGCCGCCGCCCGCGCACGCGCCCTTGACGGCGCAGATGTAATATTGCCCGGACTCCGCCCCCGCCGCCTCGAACGTGTTGCGGGTCTCGTTGGTGAATTTGCAGAAATTGACCTTGTGGGTGTGGGCGGCCCCGCCCAGCATGCGGATATTGGCGCCGGCGCAGAACACCCGGTCCTTGCCCGACTGCAGGACAACGACCTTGATTTCGGGATGCTCGAAGCGCATCCGCTGAACCACGTCCGCCAGCTCGATGTCGACGCCGAGATCGTAGGAATTGAGCTTGAGCTCGTACCCCTCGAACAGGCCGCCATTCTCGTCGACATCCATGAACAGATGCGCGACCTCGCCGTCATAATCGATCCGCCAGTGGCGATACTGCGACGGGTCGGTCTGAAAATTGATCATCTTGGCCACGCTCTGCCTCCACCTTCTAGCTGCACTCTAATGCAATATGATGCAAATTCCAAGCCCGATACGAAGATTTTTCACGATATTTCGCCGAATATCTACCCTTCCTGGGATATCTTATGCATTATAATTCATAAATTCCATTCCAGCACGGGACGCCGCGCCACGAGACGCTCCACGGCGCCGGAGCCGGCTTCCGCGTCGATCGCCACGGCATAGGCGACCGACGCTTCGGCGAGCTGCGCCACATCGACCCCCATCACGCGCGCCATGCGGCCATGCCCCGCGTTCCACAGGCAGTCGGCCGCGTGATGGGCGAGGCGGGCGGCCGCGCGCGGCCGCCCCATGCCGAGTTTCAGACAGCAATTGGCCAGCTGGATCATGCCCTGGACGAGCATCCGCTCGGCGCTGTTGGGCCTGAGCCCCATCCACACCGGCTCCCAGACCTCGTGCGCCTCCCAGAAGAAGCCGTTGCCGTAGAGCGCGAAACCGTAGAGCCATGCCTGATTGTCGGCCCAGCCGGCCGGGTCGGTCGTCTCCGGCGCGGCATCGGCAATGTCGATGAAGACGCCGCTTTCGGGCCGGCGCGTCACGCCGGGCACGAAGGCGGTGTCCGGCAGCGGCCAGGCCGCGGCTTGACCGAAAATGCGATCGGACATGCTGTTTTCCGGCACCGTTCGCGCCTCGCCGATTAGGCTGCCTCCGCCTCGGCGGCCTCGATCGCGTCGAGCCGCCCGACAAATTCGGCCATCGCCGCGAGCGTGCGGGCCGGCTGGTCGATATGCGGCGAATGCCGGCACCCGTCCAGCATCGCAACGTCGACCGGGTTGTAGCTCTGCGTCTCGAGCGCCTCGATCTGCGCGCGCGTGCCATACTGGTCGTCGACGCCCTGGATCGCCAGCACCGGCACGCGGATATAGGCGATCACCTCCTCGATGTTCCAGGCTTCGAATTTCGGATCGAGCCAGGCGTCGTTCCAGCCCCGGAAGGCGTTGTCGACATCGCGATGATAGCGCCCGAGCCGCGCGCGCAGGTCGCCCTCGTCATAGGCCTGGCGCGCGTCGCGGATCGCGTCGAGCCCCATCGGCTCGGTGAAGAAATGCGGCGCCATCAAAACCAGCCCGCGCACCCGATGGTCCTGGACCGAGCCGGCATAGATCGCGGCGATCGAGGCGCCGTCGGAATGGCCGGCAAGCACGCCTTTCCTGAACCCGGTCGCCTTGAGCACGTCGGGCAGCACGTCGACCGCCTCGCGGGTCATGTAGTCGAGCGGGCGCGGCAGCGCGGCCGCGTCCGAACGGCCATATCCCTGCCTGGAATAGGCAAACACCCCATAACCGGTCGCCTCGGCGAGTTTTTGCGGGAAATCGCGCCACAGCTCGACGCACCCCAGCCCCTCGTGCAGCAGCACGATCGTCGGCGCGCGCTCCGGCGTCGGGCCGTAGCCCCTGCCCTCGAGCGACACGCCCCGGGTCCGGATCACCATGCTTTCGCCGCTGGTCCACATGTCAGGCAGCTCCTTGTCTGAGTTTGAAACGCTGGATCTTGCCGGTCGCCGTCTTCGGCAGGTCGGGCACGAAATCGATCCGGCGCGGATATTTCCAGGCGCCGACCTTGGCCTTCACATGGTCTTTGAGCGCCTGTTCCAGCCCGTCGCCCGCGGCCTTGTTCTTCAAGACGACGAAGGCGCGCGGCTTTTCCAGCCCCGCCTCGTCGCGGTCGGCCACCACCGCCGCCTCCAGCACCTCGGGATGGGTCACCAGCGCCTGCTCGACCTCGAACGGCGACACCCAGATGCCGGAAACCTTGAACATGTCGTCGGTGCGCCCGCAATAGACGAAGCGGCCCTCGGCGGTGCGCTCGTATTTGTCGCCGGTGCGCGTCCAGCGCCCCTCGAAGGTCGAGCGGCTCTTCTCGCGCTGGTTCCAGTAATTCTCCGCCGCCGAGGGGCCGTCGACCAGAAGCTCGCCGACCTCGCCGACCCCGACCTCGCCGCCGGTCTCGTCGACCAGCCGCAGCGCGTAGCCCGGCACGGCCACGCCCGAGGTGCCGTAGACGATGTCGCCGGGCGCGTTCGACAGAAAGATGTGGAGCATCTCCGTCGAGCCGACCCCGTCGATAATGTCGACGCCGGTCGCCGCCTTCCAGCCATTGCCGATCTCGGCCGGCAGCGCCTCGCCGGCCGACACGCAAAGCCTGAGCCTGTCCATCCCGTCCGGCCGCGCCCCGCCGGCGGCGGCCACCATGGCCGCGTAAAGCGTCGGCACGCCGCAAAAGATCGTCGGCCTGATCTGGGCGATGGCGGCGAACATGTCGTCCGGGGTCGGCCGCCCCTTGAACAGCGCCGCCGTCGCGCCGGCCGCCATCGGAAACGTCATCGCGTTGCCGAGCCCGTAGGCGAAAAACAGCTTGGCCGCCGACAACACGACATCGTCCGCCTGCATGCCGAGAATTTTTGCGCCGAACGTATCGGCGGTCGCCTTCAGGCTGCCATGCAGGTGGCGAACCCCTTTCGGCCGGCCGGTCGAGCCCGACGAATAGAGCCAGAAGGCGCATTCGTCCGCGCTCGCCTCGACCGTGCCGCCGTCCCGGCTCGTGGCGAGTTCGGCGGCGAAATCGGCATGCCCGTCCGCCGCGCCGCCGACCACGAACACCGTGGCGAGCTCCGGCAGCCGGCCGAGAATCGGCGCGACCACCGGCAGGAGCTCGCGCGACACGAACAGCACCTTGGCGCGGCTGTCGGCCAGGATGATCTCGTAATAATCGGCCGAAAGCAGCGTGTTGAGCGGCACCGGCACGACGCCGGCCTTCAGCGCGCCCCAGAAGATCACCGGAAACTCGACCTGATCGAGCACGATCATCGCAGCCCGATCCTCGCGCTTCACCCCGTGCCGGAAAAACAGGTCGGCCATGCGGCCGGCCTCCCGCGACAGGTCGGCATAGCTCAGCCGCCGTCCGTCCTGCCCGCATTCGACGAAGGCAACGGCCTCGCCGCGCCCCGCCGCGACATGCCTGTCGATGAAATAGTCGGCAGCGTTGCCGTTCTCCTGACCCAAAACCATCCTCCTCCCAAATGCGATTCTGGCTCCGCGACGACCATGATCAGGCGGCGGATTTATGCGATATCATGCACAAGCATATCGCGGAAGGCAAGCATCCTCCTGGAGGCGAACGCGTGGATTGCAAACCATTCCATCCACATCAGCCTCGTTTCGGCCCATTTATCAAAAACTTGGCCCAGGGCAGCGACCATATTTGCATTATATTGCAAACGTCGCGGAAGTGCGGGCCCTCCCGACCACCATGCCGTTCAGATCATGTCGGGCCAGTCCGGGCGCTGCGCGCGCCGTCCGCGCGGGTCGTTGCCGTCGGCAAAGCCCATGTCGCGCCGGAGATGATCGGGAAGCGTGCGCGGATCGAGGCGACGCCGACGCGAACGCGGCCGGACGAGGAAAGCCGCGACACGCCCGATCCAGGACCGACAATGCGGCGCCAAAAATCGCGAGAGATAATCTGCGCTGGCCATGGCACACCGCCTTCCCTATGCTTGATTGTTGATGCGTCAATCGGGACTCTGACCGGAAAAGCCTAGGTTTTCCAATCAAACGGCAACCGGAGCACATAAGGGAGTTTTATCCATCATGGTTGCACAGCTCCCGCCCCTGGCTGCGCTGCGCGCCTTCGAGGCCGTCGCCCGGCACAACAGCTTCACCCGCGCTGCCGGCGAGCTCGGCATGACCCAGGCCGCGGTCAGCTATCAGATCAAGGTTCTGGAGGAGCGGGTCGGCGTGCCGCTTTTCGTCCGCCGTCCGCGCCGGATAGAGCTGACCGAGACCGGCAGCCGCCTGGCGCCGGCGATCGGCGAGGCCTTCGAGCGGATCGCCGCCGCCTGGCAGGAGGCCCGCCACGGCGCGCAGGGCACGCTGGTCATCAACACGCTGCAGACATTCGCCACCGCCTGGCTCGCGCGCCATATCGGCTCGTTCCAGATCGCCCATCCCGGCATCGCGGTCCGCATCGAGACCAACCAGAACGTCATCGATTTCGCCCGCGACGAGGCCGACATCGCCGTTCGTTCGGGCTCGGGCGGCTGGCCGGGCCTGATCGAGCACGAACTGATCGGCACCGATTTTTCGCCGATGCTGTCGCCCGGACTGGCCGCCTCGGCGGGCGGGCTGCGCGAGCCGGCCGACCTGCTGAAGCTGCCGATCGTGTCGCCCAACGACCCCTGGTGGCCCGACTGGCTGACGCGCGCCGGGCTTGCCCCCGACACGCTCGCCGGACGGCCGCACACCAGCCTGGGGTCGCAAGCCGTGGAGGCGAGCGCCGCGATTGCCGGCCAGGGCGTGGCCCTATTGACTACGGCCTTCTACCGCCAGGAGATCGAGGCCGGCCTTCTGGTCCAGCCCTTCGACATTGTCGGCACGGAGGGCCAAGCCTATTTCCTGGTCTATCCGCAGGCCCGGCGCAACGCGCCCAAGACGCGTGCCTTTCGCGATTGGATCCTGCCGCTGTTCGACCGGCAGCCGCGCTGAAGGCGCCCGACCCGCGGCGCCGGCCGCGGCTTGATCCAAATCATGGCGTGGCCGCAGCGGCCGCGCCAGTCGTGGCAGGCCAGCATGCGCACGGCCAAAAAACGCTGGACGCGCACCGATATTTTGCCCAAACCATGGCAAAACAAGTGCGCCGCCGCACCATGACGACACGGTCGCGGACAAGGCGCACGGGAGGAGAATGTGGGTCCGGCCGAAATCCATGCCGGCGAAAGCCTGATCCGGAGGCGCTATGCGCGCATCGGATTTGTGGTCCTGGCCGCCACGCTGGTCTGCGGCGCGGCCCTGGCCTGGCTCGCCTATGCCTTCGGCAGCGCCCAGGCGCGCCGCGCGGTCGAGGCCTCGGCCAGCGAGGCCCTGGCGCTGCAGTCCGAAACGCTGTCGGGCGTGCTGGAAAAATACCGCCTTTTGCCGCCGCTGCTGGCGCGTCGCGACGACATCATCGCCCTGTTTTCGCTGCTGCAAGCCCCCGAGGAGCGCGATGCGGCGCGCCGGGTCGCCTTCGAGATCGCCGGCTATTCCGGCGCCAAGGACGTCGCCTTCGCCGATGCGACCGGGCGCATCTTCGCCTCGGCGCGCGGCATCTTCGACAATTCGCGCCTCAACGAAAACGCCCTGCTCGACGCCGCGCGACAGGGCCGTCTCGGCCGCGAGACCCGCTCGGACGACAATGAACGCGCCTACGTGTTCGCCGCCTCCGTCCGCCGCGACGGCGCGCTGATCGGGGTGATCGCGGTCTATGTGCGCATCGACCAGATCGAGCAGACCTGGTCGCTTTCGGCCAACCCGATCGCCGTCACCGACGCCGACGGCCTGGTCTTCATCTCCAACCGCCCGCAATGGCACCAGCGCCGCCTTTTCGGACCCGTAGACGACGGCGCCGTTCTGACCGGCGATCCGGGCGGCAACGGCACGGTCGCGGAGGCCGGCAAACCCGGGCTTGGTTATATCCCCGCCCGGCGCGACCTGCCGTTGATGGGCTGGAGACTGCACGTGCTGGCCGACCGCGCGCCGGTCGTTGCCGCCGGGCGCACGGCCAGCCTCGTCGTCGTGCTGGCGGCCCTGCTTGCCGGCAGTCTCTCCTTCTTCCTCGTCAAGCGCCGCGAGGCCTATGCGCTGCGCCAGGCCCGCGCGGAAGCCGAAGCGCACCGGCTCGAACATCTGGTCCAGGAGCGCACCGCCGACCTGACCCAGGCCAACGCGGCGCTCGCCCACGAGGTCAGGGAACGCACCGAGGCCGAGGCGCAGCTGCGCAAGGCCCAGAACGAACTCGTCCAGGCCGCCAAGCTGGCCGCGCTCGGTCAGATGTCGGCCACGCTCAGCCACGAATACAACCAGCCGCTGGCCGCCATCCGCACCTATGCCGACAATGCGACGGCGTTCCTGCAGCGCAACCGCGCCGAGTCCGCCCGCGAAGCGCTTGGCCGCATTTCCGGTCTCGTCGACCGCATGTCGGAACTGTCGCGCACGCTGTTGTCGTTCGCCCGCAAGCCGGGCACCGAAATCGGCGATGTCGCGCTTGCCCCGGTGCTGGAGGAGGCGCTGATGCTTGTCGGACCGAGGGCGCGCAACGCCGGCATCGAGATCCGGCGCGAGGCGATCGTGCCCGACCTGGTGGTGCGCGGCGGCAAGCTGCGCCTCACCCAGGTGGTGGTCAACCTGCTCAACAACGCGCTCGACGCGCTGTGCGGCATCGGCTCGCAGGGGCGGTCCGACACGCCTCTGGTCACGATCGGCGCGCGCCGCCTCGGCGACCGCGTCGCGCTGACGGTGGACGACAACGGCCCCGGCATTCCCGACGCGCTGCGCGAGCAGGTGTTCGAACCGTTCTTCTCCACCAAGGGGGTTGGCGAGGGCGTCGGCATCGGCCTGTCCATCGTCTACAATATCGTGCGCGAATTCGGCGGCACCGTGCACGTCTCCGGCGCGCCGGGCGGCGGCGCCCGCTTCACCGTGCAGCTGACGGCCGCCGCATCCACCCCGCATGCGCTCGCCAGGGCCTCATGAGCAACGCCCGCGTCCTGCTTGTCGACGACGACGACGATCTGCGCCCGGCGCTGGTGCAGGGTTTCGAGATCGAGGACCTCGCCGTCACCGCCTATCGCAGCGCCGAGGACGCGCTGCCCGACATCACCCGCGAGCTCTATGGCTGCGTCGTCACCGACATTCGCATGGCCGGCATGGGGGGCATGGATCTCATGCGCCGCTGCCTGGAGATCGACCCGGCGCTGCCGGTCGTGCTGATAACCGGCCACGGCGAGGTTGCGCTCGCCGTGCAGGCGATGCGCGACGGCGCCTACGACTTCATCGAAAAACCCTTCCCCGTCCACCGCCTGACATCTGTGGTGCGCCGGGCGATCGAAAAGCGCCGGCTGGTGCTGGAAAACCGGGTGCTGCGCGAAACGCTCGACGCCTCCGGCAACTTGGAATCGCGCCTGGTCGGCCGCAACCCGGCCATGCGGCGGCTGCGCGAGGAGATCGCCGCGCTGGCCGGCACCGACGCCGACGTGCTGATCCTGGGCGAGACCGGCTCCGGCAAGGAAGTCGTGGCGCGCGCCCTGCACGATTTCGGCGACCGCTCGCGGGGCAATTTCGTCGCCATCAATTGCGGCGCGCTGCCGAAGGATATTTTCGAAAGCGAGCTTTTCGGCCATGAGGCCGGCGCCTTCACCGGCGCGCAGAAACTGCGCGTCGGCAAGCTGGAACACGCCGACGGCGGCACCGTCTTCCTCGACGAGATCGAATCGATGCCGCTCGACCTTCAGGTCAAGCTGCTGCGCGCCATCGAGCACCGCACCGTCGAACGCCTCGGGTCCAACCGCTCGATCCCCCTCGACGTGCGCTTCGTCGCCGCCAGCAAGGCCGACCTCAAGGCCGAGAGCGAGGCGCGTCGCTTTCGCGCCGACCTGTTCTACCGGCTCAACGTGGCGACGCTGAAGATCCCGCCCTTGCGCGACCGCGGCGACGACATTCCGCTGCTGTTCACCCATCTGGCGCGCGAGGCGCGCGCCCGCTACCGCCGCGACATGCCCGAAATGACCCCGGCGCTTGAAGCCGAGCTCACCGCCCATGACTGGCCGGGCAATGTGCGCGAGCTGCGCAATGTCGCAGACCGCTGGGTGCTCGGGCTGTGGCGCGGCTTTTCGCCCGACGCCCCTGCCGCGACGGAGAACGCCAACACGCTTCAAGACAGGGTGGCCGCCTTCGAACGCTCGGTCATCGAGGCCGAATTGAAGCGCCATGGCGGGCGCCAGAAAGAAACCTACGAGGCGCTCGGGATTTCGCGCAAGGGCCTCTACGACAAGATGAAGAAGCTCGGGCTCGGCGGACAGGAAAATGGGTAGATATCCACCCATCCGGCCGGCGCGGTGTGTGGCCAACGTAACATCGCCGCGCTCCGCGGGCTGACTCATTGCCTGCGCAAAATCCTTTAGCCTCTTGATTTGAAAACACTTTGCAAAAATGCGCGCTGGAGCGCCACAACTGGCACCGCTCTTGCATACATTCTGGCAAGCGGCGCATCCGCTGCCACGGCGCAGACCGCTGCCGCGTTCCCGAGCGGAGGGCTCGCCCGGCAGCTGCCGTGGATTTGAATGCAAAACCGGGCCCCGGGCCCACCAAGTGGAGGACGATCATGAAAAAACTTCTTGGCGCCGTATCGGCGCTCGCCATGGCGCTGTTTGCCGGACAGGCCGTTGCGTCCGAGGGCTGCGACGATGGCGAGATGGTCATCAAGTTCAGCCATGTCGTGGCCGCGACCGGCCATCCCAAGGGTGACGCCGCCACGCTGCTTGCCGAACGCGTCAACAAGGAGATGGACGGCAAGGCGTGCATGGAGGTGTTCGCCAATTCGACCCTGTTCGACGACGACAAGGTGATGGAGGCGCTGCTTCTCGGCGACGTCCAGCTCGCCGCCCCGTCGCTGTCCAAGTTCGAGGCCTACACGCTGAAATACCGGCTGTTCGACCTGCCCTTCATCTTCGCCGACCTGAAAGCCGTCGGCGCTTTCACCGGCAGCGAGGCCGGCAAGAACCTTCTCAAGGTGATGGAGGACCAGGGTTATACCGGGCTCGGCTACTGGATGTCGGGCATGAAATATTTCTCCGCCAAGAAGCCGCTGCTGGTGCCCAGCGACGCCAACGGGCTGAAATTCCGCGTTCAGACCTCCGACGTCGCCGTGGCGATGATCGAGGCGATGGGCGCCTCGGCCCAGAAGCTGGCCTTCAAGGAGGTCTACGGCGCGCTGCAGACCGGCGTTGTCGACGGCCAGGAGAACTCCTGGTGCAACATCTACAAGCAGAAATTCTTCGAGGTTCAGGACGGTATCTCGGAGACCAACCACCAGGCGCTGGCCTATCTTCTGGTCACCTCGACGGAGTGGCTGAACGGTCTCGACGCCGAGATTCGCGACCAGTTCCTGACGATCACCGAGGAGGTCACCGCCGCCGCCAATGACGAGGTCGGCAAGAAGGAAGCCGACTGCCGCCAGGGCATTCTCGACGCCAAGGGCGAAATCCGCACCCTGACGCCCGAACAGCGGGCCGAATGGGTCAAGACCATGAAGCCGGTCTGGGACAAGTTCGAGGGCGACATCGGCAAGGACCTGATCGACGCCGCCGCGGGCGCCGGCTCCTGATCGTAAGAGACACGGACACGGCCGGGGCGACCCGGCCGTGGCCTTCCTGCCGGCCGTCAGAGCGCGGCAGGTCCAGAACCGGGGGAACCATCCAATGGCATTATTGTGGCCGATCCTTGGCCTGATCGCGCTCGTTGTGATCCTTTTCGCGGCCGAGCGACGCTGGCCAGAGGCGATCACCCGGCTTGAAGAAAACTTCATCGCCGCGCTGATGGCGACCATCACCCTGGTGTCGTTTTTCCAGGTCGTCGCGCGCTACGGTTTCAACACCGGCTGGAGCGGCGCGCTGGAACTGACCCGCATCCTGTTTGCCTGGCTGATCCTGTTCGGCATGAGCTACGGCATCAAGCAGCACATGCATCTGGGCGTCGACGCCTTCATCCGCTTCCTGCCCAAACCCGCCTTCCGCGTCGTGGCCGTGTTCGGCGCGTTCTGCGCCTTCCTCTACGCCTTCATGCTCTTGCATGCCGGCTGGCTCGCCTGGTTCGGGGTCGACGTCAGCGCCAACTGGCGCCAGACCGGCGCCATCGGCTACTGGAAATTCATGTTCGACCGCGGCACCGGCCTCGACGATCTGCGCTGGCCGGAGCTGATCCAGTCGCTGTTCGGCACCCAGGAGCGGGTGCAGCGCTGGATCGCCTATCTGATGCTGCCGGTCGGCCTTGCCCTGCTTGCGTTCCGGTCGCTGGAGGCCATGGTCGCCATCCTGCGCGGCGAGCGCGAACTGGTGATCGCCGGCCACGAGGCCGAGGAGCTCGTCTCCGAACACAAAGACATCCTGAAGGACTGAGCACCATGGAAGCCGCCATTCTGTTCGTTCTCGTCCTGGGTCTGTTGTTTCTCGGCGTGCCGGTCGCCGTGTCGCTCGGCCTGTCGTCGATCATCATCATCGCCTTCTTCTCCGCCGACTCGATGTCCTCGGTGGCGCTGCAGCTTTTCACCGCCTCGCAGAACTACACCCTGCTTGCCATCCCCTTCTTCATCCTCGCCTCCGCCTTCATGTCGACCGGCGGCGTGGCCAGGCGCATCATCCGCTTCGCGATCGCCACGGTCGGCCATTTCCGCGGCGGCCTGGCGATGGCGAGCGTCATGGCCTGCATGCTGTTTGCCGCGCTGTCCGGTTCCTCGCCGGCGACCGTGGTCGCCATCGGCACGATCGCCATCGCCGGCATGCGCCAGGTCGGCTACAGCAAGGACTTCGCCGCCGGCATCATCGCCAATGCCGGCACGCTCGGCATCCTGATCCCGCCGTCGATCGTCATGGTGGTCTATTCCGCCGCCACCGACGTGTCGGTCGGGCGCATGTTTCTGGCCGGCGTCGTGCCCGGCCTCGTCGCCGGGCTGATGCTGATGGCGGCGATCTACGTGCTGGCGCGCATCCGCAACCTGCCGGCCGAGGAGTGGAAGGGGTTCGGCGAAATCCTGGCCGGCGGCAAGGAGGCAGGCTGGGGCCTGTTCCTGATCATCATCATTCTGGGCGGCATCTATGGCGGCGTCTTCACGCCCACCGAGGCCGCCGCGGTCGCGGCCGTCTACGCCTTCTTCGTCGCGCTGTTCGTCTATCGCGACATGGGTCCGCTCAAGGGCGTGCGCTGGATCCAGGACACCGACAGCAAGCGCGCCCGCGTCGGCTTTTCCGCCCTCGTCTACGCGCTCGCCTTCTTCTTCGTGTTCATGATCCTGTCGTTTTTCGTCACCGCCGAATGGGAAGGCGTGACGGCAGGCGGCCGCGCGCTCGTCGGACTGGTCCTGTCACTCGCCATCATGGTCGCCTACGCGGTGTGGCGCGACCGCGAATCCAACCCCTTCAACATTCCCGGCTACATCGTCGCCGGCCTGCCGATCTGGGGTCGCAATGTCGCGCTGATGGGTCGCAACTTCTTGCGCATGTTCTTCAACGAGGACACGCGCAAGGTCATGACCGACGCCTCCAAGACGACGATCATGCTGATGTTCATCATCGTCAACGCGCTGCTTTTCGCCCATGTCCTGACCTCGGAGCGCATCCCCGACGCCATCACCGACCTGATGATCGGCTACGGCTTCAACTGGTTCACCTTCCTGATCGCGGTCAACCTTTTGCTGTTGCTCGGCGGCCAGTTCATGGAACCTTCCGGCCTGCTCCTGATCGTCGCGCCGGTGGTGTTTCCGATCGCCATGGAACTCGGTGTCGACCCGGTCCATCTCGGCATCATCATGGTGGTCAACATGGAGATCGGCATGATTACCCCGCCGATCGGCCTCAACCTGTTCGTCACCTCCGGCATCACCGGCATGAGCCTGATCCAGGTGGTGCGCGCCGCCGCCCCGTTCGTGGCGGTGCTGTTCGCCTTCCTGATCCTGGTCACCTATGTGCCGGTCTTGTCGACCTGGCTGCCCTACAGCCTGATGGGCCCGGAGATCGTGACGCGCTGAGCCGGCGGCGGCGCGCCGGTGTTCTGACGGCCGGCTCGAACCGTTCTGCTTTCCGCGGAATCGCAGAGCGGCTCTAATCTATTGTTTTGACGCGTTTCCGAACGGGGAACCGGCGTCCACTTCGTCTGGAAACGCTCTAGTTGAGGATCGCGATCGACAGGTTGAGAATGGCGGCGAAACCGACCCAGGCCGCGTAGGGCACGAAGGCCACCGCCGACAGGCGATCGGCGCGCCACCGGTTGATCGCGAAGCCGACGACGAGGACGAAAACGGCGACGATCACGGCAAATGCCGGCCACACGAGATGCAGTGTAAAGAAGACCGGCGACCACAGCCAGTTCAGCGCCATCTGTCCGTACCACAGCATCATCGCCGTGCCGCCGCGCCCGGCGAGGAAGGTCCGCCAGCCGGCAATGGCGATCAGCACGTAGAGCGTGAACCAGACAGGCCCGAAGATCCAGTTCGGCGGGTTGAACGACGGTTTTTGCAGGCCCGCATACCACGCGCCCGGCGCCGTGCCATACCCGATCAGGGCGCCGGCGCCGATGACGACGACCAGGAACACGGCCAGAACCGCCAGCGACCGCGGGCTGCGATAGTTGATATTCGACGTCATGGACATGCCCCGCCTACGCAACCGGCGCCCGTTTGGATTTCCCGATGGGCGTGCCTGCAGGCGGACGCCGGTCGCCGCCTAACCGATCACCGAGCCGGCCGCCAGCCACAGCGCCGCCGCCGTCATCGCCAGATAGGTCATGTGGTGCAGGAACTGGTCGAAGCCGTGCATGGCCCAGAAGGCGGCCGTATCGGGTCCCTTGCAGCTTTTCATGCCGTGGCGCGCCTTGGCGTGGTCGATCAGGAAATGCACGGCGAATTCCGCCGCCATGAAGGCCGCCAGCAGCGGCAGGCCAAGCCCGGCAAGGACCAGCGCCGGCACCGAGCCGAGCGCGTGCACGCCGGCGTGGCAATAACCGCCCGGCTGGTCGAAATGTCCCTTGGCGCGGATGACCCAGCGCGGCTGCAGCAGATAATCGGCGATGAAATGCTTGGCCTGCAGGCACGCAAGCACGCCGAACGCCAGCATCAATTCGTCGGCCAAATACAGCCTCCCCACAGGCACGACCGGACACCTCGCCGGGTGCCGATATCGATCATGCGCTTGCACCACACTAGAACATGACGGCGGCGCAAGGAAACAGCGCCGGTCCTGCGTCAAACCGCCTCCGCCGGCGCTGGTTTGCGACCCCAGTCTCGCTATCAAAGCCGACCTTGCCAAGAGGCAGCGCGCGAAGGCGTCGGTGCGTCAATGTCGCAGGCCGCGCGCGGCGGCGCTCAAGCGGGCCCCGGATCACGACGACATCCGGCGCCTGCGCGAAAACAACGCCGCCGCCCAGAAGCTTGCCGCCAGAACCAACGTGCCGGCGATCACCGCCAGCATGACGCGATCATAATCGCCGTTGCGCGCCCACAGCGCTGCCGCGGCCAGCGGCGCCAGCGCCTGCACGAGATGCATGGGAGCCGTCAGCGCGCCGTTGATCGCGCCGTAAGCGTTGCGGTCGACCATCTCGGGAACCGCCAGCCCGCGTACGATCGTCAACACGCCATTGGCTGCCCCGTAGAAGAGCGCGACCGGCGCCAGCAGCCAGAATTCGGCCGGCGCGAAAGCGAAGCCGGCCGCCGCGAACGGGAACGCCAGCACCGCGACCGACCCGATCCGGCGCACGGGCGCCTCGGCGATGAAAAACCACACCAACACCCGCCCCGCTACCTGGGCCGGCCCGATCACCGCGATCACGCCGACGACGGCGGCCGGCGCGAGCCCTTTTTCGAGCAGGATCGGGTAGAGATGGAAGGTCAATATCGAAAACGCCGCCGCGTAGGCGACCAGCGCCAGGACCAGCGCCCAAAACACCGGTCTGCCGGCGGCCACGACCACGGCGCGGCGTCCCGTAACGGTCGGACGGTCGGCGGCGCCGGCAACGGCAACGGCAACGGCAACGGCCTGATCCCTGGCCGGATCGATGGCGAAGACATAAAGTGGCGCGCATATCAAGATATTGACCAGGCCGAGGCCGATCAGCGCACCGCGCCAGCCCACCTGATCGAGCAGGAACTGGATCAGAGGCACGAAGACGGTGCTTGCGAACCCGCCCCACAGGGTCAGCGCGGTGATGCCGCGCCGCTCGCCCCGGCGCGCCGGGCGATCACCGCGAAGGCGGGTTCGTAAAGAGTGGCCGCATGCAGGCCGCCGATCGCGGCGAAGATCAGGTAGAAGCCGTACAGGCTTTGGACGCGCGACCACATAATCAGCAAAAGGCCGGCCGCCAGCGCGGCCGTCGCCATCACGACGCGCCCGCGCCCGCGATCGATCGCCGCACCGACCGGGTAAGCGGCGAGACTGGCCGCGATCAGGCCGATCGTGACGGCAAGATAAAGATCCGGCTTGGCCCATCCCAGGTCCCGCCGCATCGCCTCCGCGATCAACGGAAAGGAATAATAAAGCGACCCCCAGGAGCATATCTGCGCAATACCGAGCGCGGTGATCATCGCGAGCAAGGTCGGAGCAGAGGGCGCATAGCCGCGCCCGGGAACAGCGTTCACGCCGCCGTGCCGCAACAGGTTGTGTTTTGGGTTGCCTTTTCGTCCGGTCGCGCCGCGCCTTCGCTGCAGCCGCACCCGTCGCTCCCCTGCGCTTTGGCCTCGGCGTCCTTGGCACAGCAGGCCTCCACCTCCGCTGGCGCCGGCCCGCCGCAGCAGCCGGATTGCCCTTCGACCCCGGTCGTATGCTCGCCGCGCGACGCCGTCGGTTTGGGTCTCAACATCCTTTGATCCTTCCTTGCGATGCGCCATCTGCAGCCGGCAACGCAGCGGCATCGCTCACCGGCCGGCAGTTGGCGTCGGCACAACACTCGTCCGCGAGATAGCCGATCAGAGCCTGCATATGCGGATAACTGGCGCGACAGATCAGGGTCGTCGCCTGCCGCTCCCGTTCCACCAGTTCGGTGTCCACCAGCCGCCTGAGATGGTGCGACAGGGTCGAGGCCGGGATGGCGAGTTTTTCCTGAACATGGCCGACCGCTAGGCCCGCCGTGCCGGCGCGCACCAGCACACGATAGAGTTCGAGCCGGGTGGTATTGCCCAGCGCCTCGAGTTGCCGCGCGGCTTGTTCGATTTTTATGGAAATAGCATGGCGACCGCGCCGCCGCGGGTCAAGCTTATTTCGAGTATCGTCGAATTATGGGGCGGGCTGCGATCAGGCGGCGCTCTTACCGCCGCTACCGATTACCACCTAGCCATCCTCCTTGACGAAGGAGGCGATCTGCACATTCGACAGTAGTGCGAACACGCGTTCGAACGGGCGGCAGAGCGCGGTGCCCCTGGGGCTTTCCACGATCGGCCGGTTGATCAGGACCGGATGCGCGATCATGGCCTCGATCAGCGCGTCGTCGCTCCAGGCGCCCTCGCCCAGGCCGAGTTCGTGGTATGGCGCGGCCTTGTCGCGCAACACATCGCGCGGCGCCACGCCCATCGCCGCAATCAGCCCGGCCAGCTTCTCGCGCGTCGGCGGTGTCTTGAGATATTCGACCACGACCGGCTCGATGCCCGCGTCGCGGATCGCGGCAAGCGTCTTGCGCGACGTGCCGCAGGCCGGGTTGTGATAGATGGTGATCGTCATACGTGTCTCGTTGTTCTATTTGCTATCGGGCGCGGGCGGAAACCAGTGCCGGGTGCGGTTGGCGAAGGCGACCAGCGACAGCATCACCGGAACCTCGACCAAGACGCCGACCACCGTTGCAAGCGCCGCGCCCGAATTCAAGCCGAACAGGCTGATGGCGACGGCCACGGCCAGCTCGAAGAAATTGGACGTGCCGATCAGCGCGCAGGGCGCGGCGACGTTGAACGGTATTTTCCACGCCTTCGCCGCCGCATAGGCGAGAAAGAAAATGCCGTAGGACTGGATCAGCAGCGGCACGGCGATCAGCACGATCAGTATCGGCCGACCAACGATCACATGGCCCTGGAAACCGAACAACAGCACCACGGTGATCAGAAGGCCGATCACCGAGACCGGTTTCAGCGACGCGGTGAAACGGGAAACGGCCTCCTGCGCGGCGCTGCCGTCGGCGCGCCGGGTGAGCCAATGGCGCGTCAGCGCGCCGGCGACAAGCGGGATCACCACATAGAGCCCGGTCGCCAGAAGCAGCGTCTCCCACGGCACGGCGATGTCGGTGACGCCGAGCAGCAGCGCGACGATCGGCGCGAAGGCGAAGATCATCACCACGTCGTTGAGCGACACCTGCACCAGCGTATAGGTGGCGTCGCCGCGCGTGAGCTGGCTCCACACGAACACCATCGCCGTGCATGGCGCAGCCCCCAGGAGGATCAGCCCGGCAATATATTGCTGCGCATCGGCCGGTTCGATCCAGGGCGCGAACAGGTGCTCGAAGAACAGCACGCCGAGCGCGGCCATGGTGAAGGGCTTGACCAGCCAGTTGACCGCGAGCGTCAGCACCAATCCCTTCGGCCGGTCGCCGATATGGCCGAGGCTGGAAAAATCGACATTGACCATCATCGGAAACACCATCGCCCAGATCAGCACGGCGACGACGAGGTTGACGGAGGCATATTCCAGACCGGCGAGCAGGCCGAACAGGCCGGGCACCAGATTGCCGAGCGCGATGCCGGCCACGATGCACAGCGCCACCCACACCGACAGATATTTCTCGAAAAAGCCGATACCGCCGGCAGACGGCGCGGCGCGGTTGAAAACCTGGTCTGTCATGAGATTGTCCTGCGGCGTTCGGTCAGGGATCATCCGGCCTCGGCGACATCGCCACCGATGGCGTCGAGCCGCTTTTGCAGCGTCAGCTGGTCGATCGAGGCGAGCGGCAGGCTGGTGAAGACGGCGATGCGGTTCGACAACATCCGGTAGGCATCGGCGAAGGCGAGGTTTTTCTCCGCCTCCGTGCCCTCGGCCGCGGCCGGGTCGGGCACGCCCCAATGCGCCGACATCGGCTGGCCGGGCCAGATCGGGCAGCTTTCCGCCGCCGCGCTGTCGCAGACCGTGAAGACGAAATCCAGCACCGGCGCGTCGGGCCCGGAAAACTCCTCCCAGCTCTTGGAGCGCGCGAAACCGGTGTCGTGGTTCATCGCCTCAAGCAGTCGCAGCGTGGCGGGATGGACCGCGCCTTTTGGCTGCGAGCCGGCCGAAAACGCCCTGAAGCGCCCGTTTCCGACCCGATTGAGGATCGCCTCGGCAAGGATCGAACGGGCCGAGTTGCCCGTGCACAGAAAAAGGACGTTGTAGATCCGGTCGCTCATGACACTCCTGTCCACGCATCGTGCTCGGTTGCTTCGTGTTCGTCCCGCCGCAAGCAGGTCGCCGCCGCGATCGCCGGCCGGCACAGTTCCGGCGCGCCGTTGCAGCAATCCTCCATCAGGAAGGCGAGCAGGTCGCGAAACCCGGTCATGTCGGCGGCGTAGCACACGCTGCGGCCCTCGCGCCGCGCCGCGATCAGCCCGGCCCGGTCGAGCACCTTCAAATGCGCCGACATGGTGTTTTGCACCGTCGACAGGCGCGCCGCGATCTCGCCGGCCGCAAGCCCGTCGGGCCCGGCGCGCACCAGAAGGCGAAACACGTCCAGCCGGGTCTCCTGGCCAAGCGCGGCCAGCGCGTCCAGAGCGGCTATCTTATCCATATTTCCAGAAATCCGGATATTTCGACTTGCGGTCCTCTAACCCGCGCGACCGCGGCGCGCAAGTAAAAAATCAGGGGTGGACGCGCGATCGTCCGGCTGGGGCGCGGTCACCCCGACGCGCCTGCCCGGACAGTCGAGCCATGGCGCCGGCGCGCCGGCCGCGCGATGCGACCCGCGCGGCCGGGCCCGGCTTCACAGATTGTACTGCTCGCGCGCGTAGTCGCCGAGGCCGACGGCGTCGAGCCGGGCGAGCGGGGCGAGCAAGGTGACCTGGATGACGCCGGGCGCGCGGCCGATCTCGATCGCGCCGTTGATCGTCGCCCGGTTGCGCACCTCGGCAACGCTCAGACCGAGCAGCGTCGCCGCCCGCTGCAGCCCGTTGTCGATCGCCGCGTTCATGTCGGCCGCCGTGCCGATCACCGAGACCGGCGCCAGCTCCTCGACCGTGTCCATGCCCCAGCCCTTGGCCAGCCGCAGCGCGCGGGCGCGCTCGTCGGCGCTGGCCGGCCGCGCCAGCGGCGGGAGGTCCTCCAGCAGCGGAAACAGCACCGGCCCGTCGATCGGATACTCCTTCACCACCTCGACCTGCAGCGTCACGCTGCCGGCGACGTCCATCGTGTGGCCGGCGATCTCGCCGTCGCCCTGGGCGGCGTGCATGTCGCCCATATAGACGCCGGCCCCCTTCACCTTGACCGGCGCGATCAGGATCGCGCCCGGCCGCACGGCATCGATATCCATGTGGCCGTCGGTCTTGTGGGCCGCCAGTTGCTCGGCGGTGATCGCATAGTCGTGCGGGGCGCCGACCAGGAAGGCGCCGAAATCGCCGGCATTGTGCGAATCCGGCAAAGCATGCGACGGCGTGGTGCCGAGCTGGCCGAGGAAGGGCCGCATGCGCACCATCACGCCGGCCATGTCCGACGGCGCAAAGGCGAGGATCGGATGCTGCACCGAGCGGTCGGGCAGCGCGGCGTAGTGATGGGCGTTGCGCGCGATCGTCTCGGCCGCCGCCTTCGGCACCGTGACGCCGACCTGGCGCGTCTCGTCGAACACGACCGTGTAGCCGTGCACGATCTCGAACGGTTTGACCGCGTTGCCGCAGCGGTCGCACTTGACCGCGTCCTGGCCGATCCCCTCGAGATGGGTTTCCGGCCACAGCGCGTCGCAGGTCGGGCAGCGCGCCGCGACATAGGGATCGCCGAGGCAGAACCCTTCCGGCGAGGAATCGTGGCCCGACGCGGTGGCGAGCGCGGTCACGGTGATGTCGCGGATGCGGATCGCGATGCCGGCGCCGGGCTCGGCCCCGTCGACATGGACCGGCTGCGTCACCTCGTGGCCGCCGCGCAGGCGCGGCGTGATCATCGGCCCCCAGCAGCCGGGCGCGGTGTTGGCGATGATGGTGCCGCCGTTCTCGACCGGGCCGAGCATCGGCGCGTCCGGATCGAGCACGCTGTTGGTGAACCCCTGAACGACGACGCTGCGCCGCGGCGCGGCGGAAATGTCCGCTGGTTTGTTCATGGTCTGGATGGCTCCTCTCATGCGCGTGGATCACCGCTCCGGCGGGAACGTCCGGCGCGTTCCGGCGTCCCGCCCTGCGTGACGACAGGCTAGGCGCACCGCCGGCGTCTGACCAGCGCGCAGTCGCGCCTGCCCGATGGGCCATGGCCCGATGGGCCATGGAAGGAGGTGAGGTGGCGCCCGGACAAGACAACATCATAAAACAAGCTGCAGTCCAAGTATCACAAAAACTGCAATGAACATCGTTTCACCCACGATCAGCACGACGGATTGGGGTGGAATGTCAAGAATCCGCTTAAGATCGGTTTTGAGCCCTACCGCCGCGATCGCCGCCAACATCGCCCAACGGGCGATGTCCCAGAATAAGGCTTGCAGCCAACCGGGAATAAGGCCGAACGAATTGCAGATGGCGAGAACAACAAACACGGCCACGAACCCGGGAATTAGCGGAGGCTTGTTTGCGTCGCTATGCTGCTGAATTCTGAGCATCCGCAAGACCAACGTAAGGATCAAAACGAAGGGAGCGAGCATGGACACGCGGATCAGCTTGACCGTGGTAGCTGTCTCGCCAACACTGTCCGAAATCGAAAAGCCGGCCCCAACGACCTGGGCGACATCATGGATCGTCCCACCAAGGAAGACGCCTGAAGCCAGCGGATCCATACCAAGCGATTGGGTAATGATCGGATACACCACCATGGCAACCGTGCTGAGCAGAGTGACGCCGAATACAGTGAACCCGAGGTTCCGCTCCGAGAACTCGTTCCGTGGCAGTATGGCTGAGATCGCCATTGCAGCGGATGCGCCGCATATCGCGACCGCACCACTCGTAAGTATGGCGAGCCTCCAGCCGCGGCCGAGCGCGCGCGCGCCGAAATATCCGAAGAAGAGCGTTGCGATCAGCGCACAGACGACAAGGACGACGACGCCCCAACCGAGCTCGTTAAACACCTCGAAGCTGATCCGCGCACCGAGAAGTGCAACGCCGATCCGGAGAATTCTCTTCGAGGCAAAGTCGATGCCAGGCGCCGCTCTCCGGCTTTCGGAGGCGACGGGACGTATCGTCATGCCGAGCAGCAGGGCCATCAGCATGGCCGGCACTCCATAGTGGTCTGACAAGAACCGAGCGGCGAGCGCGACCAGACCACAAATGACGATGCCGTGCGCAAGACCGCGCACTCCGCAATTCAGACGACCTCTTTCGACGAGACTTGCCGTTTCCTCGACCGGAACCTCACTGCCGACCCGGCTGCGCACGGGTTCGCCGCTATCGCTGGTTTCCACTGTTTCGCTCAATCCAAAGGGCGAGCGTCAGTCCGCCGGAGAAATGTCGCCATATTCTCTATGCTGACCTTGAGTAAGACTCCGGGCAAAACAGCCAGGAAAACCGGAGCAACGACGGAAAAGCGCCGACGATGCTCAAATCTATTCTTGGGGTAGGTGCGATCCGTCACTTCGCTCTGGTCTCCCTGTTCAGATGCCTATCCGAGGGATCAGTTGCTCGATCGCAGCCCCAGCATGTCACGTGCCTCCTCGCAACTCGCCACCTTGAAACCGACGTCGTCGACGATCCGTCGCGCCTTCTCGACCATCGCCGCATTGTCGGGCGCCAGCTGGCCGCGGCTCAGATAAACCGCATCCTCCATGCCGATGCGGGCATGGCCGCCGGCGACAACCGTCTGCGCGACCATTGGAAACGCCCAGCGGCTGGTGGCAAATCCCGTCCAATGCGACCCGGCCGGCAACTGGTTGCGCGCATAGAGCAATGTTTCCGGCGACGGAACGAAGCCGTAGTTCACGCCCATCACAATCGAGCACAGCGGATCTGGCTGGATCGTGCCCTGGCGCACAAGCGCGTTGAGGATCGCAATGTCGCCGGAATCGAACAGTTCCAGTTCCGGCCGGATACCCGCGTCATACATGGCCGCAGCCATGACGCGGATCGAGTCGAGCGTATTGATGACGACCTCATTGCCGAACACCATGGTGTTCAGGTCGAGCGTGGCGATGTCCGGTCGCAGCGCGACCACATGCTCCACCCGCCGCTCCGGACGAACGAGATTGGTACGCGGCCCGGCGACTGCGGGATCCGCATCGGACGGATGGTAGCGCCCGCCGGGACCGCAGGTGAGATTGATGATCAGGGTCCTGTTCTCATTGCGGATGCGTTCCACGACCTGACGATAGAGATCGACTTCCATCGATGGTTTCTCCGTCTCCGGATCGCGGACATGGATATGGACGATGGTCGCGCCGGCTTTTGCCGCATCGAGGCAGGCTGTCGCGATCTCCTCCGGCGTGATCGGGAGGTTCGGATTCTGCGCGCGGGTCGTGAAATTGCCCGTTATCGCGCACGTCAGGAATACGGAACTCATTCTATCCTCCCGGATCATTCATCGTTCGCGCCGCAGGGCCATCCGACCCTGGCCGGGACGCATCAAATGAAACATTTGTCGTGACATCGTCTTGCGGGCGTCATTCCTGCGCGATCACGCTGTCCAGCCACGGGCAGTTGATCGGCTCGCCGCTGCGCAATCCACGGCTGGCGGCGTCCATTGCCATGGAGCGCATTTCTCGCCGCACCTCGTCGGGCAGGTAGAGACGCTCGTGCCCCCAGTAACTGGGGCCGTCGAAGGTCTCGTGCGCCTTCCAGATTTCCGGGTCGATCACACGCGCGCCCCAGCCGTACTCGACGAAGAAGCCAGACGGGGAGCGCGAATAGAACGAGGTCATCCAGTCGTTGGAATGGCGGCCCAGCGTGTAAGCGACGACCTCGGCTTCCTGGGCCAGGTCGTAGCCCTGGCCGACATCGTCGAGGCTGAAGAGTTCGAGCATGAGGTGATGGAAGCCGGTGCGGCCGGTCTCGACCATCGCGAAACTGTGGTGCCGTCCATTTATGTGGAAAAAATAGAGCTTGTTGGGATGGTGCGCGTAGTCGGTGACCGCAAAACCGAGAAGGTCGCGGTAAAAGGCGATCATCGGCGCGATGTCGACGACGTGAAAAACCGCGTGCCCCATCCCCAGCGGCCCCGTCTTGAAGCCAGTGATCGGGCGGCCCGGCACGAACGGTTCGGTATCGATCTGCGGCTTCCAGAATACCTCGACGGAATTCCCGGCCGGATCCCTGAACGCAATCAAATCGGTGACGAAGCGCTCGTCCGCCAGCGCGCGCGACCCGCGCGAAACCTCGAATCCGTTTTCCTCCAGCCGCGCGCCCAGCAGGTCGAGATCGTCCCTGCGCACCACTTCCCAGCCGACGAACGACGCGGCGTCGGGTCGTGAATCGACGATCAACCTCTGCTTCCGGTCATCCATTCGAAACGCGGACACGCCGCGCGCCCGGTCGACCCGCTGCATGCCGAGAATCCCGGTGGAGAACCGGTTCCAGTCCTCCAGCCGCTCCGTTCCGACCCCGACATATCCAAGTGCGGCGATGCCCATGGCGCTTCCTCCCAGTCGACCAGCCGAGTTGTCCGCGCCTCAGCCCCTGACGATGCGATTACTCAAGGTTCCGACGCCGGAAATCTCGACTGAGATATCGTCGCCCTCGGTCATGAAGCGCGGTGGCTTGCGGGCGCCGCCGACACCGGACGGCGTGCCAGTGGCGATCACGTCGCCGGTCTTCAGTTCCATGAAGCCGGAGACATAGGCGATGAGCGCGGGAACCGGGAAGATCAGGTCGTCAACGCCGCTGTCCTGGACCGTCTCGCCGTTGAGCACCGTCCTGAGGCGCATCGCGGCCGCATCGCCTGCATCGTGCGCCTCGACGACCCACGGGCCGATCGAGCCGGACCTGTCGAAATTCTTGCCCGGAGAAAACTGGCTCGTATGCTTCTGCCAATCGCGCAGGCTGCCATCATTCACGCAGCAATAGCCGAGGACGTGCTCCATCGCGTTGTCAGCGGCGATGCGCCGCCCGGCCTTGCCGATCACGACGCCAAGCTCGCCTTCCCAGTCGAAACGCTCCGATTCAGCCGGCAGCACCATCGCCTCTTCCGGCCCGACCAGGCTTTCGCGGGTGCGGAAGAAAACGACGGGATGCGATGGCACCGCGATGCCGGACTCTTCAGCGTGCGCGCGATAATTCAGGCCGATGCAGATGATACGGGCGGACGCTTCAAGCGGAGCGAGCGTCCGGTCGCCGCGCAAGTTCGCGGGCTGAGGATCGGCGAGCAGGCCGGCCAGCGTGGCGGACATGGACCGCGCGTCCGTCTTCGGATTGCCGCCGTCGTCGAAGCGAACCCAGACAGGATCTCCGGCACACTCAATCCTCGAAATCGCCAATTGTATCTCCCCTCATCGAACCGGCGCCGGTCATTCGCCGATGCGCGTGCCGAACAATACAAAGGGGTTGAGATAAAGAAGAATACAAAACAGCGACGCGGACATAACACAGGCGTTATGCCGGCACCCGACGCAGCCTTGCCGCGACGACGATGGCGCTGATCGCGGACACAAAGAGGCCGAACGCGGCCGGCAGCCGGAACAGCAGCGGCGAAAGGCCCAGTGTCTGCGACCGCTCGCCAACCTGATGCATCTCCCACCCACCGACCGCGACATACCAGCCAAGCACCAGCAGCGCGAGACCGGCGAAGAAGTAGCCGGCCGCATCGAGGATGCGCGTGGCCCGCGCCGGCAGCCAGGAGCTGAGAAGATCGACGACGATGTGTCCGTGCGTCGCGAACACCCAGGGCTGCCCGAAACAGGCAATCAGCAGCAGCGTGCCCTGACTGACCTCGATTATGCCGTAGATGGAGAACAGCCCGATCGAGCGTGCCGTGATGTCGATCACGGTCAGCGCCATCAGCAGCAGCAGAAAGGCGCCGGCGATCAGCGCCATCACGCGGATCACGATCTGGAGACTTCTTGGAAGGCTGGACATGATATCCGCTGTCATCGTTTCACCTATTGGAGAAGGCCAGGCAGGAACAGGACGAGCCCCGGAAAGATCAGGAACAACGCGATCCGGACGATATCGGCGATGATGAAGGGCGTGACGCCCTGAAACGCGCCCCAGGTCGTCACCTGCGGCACCATCTTGGCCACCACGAAGATGTTGATTCCGATCGGCGGCGTGATCAGCCCGATTTCGACGAGCATGATCATGATGATGCCGAACCAGATCGGGTCGTATCCGAGGCCGATCACGATCGGGTAGATCACCGGCGTCAGGATGAACAGAATCGCCATCGTGTCGAGGAACATGCCGAACAGGATCAGGACCGCGACGATCATCGCCATAACCCAGAACGCCGGGATGTCCAGCCCGGTGAAGAAGTCGGCGAGCCGGGGGCCCATCTGCGAGGCCTGCATGAAATAGTCGAAGATCGACGCGCCGGCGACGACGAACAAGATCATACCGCACACGCGGATTGTATCCAGAACGCTTTCGACGAGGCCGGAGACCGTAAGCTTGCGCTGCAGCGCGCCGAGCACGATCGCCGCGGCGGATCCGACGGCTGCGCCTTCCGTGGGCGAGAAGAGGCCGAGCAGAATGCCGCCCATGACCACCGTGAAGATCGCCAGCACGCCCCAGATGCGCGAAAGCGCGCGAAAGCGCTCCCGCCAGGCGGTGCGCGGGCCGGCCGGCCCCATCTGCGGGGAAAACCGCATCCAGATCGTGACCGCGGCCATGTAAAGGCCCGTCGCGACGATGCCCGGCAGGAAACCTGCCGCGAAGAGCTGGCCGATGGAATTCTCGGTAAGCACCGCATAGACGATCATCGGCAAGGACGGCGGGATCAGGATGCCGAGCGTCCCGCCAGCGGCGATCGAGCCGGCCGCGAGTTTCGGCGAATAGTCGAAACGCAGCATTTCCGGCACGGCGACCTTGGCCATGGTCGCGACGGTGGCGAGCGAGGAGCCGCACACCGCGCCGAAGCCGGCGCACGACATCACGCTGGCAATGGCAAGGCCGCCCCGCCTGTGTCCGACGAACGCATTGGCGGCGCTGAACAGGCTGGTCGAGAAACCGATGCGCACCGAGATCAGCCCCATTAGGATGAAGAGCGGCAAAACCGAAAGCGTCGCGCTCGACAGGGCCTCCACCGGACCGGTCTGCAAGGCGTAGACCGCCGTGTCCAGACCGAGCAGGACCCAGACGCCCACGAACCCCGAAACGCCAAGCGAGAGCCCGATCGGGAACCGGATCGCGATCAGCCCGAGCATGGCGAACACGATGAGAATGCTGATAGCCATGGAAGACATCACTTCGACCCGGCCTCAAACGCCACTGAGCGGTTCATGCCAGCTCGAATTCTTTGTCCATGAGACGGACACTGATGGAAAACCCACCCTCGTTCAACTGCCATGGCCGGACGCGGTTCTGTCGGATCCCGGCTTTCTGGAAGGGCTCCGCCTGGGCGATGGCTTCCGCCTCCTCGAGCGAGGCCGCCCGGATCAACGCCATCCCGTCGCCGCCCCAGGCGCTCGCCTCGTCGCGGAACGGCCCGCTGGCGAACAGAATGCCGCGCTTCTCAAGATCGTTCAGGAATATGAGATGCTCCCGCAGCACGTCGCCGAAACTCGCGATCGGATCGTCGAAAGGTGCCGGCGGCTCCATGAATATGGCGTAGTACTGCTTGCGCAACAGCTTGCCGCGCAGGCTTGCTAGATCGTCTGTCATCGGATCATGTCTTTCGGTTTGTCCCGAAGCGCCCGCAAGACGCCCCGGCCACACTCAGCGGGAAGCGGCGGCGATTTCGTTCTTCAGGGTCTCGTAGAATCCGCGCGCCGGCTTGCCCGATGCCTCGAGCTCCGCGAGCGCCTCCTCGACGACCGGTTTTACAAGGGCTTCCATTTTCGCCTGTTCGCCGGCATCGAGATCGACGACCTCGTTTCCTGCCTCCTCGATCAGGGTGCGGGCGCGATTGCCGACCTTGTTCCAGCAATCGGAGATGCGGGCGCCGATTTCCGGTCCGCTGAATTCGGTATCGATCATCGTCTTCAGATCGTCCGGCAGGCTGTCGTAGAACTTGTTGCTGAGCGCCAGGACACCGAGCGTCGTGCCGAGATTGACGGTGACATGCGCCTTGGTGACTTCGGCGAGCCGGAAGGCGGCGACCGTCGCCATCGGCGCAAGCGAACCGTCGATGACGCCGCGCTGCAGCGACTCGTACTGCTCCGTCACCGGCATCGACACGGCATCGGCGCCCATCGCATTGACTGCGTCCGCGATCACGCCGGACGCCGTGCGGATGCGTTTTCCCTTGAGTTCATCGATGGTCGCGACCGGCTGGCGAAGGTGCAACTGGTTCGGAGAAATCACCGCCAGGGCAAGAACGTGAACGCCCTTGAACTCGTCGGCGAGATATTTTTCCAGATTCTCGTTGAGAACCCGGGCGGCGACCACCTGGTCGCTGACGAGCAGCGGCAGGCCGGCGATCTCGGTCAGCCCGAAGCGGCCCGGCGTGTAGGACAAAACAGCCCAGGTGTAGTCGGTTATGCCACGCTCGACCTGCTCATAAAGCTTGGTCGGGTTAGCAAAGGCCGTACCGCCAAGATACATTTCCGCCGTGATGCGGCCGTCAGACCGCGCGGCAATTTCCTCGGCGATCGCCACGGGCGCGCACTTGTTGATCGGATTGTCGGCTGTGCCGAGCGCTGCGACCTTCATCTTCATTGTCTCTGCGGCGGCTGGCGCAGCGACGCACAAAGCGATGCCCGCGGCGGCGCAAATCAGTCTGCTTCTAGCTTTCATCGGCTTCCTCCCATTGAAATCATCGAATGTCGTCAGCGCGGGCCAGGCGGCTTCGGGCGCTCTCATGCGTAAGTGCTGACCTCCTCAAAGGCCAGACGCGGCAGCCGGCCAAACAGGCTGGACGAATCGCCGTGTCCGACATTGCAAAGGAAATTCGACCTTATCCGCCCGTCCGGGAAGAACTCGGCATCGACAGCCTCGTTCGAAAAACCGGACAGCGGCCCGCAATCCAGCCCGACCGCCCGCAGGGCGAGGATGAAGTAGCCGGCCTGCAGGGTGGCGTTTCGAAAAGCAGTCGTACGGATATGGTCGTCCTTGCCGAGAAATCCCGAGCGCGCGTCGCGATGCGGGAACAGCCGCGGCAGTTTCTCGTAGAACTCCAGGTCGTAACCAAGGATCGCCGTAACCGGAGCTGTACGCACCTTTTCGAAGTTTCCCGGCGAAACGGCCTTCAACAGCCGCTCCTTGCCATCCTCGCTGCGCACAAAAACGATCCGCATCGGCTGGCAATTCGCGCTGGTTGGCCCCATCGACGCCATGGCTACCGCTTCCCGCAGGCGCTCCTCGTCCACGGGCTTGTCCAGCCAGGCATTATGCGTACGCGACAGATTGAATATCCGGTGAACCGCGTCCTCGCCGGACCCTTCAACGCGCACAGCAGCATCATTCATCGACAATCTCCCTCGGACGTCCCGAAGCCGATGACGCCGCGACGGGAAGGCAAGCAAACCATCAATCACCCATGCTGTCTGATGCAAAAAATGAGGAAATGCATAATATAAGAGGCATGTTTCGCGCGATTCTCTCGATGCCATAACTCATAACGCATCGAAACTCTGCAATTCCGCATTTGACCACATGCCGCCAGCCAACCTTGATGCCCCCGTGATCGAAATTGCGCAGGCGAGGAAAAGACATGTCCAAACGCGAGGCATCGAAAGACAAACCGGCGGTTCTCATAGTCGGAGGCGGTCCGGTCGGCCTTGCCCTTGGCGTCGATCTCGCGTTGCGCGGCATCCGCACGGTGCTGGTTGAAAGACGGAAGCCGACCATCGGCCTTCCCAAAATGAACATGGTCAATGCCCGCTCGATGGAGTTCTCGCGGCGGTGGGGGATCGCCGATCAGGCGCGTGCGATCGGCTGCCCCGGCAACCTGCCGCAGGATGTGCTGTTCTGCACCTCCCTGTGCGGCTACGAACTCGCCCGGTTCAACTATCCCTCCTATGACGAACGCGGCGAACTGCCCTACACGCCGGAAGGCAGCCGGCGCATCTCGCAGATGGATTACGATCCGTTGCTGATCGAAAAGGCCAGCTCGCTGCCCGAGATCACCCTGGTCCACGAGACAGACTGCCTCGACTTCATCGACAACGGTGATTTCGTGACCGCGCGGCTGCGCGACCTGCGAACCGGCGCCGAATACGCGATCGATTGCGAGTATCTGGTTGGCTGCGACGGGGCCGAAAGCGGCATCCGGGCGGCGACCGGCATCGCGATGAACGGACCGGGGCAATTGAGCCGCAACGTCAACCTGATCTTCTCAACGCCCGATCTTGTGTCGCAGCATGACAAGGGTTTTGCCTGGGCCAACTGGCTGCTCGGCGAAAACGGGTACTGGGGCCTGGTGGTCAGCGTCGACGGTCGCGTCATGTGGCGGCTATCGATCGCGCTGCCGAAGGATCGCGATACCATCGAGGAGGCAGAGGCCCGGGCGCTGATCGACAAGGCGGTCGGACGGCCGATCGAGTTCGAACTCCACGCGATCCTTCCCTGGGTGCGCCGCCAACTCGTCGCCGACAGCTACCGCAAGGGTCGTGTGTTCATCGCGGGCGACGCCGCGCATGTGATGTCGCCGACCGGTGGCCTCGGAATGAATACCGGGCTCGGGGACGCTGTGGACCTGTCCTGGAAATTCGCCGCCACCATCCAGGGATGGGGAGGACCGGACCTGCTCGACAGCTACGACGCCGAACGCCGGCCGATCGCGGCGAAGAACGTCGCCGAGGCCGGCGACAATTTCGGCAAGCTCCGCGCCCTGCCCGGCAGCCCGGCGATCTTCGAGGACAGCGAGGAAGGCCGTGCATTCCGCAAGCGCATCAATGACATCGTCGTGACCGGCGGCTACGAGAAGGAATACGAGCAGGAAGGCACGGTTCTGGGATATCGCTACACCGACTCGCCCCTCGTGACGGGCGCGGATGACGAGACGGACGCCATCCAGAGCGACGGCTACACCCCCTCCGACGCGCCGGGCGGCCGCGCGCCACATCTCTGGGTGGAGCCGACTGTTTCGACCATCGACATGTTCTGGTCAGGAATGACGCTGGTCTGCGTCGGCGACGCGGACGCGCCAGAGGCAGCGCGGATCGCCGCCGACATGTCGATACCCTTCCAGGTGCTGCGGCTTGCGCCCGACAAAGCGGAGGGCCTGTTCACCAGGGCGTTCACGCTGGTTCGCCCCGACGGGCACGTCGCTTGGCGCGCGGACACTGGCGACCGCGACTGGAGATCGGTCTTCGCCCAGGCGCTCGGTTTCGCGCCGGTCCCCGCCTGAACCGGAAACACTAAAACCGTTTTTGTTTAGCTGGGATCGTTTGACCGCCGGGATTTCGCGGTCTGGCCAGGAGCGCGTGGCGAGGCGGTGCGGGCGCCGTGAGCCGGGCGCGATGCCGTCCGCACGGGAAAGACCAAGGTCAAACGCTTCCAGCAAAGGAGGAGCGGCGCCAGAGGTCCACGCCCGGGCTGAACGCCTCAAGCTCGGCCATCATGGCGCGCGCCGCGGGCGATCGCGCGGCGGTCGAGCGGGAATAGACGACGACATCCCATTCCATCGGCTCGCCGGCGAGCGCGACTTCCGCGAGAGTGCCGTCGCGCAGGTCGTTGTGAACGATCAGTCGCGGATAGACCGTCAGCCAGTTGCCCTGCATCAGCACGGATCGCACCACGGCGATCGAGGAGCTCAGGATCGCATGCGGCGGCATCGAGACCCCTTCCAGCAGGAAGCGGCTTTCCAGCCTGCGCCACGGGCGGTTGTTGTGCGGCGGCATCACCCAGTTCTCGTTGGCGATCCTCGATATCGGGACGTCCTTCTCCCCCGCCAGGGGATGGTTCTTGCTGGCAACGATAACCAGTTCGTCGGTAAACAGCGTCGAACACTGAAGGACGGGATCCAGCGCGTCCTCCGGCGCCGGACCGACGACCAGATCCAGCCCGCCGGTGCGCAACGTGCTGATCAGGCCGGTGAAGTTCTCCTCGAAGATTTCAACGCGAAGCCCCGGATGCTTGGCGATGAGCCGCGAAGCGACGGTCGGCAGAAGCACGGGCGCGCCCAGCGGCGCCGTCCCGACCCGGACAACGCCTTTTTCGTTGCCCTTGAGAGACTCGATTTCCTCACCGGCATGGCGCAGTTCGGCCAGAACCGCCTTTGCGTGCCGGATCATGCTTTCGCCGAAGACCGTCGGGATCATGCCGCGCGGGACGCGGTCGAACAAAGGCGCCCCGACCTCGTTCTCGATCTCCTGGATCGTGCGTGTGACTGCGGGCTGGGAGACAAGTAGCCATTCGGCCGCATGTGTGATGCTTGCGTGGTCGGCAACTGCCACGAGGACCTCGATCTGACGAAGGGTGAACCGGCTGCGTCGACCTGACATAATAAAAATCCTTCAGATTGTAGAATTTCATAATCAAAGAGTTATGTAATTTCACCAAACCCTGTCAACGACGGAGTGAGAGTCGGCCAATGGGCGGCTCACAAGCAGGCCGCTTCGGAACTGAACAAGATGTATTGGCGGTGGGGAACCGGAAGCGCGCGATTGCCCGGGTCTTTTGCATGAGGTAGCAAACGTGCCGATGAAGAAGCGAGAAAGCCGCGTCGGCCCGGGGCGCCCCCCGACGATCAAGGACCCGGTCCGCACCATCTGCGATGCGGCAGCGTCACTGATCGCGGAGAAAGGCTACGACACCACCTCGCTTCAGGATGTCGCCAAATCGGTCGGAGTAACCAAGGCCGGCCTCTACCACTACTTTCCGACCAAACAGGCTTTGTTCGAAACCATTGTTCTCGACACGCTTGAAGATCTCTACCAAACCGCTGCCACGGCAATTGCTGCCGAACCCGATCATCGATCAAAACTGATCGGCTTCATGTCGGCCCACGCCGCCTATTTCTCCGATCACGGCGATCGATTCCGCGCGAGCTTCTTCGGCCGCGGTGGCGGCGAAATGGCGAACTATACGCCCGAACAACTCGCCGCCAGGAAAGCCTACACGCGATTGCTCGAAAAGCTTCTGGAGGAAGGGGTGCGCGACAAGGCGTTTGTCGTCGCCGACATACCGACATTCGCTCGCGGCATTCTTGGAATGCTGAATTGGATGGCCCGCTGGTTCCGCCCGGACGGGCCGCAGTCTGCGCCCGAGATCGCCAGGAGCTACGCAAGCACGATCCTCGACGGCATCGCGAAGGACTAGGCCGTGGACTCATTAATGCGTAGCCAAAGCCGGATGGCAGCGAGCTTGACGAAGGCAAGGAAGTTGGCTGCGTGTTTCTCATATCGCGTAGCGATGCGCCGACAGTGTTTCATCCGGTTGAAGAACCGCTCAACGTGATTTCGATGACGGTAGGGATATGGACTGAAGCAGATCGGATCGCGCCGGTTCCGATGGGGTGGGATGTTTGCCCAACCTCCACGTGGACTCACGAACGTTCTTATCTCGGTCGCGTCGTAAGCCTTGCCGGCGAGGACCATTCCGCCGCTCGGCAGGCTTTCTGGTAGAACACGTGCCATCAGACCGTCCTGCTGCTGACCGCCGGTAATCATGACTTGGAGCGGCAGTCCGTTCGCATCGACAACGGCGTGGATTTTGGCCGTCAGCCCTCCACGCGAACGCCCAAAACCTTGGCCGGCATTATTCTGGATGCAACTTGCGTGCTGATGGGCGCGAACTGTCGTGCTGTCGATCATCCGCACCTCGGCATTGTCCCGATGCGAAATGGCAGTCAGGATAAAATCCCATACGCCTGCGCGACGCCAACGCACGAAGCGATTGTAGCAGGTGGTGTAGGGACCGTAGCGCTCGGGCAGATCACGCCACGGCGCTCCCGACCTCAAGATCCAGAACATGCCGTCCAGGACACGCCTGTCATTCACACGCGGGACGCCGCGCGACTTGCGAGGAAGTATTGGCGCTATTAACCGCCATTCGGCGTCGGAGAGGGCGTGTCTCATGTTCGAGGCTCCTTTTCGGAGCTTGAATCACGCGGGCATGCCAGACTTCAATGTCTGCTTTGTACCCAGACACTGCGGCTTGGTCCATTAGGCCGAGCGACCGCTTAGAGCCCCAAGTGCTGAACGCTGCAAAATGTTCGAATGGCCGCTTAGCCGATGGCGGACGGTTCAACGGCAGTGGTTTCCTTATAGGTCTCAACCGCAAACAGCGTCGTGTAGCGCACCACGTCTGAGTCGCTATCAAAAAGCCGATCACAAAGTCCCTGATACTCTTCCATATCGGTGAAATGGCCGATCAGAACCGCGTCAAGCTCACCTGTCACGCCATAGGCTTGCGTGATTGCTGGTTCTTCTGAGATGCGGGATGAGAAAGAGGTCCGCAGATCTTTTGTGTGGTTGCGGGTTGTGACTGTTATGATCGCTCGGATACCCCGCCCGAGTTTGGCAGGATCGGCCAAATAGACACAGTTTATGAGCACCCCGGCGCGGCGTAGCTCGGCGACGCGCCGCAGACAGGTCGATGGTGTTGACCCGACCGCCTCCGCCAGTTCTGCCTTCGTCAGGGAGCCGTCCGCTTGAAGAGCAGCGACGATCCGAAGATCCAGAGCATCCATGGTCATGTCCGCCTCCCGTGGTCCATAACTCCAAAATATCGGAGATTTTGACCGCACTATCCACCGCTTTTGTCGTAGGTCTACGGAAAAGCGATGGAACCTTGACATGAGTAACGGAACCCTCGGCCTGATCTGGGCCTTCTCCTTTGTCATTCTGGAAGCGGGCCAGGCCGTCTTCTTCGGGGGTGTATTCCAGGACTACGATTCCTTTCTGATCGGAGCAGCCGTCTTCGGCTTTACCGCCTTGGGCGCTCTTACATGGACAGGTATCCGTGCCGCAGATGAACTGCGTACCGCATGGAGTAACGTCGCTGCTCTCTTTGGCCTGAACCTGTCGACTGCCTTTGTATGGATCGCCTATTTCTTCGCGCTTCAGATGATCGAACCGGCGGTCGTGTTCACGATCTTCTCGGGGCTGATCCCGGTCGCTATTCTAGTCGCCTGGGCCCTTGGCGTTCCGGAAGCATCGCCGCTGCGCAACCGCACTGAAGGCGCGGGCTTGCTCATCATTGTGATCGGTGTCGGTTATCTCGCGGCGATCACCATCCTCGGCAGGTCTGGCTTTGTGAGAGGGGACTGGACAGTTGCACTGGCTGGATTGCTGCTGACCTGTATCTCAGGGGCAAACCTCGCGGCCATGATGATCTATAGTCAGCGGCTCAACCGTCTGGGTGTCTCTCCCGCCGCGCAATATGGACTGCGGTTCCCGCTCTATGTGGCGGTCGCACTCGCAGGGGCCTCGCTCGGTTTCGATGAGAAAGGCCCCGTCGATCCGAGCGGTTTGATGATCGTGGTTCTGATCGGATTTGTCATCATGGCGTTCCCGGTCTTTGCGATGCAGAAGGCAATCTCGCTGATGTCTACCCTGACCCTCGCAGCGATTACCGCTCTCGGCCCTCTTTTCGTCTTTCTGTTCCAGCTCATCGAAGGTCGCGTTGATTATGTCCCCGCAACGATGACCGGCCTGATTATCTACATCACCGGTGCGATACTTGCGGCCTATGGTGGGGCGAAAAGCAGTGATCGAAGTGTTGTGCACAGATGACAGCGAACACGCGGGTGCGTCGAACCCGGCCATTCGAACGGGGTCGACGGACGGCGGCTAAGTCCCGCATTGCCGGCATTGGCGGCGAACGGATCAATCTCGGAGGTCATGCCGAAAGCTGACATCGGCTATCCTCCGTTTATGAGTACACGGCCTAGGCAAACAGGAACAAGCGTTGACTCGCAGGTCGGGTTTTTTTATTACCGGCTGGACGGTATATAATATGGAAATTCGGCCCCATGCACGCCCGGCGAACGGACAAGTCAGCTTCCGCGGATACGCATCTCTCACCAGAGGATCGCGAATTCCGGTCCCGCATGCGCGCCTTCTTCCAAGCCGAAATACCCGCCGAAATCCGGGCGAAAGTGAGCGCGGGGCGACCGCTCGCAAAGGACGACATCGTCACCTCGCAACGCATCCTGAACTCGCACGGTCTTGCAGTGCCGCATTGGCCTGCGGAATGGGGCGGGAGGGACTGGACCCCGACACAGCGCTACCTCTTTACAGAGGAACTCCAGTTCAACGCCGTCCCCCTGCCCCTCCAGTTCAATTGCTACATGGTCGGGCCGGTGATCGCCGCCTTCGGCAGCGAGGAGCAGAAGCAGAAATTCCTGCCGCGGGCCGCCAATTGCGACGACTGGTGGTGCCAGGGGTTTTCGGAGCCAAACGCCGGCTCGGACTTGGCTTCTTTGAGAACTCAGGCCGTCCGAGACGGCAACGACTACGTCGTCAACGGCCAGAAAACCTGGACAACCTACGGTCAGTACGCCGACTGGATCTTCTGCCTGGTGAGGACCGATCCCGACGCCAAGAAGCAGCGCGGCATCTCCTTCCTGCTGATCGACATGAATACGCCCGGCGTGGACCTGCGGCCGATCATCACGCTCGACGGCCGCCACGAGGTCAACGAGGTGTTCTTCTCCGACGTCAGGGTACCTGCCGAAAATCTCGTCGGCGAGGAAAACCGGGGTTGGGATTACGCCAAGTTCCTGCTGGCCAACGAGCGGTCCGGCATCGCACGGATTGGCCTGTCCAAGGAGCGCGTCTCGCGAATCCGCCAACGGGCGCAGGCGAACGGCGTATGGGACGATCCCCTGTTCCGCGCCGAGGTGATCCGGCTTGAAATCGAACTCAAGGCCCTGGAGATGACGCAAATGCAGATTCTGACGCGCGCCGGCGAGGGCGACAACCGGCCCGACCCGGCGTCGTCGATCCTGAAATTGCGCGGGTCGCAGCTTCAGCAGCGCGCCTCGGAGCTTCTGGTTGAGCTCGAGGGAGCTGCGGCGCTGCGCGCGCCCGGCGATGTCTCGGACGCCTATTCTGCGGCCGAGGAAGAGCTGGCGGCCGCCGCCGCGCTGAATAACTATCTGAATTTCCGCAAGGTTTCGATCTATGGCGGTTCCAACGAAATCCAGAAGAACATCGTCGCCAAGACGATCCTGAACCTGTGAGGCTGCCGTGCACGCGCTGACCGACGAACACCGCATGCTCAAGGACAGCATCGAGGCCATCCTGTCCGCCACGACCGACCCCGACGCCGTGTGGAGGCAACTGGCGGAGCTGGGAATGCTCGGTCTGACGCTTTGCGAAGCGGACGGCGGCGCCGGGCTCGGCCTTGCCGAACTGCTCTTGTTTGCGCACGGCTTCGGCCGGGTCGGCGTTTCGACGCCCTATCTTGGCGCCGAGGTCCTCGCCATGCCGCTACTGGCCGGGATATCGTCCCATCCCATGGTGGCCTCCCTCCTGCCGGATCTTGCATCGGGCGCGCGGATCGTCACCCTGGCGCTCGACGACCTCGCGCCGGCAACGGCCGGACGAAGCGCGGACAAAGGCTATGTGATCAGCGGGACCAAGACGCTGGTTCCGTCCGGTTCCCGCGCGGATGTGGTCGTTGTGTCCGCGTCGCTGGACGACGGGCCCGCGCTGTATCTGCTCGATGCCGCAGCCGAGGACATCAAACGCACACCATACGAACCGGCAGGACCGGGAGCCGGCGCCGATCTGACCCTGGAAGCGGTGACCGTAGACGATACGGCGCTGCTGGCCGAAGGCCCCGACGCGGCCGGGCTGATCGCCGACGCCCGTGCAAGGGGCCTGCTGGCGACCTGCGCCGACATGCTTGGCGGCATGGAGAAAATGCTCGAACTGACGGTCGAGTATCTGCGCACGAGACAACAATTCGGTCAGCCGCTGGCGTCCTTCCAGGTTCTGCAGCATGCGGCCGTCGACATGTATGTCGAACTGGAAACGGCCCGCGCGATGCTGAGCTACGGTACCCGCATGTTCGGCGCTCCGCAGGAGGAGCGGGCACGGGCCCTGGACGCGGTGAAACTCAAGCTGAACACTGCGGCAAAAACCCTCGGCGAAAACGCGGTTCAGCTTCACGGCGGGATCGGAATGACACAGGAACACCTGACGGGGCGTCTTTTTGCGCGGCTTGCCGCCGAACGGCTTTCCTTCGGCGACAGCCGAAGCTGTCTCGCCCGCCTCGTCGCCGACGATGCCAGCATCGCATTGAGTTGATGGGGAAGGCGCCTCTGCCGCCCGGACGAAGGGTCCCTCATGAAGAACGTTTTCTTTGCGATTACATCCGCATGCCGGTTGGGCGGTATGCCGGAGCGCGCGCGCATTTCCCGCGCCGACCAGGACGAATTCGCCTGCAGGCGCCATAAGCGCGCCGCATTGCGACCCGCCACGCATAACGGCAAATCCAACCGGCGCACATTCATCGCATGGCCGCTTTGGCGACGCTCCCACCAGGTCGCCGCACACAAAGCCTGTCTCAATTCAGAACCGCAACTGTAATGCTACGGCGTTTCCAGGCGAAATGGAAGCCGGTTCGCCGTTAAATAACGTGTCAAGACAATAGGTTGGAGTCGGTCTGCGATTCCGCGAAAAGCAGAACGGCTCTCGGAGAAGCACGGCCCCTCAACTCTTTGTGTACACGTAATAAACCGACCGATGCCAGGCGATCAGAGCAGTCGGGACCGATATCAGACCATATTGCCAGGAGATTTCGTCAAGGCCGCTTTCAAAAAAGAACATCTCCAGCATGATCGCGACGCCCTGAACCACAATCAAGAACAGCAGCAAAGACGAGACCGGCTTTAGCTTGAGCGCCGCGACAGCGGCGAGCAGAACCGCCCCGCCCAGAAAGGCGACGACCAGCGCCACGACAAAGCTGAGGCTTGCGATATAGACCAGTTCCAAGCCGATCGAGCGGGCCGCTATCGCCACCAGCCCGGCGTGGGCCAGTGCGGCAAAGAAAGACGCCGCAAAAGCCGCGGGCAAGAGGCGATGAAAAATGGGCTTCGTTTCGCGCATTTGATCTAAATTTCTCTTACTTTCTAACGTATCAACATATTCTTCAAGTATATGATATATATAACCTCGAAAAATAGAATTGCGTCTTCAATTATCATCATGTAAATCTCTTTCTCTAACTATTTTATTATTGAAAAAAGCCTTTCGGCTCTGCATAATTGACTGGTCGCAAAAATTCAAGACATCGCTCTACTCGGCGCAGTTTTCCAAACAGACGCAAGGCGAAACATCGGCGGATCTCCACACCACGGCGGGGATTAAGGCGACCGGCGGCGCTTGGGACATTTTTCGGCTACAGTCGGTGGGGTTTGGCGGACGGCTCGGAGCGAGTTTTGGACACGGCGGCTGTTGTTTGACACCGGGTTCTGCAATTACGGGGGATATCCGGGGAAGTCGGGGGAGAGCTTGAAAAAGCCCGGTCGGTCAAGGGGTTGCGCTGGTGTTGTGGTGGGGACAGGAAGGGACAGGTTTGACACCGCCTGGGCCGGAAGCGGCGGTCAAACGGCTACGGACGGTGTCACACCGCGCTCGGCTCACGCAGGCGCTCAAAATCCGCTGAGCGACCTGAAAGGCGGCCTCAAAGCCGCAGAAAGCCGGCTTTGAGGCCGGCTCAAGAAATCGGCTTGGATGACCAGCGGTCGCTGCAAATTCAGGTGGGAAGGCAAATCCAACATACAACTGTGTTGTAAGTTCCCGCCCGCAACGAGGCAAACTCGCGCGAAACAAGAGTTTCCAGCATCCTCAGCGACTGAGAGACAGCCATCGAAACATACAACTAGCCGGCCATCGGCGGCTCTAGTGGAGCGGCTGCGATGCCCGATCTATCGGGTCAAAATCACATCGACGCTCTTTCCATCTTCGATCACGATCGTCTTGTTGATTTCGCCGCCCTGCCTGTATCTTCCCGCCATCCACGTCACCGACGCGGAAGCGATATACTCACCATCCGGGACACCAGAAAATTTGAAACGGCCCTCACCATCGGCCTGAGCTCGTTTCACATATTTGGCGAGGCGTTCGTCGAAGTTCGTGAAACTGACGGGCGCTGCCGTGCCGCGCGAGGAAATTTCTCGGGTGTATGGTGTCGACGGTATCAGCAGCACGATACCGCCCGCCCCATAGACGACGACACCATCGTTCCGCCTAAGAAACGCCTGGCCTGAAACTTCTGCGGTTCCGGGCTGCAGCGCGTACGCATAGTCCGGCTCGTGGAATGGGGTCGTGATCTCCGCCGTCTGAACACAGCCAGCAAGCATCAGAGACAGTATTACCGACGCGATCTTGTGCATTTTTCCCCGCCCAATATTAAAGTGCTCCGCCTGCCCAGCGGACGCGACCTTCGATAATCAGTTCTGGCACCTCATGCGACTGGATCTCCTCCGTTTCATAGCGAGGGTTGTCGCTCTTGAGCAGCACGACCCCGTTGCGCTTCACCTGGACTCGCTTCAGGAGAACCATCCCACCATAGACAAGCACATAGATGCCGTTGTCGACGACATGATCGATAGAGCGATCAAGCAGGACCAGGTCACCATGCCCGATCGTGTCGGCCATGGAATCACCATCCGCCACGATGATCGTCGCATTTCTGGGGCTCACGCCAAGACGGCGAAGCCACTCTTCCTTGAATGCCACTACCTGCGCTTCGGCATCGTTCATGATGGCCACTCGTCCATTGCCGGCGCTGGCACGAACTTCCATGCGAGGGATCGGGACAAAGCCATCAGGGATCTGGTCACCACCGATAATGGATTGGTTTCCAGACACTAGCCAGTTGAGGTCTGCCCCTGTTTTTTCCCTCAATTGTGTAAGAAAACTCCAATCTGGATTCCGCTCCCCGCGTTCGTAACCTCCGAGGGTGTTCTCATGAACGCCAATGAATGCAGCAAATTCGCTGCGGGACTTCCCTTCGCGGAGGCTTTGTAGGCGCTCCCCTAGGGCCGTAGTTGCCTTTGCCGTTCTTCCCATCCTTAATCTACACAATTGCGGTTGACGAAACCGCGATCGTGTATATTCTCCTTCTTGCTTAGTCCGCGTTCGCGGACATTCACCACCGAAAGAAGGGAGGCCGGCCAGGGCCTCCCTTCAACACCTCAACACCGGAGCAAAGTATGGACCCGATCGCGCGCGCCGCCAAGATCAAGGAGGCCCTGTTTGTGCGAGGTCTGACCTTCGCCGACATCGACCGAGCGTACGAGCTACCAGAGGGTACCGCCCGCAGCGTGTGGCGCCACCCACACGCTGCGGGAGAGACTGCGATTGCCGCTGCTCTCGCCTATGAGCCCCATGAGCTGTGGCCCGAGCGGTACGATGCCGGCGGTCAACGGCTGGAACCGCAGCCTCGGGAGAACTATCGCCGTCCGCCTTCGATGCGGCAACGTCGAAACGACAGGGCGGCCTAGACATGCGGCCCGTCGAAATCGTCCCTGGCTTCAGACATCGACAAAAGCCGATGCATGATCCCGCAGCGACCCTGATCGTGAGCGTTTTGTTGGCGGCGATCGTAGCTGCCGGCTTTGCCGCACTCGTCTTCAAGGCGGGAGGCGGTTCATGAACCCGTTCAGCGAGCGTGACGTTCACGACCTGGTCTTCCAGGCATGCGTCGCGGCGACAGCAGAGGGTTTTCCGCATCTTGCCGTGCGCGACATCATCACCCCGCCGCACGAGTTGTTCGATGCGGCGCTCGCGCGCCAGATCGTCATTCACCTCATGGTCGGCCAATTCGGCCTGCCAAAGCGACGTGTCGTGGAAATGCAACACAGATCGCGCGAGGCGATCAACCGCGCTCTAGCGACGATCGACAACCGGCTCTGCGAACCCGCCTTCGAAACCCACTACCGGGCCATCGCCGCGCGCGCGCTGACGATGGCGGACGTGTTGAAACAGGAGGCCGCGTGATGGCTGACTATAAGCTGATCTCCATCAAGGACATCATCGTGCCGGAGCGCCTTCGCGAGGTCGACGGGGACCACGCGCTCGCGATCCAGGCGTCAATCGTCGAGCACGGGTTGCTGAACCCGATCACTGTGCGTTCCACACCCGCAGCCAAGGACGGCAAGTTCACGCTCGTCGCCGGCGCCCACAGGCTACGGGCAGTCGAGCTTCTCGATGAACGCGAGATTGAGGCGCTGATCGTCGCCGCCGACCAGGACGAGGCGATCCTGATCGAGGTGGAGGAGAACCTCTTTCGCCACGACCTGTCCTCACTCGATCGCGCCATCTTCGTCCAAACCTACCGAGACGTCTGGGAGAGGAAATACGGCAAAGTCCGCCGTGGAAACCCCAAGCTTTCCAATTCCGTCAACTTGACGGAATTGCTTGCAGACGAAGCCGCGAAGGGCTTTGCCGCGCATACAGCCGACAAGCTCGGCCTCTCCATCAGCGCGATCGAGCGCGCGCAGCGGATCGCACAGAACATCCATCCAGACCTGCGGGCCGGCCTCCGGAGCACGCCGATCGCCGACAACCAATCGACACTGCTTAGGCTGGCGAAGATGGAGCCTGCGAAACAGAAGCAGGCGGCGGTTGCGCTGAAGAAGACCGGCGACCTTTCAGCGGCGTTACGCGTCGTCGACCACCAGGCGCAGCCCAAAAAGCCAGACCCGCAGATGCAAATACTTGGCCGTCTCGCCGACGCCTGGGAACGCGCCAGCGACGAGACCCGCGCGAAGTTTCTGGATCACGTCGGGGCGACAATCCGAAAGCCCCGCGAAACCATGCCGAGCGTTAGCGAGATAGTCGGGGGGGCAGTCCGGACCCAAGGCAAATCACGATCTTCGACGCGATCGGCGCAGTGACGGAGACGCACAGTGAACAGTAAGCGCCATCCCGACCAGATCGATTTTTTCCACGAGCCTCTCTTCCCGGTCCGCGCGCCGGTCGACCAGCTCGACCTGTCCCGGTTCCGGGCCACGTTGAAACGTGAGATGGCTCGCGCCATCCGGGAATGCCCGCACGACCGACCAACGATAGCCGCGCGCATGGGGCAGTTCCTCGGTCTACCGTCGATCTCAAAGGCGGTGCTTGATGCCTATACGGCCGAGAGCAAAGAAAGCCATGACATCAGTGTTGTCCGTTTCAAGGCCTTCGTGCGCGCGACGGGCGCGACCTGGCTGTGGGATATGGCCGTTGCCGAAGAAGGGCTGACATTGCTGGTGGGCGACGAGGCCCGCCTTGCCGAAATTGCCCGTCTTCAACAGGAACAGCGCGAGATCGCGGCCGAGCTGCGCAATCTCAAATCGGTTCCCGTCGCCATAAAACGGAGGCCCGAGCGTGGTTAAGACGCCGATGCGTGAATGGGGCACCGCAAGCGAATACGCAGCGGCCGGGCTGCCAAGCCTGCCACAGACGCAGCAAGGCATAGAGAAGCTGGCGAAGGCAAACGGCTGGCGACACTCAGGCCGCGCGCGCAAACGCGAGGGCAAAGGCGGGGGCTGGGAATACCACATCGGCCTGCTGCCACCAGCGGCACAGGCGCGGTGGGCAATCCTGGAAATGGCGCCCGAGACGCCCAACCCGCAGACCAAGGCTCGCAAGGATGCGCTATGGGCGCGGCACGATGCGCTTTCCGAAAAGCAGAAAGCCATCTGTGAGACCCGTTTGAAGGCGCTCTACGAAGTGGAGACGCTTTGCTCGGCCGGGCTGACACGCTCGGCGGCGATGGCGATCGCCGCCAACAAGTCCGGTTTTGCGGTGCGGTCCCTCTACAACTGGGCAGCGCTCGCGGCCAGTCACGATCGGTCCGACTGGCTCGCCGCGCTCGCGCCGTCATTCTCCAGCACCGCCGAGCGGGCGGAATGCGACACAAGCGCATGGGAGTTCCTCAAATCGGACTTTCTCCGACCCGAGGGCGCGACCTTCTCGTCCTGCTATCGCCGGATGGTCAAGACCGCGAAGACGGAGGGCTGGAGCCCGATCGCATCCGAGCGCGCATTGCGCAGGCGCCTCGACGCCGAGGTACCGAAGGCCGTTCAGCAGCTCGCCCGCAAAGGCAAGGACAAGGCCAAGACGCTGTTTCCCGCCCAGCGCCGCACGCGCGCCTTCCTGCAGGCGATGCAGGCGGTCAACATGGACGGGCACAAGATCGACGTCTTCGTGTCGGTGCCGTGGTCGCAGAAGCCGGTGCGCATGTACCTCGTTGCGATCCAGGATCTGTTCTCCGGCAAGATGCTGTCCTGGCGGCTAGCGGATGCCGAAACATGGGAGACCGTGCGCCTGGTCATCGGCGATATGGTCGAGCTGTTCGGCATTCCCGAAATGATCTTCCTCGACAACGGTCGCGCCTTCGCGTCGCATTGGATTAGCGGTCAGGCGCGTAAGCGCTTCAGGTTCAAGGTCAAGGAGGAAGACCCGCGCGGTCTCCTGACGACGCTGGGCGTCGAGACGATCTTCACCACCCCCTATTCAGGTCAGTCGAAACCGATCGAGCGCGCGTTTCGCGACCTCGCCGATATGATCGCCAAGCACCCATTCTGCGCCGGTGCCTACACCGGCAACAAGCCGGATGCGAAACCGGAGAACTACGGCACCCGCGCCATACCGCTCGACGCCTTCCGCGAGCATGTCGCCGAGCAGATCGCCGACCACAATGCGCAGGAAGGTCGCTCGGCCGCGAACTGCGCCGGTCGCAGCTTCGACGCGACATTCGCAGCCGGCATGAAAACCGCGATCGTCACACAGCCGACCACGGCCCAGCGTTCGCTCTGGCTGCTCGCGGCCGAAGCCGTACGGAGCCAGAAGGGCAGCGGCGAAATTCACTACCAGGGCAACCGGTACTGGCACGCTGCGCTGAACCAGCATGCCGGCCGTAAGGTCACAATCCGGTTCGACCCGGATGCACTGCACAAGCCGGTGCGAGTCTACGATCTCGACAACGCGTTGATCTGCGAAGCGGCCTGCATCGACGACACAGGCTTCCGGGACGTCGAGGCGGCACGCCATCACGGCCGTGCACGGCGTGACTATCTCAAGGCCATTGCCGCACAGAAGGCAGCGCACGCAAAGCTTTCCGCGCAGGAACTGGCCGACATCATTTATCGGGGCAAACCGCAGGCACCGGTTCCGCAGCCCGTGCGCCCGAGCATTGCGCGGATCGCGGTGAGTAATCTCGCGGTCGAGCAGGAGCCGGCCGCCGACGATTTCGAAGAAAGCTTTGAGCGGGCGCTGTCGAAAGTGACGGGTAACGCCTCGATCCTCGAATTCCCGCGAGGGAATGAGCCGACAAGTAGTGAGTACGGTTCCCAAAAAAAGGGCGGGGGAAACCCCGCCCAATAAACCGGCCCTATCGGGCCTATAGCCAAGGAACCCATAAATGAACGAACACGTAAACACAATCCTGCCGAAGGGCGGAGCCTGGGAACGGCCCCTGGCGGGGCCGGATGCCGGCCTGTCGAACCGCAGCCAGGCCGACATCGATCAATGGTGGACGCTCGTCGACCGGATGATGGCGACGGCGCAGTCAATGGGCCTCTCCAAAGCCGAGGCCGGCCGCCGCATCGGCATGGCCGAGGGCACGTTCAGCCAGTGGTTTTCCGGCAAGTATGCCGGCCGGCTGGACAGCCAGAACCGTCTTGTCAGCCGGTGGCTGGACGCCGTCGATGAAAGCGCGGGCATAGCCGACACCATCCCGTCCTCGCCGGCCTTCCTGAAAACGCGGACCAGCGCAGAGATCCTGAACACGCTGATTTGGGCGCAGACGGCCTGCGATGTGGTGACGATCACCATGGGCGCGGGCATGGGCAAGACGGAAACCTGCCGCCACTACCGCAACACGCGACCGAACGTGTTCATGGCGACAATGTCACCGCACACCAAGACGGTGCACGCAATGCTTGTCGAGCTTGCAGAAGAACTGGAGGTGATGATCCACAATCCGGCCAAGCTCGGCCGCGCGATCGGCCGCAGGCTCGAGCGGGCCGGCGGGGCGCTGCTGATTGTGGATGAGGCGCAGAACCTGGTCGACGACGCGATCAACCAGTTGCGCTATTTCGCAGACATTCACCGGTGTGGCGTCGCGCTGGTCGGCAATGAGGAAATCTACAGCCGGCTGGCGAAGAAACAAGACGGACCGTCCTACGCGCAAATCAAGAGCCGTGTCGGCAAGCGCCTCCGTCGTGGCCGGCCACCGACTGAAGACATCCATTCATTCATCGCCGCCTGGGGCATCACCGATGCCGACTGCGCCAAATTCCTAGCGGGCATCGGTTTGAAAGGCGGCGCTTTGCGCCAGATCGACAAGACGATGAAGCTCGCCACGATGGACGCGATGGGGCGTGACGAGACGCTTGGGATCGATCACATCCGCCGCGCCTGGCAACAGCGGGACGTGGAGGAGATATCCTGATGCTCCTTTCGATGCGGCTTTCTGAGCTTTCCAAGTCCCTGCCCCGCGACATGGCGGACGAGCTCGCGCTGCTTGCCCGCCTCGCGAACTCACTGGAGCAGGAGGTGGAGGTCCATCGCCTGCGCGAACGCCACCGGGTGGCAGGCGCCGCAATGGAGGCTTCGGCAACCGAGGCTTTTGCAGAAATGATTATTGATCCCGAAGCGAAGGTGCTTCGGCCGGACTTCGGCGCAGTGCGCGATCGAACGGCCGGGAAAAACCGCGATGTGGAGGGCTAACCGATGAGTTTCTCACTCGATCTATCTGATGGTCTCGTCGAGCTGTCATTACTGTTCGTCGAGTATGAACACGAGGTCAAAATCCTGGACCCGGAGGATGCACGGACCATCCGCAGCATCATCCGGGAACTGCGCCTTCGCGCCCGCGCGCTGGAGAACGAGGTCAGCCGCTCTCGTTGGAACAACCGGTGCCGGCTGCAAAACGCGGGCCACAGGAACGCCGACACGATCATCGCCGCGGTCGAAACGCCGGGCTCAAACGTCCGGCTGTTTCCGATCATACACCGCCCCTTTTCTGACGGTCGAAACGACGGGGGGCGCCTATGACCAACCGTGACGCACGCGCTCTGGCCGAACGGATTGCCGGTCTGGTTTCGCCGATCATAGTCGAAGAACTGGCGGACATGCAGGCGGTCGGGCCGACGGTCATCATCAGGGCCGATCATCAGGTAATCGCGGCGGCGGAGGGTGTGGCGCAAGCGCTCTCCGGGCTCGATCAGGCCCGCTACACCATCCGTGAGACGCATGCGCGGCGGCTGCTCGAACAACGCGCCAAGGCGTTGCGAAAAGCTCTGCGGACCAGAAGGGTCGAGCGCCATGACGGATGACGGTCTCCGCCAATCGGCGGCAGAGGTCGATGTGCTCGATCTCGCCGGCCGGATCATCGCCAACCCCCGCCGCACGTGCGTGAGCCAGGCTGGCGAACTCGCACTGGCCAATGCCGTGGAGGCGTTCTGGTCCGTCGCTCTTGAAGCCGAATGCATGGCAAAGGCCGAGGCCCTGCGTGCGGGCTTGAGGCGCAAGGGCCTTTTGAATCTGACCGCAGAAGAATTCGACGAGGCGGCGCGGCTCGATAGCCGCATCGCCGCGCACGTCAAGGCCATCGGCTTCGCTATGGCAGTAATGCGGAACACCGCGACAGAAGAGGAGAATTGAGATGGACGCAGTCATGCCTGAAGACCGCCCAGGCGGCGAAGTGATGGTGGGCGGCAAGGCCTACATGCACGACGCCAAAGGCAACTTGGTGCCGGTCGAAACCATCAAGCCGACCGACAAGCTGGAAGACGAGACAGTGCGCAAGATCATCGCCTACGCGAGCGATCTTTCCGAACAGATCGCCCGCTTCAAAGCGCACACGTTCGACGATCTGTCCGCCTACGAGGCGCTGCTCGCGCAGGAATACGGCGCCGGCAAAGGCGGCAAGAAGGGCAACAAGACCTTCATGACCTTCGACGGGATGATGAAGGTGCAGGTGCAGGTTCAGGACGCGATCGATTTCGGGCCGCAGCTCCAGACTGCAAAGTCGTTGATCGACGAATGCCTCAACGAGTGGGCGGCGGACAGCCGGCCGGAGATCCGAGCGATCGTCACACGGGCCTTCAACACCGACAAGGAAGGCCAGATCAACCGCGCCGAGATCTTCATGCTTCTGCGGCTGGCGATCGAGGACGAGCGTTGGGGTCGCGCCATGGAGGCGATCCGCGCCGCAATGCGCGTGGTCGGCTCGAAGACCTATGTGCGCTGCTATCGCCGAGGGGCGATCGACGCGCCCTGGGAAGCCGTCACCATCGATTTGGCCAAGGCGTAGGAGGCGGAGATGCTGAAACGTGTACGTCAGACCAAGGAAGATAGGAGCTGGAAAGGCCATATTGGCCGCATCGGTGACGAATACATAATCGTAGGAAAGGAGATGTCCTCCCCGTACGCCCCTGGCCAATTCCGTGTTTGGGGAAATGCACATTGCACCATTCAACAAGACTTCTTTGAGCACATCCCAATGGGGTGCAAGGGCTATTGGCTGATAATTCGCGATCTTCCGAAAGAGTACCGATGGTGGCGTTGGAACCGCAGTTTTAGAGCCGCGCTCCAGAAGAGTGAGAGCGGGCGGAGGATTAGGCGATGAGGGCCTTGCGTCATTGCCGGCAATGCTGCTGCCACGACCGTTCGGCTTGCTGGAGCGAAGTCTCAAGCGCCTGCTGGTGGGTCGAGGACGATCTCTGCTCGGCCTGCTCGGGACATCAGCCCGATGCTTCCCGCGATACTCCGATCGATCTCGTTGCTGCTGGGTATCCGGGGGACGATGAACTCTTGGGGCCGCTGTCATGACCGCCGCGATCAAGCTCCACCCCTCGCGGCCGCTCGCCGACGGCATCCAATATGACGAGCTCTACGAGGTCGACGAGGAAACGCGCGAGCTGCTTGCAGATCGCCGCGTGGTCTATCTGACCGAGTTCAAGACAGGCGGCCGGCGCTTTGGCGGCAACGTAATCGCGGGTTCGTGGAGTTCGGCCGAGTTGATCGCCTGGGCGCGCGGGCTCGGCGAAGTCGTCGTCGGCATCCTGATCCAGCCGGAAAGGAGTGCGCCATGACGGCTCACGCAGCGATCCATGTCGGCCTCAAGCAACTCGGCATCGAGGGCGACGACAAGCGCGACCTCTATCGGCGGGTCACAGGCGAAGCGACCTTGACGGATATGTCGCCGAAGCAGCAGCGGGCCGTTGTCGACGAACTCCGTCGCCTCGGCTTCAAGCCTGCTTTGAAAGGCGCTCGAAAGCAGCTTCAGGGCCGGTTTGCAAAGAAGCTGCAGGCGCTCTGGATCGCAGGCTGGAACCTGGGGATCGTGCGCAATCGCGACGACGAGGCCCTGATCGCCTTCGTCAAACGGCAGACCGGCATCGACCATGTCCGGTTTCTTCACTACCCGGAAGATGCTCGCAAGGCGATCGACGCGCTCAAGAGCTGGCTGGCGCGCGAAGCCGGTGTGGATTGGTCGCTCGGAAATCATCTCGCGGACTGGCAACGTCAGCCCGGCTTCAAGGTCGCCGTGGCGCAGTGGCAAATGCTCGACGCCGCCCTCGCGCTGCCACGGCCCGGCGTTTTCACGGCCTATCTGCGCGAAGCTCACGGCTTTCGATCCTTTGAAGCGATGACGGCGAGGGACTGGCAAAAGGCAATGAACGCCCTCGGAGTGCTGGTCCGCACCCTTCCGGGCAAGGCCGGCTGACATGACGAGCGCCTCGCCCCTTCCGCTGCTGACGTGGCGCAAGGAGCAGGCGCTGGCGCATCTGCGGATGGAGCGGATGCAACTGGCGAGGCGGATCGCAGCCTTGCCGCCCATGAGCCACCGGCGGGTGGAGCTGGTCGCCAGGCTGAAGGAATTAACGGCACGCGAGCTTTCGGCGGAGATCGAGCTCTCAGCGGGTGTTGAAGAGGATCTGCATGAACATCACTGAAACACGTCGCGCGCCGGAACCGCCAGCCCACATCGCACCCTATGTCGCAGCGCTGGGCGTGGATGATGCCGTTCGCTTCTTCCTCGCCCTGGGCGGCGCAGACATCTACGTGCCCAGGCGTTCATCGCCGCGCTCGATCGCAGCTCGGACAATCGGTGCCGGCAATGTTGAGAAGCTTGCCGAGGTGATCGGCTCCGGTTACATCAAGGTGCCGCTGGCCCGACAGTGGGTCGCCCAGGTGATGCAGGCCCGAGGCGACAGCCTCGCGGAGATTGCGCGCACCGTGCGGGCGGACGTCGCGACCGTCCGCCGCTGGCTCGGCCCTTCGGCTGCCGCACACCAGATGGACCTTTTTTCCTGAAATTCGTCTTTGTCCGCGCGGCCGCGTGAATGAACGCGCGCGGCAAAGACTGACAGATTGCAACCGATGCAGACGGTCGGCGAGCCACGCCGGCCGCGCTCTTCCATCGGAGGCAATATGTTCGACGAGCAAACCAAGCGCACGGTTGCCCTCCAGGCAAAATCGCTGGGCTGCGAACAGGCCGCTTTGCTGGCGGTGATCGAGGTCGAAAGCGCCGGCAAGGTCTATGCACGTATCGACGGCCGCAACGAGCCGCTAATCCGCTTCGAAGGTCACTATTTCGACCGTCGTCTCAAGGGATCAAAGCGCGCGGCAGCGCGCAGCGCCAGGCTTGCCAATCCGAGAGCCGGCGCGGTCAAGAACCCGCGCTCCCAGGAGGCGCGATGGCGGTTGCTCAATCGTGCGATCGAGATCGACGCCAAGGCGGCGCTGGAGTCGGTGTCCTGGGGGCTCGGCCAGGTGATGGGCGCGCATTGGGCGTGGCTCGGCTATTCGAGCGTGGACCAGCTCGTCAATGTCGCTCGATCGGGCGTCTCAGGCCAGATCGAGCTGATGGTGCGGTATATCGAAAAGGCGGGGCTGGCGGCGGCGCTCCGGCGCCACGACTGGGTTTCCTTTGCCAAAGGCTACAACGGCCCCGCATACGCCAAGTGGGGCTATCACACAAAAATGGCCAAAGCCTATCGCCGCCACGCGCGCCGCGCGCCGACGCCGGCTCCCGATCCTGCGGGAGACAGTCTCGGCCCCACAGTCCTGCGACGCGGTTCAGCCGGTCAACAGGTCCGCGACCTCCAGGCCGCACTGATGAAACTGGGGCATCCGGTAGCCGTGGACGGTCGGTACGGGCCTGCCACGGAACGCGCGGTGCTGGCGTTCCAGAAGAAGGCCGGTCTGGCAGTCGATGGCGTAGCGGGGCGGCAGACGCTCGCCGCGCTCGGCAAGGTCGGTGTCACCAGCGATCGCGATCCCGAGCCCGTCTGGATCCGGCTTCTGCGCCAATTCATCTCGATGCTGAGGAGTAGCTGATGTCGGTTATCGGCTCACTTATAGCGACTATCGCGGCAAAAGTCGGCGCGGAGCTGGTCGGCAAGGCGGTCGGCGGCCGGTTCGGCGAGGCCGGCGGCCGCCTGGCCGAGCAGGCAATCGAGACGGTCGCCGAGAAGCTCGGCGTGCCGGTCGACCAGGTGCCGGACCAACCCGAAACGCGGATCGAGGAAGCGGTGCTTGAGACCGAGGCGTTGATGCCCGAGCTCATCGAGCTCTGGTCGCAAGGCCTCGACGGGCAATTCGCGCTTCTGCAGGCCGAGACTTCGGCGGGCTTCTGGCAGTCGGCCTGGCGCTGGGGCTGGATGTATCTGCTCGCGGTGTTCTGGATTTTCCATATCCTGATCTTCCCGATCGCGGCTACCGCCGGCCTCGTGGTCGAGCGGATCAACGTGGCGGTGCTGCTGACGCTCACGACCTGGTTCATCTCGCTCTACATGGGTGGCCACACGGTCAAGGCGCTCGGCGAGAGCGCGATCAATGCCGTGCGTACATGGAAGGCGCGGCCATGAAGGCGGGCAACGCAGCGTTCGACCTGGCCGACCGCCTCGCCGAAGGGGAACGGGCGGCAGGGGTAGCCCGCGCACAGGCCGCGCTGCGGGGCGACGGCGAACGGCACTGTGTCGATTGCGGTGAAGCGATCGAGGCGGCACGTCGCCGTGCATTGCCGAACGCTCGCCGCTGTATCGAGTGCCAGCGGCTCCGGGACCAGTCTCAGCGGAGGGGAATATGATCGAGGATATTCGCACCTGGTCCGGGCCGATCGCATCGCTTCTGGCCATTGGCGGCATTGTCTATACCTGGCTGACCGCGCGCTCGACCAGCAATGAGGGAAAAATCCAAGCGCACGAGAAAAAGCTGATCGAGCACGATCGTCGGGTTCAGGCCCTCGAAGGCGAGTTCACCCATCTGCCGACCAAAGACGATTTCGCGCTGCTACGGATAGCAATCGAGCAGATCAAGGCACCGCTCGGACGTCTTGAGGAAAACCAGGCCGGGCTTGAGCGCGCCGTAAGGCGCATCGACGAATTCTTGATGAAGAACAGGGGCTGATATGAAGGCCGACAGCTACAAGGATTATGTGACGGCGAAGGGCCGTCTGGTCATCCTCCAGGTCATCGCGCGCGAGTTCAACGGACACCTGCGCGAGGATCTGCTGCAGAAGGCCCTGGACGCCTATTTTCTGAGTCGCTCGATCGAGTGGATCAGGACCCAGCTTCGCAAGCTGGAAGAGCTCGGCGCCGTGCGGTTGACCGATGACGACGGCCAGTTGATCGCCGGCCTCCTGCCTGCGGGACGCGATCATGTCGAGCGCCGGACCGCGCTCGATGGCGTGGCCTGGCCGGAGGACTGATCAGCATGAATTCCTCCGTCACGGCCCCCATGGACGATGACGGCGGCCGTCGCCGCCGGGGACGCGGCCGACTATCCAAATTGGAGATGCTGCCCGAGGAAGCGGACGCCGATCTTGCTTGGGTGAACGAGGAATTGCGGCGAGGCAAACGACTGCAGACAGTCATCCGGGACGAGTTCAACGCACGTCTCGCCGATCATGGGATCGGATCGATCTCGAAGGGTGCGTTCTCTCGCTACTCCGTTCGCAAAGCGAAAGAATGGCGCGAATATGATGAGCGTTTACGCCTCTCCGCGGCACTGTGCGAAGGCATGGGTCCGGACGGTGCGGACAAGATGACGGTGGCGGTGTCCGAACGGATCAAGATGGCCGTCGACGGCATGCTTTCCGAAGGCAAATTAAGCGCAAAGGAGATCAACGCGCTCGCGAACGCGAACCGCGCGGCCGTCACGGCGCAAAGGCACGCGGCCGAACTTCGGCGTACGCTGGAAGAGGAGCACAAGCGGCAAGTCGCGGAGGCCACAAAGGAAGTGGCGAAGATCGGCAAGGCGCATGGCGTTTCCGATGAGGCGATGGAGCTCATCACCCAGCGCCTGGCGGGGATCGCCTGATGGGGAACGCACGCGTCATCCCGGCCAACAAGGAGGCGATCTTCCTGCCGTATCAGGGACGATGGATCATAGATCGCTCGCGGCTGAAGCTGATCGAAAAGAGCCGCCAGATCGGCCTGTCCTGGTCGACGGCCTATGCGCAGGTGTCACGGATCGCCCTGGCCAGCGCTCGGCTGGACGAATGGGTATCGTCTCGCGACGAGATCCAGGCGCGGCTTTTCCTTGAAGACTGCAAGTTGTGGGCGGGCATCGCCGACATCGCTGCGCGCGACATGGGCGAAGTGGTCATCGACGACGAAAAGAACCACAAGGCACTGGTGCTGCACTTCGCCAACGGCCGACGCATCCATTCGATGAGTTCGAACGCTGACGCACAGGCCGGCAAGCGGGGCAGCCGCGTTCTGGACGAGTTCGCCCTGCACCCCGATCCGCGCAAGCTCTGGTCGATCGCCTATCCAGGCATCACCTGGGGCGGCCAGATGGAAGTGATCTCGACACATCGCGGTTCGAAGAACTTCTTCAACGCGCTCGTGCGCGAGGTAAAGGAAGGCGGCAATCCGAAGAAGATCAGCCTGCACACCGTCACGCTTCAAAACGCGCTCGACGACGGTTTCCTCTGGAAGCTCCAGCAGTCGCTGCCGGCCGGGGACGAGCGCCAGGAGATGGACGAGGCGGCCTATTTCGACTGGGTCAAGAGCGGCGCGGCCGACGAGGAGAGCTTTCTCCAGGAGTATATGTGCAGGCCGGCCGACGACGATGCGGCCTTCCTTGAATACGATCTGATCGCCTCGGTCGAGTATGGCCAGTCCGTAGACTGGCAGACGCACGAAGGCGGGGTTCTCTATGCAGGCGTCGACATCGGCCGAACGCAAGACCTGACCGTTCTCTGGGTGGTCGAGCACCTCGGCGACGTACTCTACACACGCCATGTGGAGACCATGAAGAAGATGCGGAAATCCGAGCAGGAGAAGGTGCTCTGGCCATGGTTTGCACGCTGCGCCCGTGTGTGTATCGACCAGACCGGCCTCGGTATCGGCTGGGTCGATGACGCCCAGGACCGGTTCGGAGAATACGCCGTCGAAGGCGTTTCTTTCACAGCTCAGACCAAAGAGGCGATGGCCTATCCGGTGCGCTCTCGTATGGAAGAGCGGCGCGTGCGCATACCTTATACCGGCGAGATCCGCGCTGACCTTCGGCAGGTGACCAAACAGGTGACGCCTGCCGGCAATATTCGCTTCACCGCGGAGCGGACGCCGGATGGCCACGCCGACCGGTTCTGGGCGCTGGCACTGGCGATCCATGCGGCTGATGGAACGAGTAAGCAACCGTGGCGGCCAATGACAGGCCAGATCGGCGCGCCGCCGGTCAGCCAGCTCGACAAGGACTGGATACCCGCGCATGGCTAACTGGTTCACCAAGGCGTTCTCCGCCATGCGACACAGCCCGCGCCCGGCTTTCGTGGGCGCGCTGCTCGCGCGGACCCGCTACGACTATCGCAAGGCGGTGGGCGACGGCATCGACGCATCGGTGGTGACAGCGCCGGTCCAGTGGATACAGCGTGCGCTGCCCGAGGCGCGACTGACCATCCGGCATTATGGCCGTGACGGCACGGCCGCCGAGATCGCCGATCACGGCGCTCTGGCACTGATCGCGCGTCCGAACGACTACTATGGCGACCTGGCGCTCTGGTCGGGAACGCTGTGGAGCTATTGCGTCGCCGGCAATGCGTACTGGCTGAAGGTTCGCAACGGTGTCGGCAAGCCGGTCGAGCTCTGGTATGTCCCGCACTGGACCATGACGCCGAAAGGCTCCGCTGACGGAAGCGAATTCCTGTCGCACTATGTCTACGCGCCAGGCGGCGGTATCGAACCGATGACGATCGAGTCGGCCGACGTGGTGCACTTCCGGCACGGCATGGACCCGCGCGATCCACGCCTCGGCCTGTCGCCGCTCGACGGCGCGATCCGCGAGATCTTCATGGATCTGGAAAGCTCGAATTTCGTGGCATCGCTGCTGCGAAACATGGGCGTGCCGGGTGTCGTGATCTCGCCGAAGACCGGGGGCGTGGTCGCGGCCGAGGACGTGGAAGCGACGAAGACGTGGTTCAAGGAGGCGTTTGGCGGCGACCAGCGCGGCGGCCCGTTGGTGATGGGGGCTCCTACCGATGTTTCACCCTACGGGTTCAATCCGCAGCAGATGAACATGTCGGAAGCGCGCGACATCGCCGAGGAACGTGTCTCCGCGAGCCTGGGCATCCCGGCCGCCGTCGTCGGTTTCGGGGCAGGCCTGCAGTCGACCAAGGTCGGCGCGACCATGACCGAGCTGCGCAAGCTCGCCTGGCACAATGGTGTGCTGCCGATAGGCCGCGCCCTCGCCGACGAACTCGATCGCTCGCTCGTGCCGGAGTTTGGCAATCCTTCCGGCCTTAAGGCCGGGTGGGATACGGCGGAGGTTCTTGCGCTGCGGGATGATGAGGACGCCGAAACCGAGCGTTGGAACAAGCGTGTCCAGGGGGGATGGGCGATGGTGGCGGAGGCGCGCGAAGCGACCGGCATGGAGGTCGACGACAGCCATCGCATCTATCTGCGCCCGATCGCTTCGATCGAAGTGCCGGCAGGAGCGCCGGCGCGGCGGCCGGAACCTGCGCCGAAGGGCGAAAAGGCGCGTGCGCCGGTGGCGGCGCGACGCGCCGGGCGCGCATTCGTGCGGCTGCTGCAGAAACAGGAAAGCCAGCTTGCAAGGGCGATGGAGGTCCGTTTGAAGCGGTTTTTCACAACCTTAGCAAAAGCGGCAAAGGAAGCCGCGCTGCCGTTGCTCGAAGCACAGGACCTGACGCCGAAATCGCTGCCCGCTCACGAAACCAAGGCCGACGAGCTCCTGGTCGAGATGATCCTCGACCGGCTCGGCATCGGCGTCCATCGAACGACGTTCCAGCATATCTACGAAGCGCATTATCTTGAAGTCGCGCGCAAGGTTAGCGACGCCGCTGAACTCGCCGGACTGTCGGGTAGCCTGCCCGATCCAGTCGCCCGCTCTGTTGCCGGCGCAGGCGGCCGCCGTGCTGGCCTGGTCGATCTGACCGCGCAGTCGCGCAAGGCGCTTTTCGATGCGATCGCGGAAGGTCGGGCGGAAGGCGAAGGCGCGGGTCAGCTCGCGAGCCGGATCGTCGACCACGTCGAGGGCGGACCCTGGGCCAGCGCCGAGACGCGGGCTCGCACCATCGCGCGCACCGAGACCAAATATGCGCAGAATGTCTCGACAATCGAGCGGGCGCGGGCGGCGAATGTGGAGCGCTTCGTCGTGTTCGACGGTCGGCTCGGGCCGGGCCGGTCACTCGAAGAGCATATCGCGCGCGACGGTTCGATCGTGTCGGCCGACGAGGCGTCGCAGATGGCGGCCGACGAGCACCCGAACGGAACCCTGAGCTTTGCTCCCTATTTCGGCGAGGACGATTGACATGAACACCGAAACCAAAAGCCTGACGATCGAAAAGATGGACGAGGCCGGACATGGCCTTGCCCGCATCGCGACCCTGGCCGCGATCGATCACGACGGCGACACCTATCTGCCCGGCGCCTTTTCGTGGAAGGAAGGCGGACATCAGTGGGTCTCGATCCTGCCGGCCCACGACAGAGGGTCGGTGCCGCTCGGCAAGGCGCGGGTTTACGAGGATACGGATGCCGCTTTTGCCGAGCTCCACCTCAACCTTGCATCGCAGGCCGGCAAGGACTGGCATGCCGCATTGAAATTCGACGTCGAGAAGGGTGTGGCCGTTCAGGAGTGGTCTTATGGGTTCGGTGTTCTGGACAAAGCCGATGAAAGTCGCGACGGAAAGCCCGTCCGCGTCCTGAAGCGGCTGGACGTCCATGAGGTCTCGCCGGTGGTGCGCGGAGCAGGCATCGGCACGGGTACGCTGGCACTCAAATCCCGCCGTGGGTTTGGAGATCAGATCGACCAGATGATCGCCGATCTCGACGACATCCTCGATCGGGCTGGTTCGGTGAAGGCGTTGCGCGATGCCGAGAACCGCGAGATGAGCAAGGCGCGCATCGATCAGCTTGCGGCGATCAGGGCGCGGCTTGACAGTTTCCTGTCCGATGCGGGCCATTCCGACACCGAGAAGACCCTGGCCGCGCACCAGGCGGAGCTGGAAAGGATGGCGGCCGATTTCATCACCGGATCCGCGCGCCGCCGTCTCGGCCGTTGACGGTCGCCACAAACACCCCAAGACGGGCGTAAGAGCCCCTCAGATGGCTCCAACTACCACTGAGGGGCCATTCGGCGCCCCACGCCCCTCAAATCACCCTCAAAAACGATGCTGATCCATTGCGCGCGGGGCAATCTGCGCCCTGCGCCGGCCCGGCTGGATTTTGACGGCGATTTCGGCAATATGGCGGCGACGGATCCGTTGTGCCTTCAGCCCTCCCACGCACCCGCGCGGATATTCCCCGTGACATCCTGTTTCTAGTGTCGCTCCACAGCTCGCGCCGACGCGGGCCGAAGCAGCCCTGGCCGCGCGCGGACGCCTGGCCGACAGCGAAACGAAACAGGAGAGGACGCGATGTCCACCCTCGACCAGGTCCGCGAGAAGCTCGCGGCGAAGCAAAGTGAACTCGGCAAGGTCTTCGACGAGGCCAAGACCGATGATGGCAAGTACGATTTCAGCAAGGTCAATTGCCTCGGCAAAGACGTGAAGGGTTCGATCGCCGTCGCCGAAAAGGTTAAGCAGATGGATAGCGAGCTCAACGAGCTCGCCGAGGAGGCCGAAACGCTCGAAGCGGCCGAGAAGGCCGCGAAGGACCAGGCGGACCGCGAAAAGGCGATCAAACGCCCGCCGATGCCGGGCGGCAAAGGCAACTATCCGTCGCGCGAGGAGCGGATGAAGAGCCTCGGCGAAATGGTGGCCGAGGCGAAGGAGTACCAGGCGTGGGCAAAGAGCGGTGCCGCCGGCGGCATCACGCTGAACTTCGGCGACATGCTGCCGTCCGATGCGCTCGCCAAGGGTGCGCTCTACGAAACGCTCGGCACCAAGGCTCTGATGGAAACCGGGACCGGTTGGGCGCCTGAAAGCCTTCGCATCGGCGGTTTCGTCGAGATGGCGACGCGGCCGATCCAGCTCCTCGACATCATCCCGGTGGCGCGTACCAGCATGGAACAGGTGGTCTATATGGAGGAGACCACCCGCACCCATGGCGCGGCGGAGAAGGCCGAGGGGGCCGCCTATGCGGAGAGCGCCTTCGCGCTCACCGAAAAGACCAGCCCCGTCCGCAAGATCACCGACAGTCTGCCCGTCACCGACGAGCAGCTCGAGGACGTCGCGCAGGCGCAGAGCTACATCAATTCGCGCGTCACCTTCGGCCTGCGCCAGCGGCTCGATGGCCAGGTGCTCGTCGGCGACGCGATCGGCTCCAATCTGCGCGGATTGAAAAACGTCGCGGGCATCCAGACCCAGGCCAAGGGCGCCGATCCCGTTCCCGACGCCTTCTTCAAGGCGATGACGAAAATCCGGGTCACCGGTCGTGCCATCCCCACGCACAACGTCATGCATCCGACTGATTGGCAGGGCATTCGCCTGATGCGCACCACGGACGGCGTCTATATCTGGGGCAACCCGTCCGAAGCCGGCCCGGAGCGCCTGTGGGGCCTGCCGGTTGTGCAGCAGGACGCGGACGTGGCCGGAAGCGGCTATGTCGGCTCCTTCCAGCCGGCCTGGCTGTCATTGTTCGAACGCCGGGGCGTCGACGTCCAGATAGGCTATGTCGGCGCGCAGTTCACCGAAGGCAAGCGAACGGTGCGCGGCGACATGCGTATGGCGTTCGTTGTCTTCCGGCCGGCCGCCTTCTGTCAGGTCACAGGTCTCTAGTTCAACACCGAGAGCGCCGGTCGCCGCCGCGTAGCGTGCTGGCGGCGGCCGGCCGACGTGAACCACCAGGAGACATGAATGCCGACGATCACTGGATTTTCGCGGCCAGTAGGCTGCGCCCTCATTCCGGGTGGCCCGGTGGGCGAGCACCTTGTGCCCGGTGCGCTTCAGCCCGGCGACACTCTGCTGTCTGTCGAACACATCACCGACGGCACCCCGCCGACGCGGGTCGACCGGACCGCAGAGTTTTCCATCACGGCCGGCCGTGCCGGTTCCGTCACCAACGATACGACCGACACCACGGGCGGCTTTCTGCATGTCCTGTGGGCGCGGTCGGAATAGGAGAAGACCATGCAGGCTCAAGAACGACTCTTTCTGACCGCCGACAAGAAGCGACTGGTTGCAGCCGGCGACAAGCGCGCGGCGTTTCTCTATGCGGCGCCAGGCGACGAAATTCCCAACAGCGCCGCCGAGATGTTCGGCCTCAAGGACGGTCGTCTGTCCGCGCCCAAGGCCGCCGTGCCTCCGGTCGGCGACAAGGGCAAGGGCGGCAAGAAGCAAGGCGGCAATGCCGCCACCAAGGAAGACGCCGGCGGCGAGGACAAGAGCCGCAAGTAGCAAATACCCAGAGGGCGGTCCGGTACGGCTCGCAAGGCTCCCGGCACTCGTTGAGGACGGTTCGACCGTAGGGGTTCAGCCCGCCGCCCGCACATTTTCCCGACGAGGCTCTTCATGGCGCTGATCGACCGCATACGCGAACGCTCCGGCTCCGACCTGTCCGATGGCGAGTTGCAGGCGATGATCGACGCGGCCGTCGCGGAGATCGAGGCGCGCCATGGACCGGCCGGCGCCATCACCACGATGATCGGCGATCCGCATGAGGATCGGCGCTGGCGCCAGACGCTGAGCGTGTTGAGGCCTATCGATGTCGGCCAGCCAGTCGAGTTGGTGGAAATCGAGCCGGCCCGCTATGGCGGCGCGTCCGGCGAAACCACGCTCGACCCGGCCGACTATCGCGTGTTTCCGGGGGGACGCATCCTGCAGCGCCTGACCGGCGGCCCGAACGGGAACTCGCAATGGGCGCCGCTGGTGCGCGCGACCTATACGCCGATCGGCGACCAGGCCGCGCGCGACGAGGTGGCGATCAAGCTCGTCCAGATCGACCTGTCCTATCGCGGCGGGCTGAAGAGCGAGCGGGCGGGCGACTATTCGTTCACGCTTGGCGCGGATCCGGCGCAGGAGCGCGAAAAGCTGCTGGCAAGCCTCGGCCGCCAGGGCTTCGTGATGGCTTAGGAGAGAACGCGATGCCAGATATGAGCGGCCTCGGCCGGCTTCTGTATGCGGCTCTTGGCGGTTGTGCCGGAGCATTGTTGATCGTCCCGTTGGCAATCGCATCCATCTGGCTTGACGGCCTGATGGCCTGGGCGTGGGTTCTTCCCGTTGCCGGTCTGGTCGCCGGTTTGGCTCTGGGCGACTAACGTGATCGCCGGCCGGCTCACAATGCGCGCTCTCGTCGAGCGCAACGTCGCAGCCGCCACCGATGCCTGGGGCCAGCCGGTGGCGCCCGACTTCCAGCCGCACGCCACAATCGCCTGCTTTGCCTGGTCCAAGCTCAGCCAGGAGCTGGTCGACGGCGACAAGACCGCAATGATCGAGGATATCCGTGTCTTGTTCCCGCGCGGAGCCGACATCGCCGCGGATGATGAGATTTCGGCCATAACCGATCGATCGGGCGCTATCATCATCGCCGGGCGGCTGCGCGTCGAGGGACCTGTGCAGGTCAAGCACACGCACCTCGAAGCGGCCTTGCGGCGGATTTCCTGACGCACATGGCCGGCAAGACCAAGTCCATCAAGTGGTATGGGAAGACGGTCTCGAAAAAGCTGCGCGAGGCGCAGATCGAAGGCGTCAACCGGACGATGGCCGCCTGTGTGAAGGAGGCCAAGGAGGAGCACGACTGGGAAAACCGGACGGCTACGCTCGAAGGCTCGATTGACATCGCCGATTATGCGCAACCTGACGAGGACGGTGTGCGCGGCACCTGGGGGTCGCGCGATGTGGTCTATGCGCGCATTCATGAGGAAGGCGACACGATCACCGCCAAAAACGCCGAAGCGCTTGCGATCCCGTTGCCGGAGGGCGGCGTCGCATTCGTGAAATCCGTCGATATCCCGGCGCGGCCCTATCTGCGCCCGGCGGCCGACAAGCAATATCCGAAGCTCGCCGGGCGGATCAAAAAGGCGTTCGAGCGTCGATCACGCAAGAAATGAGCTGACTTGACAGCACCCGGTGGCTGCCGCGATGTTCGTCGCGCGCCACTTCCCATCGCCTTGCCCGCCTTTATCCGCGCAGCCGCGCGCATGTTTCGGCCCGACCGCTCGACCTAGTGTCGCCGGCATGGCTGACGCGGATGTCATCACGGCCCTGGCCGAAATTCTCAAGGCGAACGCCGATGTGAGCGTTCTTGCCGGATCGCGCATCTATGGCGGTGAGCTGCCGGAGCACGAGACCGCTTCCATGCCGCGCGGCGCGATCGTCCTGCAGCCGTCCGGCGGTGCATCCATGACGGCAGGAAGCGACAGCCAGCACGACACGCAACGCATCGATCTTTTTGCCTATGGGGCCACGCCTTTCGAGGCCGAGCGGCTGAGGCGTGTCGCGCGCCGGGTGCTGACACCCGTGCGTCGGGTCGTCTCGGCCAACTGTCTCGTTCATTGGATCGAGGTTGCCGGCGGGTTCGCCTCAGGTCGCGACGCCAGGACGCAATGGCCGATCGCGTTTCAATCATTCCAGATATTTTTCGCACTCCAGGAGGTCTAGCCGATGCCGGCACCGTTCGAAATCATCGCCGCCCCGTTCATCGCCTATTTCGCGCCGCTGGGTGAGGCTTTCCCGGCGATCGACGCGGTTCCGGCCGGCAACTGGGTGAAGATCGGCACGTCGGGCGACCTCTCCTACGATCCCGAAGGCGTCACGGTGCGACACAACCAGACCGTCAATCCCGTCCGTCCGCTGGGCTCCACGGGCGCGGTCAAGGCCTTCCGACAGGAAGAGGACCTGGTAGTCGCCTTCACGCTCTGGGACGTGAGCCTTGAGAGCTACCGGCTGGCTGTCAATTCCAACGAGGTGACGACGACGGCGGCCGGCGCCGGCACTGCCGGTTTCAAGGCGCTTAGCTTCTACCAGGGCGAACAGGTGGCAACGATGGCGCTGCTGCTGCGCTCGGACGTCTCGCCCTACGGCGACGGCATGAAGATGCAATACGAGGTGCCTTATTGCTATTTGTCGGGCAATCCGGAACCGAAGTTCCGCAAGGGAGAGCCGGCCGGTCTGGCGCTCGAATTCTCCTCCCTGGTCGATCCCAACGCGGCGACGCCGGGTGCACGGTTCGGCCGCCTCGTCGCCCAGCATCAGGCGCCGCTGCCGTGAACGCCGACGGCCTCATAGACCAGGCCCGCATGCTCGACGCGACTGCCCGCCGCCACAAGCGCGCCGCCGCGCGCCACCGCAAGGCGGCCAAGCACGCCCGCGAAAAACTCGCCGAGATCGAGCGCGAATGCGCGCGTCTCGGTATCGACTTCAACCCAGGCGAAGGACACCATCCATGGCCAACAAACCGCTGCTCGACCTCGACACTCTGATCGAACGGCCGACGATCCGCGTCGACGGTAAGACGTACGAACTCCGGTCACCTGACGAGCTCTCGATCTTCGACAGCCAGTATTATTCGGCCAAAGGCCGTGAGATCGAAAAGCTCGCCGCAGCGGGCGACGCGATCGACGAACTCACGGCCCTGATTGAAAAGCTCGCAGGCCAGATCATCCTGGGTATGCCTGAGACGGTCTTCAACGCCCTTTCACAGGCGCATAAACTCTCGATCGTCGAGGTTTTTACAGGGCTCCTGCTACGCCGGAGGATGCGGGTGGCAGGAGCGATCGCCGACAGCCTGATCGCGGATCGGAAGAGCGCGCCGATTGGGGAGAAATCCTCCCTCGGCTCCAGCGTTTCTACGGAGGCTCTCCGGGCTGGTGGCTCTACGAAGCACCGGCTTGTCTCGTAAGAGCACACGTCGTGATGATGGACCGCATCCGCGCCCGCGAACAGATCGCCGCGATCGAGACCGCAGCGCTCGGCTCCGGATCGCTCAAAAAATCCGATGCCTGGCGAGCCATGGCACGGATAGAACGCGCAGCCCAAGGCGGGCATGCGGCACGCGTACAGGCGACACCGGACATGCTCGCGGCAGCAGGCATCGCGGTCGTGCATGTCGGGCCGGGAGGCGCGCATAATGGCTGAGCGTCTCGGCGAAGCGCTGCTCGATCTGCGCACTGACGACAAGGGCTACGATACCGGCGTGCGGTCCGCCGAACGCAGAGCCGAGCGCCTCGGCAAGCGCCTGGACGATACCGCACGGCGGGCAGTCGCCATGGGCAAGACGATGGCGCTGGCGGCAGCGGCGGGTGCGACGGCGCTAGGCGTGTTGGTTAAGCGCGCGATCGATAATGCCGATGCGATGAGCAAATCGGCGCAGCGCGCCGGCGTGTCGACGGAGGCCCTGTCGCGCCTCGCCTGGGCAGGCGAACTCTCGGACGTCAGCGTCGGCACGCTGACGACCAGTCTCGGCCGGCTCGCCAACGTCATGGCCCAGAGCGTGTCCGGGCAAGCCAAGGACACGCTTGCCCTGTTCAATGCCCTCGGCATCGAGCTGACCGACACGGAAGGCCGGCTGCGCGCGACCGACGAGGTCATGGCCGATATCGCCGAAAAGTTCGCCGCCATGCCGGATGGCGCCGAAAAGTCTGCCATCGCCATCAAGCTATTTGGCCGCTCGGGCGCCGATCTGATCACGCTCCTGAACAACGGGCGAGACGGACTCGCAGCAATGGGTGCGGAGGCCGACCGGCTCGGCATCACCATCTCGACCGAGACCGGAAAGCGCGCCGAGGCGTTCAACGATGCGATGACGCGCGTCAAGGCGGCGATGCAGGGCGTCATCGTACGGATCGCCGAGCACTTGCTGCCGGAACTCAACGCGTTCGGCGAGAAGCTCTCGGACCCGAAATTCGTGGCGGCAGCCCAGGCGATGGCAAACGGCATCGTCTCGGCTTTGAAAGACATCATTCCTGTAATCCGCGAACTGCTCGGCTGGCTCGGCAGCCTCGCCAAAGGATGGGAAAACCTCAGCCAGATGCCGGGACTGTGGCCAGGCCACAATCTTTTCGGTCAGCCGATCCCGGACGGGGTTTCCAACGATACGCCGCCGCTTGCCGACGACGATTTTGACGGCCGCTTTGATCCGGGCCTTCCCGGCAAGACGAACCGCGTGCCGGCAAAGCCAAAGACGCCGCCGCAGATCGATTGGACAGACCTGCTGAACTCCGGCGGCGGCGGCGGTGGTGGCGTCGAGCGCCTGTCGGAATTCGAGCGCGAGATCGAACTGATCCGCGAGCGCACCGAGGCCCGCGAACTCGAAGCGCGCACGATCGGCATGACCACGTTCGAAGCCGAGAAGCTGCTCGCGGTCGCGCGGCTGGAGGCCGCCGCCAAGGCGGACGGGCGCGACCTGACGGCCAGCCTCGTCGCCGAGATCGAGCGCGAGGCGGAAGCCTATGCGCGCTCGGCTGCCGCCCGCGAGGAGGCGATCGACGCCGAATACCGCCTCGGCGAGGCGATCTCGTTCCGGCGCGGTCTCATGGACGGCGCCATGAGCGACTTCCGCAGCGCCCTCGATGACGGCAAGATCACGCTGGACGAGTGGGCGTCGATCGCGCTGAACGCGCTCGATCGGGTGATCGACAAGATCCAGACCGATCTGCTCGACGCCATCTTCGAAGCCAACGATACGCTCGGCAAGGCCGGCGGCGGCTGGAGCCAATTACTCGGACTGTTTAGCGGCATCTTCGGTGGCGGGGCTTCAGACCCATGGGGTGGATTGAGGTTGGCCGGTGGCGGCTGGGTGCATGGGCCGGGCGGGCCGACCGACGACAAGGTGCCGGCGATGCTTTCGGACGGCGAGCACGTGACGCGGGCGGCGATGGCGCGCAAATACGCGGCCCTACTCAACGCGATCAACGCCGACCGCCTGCCGGGTTTCGCCGAGGGCGGCTGGGCCGGTGGCAGGCTCGTGCCGGAAGTCGGCTTCGGTATCGTTTCGGACCTGCCGTCGCTTATGCCGCGCCCACAAGCCAGCCTGCCGCGCGGACAAATTCCGGCCGCGCCGACGACCGTACGCCTCGTCATGCCCGAAGGATGGCGCGCGGAAATCGTGGGAGAGGCGCGCCGAGGTGCGCAGCGCGACACGGTCCAGATCGTCGAGGAGTTCGATAGGGGACTGCCCGATCGGCTCCATGCGATTTCCGGCGACCCGAGGGCCCGCTGATGGTTGTCTCCTTTCCGCTCAACCTTGCCGCCTTCGCCGATCGCCTGATGATCCGCGACGTACGCTGGCAGCTCAGACGCAACGACGAATTGTCGGGCCTGGGCAGCGGCCAGACACTGAGTGCAGAACTCGCTCCGCCCCTCTGGATAGGGTCAGTCCAACTGGAGCTGATGGACTTCGCCGAAGCCGATCAGGTTCAGGCGGCGATCGAAACGCTCGATGGTCCGTTCAACTCGTTTTATCTCTGTTCGCCGCGCCGCCGATTTCCCCAGGCCGATCCGGACGGCACGCTTCTCGGCGCGGCGACACCGACCATCCACACGCTCGGCGGCGACAACAAGTCAGTGCGCCTGGCCGGCGTGCCGGCCGTTTATCAGCTCACACGCGGCGATTTCCTTGCATTCGATTACGGCGCGCCGTCGCGCCGCGCCTTTCACCGCATTGTCGAGGACGCGACGGCCGACGGGGCCGGGATCACACCGTCTTTCGAGGTCAGGCCGCACATACGGCCGGGCGCCACAACGGGGCTCGCCGTGACGCTCATCAAACCGGCCGCGAAGGTCTTCATCGTCCCCGACAGCTTCGATGCCGGCGTCGCGCGACGCACGATCACCGAGGGCATGTCGTTCCAGGTTATGCAGAGGCTCTGATGCGCGACGCTGATCCCGCAATCGTTTCACATCTTCAATCGCGCGCCGGCGTCGTGCCACGGTCGTTTTTGTGGATGGTGGGCAAGAACCGCGCGACCGGCGAGCCGGAGGCGGCCGGCTTCTGGTCGGACCTCGACGCGATCACCGTCACGGTGATCGACGGGCTGACCGGCACGCCCGTCTCGCGCGACTATGTCGGCTCGGGCACGCTGATTTCGGTCGATCCGGTCCCGCTGGTCTCCGACCTGACGGTGCGCCACATCCGTATCCGGCTTAGCCAGGTGAGCGCGGAGGTCGCCCAGGCGATCCGTGGCTACGATCCGCGCCTGGCGCATGTCGAAATCCATCTCGGCCTGTTCGATCCGGCGACGCGCACGCTGATCGCGCCGCCGGTGCCGCAATTCGTCGGCCAGGTCAATGGCGCGCCAATCCGCACGCCGGCCGTCGGCCAGGAGGGCGATATCACGCTGGTGGTGGCCTCGCAGACCCGCGAGCTCACCCGCACGAACCCGGCCAAGCGCTCCGACGAGACGCAGCGGCGCAGGGGTGGCGACCGGTTCCGCCGCTACAAGGACGTGGCGGGCCAATGGGAGTTTTTCTGGGGCGAGAAATCAGGGCGGATTGCGCAGCGGCGCAGCGGTGGCGGAGGCGCGCTCGGATGAAACGCCTTCCCGACTGGCGCGCGCGACTTTCCGCCTATCTCGACCGGGTCAAGCACCGGCCGTTCGACGAGGTCGCGTTCAATTGCGGCCTGTTTCCGGCCGGCGCAGTCGCCGCAATGACCGGCATCGATTTCGCCGCCGACTATCGCGGCTACAAGACGATGGCCGGCCAGCTCCGGCGTCTGCGGCGCGAGGGCTTTGCCGATCACGCCGCGCTGGCAGGGACCGTCTTCGAGACCATCCATCCGAGCCGCGCGCGGCTTGGCGACCTGGCGGCGTTCGCGGTCGACGATCCACTCGGCGTGGCGCTCGGCATCGTCAATGGCGAGCGCAGCTTCGTGCTGCGGCCGGACGGGCTCGGCACGATCGCGACATTGACCGCTCAACGGGCCTTCAAGGTGCCATGAAACCGTTTCGCGTTCTCCTACTCACGCTTGTCGCGCTGGCCGCCACGACGGCGCACGCCCATGCCGGGCCGGTCGTCGCCGCCCTCGGCGCGCTCGCCTCGTCGATCGGCGCGGCGCTTCAGGCCAGCAGCCTGCTTGGCTTCCTGCTGCGGGCGGCCGTCACGACGCTGTTGCGTGTCGGCATGTCGCTTCTGCAGCGCGCCATGCAGAAGAAGCAGGTCGAGCCCGGCATCAAGGGCCAGGTCGCGATCGGCGGCGACAACCCGCTGGCCTTCATCGCCGGCTGGTACGCGACCGCCGGCGAGCTCGCCTATGTCGGCTCCTGGGGGCAGGACGGCTCGACCCCAAACGCCTATCTGACGCTGGTGATCGAACTGTCGGACCTGCCGGTCGCCGGGCTGCGCTCACGCGTGTTTGTGAACGGCGAGGCCTGCACGATCGATTTCGGCGCGGCGCCGGTCGAGCAGGGCTATCCGGTGCTGGAATATCGCAAGGACGGCAAAGACCATCTGTGGATCAGGTTCAACGACGGCACACAGACGACGGCCGATCCGTTCCTGCTCGCAAAATTCGGCAATCTGGTCGACCGGCCATGGGAGGCCGACATGATCGGCCGGGGCGTCGCCTTCGCAACCGTGACAGCGCGCCTCAACCGCGAGCTCTTCACCGGGCCTCCGACCTGCATTTTCGAGGTCGACGGCGCGCCGTTCTACGACATCTCCAAGGACACCACTGCCGGCGGCGCGGGCAGCCATCGCTGGGCCGATCCGGCGACGTGGGAGCCCTCGGCCAATCCGGTGGTGATCGCCTACAATGTCGTACGCGGCCTCTCCTATGGCGGAGAGTGGTTCTACGGGGGCCAGCAGGTGCATGCCTCGCGGCTGCCGGCCGCGAACTGGATCGCGGCGATCGCGGAGGCCAATGCCGGCATTCCGCTTGCCGCCGGCGGCACCGAGCCGCAGTTTCGCGCCGGCCTGGAAATCCCGCTCGACCGCGAGCCGCTCGCTATTGTCGAGGAGCTGCTGAAGGCGTGCTCCGGGCGCATGGCCGAGATCGGCGGCATCTACAAGGTCCTGGTCGGCGGGCCGGGGCTGCCGGTCTATTCCTTCACCGACGAGGATGTCGTGGTGACGGAGGGACAGGATTTCGAGCCCTTCCCCGGCCTGGAGGCCACACATAACGGCGCGCACGCCTCCTATCCAGAACCCGGCGAGGCCTGGGCGACCAAGGACGCGCCGCCCTACTATGTCGCGGGCCACGAGGCCGATGACGACAACCGGCGCCTGGTCGCGGGGCTCACCTTCCCGGCCGTGCCGTACGGAACCCAGGTTCAGCGCCTGCAGAAGGCCGCGATCGAGGAGGCGCGCCGCTTCCGCCGCCACGTCCTTACGCTGCCGCCCGAGGCCTGGTTGCTGGAGCCCAACGATGTGGTCTCATGGAGCTCGGCGCGCAACGGCTATGTCGACAAGAAGTTTCTGGTCACCGCGATTGATCCGCGCCCCGGCATGAACCAGGTGGTGGCGCTGCAGGAGATCGACCCGGCCGATTACGACTGGGATGCCGGGACCGACGAACGGCCGGTCGTGCCGGCGCCGCTCGGGCCGATCCGGCCGGCACCGCAGGCAATCGTCGACTGGAGCGCGGCGGCTCATACGCTGACCGGCGCGGACGGCCGCGCACGGCCTGCGATCCTGCTCGGCTGGGACGGCGACCAGGACGATGTCGAGTTCGTCCGGTTCGAGGTCCGGCTCGCCTCCACCGGCGATGTCGTCCATCGCGGTTCGACTGCGGAGGTCGAGGCCGGCGCGATCGTGATCACGCAATCGCTGATCGCCAACACGGCCTATGAGGCGCGCGGGGCGTATTTCGCGATCTCGGGCCGGCCGATGGAATGGTCGGCCTGGCTGCCGGTGACCACGCCGGACGTCCGCATCGACTATGCGGACCTGACGGCCGACATTCAGGCGAAAGTGGATGAACTGACTGGGTGGATCAACGGCGATCTGGCCGGCAGCGTCGGCGCCAACGCGGTGGCGATCGCCCAGGAGATTGCCGATCGCGCGGCGGCCGTCGCGGCGGAGGCGCAGGCGCGGGCCGATGCGGTGGAGACCGAACGCGCCGAGCGGCTGGCCGATGTCGGCGCGAGCGCGACCAGGCTGCGCGACCTGATCGAGACGGTGCAGCGCCAGGGCCTGCAGATCGCCGATGCGATCATTTCGGAAAAACGCGAGGCGGCGACGATCCGCCAGGAGATCACGGCCAGCTATCAAAGCGCGGTGGCCTTCTCGCGCGCCTATGTGGCGTCATTCGTCGACGTCGCAGTCGGCGACGGCTCGGCGGTGGCCGAACGTCTGACGGAGCTCGAGGCGGAGGTCGACAGCACACTGGCCACGCTGACGGCGTCGATCCAGGCCGTCGAGACCGCCTATGCGCTGGCCGACGCCAACGAGGCGGCCGCGCGCCAGGCGCTCTCGATCCAGTTGCGCGGCGAGTACACCGGCAACGATCTGTCGCAGGTGACCCAGGGCCTGCTCTACCAGGAGCGGTCTTCCCGGATCGACGACGTGCAGGCGCTGACGACGGCGATCGACCTGATCTCGGCCGGTGTCGGGCTGCTGTTCGACTGGATCCGCGACTGGTCGTTCAACAGCTCGGCCGAGGGCTGGACAGGCAATGGCGCGCCGTCCGCCTCGGGCGGCTGGCTGCGGCCGGCCAACCACGCCACCGACCCGCACGTGATCTCGCCGGCCGGCCTCGATGTCGACGCGACCGAATACCGCCAGGTCAAGGCGCGCATCCGCAGGACCGGCGCGCCGACCTGGGAGGGCCAGGTCTGGTACAAGCGCGCCGGCGATGCGACCTGGGATGCCGGCCGGCGCGAGACCGTCGCAGAGCCGACCTATGCCGACGACGTCGCGATCGTGACATTCGAGATGGGCTGGTCGGACACGATCGACCAGATCCGCATCGATCTCTCCTCGGCAGCCGACGGCACGGACTATGTCGAAATCGACTGGGTCTATATCGGCCGGCCGTCGCCAGGCGCGTCGCAGGCGCAGATCGGCGCGGTCAGCCAGGCGTTGTCCTCGGCGATCCTGGCTGAGGCGGCCAAGCGCGAGACGCTGTCGACCATCCTTGTCGGCCAGCCCGACCCGACCGGGCTCGGCCTCGGCGACCTGACCGAGGGCCTGGTCCATGCCGAGTCGGTCGCCCGCTCGACCGGCGACACGGCGCTCGCCAACTCGATCGCGACCGTTCAAAGCGCGCTCGATGCCGCCGAGGGCGATATCGATGCGCTGTCGACCGTCCAGGCGACCCACTCGACCCAGATCACCGCATTGGAGGGGGCGACGGCGCTCAACGCGGCCGCGATCACCGATGTCTCGACCGAGCTGGACGGCAAAGCCTCGGCTGGCGCGGTCGACAGCCTGCAATCGCAAATTGAGGATCTGGGCGGCGGCACGTCGATCAAAGCGCTCGGTCAGGCCATGCGCGGCCTGCGGCTCACGCTCGACCGTCTGGCGCTCGCCAATGCCGACACGTTCCTCTCCGGCCGGCGCGAGCGCGACGATCTCGCCGGCGCGGTCGCCGACGTCAACCAGACGCTCACCGGCCGCATCGATGTCACCGACAACTCGATCACGCTGCTGGGCGAGGAGGTCACGGCGATCGCGCTGTCGCTCGCCGGCTATGCGCGGCTGTCGATCACCGACGCGCTCACCGGCCGGGTGGAGGAGACCGAGGACGGCATTTCTGCGATCGGAACCGCGCTGACGGTGATTGAGGGCGAGATCGACACCAAAGCGGCCGCCTCCGCACTGAGCGCGCTCGACAGTCGCGTGAGCGTTGCCGAGAGCTCGATTGCTTCCTCGTCCAGCGCGATCGTTCAGCTCCAGAACGATCTGGACGCGGCCGAAACCCAGATCGCCGGCAAGGCCAGCGCGGGCGCCTTGGCCGCCCTCGATACGCGCGTCGGAAATGCGGAGGGCGTGCTGTCGGCGCAATCGACATCGCTGCAGCAATTGTTCGCGTCTCTGGGCGGGAATTCATCCGAGGTGCTGGTCAAGGCGGAAGCTGTCGCCGGGCCGGCAGGCTATGCGCGCTATGGGATCAGCGCCAAGACGGGTGTCGGCGGGACGCAACGTGCGGCCAGCCTCTTCCTCGACGCGCCGACCGGCGCGGCGAACCCGACGCGCGTCGCGGTGCTGGCACAACAATTCGCGGTCTGGGACGGCGTGTCGGCGCATATGCCGTTCGTGGTCGATAGCGGCGCCGTCTACATGGATGAGGCCTTCATCCGCAATCTGACGTCCGACCATATCGATGTCGCGTCGCTGGTCGCCGAAGAGGTGTTCGTCAACAACCTTGTGGTGCGTTCGCACAATATCGAGACGGGCGCTCTGGTCTATGCCGACTCGGCCGCTGGCCCGGTCACCTCGGTCAGCACAGCCTATGTCACGCTCGTGACCCTGCCGGCGATCGGCGCATCGACAGCGACCGGCCGTAAACGCCGCCTCACGTTCTACTGCGAAGTCGCCTATGCCGCCAACGGCGCGAGCGAGCTGGCCGGCACCCACAATTTCACGTTCGAGCTGCTCAAGAACGGCAACGTCATCAAGTCGCAGGTCGAGACTTTTTTGATCATCGACCAGGGCGATGCGGGCGGCGGTGGCAGCACCAAAATCCTGCGCGCGGCGGCCACCGTCTTCTTGCGCGTTCTCGACACCACAGCGCTGGCGAGCGGCGACGTCTATTCGGTGCGCGCCAGGAAGGATGTCGCGCCGGCCTGGGCCGCGCCGTTGAAAAACATCAACCTCGATATCGACGAGTTCCGCCGTGCCGCCTGACCAGGAGACGACAATGAACGACCAACCCGCCCCGTCCACTCCCGACCTCCGCGACGAGATGATGACAATCTACAAGGCCGCCCGCGACCGGCTGGAGATCTCGAATGTCGCGCTCACCGCCCGCATCCGCACGCTGGAGGCCGAGAAACAGGAGCTGGCCGACAGGCTGGCCGCCATGACGGCCGAGGCGGCGGGCAACAGGAAAGGCAAAACGAAATGACCGACTGGAGCCCGATTTACTCTGCCGGCACGGTCACGGTCGGCGCCGGCGGCACCACCGTCAACGGGTCCGGCACGACCTGGGACACGATCGGCCTGCGCGCCGGCGACCAGTTCCGCGCGCAGGGCCTCTCGGCCACGATCGTGGCGGTGGTGTCGAACACCCAATTGACCATCAAGGCCTGGGCGGGCGCGGCGATCGCGGGCGGCAATTACGAGATCATGCGGGTTTCGGATGCAGACCGGCTGATCGCGGCCAATGCCGATCTCGCCGCCGCCCTGGTGCCGAACCTGACCGCGCTCGGACAGTTCGAGGCGACCGGTCTCCTGGCGCGCACCGGCGCCGGCGTATTCGCCGGGCGAAAGGTAAAGGGAACGGCGGCGCAGGTGACAGTCACCAACGGCGACGGCGTTGCCGGCGACCCGACATTGTCGCTGCCCGCCGACATCGTGCTGCCGGGCGTGATGCGGCTCAACGCATCGGGCCAGAGCGGCGCGCCGCTGCGCTTTCGCCAGAATGCGGACTCGTTCGAATGGGGCCATCAGAACGGGGGCGGTTACGGATCGACGCTTGGTGCGCAGAATAATTCGGGCAATCCATGGCTTGCATTCTCCGGCGAACACGGCGCTGCCAGCAACTCGTTTCGGACGCGGGGCCGGCGCGCATCGATCATGATGGGCGACCTGGCCGGCGGGTTCCGCTTCGGCAACGTCGCCGACGCCAATGCGGACGACCAGCTATTCCAGCAACAGGCTGCGCTTTCGGCGACCGGCATCTGGACCGCCGCTGGGTATGCCGGTGTCGGTGTCCTGGGCACGGTCGGTCAGTCCGGCGGTCTGCCCACGGCCTCGCTGTTTGAAAAGGGCGCCAACGCCAGCGGCGAGTACGTGAAATTCGCCGACGGGTCGCAGCTCTGCGCGATGCGGGTCACAATGACCATGAACTCGCAGGGCTACCAGGCGTTCAACTATCCGGCCTCATTTGTCGACGGATCGAAAGTGTCGCTGGGCCTCGCCTTCGGCTCGAATGCCGTCACCGGCAGCGACAGCCAGTGGTGGAACGAACAGCACAAGGTGACCGCCATTCCGAATAATGCGGGCGATTTCAGGCTGCTCTATCGCGGGTCGCTCAATGCGACCACCGGGCTGGTCCATGTTTTGGCATTCGGGAGGTGGTTCTGATGCGCATTCATTTGTCACCCATTCGCAGCGACGAGAGCCTGGCGGTCAGCCGCTCGGGCGACGTCCTGACGATCAACGGCGAGCCGTTCGATTTCTCGGCCATACCAGACGGCGCCAGCCTGCCGGCCGACGCGGTCGCCAGCGCGTTCGTGGTCGGCACGGTCGAGCGCGCGGCCGGCGAGCTGCGCATCACGCTGATGCTGCCGCACGGCCCGAACCCGCCTGCGTCGATGGCGTTTCCTGCCGATATCGTCGACCCGGCCGACGGGCCGATCATCCTGCCGACCGAGGAGGAATAGGATGCCGAACATCGACCTTTCGCAACTCGTGACCGCCGAGGACAAACAGGCGGCAAGCCGCGCGCTGATCGTCGAGCGGATCCTGGCCGAGCGTGCCCGCAGGCTCGCGGGCGGCTTCGACTACGATTTCGGCGCGCCGGCGGGCGTCCACAGGATCGGCACGAGCGAAGCCGACCTCGCAGGCTGGCGCGAAGTGACCGACGTGGCGAGCGCGCTTGTCGCGACGGGCGACACGACCACGACGATCACCATCGTCACCGAAACCGGCGCGGTCGCCGTCACCGGGCCGGAATGGCAGCAGGTGCTGATCGCCGCCGCCGCGTTCCGCCAGCCGCTCTGGGCGGCTTTTTTCGCGCTGCAGGCCATGGACCCGCTGCCCGAGGACGTCGACAACGACTACTGGTGGCCGTGACCACGGCCGCATCAGCATAGGCAGACGAGCGGTCCGGACCTCACGGCCCGGACGGCGGGACAGCCGGCCAGCACGCCCCGCCCGACAGTCACAAGATTTACCTGTCGCACTCGCCACCCTTTCGGGCGGCGGTAGTGTGGCTGATTCTCAAAGGCCCCTAAATGGTCGTTCAAAGCCAATTCACAGACGTCGAACCCGTGCGCCCTGTCGCCGGTTATATCGGCGGCAAGCGCAGGCTGGCCGCGCGCCTGGTCGCCCGGATCGAAACGGTCTCGCACAAGACCTACGCGGAGGCATTTGTCGGCATGGGCGGCGTGTTCTTTCGCCGCCGCCAGGCGCCTGCGGCCGAGGTCATCAATGACCGCAACGGTGAGGTCGCCAATCTGTTTCGCATCCTGCAGCGACACTATCCGCAGTTCATGGACACGCTGCGGTTCCAGATTACCGGCCGCCGCGAGTTCGAACGGCTGAAGGCCAGCGATCCTGCAACGCTCACCGATCTGGAGCGCGCCGGCCGCTTCCTCTATCTCCAGCGCGTCGCTTTCGGCGGCAAGGTGACCGGTCAGTCCTTCGGCGTCGACCCGAGGGGAGCCGGCGCGTTCAACCTGACACGGCTGGAACCGCTGTTGGCGGACGTGCACGAGCGGCTGGCCGGCGTCGTCATCGAGAACCTTGACTGGCAGGCGTTCATCGACCGCTACGACCGGCCGGAGACGCTGTTTTATCTCGATCCGCCCTATTGGGGCTCGGAAGGCGACTACGGACCGGCGCTGTTCGGGCGCGAGGAATTCGAGGCCATGGCCGAGCGACTGGGACGTCTGAAGGGGCGGTTCATCCTGTCGATCAACGACGTGCCGGAGATCCGGGCGCTTTTTGCCGGGTTCGCTCAGGAGGACGTAGAGCTGCGCTATTCGATCAGCGGCGGCAAGGGCACGCCCGCGCGCGAACTGATCATCACGGCATAGGTGGCAGGTTAGGAGGTCGACCTGTAGCGTATGGCTGTTGTTTCGAGAGGCACATTATGACCGAGGAAGAGAAGCAGATTTTCCGACTTGCAATGCTGCGGTTCGAAGAGACGGCGAACCAGGTCGTCACCGACTATTTTCGGCAGGATCGATTGGCCGACGGCGGCGAGGCGCTGATCGGCCGCATAGCTGCGGCGATCGAGGAGGTCTATCGCGCGGCCTGCGAGGGCCACGACGATGCCGTCCTGTCCGCCTGGCGGTCGCTCCAATAACGCGATCCCGGCATAGACCCACGGGCGGGCGCTCGTTATCCCAAAACTGCGGCGGACCTGATCCGCATCCGAGCTCCGTCGGCCACGTGCCGGCGGGGTTTTTTTGCATTTGCAGCGGAGTGCGCAACTCGTCAGGCTGCCGCGCGCGGATCCTCGACGACCATCAATTTGTCGTCGTCGAGCGGGCGTTGCAGATTCTTCGCCTCATCCCAGGGGGCGCGCATCCAGATATCGATCTCCTCCGGCTCGGTCAGGATCACCGGCATCGCTTTTTTGTGCACCGGGCCTACGACGGCGTTGGGCTCGGTGGTGAGAAAGGCGAAAAGCTCATGGTCGGCGGGGTCTTCCTTGGCCTTGCGTTTGCCGGACCACGGCGTCCACACCCCCGCGAAGACGAACAGCGGCTCATCCTCGTCACGCGCGAACCAGACGTTCGGCGTCTTGCCGTCTATCTTGACCGGCGAAGGCTCGGCAAAACGGGTGACCGGCACCACGCATCGGCTTTCAGGCCCGAGCCATCGCCGCCAGTGCGTCGAAGCCGTGTTGCGGACATTGGTGACGCCGTAGTCGTAATTCTTGCCCTTGAGCGCGAATTGCGGCGACGGCATGCCCCATCGCGCCAACACGAGCTCGCGCTTTCCGTCGGCGCCGGCGCGCACGATCGGGCCATATTGATTCGGGTAGACCCGGCCAGGCTCCATATTGCCGGCCCGGTTGATCATCGCCCGGGTGAACTCGAGCACGGCCTGCGGCCCCTTGTCGATCGAATAGAGATTGCACATTCGCGCGCCGTCCTAGCTTGATTGCAATTGGGACGAGAACTCTAGCTGGGCATGTATTCGACCGCATTGAGCCAACGCGGAGCAGGCGGATTGATCGTGAACGAAATATTCCTGTCGGGCCTGCCGGCTGCGCGGCACCTTGAGCAGTGGAAATAGGGTGCGAGGTCGGCGGCCATCGAGCCATGGTTCCGCCCCAGCCGGTCGGCAAGCGCGGCCAGGTCGATTTTATGATGGCGCCAGCATCCCTCGGTATTGCAGTGTACCGAGATAGAATAGCCGCACTCATTCGCTTTGCTGAGCGTATCGATGCGCAGCGGATAGGTGATGACGGGATCGCTCAAGATCGGCTCCATAGGATGAAGATCCTGGAATGAAGCAGCCGGAGGCGGCCAAGGCAAGAACGGCTATTGTGGAACCACCGGCCAAAACTGACAGGAAATGCAACGAGCGCAGCTTATTCGGTCAGGACCATGCTGCAAAACTCGGCGTCAAAACTGAAAAAGTCGGAGGCGCGCTACAGCGGCATGAGCGAAGTGAACGGCCGTCCCGAAATTGACTGGTGGGCCCGGAGGGACTCGAACCCCCAACCAAGCGGTTATGAGCCGCCGGCTCTAACCATTGAGCTACAGGCCCCACCGGCTGCGTGACTTAGTGGCTTTTTGACGCCTGCACAAGCAGGCGCCGCAATCCACCCACATTCGCCCCCTAGCGCTTGCGGCGGGAGACAAACTCGGAGTGAACTGAATGATCCGCACCGTCCTGCCGCTGGCCGCCGCCCTGTCGCTTTGCGCCCTGCCCGCAATCGCCGCCGACCAGCCCTCGCCGCGCATCCAGGTGTCCGGTGAGGGCGAGGCGGCGCTGAAGCCCGATCTCGCGGTCCTGACCCTGTCGGTGATGCGCGAGGCCGACAGCGCGCGCGAAGCAATGAGCGCCGCCAACCAGGCGATGGAGGCCGTGATCGCGGCGATGAAGGAGGCCGGCATCGCCGCCCGCGACCTGCAGACCGCCGGCCTGCAGATCAACCCGCGTTATGAGGCCAAAAAACACGCCGACGGCAGCCAGACCTCCGAGATCGCCGCCTATCAGGTCGCCAACACGCTGACGGTGCGCGTGCGCGACATCGCCGCCGTCGGCGCCGTTCTCGACCAGGCGGTCACGCTCGGCGTCAACCAGGGCGGCGGCATCCTGTTCGGCAACGAGGACCCCGCCTCCGCCCTGACGCAGGCGCGCACGGCCGCGGTGAAGGACGCGATCGCCAAGGCCGCAACCCTGGCCGCGGCCGCCGGCGTGGAACTCGGCCCGATCGTCGAGATTTCCGAACAGGCCTATACCCCGCGCCCGATGCCCTATATGGCGCGCGCCGAGATGGCTGCCGGCGCGGCGCCGGTCGAAGCCGGTGAAAACAGCTACCGCGTCCAGGTCAACGTCACCTTCGGCATCGGCCCGCAAGACTAGGCCCGCCGGATCGCATGCAAAAAGGCCCGCGAAGCCGGTTCGCGGGCCTTTTTTCGTCTGAACATTGGCGTCGTCAGCGCATCGCAACAATCGGGCAACGCGGCGCCCGGGCGAATATGACGGCGACGCGCTCGCCCCGTGCGCGGCCCCGCACCTTGATGATGCGATGATTGACGCGCACGACATGCGCGCGGCGCACGCCCAGGCGCTCAGCCTTGCGCACGGCGCGGTGCGGCGTACAGGCGCGCCGGAACGCGCGCCCGCCACGCCAGTCGCGGCCGCCGCGCCAGTGACGTCCGCCGCCCCAATGGCGGCCGCCATCGCCGAAGCGCATCGACACATGACCGCCGGAACCGCCAATGCCGATCGAAATGCCGTCGGCCAGCGCGGTGGTCGACGTCGCGCCGATGGCGCCGAAACCGATCAGGGAAGCGAGCGCGGCTGTTTTGACGAAATTGAACATGAGATCTCTCCTGTGGCCGGTTTTGGGCGTCTTCTCGCCGAAGCGATGCCCGCACCATGGCCGAATTCGCCTGAACCGGACGCGAACCGCCCGTTCATGCCGCGTTCATGGTGCGGCGCAGACCGGCAGGACGGCTTTGATCGCAGATCGCCGCGCGCGGAGGCCCCGACAGCGCTGGCGACCCGGTAGGCAGACCATCCGCCATGGCGGTGCGTGCGCACGCCATGCGGGCGACGCGGCCGCCGCCCGGCAAAAAGCCGGGTTCCTGATGGAAAAATGGCGCTAGAGCCGGCGCATCCAGTACGCCATCGGCTTTTGCGTTTCGGCTGCCGCGCCGATCTCGCGCCAGGAAAATTCCGTCACCAGGCCGTTGATCGGCCGATAGCCGCGCTTGCGCCAGAACCCGTCGAGCGGTTGGTAGTCGGGCGGGCGGCGCGGATGGTCTTCCGGCCGCATGACGGCGGAAAACACGCAGGCGTCGAATCCGAACCCGCGCGCCGCCGCCTCGCGTTCGGCAAAGAAGCGCACCCCCGCCCCCTGCCCGCGATAGGGTTTCAAGAGCACGGATTCGCCGAAATAATAAAACGTGGCGACATCGAGCCCGCGCTCGGCGAAAGGTTCCGCGAAGGCCTCGAAATGCTGGGCGAGCGGGGCGGCGGTCGCCGCGCCCACCAGCCTGTCGCCGTCGAACGCGCCGATCACGGCCGCCTTGTCGGCCGCAAAATAGGTCGCCAGATAGCGCCGTTCATAGGCCGCGTCGCCCTCGTAGAGATAGGGATAGTCGCGAAAAACGGTCATGCGCAGCCGGGCGAGCTCGTCGAACCGCGCGCGCGCCTCGGCGATATCCAGCCGACGCACGACAAGAGGCATCAGGCCGACACCTGCCCGATCCAGTCCTCAAGATTGTAATAGGTGGTCACCCGCGAGATACGGCCGTCGTCGATGTCGAAAAAGATGCCGGCCGGCAGCGTATAGGTTTGACCCCTGGCTTCCGGCAGTCCTTCGGCCGTCGCCAGATAGGTGCCGCGCACGGTGAACTCGGCCGCCGCCCGGCCGCCGCCCTCGGCGACCATGATGGCGATGTCCGACAGGTGCTCGCGATAGTGGCGCGCCATCATGCCCAAAAACCAGCGGAATTTTTCCAGCCCGATCTCGCGCCCGCCCTGGTTGATGTCGTGCACGACATCCTCGGCAAGCAGCGCCAGCATCGCTTCGCTGTCGGCGGCGTTGAAGGCCTCGAAATAGCGCTCGATAAGCGCCCGGGTCTGGTGTTCGCTCATGGTGCTTGCCGTCTCCGTTTGCAGTTTATACCGCCGACCTGCCGTGTCGTCGCCCGATCGCGTTTCCTCACGGCTCGTGTTCCAGCATGTGTGTGAAATAGGCCTCGACCTCGGCAAGATCGTCCTCCGACGCGCTCACCCGCCCGCGCATCGACACGCCCGCCTCGTGCACGCTGTCGGCCCGGCCCGACACGAGCGGATGCCAGTCGTAAAGATCGCGCCCCTCCGCGACCAGCCGATAGGCGCAGGTCGCCGGCAGCCAGGACAGGGTGCGCACATTGTCCGGCGTCAGCCGCACGCAGTCCGGCACCCGCTCCAGCCGATTGTCGTAATCGCGGCAGCGGCAGCGTCCGGCATCGAACAGCCGGCAGGCCACGCTGGTCCAGTAGATCTCGCCCGTATCCTCGTCCTCGAGCTTGGCCAGACAGCATTTGCCGCAGCCGTCGCAGAGCGATTCCCACTCCGCCGCGCTCATCTCCTCAAGGGTCTTGTCTTTCCAGAACCGGCTCGTCATCGCGCCGGTTTCGCCGTTTGCGCGCGCCCCGTCAAGCACCGCGCGTCGGCGCGTCGCGGAACCATAAGTCGCGCCGGGGGTTTTAGCCTGTGAAGGGCCGTTACGAGAGGAATCGAAGTCCATGAAGCTTCACGCACGCATTCTGGCCGGCACTGCGCTCGGCCTGCTGCTCGGCGCCGCGCCGAGCCACGCCGCCGGCCCCGCAGCGGTCGGCACCAAGCCCGATCCCGCAGCCGCGCCCCTGTTGCGGCTCGCACAGGACAAGTCCGAGGGCGACAAGCAAGCCGAGAAGGAACCCAAGCCGAAAAACGAGGGCAAGGCGAAGGACGAGCCGGCCGCGATGGAGCCGGCCCCGAAACCCGAACCCGAACCTGAGGCCGCGCCCGCCCCCGAGGCAGAACTGCCCGCGGCCGAGCCCGAGGCGGCGCCCGCTCCGGAAGCGGAAGCCCCTGCGGCCGAGCCCGAGGCGCAACCCGCTCCCGAGCCAGAGGCCGCCGAACCACCAGCGCCGGAGGCTGAGCCGGAGCCCAAGGCCGAACAGTCTGAGCCCAAGGCGGAACAGCCGGAGGCCGAGCCTGAAGCCCCGACGGCGACGGAAGCCGCGCCGGAGCCCGAAGCGGCCGAGCAGCCGACACCCGAGGCCGCCCCCGAGCCGGCACCCAAGCCCGATGTCGAAGCCGGGCAGGAGACGCCGGAAACCGCGCCGGAACCGGAGCCGAAACCCGAGGCCGAGGCCGTGGAGCCTGTGCCCGAGCCCGTGACGGAGGAGGCCGCACCGGTGCCGGAGCCGAAGCCGGACGCCGAGACCACCGACCAGCCCCCCGCCGCGACCGCGCCGGATCCCGCGCCAGACGCCGCGACCGAAGCGCCCGAGCCAGTGACGGAGGAGACCGCGCCGGCTCCCGAGCCGAAGCCGGAAACCGAGGCCGACAAGCCGCAAGCCGACAGCGAGGCTCCCGTTCAGGCGACTGGCGGGGAGACCGAAGCCCCGTCGGATGAGCCCGCGCCGGTTCTCGACAGCGCCAAGGAGGCGCCGCAGGCCGACAGCGGTGACCAGCCGTCCGGCGAAACGCGGGAGGAACAGGCGATCGAACAACAAGCCGACGAGACCGGCGAGACGACGCCTCCGCCCGCGTCCGACGCGGAAGCCCAGGATGCCCAGGCGCGTCCGCAAGCGCTCGAATCCGCCATGACCGAAAAGGGCGAACGTGTCGAGCGCTCCGAAGAACGACGCTCGCCCCGCGAGCGTCCCGAAGGCGCCGAGGTGGTCAAGCAGTTCGGCGATCGCTTCGTGATCCAGTTCAACAACCAGATCTTCGTGGAAAGCTCGGATCGTTCGCGCCTGCGCCGCGATGCGCGCGAAGTCTATTACGAGACCCTGCCGCGCGGCCGCGAACGCGAGATCATCGTGCGACCGAACGGCTCGCAGATCGTCACCATCCGCAACCGCTACGGCGATGTGGTGCGGCGCTCGCGCATCACGCCGGACGGACGCGAGATCGTGCTGGTCTATGTCGACGAACGCAATTACGAGCGGGTGCGCGACTGGCGCGATCCCGGCGCCGAACTGCCGCCGCTGCGGCTGACGATCCCGGCCCGCGACTATATTCTCGACGCGCGTCGGGCCGAGGGGCCGGAAATCTATTACGAGTTCCTCGACAAGCCCCCGGTCGAAAAGGTCCGCCGGCTCTATTCGATCGACGAGGTCAAGCGTTCCGCCCGCATCCGCGACACGGTGCGCCGCGTCGACCTGGACACGATCACCTTCGAATTCGGCTCCGCCTCGATCCCGGAAAGCGAGATCGCCAGGCTTGAAGGCGTCGCCACGGCCATCGAACGGCTGTTGGCGGAGAATCCCGGTGAAACCTTCCTGATCGAGGGCCACACCGACGCGGTCGGCTCCGACCTCGCCAATCTGGCGCTGTCGGACGAACGCGCCGAAGCCGTCGCCAGTGCCCTCACCAGGGTGTTCGCGATTCCGCCCGAAAATCTCGTCACCCAGGGTTATGGCGAGCGCTATTTGAAGATCCGCACCGAGGAGCGCGAACGCGAAAACCGGCGCGTCGCCATCCGCCGCATCACGCCGCTGGTGACCCCGGTCGCGCGGGCGAACTGACGGCGGCCCGCGCGCCTGTCGAGGCCCGGCCCGGTTTTCCGGCCGGGCCTTTTCTTTGCCGCCGACGCGCCCGCACCTGCCTGATCCGGATCAATGACGGGGCCGACATCGGCATGATAAGAAGCGGGCGTGGAGGGTTTCATGCGCAAGGCCAACGGCGCGACACCGCTCGCCGCACTCGACGCGGTGGCGCTCGACACGGAAACGACGGGCCTGGATGCAACCAGCGCCCGCCTCGTGCAGATCGGCGCCGTCTCGCTTCGAGCCGGTCGCCTGATCGGTGGCGAGACCTTCGAGAGCCTGGTCGATCCCCGCGTGCCGATCCCGGCCGAAACCACCGCCATCCACCACATCACCGACGCCATGGTTGCCGGGGCGCCGTCCGCCGGTGCCGCCTTGCAAACCTTCGACGATTTCGCCGCCGGGCGGGTTGTGATCGGCTACGCGATCGGCTTCGACCTGGCCGTGATCGAGGCCGAGGCCGGCCGGGCCGGGCTCGTATGGACAAGGCCGCGCACGCTGTGCGTCCGGCTTCTGGCCGCCCTCGTGGCGCCCCAGCTTCCCGACCAGTCGCTCGACATGCTGGCCGGCTGGCTCGAGGTGCCGATCGCCGACCGCCATTCCGCCCTAGGCGACGCGCGCGCGGCCGGCGCGATCTTTACCCGCCTCGTGCCGCTGCTTGCCGAACGCGGCGTCAGGACGCTGGCCGAGGCCGAGCGCGCCTGCCTGGCGCTCACCGGTCAGCTGGAACGCCAGCATCGGGCCGGCTGGGCCGAGCCGGTATCGCGGCCCGAACGGTTTGCCGGGCCCGCCGCGCTCGGCGCGGTCGATCCGTTCGCCTACCGCCACCGGGTCTCGGCCCTGATGAGCGCGCCGCCGGTCGTCATGCGCACGGACCAGACGCTTGAGGCGGCGATCGCGCTGATGGTGGAAAACGGCATCGGCGCGCTGTTCGTCTCAAACGACGGCGTAGGCGGCGCCGCGCTTGACGACTATGCCATCGTCACCGAGCGCGACGTCATGCGCCGCATCGCCAGCGGCGGCGCGGCCGCCTTTGCCGTGCCGGTCGGCGCGATCGCCAGCCGGCCGCTGCACAGCGTCCGCGCCGGCGCCTTCGCCTATCGCGCCATCGGGCGCATGGACCGGCTCAACATCCGCCATCTGGCGGTCCGCGACGCGGACGGGCGGCTTGCCGGCATCGTCTCGGCGCGCGACCTGTTGCGCCTGCGGGCCCGCGCGGCGATCGGGCTCGACGATGAGATCGAGGCCGCAGGCGACGCGGCGGCGATGGCGGCCGCCTGGTCGGGCCTGCCTGCCATTGCCCAGGCCCTGATCGGCGAGGAGATCGACGCCCGGCTGATCGCCGCGATCGTCAGCGAGGAACTGCGCGCGCTGACCCGCCGCGCGGCCCAGATCGCCGAGGCCGCGATGCTGGCCGAGGGCCGGGGCGCCCCGCCCTGTCCCTACGCGCTGATCGTGCTCGGCTCGGCCGGGCGCGGCGAAAGCCTGCTCGCCCCTGACCAGGACAATGCGATCGTCTTCGCGCACGGCGCGCCCGATGGCCCGGAAGACGCCTGGTTTTCGGCCCTCGGCGAAAAGATCGCACCGCTGCTCGATGCCGCCGGCGTGCCGCTGTGCACCGGCGGCGTGATGGCCAAGAATCCGCTTTGGCGCGGCTCCGAGGCGGTCTGGCGCGAGCGCGTCGCCGGCTGGGTGGCGCATTCGCGGCCGCAGGATCTGCTCAATGTCGACATTTTTTTCGACATGGTGCCGGTGCATGGCGCGGCGCGGTTGGCGACAGAGCTGTTCGACCACGCCTTTCAACTGGCGAGCGCGAATATCGGCTTCGCCAAGCTTCTGGGCGAACGCCTGCTCGGCGGTGCCGACCCCTTCACCCTGCTCGGCGGCTTTACCACCGTGGCCGGCCGTATCGACTTGAAGATGCACGGGCTGTTTCCGATCGTCTCGCTGGCGCGCACGCTGGCGATCCGCCACGATCTGCGCCTGCGCGGCACGCGCGAGCGGCTGGAAGAGCTGATTGCAAAGGGGATCGGCGGCGAGGCCGACCTGCGCGCGCTGATCGAGGCCCACGCGCTGATCGTGCGGCTGATGCTGGCCCAGCAGGCGCGCGATCTTCTGGCCGGCGTGGCGGTCTCGAACCGGGTGGAGATCGCCGCCCTGACCCGCCACGAGCGCGCCATGCTGAAGACAGCGCTCAAAAGGGCCCGGCTCGTGCCCGAAATCGCACGCACGCTGATGTTCGCATAGGGCGGCAGCCGGCCGACGACGGCGGCAAGCCGCAGGGAGACGACTGGCTGCGCGACCGCGGTTACGGGTCGGGCCAGAGCCGTTCTGCTTTTCGCGGAATCGCAGGCCGGCTCTAATCTATTGTCTTGACGCGTTTGCGAACGGCGAACCGGCTTCCACTTCGCCTGGAAACGCTCCAGAGGCGCCCACGCGAGCCTTTTTCGTCCCCCGCGCGGCCCGGGCGTCGATGCGCTTTCTCCGTTCGCCTCGCCAGCCCGGTCTCACAGCCTCCCCGTCACCTTGGTGTCGGTCTGGTCGAAGATCGCGTCCGGCACGAAGAAATCGGCCGCCAGCGACCCCTTCGCGCCGGGCGCGTAGGGCGAAAAATCGGTTACGCCCTCCTCGCGCAGCACCATTTCGTCGATGAAGAAATTGCCGGTGCACTCGCGCGCCGGCCGGTTCAGAATTGCGTAGGCCGCATCCGCCATGATTTCGGGCGTGCGGCTGATCGAGGCGACCGCTTCGCCCCCCAGAAGATTGCGCACCGCCGCCGTGTCGATGGCCGTCAGCGGCCACAGCGAATTGACCGCGATACCGTCTTTGGCGAACTCCGCGCTCATGCCGAGCGCGCACATCGACATGCCGTATTTCGCCATCGTGTAGGCGACATGGTTCTTGAACCATTTCGCCTGCATGTCGAGCGGCGGCGACAGGGTCAGGATATGCGGGTTCGCGGCCTTCTTCAGATGCGGAATGCACAGCTTGGAGACAAGATAGGTGCCGCGCGTGTTGATCTGATGCATCAGGTCGAAACGCTTCATGTCGGTCTCCAGCGTGCCGGTGAGCTGGATCGCGCTGGCGTTGTTGATGCAGATGTCGATGCCGCCGCAAGCGCGCGCCGTCGCCTCGATGGCTTCGGCAACCTGCTCGTCGTTGCGGATGTCGCACAAGACAGGCAGCGCCTTGCCGCCTGCAGCCTCGATCTGCTGGGCGGCGGTGTGGATGGTGCCGGGCAGCTTGGGATGCGGCTCCGCGGTCTTGGCCGCGATGGTCACGTTGGCGCCGTCGCGCGCCGCCCTGAGCGCGATCGCCAGCCCGATGCCGCGTGACCCGCCCGAAACGAAGATGGTTTTGCCCTTGAGCGACATCGAGACCTCCTGATGATTGCCGCCGGACTGTAGCCGATGTTTCCGCACGGTAAAATCGCTTGCACGGCCCGTCTGCGGTTTACATTCGCGCTCCGGTCGCTAAGTTTGGTGACACCGATTGAGGCTGGGCGCGCAGCGTCCGCCTCCCGTCTGGCCGCGCAACCGCAAACGCCGGTTCGCCGCCGCAAATCTCCTCAAGCAAGATCGAGATAAATCAATGGCCGAAGTCAAGAGCGGCGATGTCGTTCGCATTCACTATACCGGCAAGCTTACCGACGGCACGGAATTCGATTCCTCGGCCGGCCGCGAGCCGCTCGAATTCGAGGTCGGCTCGGGCCAGATTATTCCGGGCCTGGACAATCACGTCAACGGTATGAATGTCGGCGACAAGTCCAGCGTCACCATTCCCGCCGCGGAAGCCTACGGCCCGCGCGACCAGAACCAGGTTCAGGCGCTGCCGCGCACCCAGATCCCCGACACGATCGAGCTGGCGGTCGGCGTGCGGCTGCAGGCCAGCACGCCGGACGGCCATCCGGTCGCCCTTACCGTGGTCGAGCTGACCGAGGACACCGTGACGGTCGACGCCAACCATCCGCTCGCCGGTCAGGACCTGGTCTTCGACATCGAGGTTGTGGAAATCGTCGGCGGCTGACGGCGGGCCGTCAGCCTTCCTCGACCGACAGGTCGAAACGCGCGACCACCGCCGGCTGGATCAGGCCGGCATGCAGGCAAAGCAGCACCAGGTCGGCGTCGTGGCCCGCGCCGGCCGCGATCGCGGCCTCGATGCGCCTTTCGACCCCGGCCGTCGGTTCGGCGCCGTTGGCGGCCGCGAACGCCTCTGCCCCGAGCGCGCAATAGGCCACCAGCGCGGCCGCCGGCGCATAGGCGTGCGCGGGCGGTTCGTCGGCGTCGAAATGATCTTTTAAGAGATTGGCGATGGTCAGCTTCACGCCTTCGGGCACCAGCGCCGGATGCAGGTCGAGCGTGCGCAGCGCCCCGTCGAGCTGACGCAGGTCGCCCGAACGCCCGAACCGTCCCATGAAACCGATCGACGATCCGCGCCGCGCCATTTTCGTCCTCCGCAAAGCCGGCGCCCTCGCCCGGCTTTGTGTAGATGGAGGCGCACGCCCTCCAGGTCAACCGCGCGCGGCGCCGCGGCGATAACGCTCAGCCCGCGTCGGCCCCGCCCAGATATTGCGCGGCGAACTCCGCGCTCGGCGGGATCGGCTTGATGACATCGATCATCACCCCGTTCGGATCGACGGTGATGAAATGGCGCTGGCCGAACGGCTCGTCACGCAAGCTGCGCAGGATTGTCAGACCCGCCGCCCGCACCCGCTCGTAGACGGCGTCCGGATCGGCAACCTCGAAATTGAGCAGCAGGTTCGACGTCGTGCCCCGTCCCTGCGGCGGCACCGTCTCGTGGTCGCCTTGAACGATGCCGAGATTGACCCGCTTGTCCTCGCGCGACTGCAGATGCACGTACCAGTCGCTCTCGAACAGCGCCTGGAAGCGGAAATGCTCGACGTAAAAGGCCGCGGTCGCGGCCACGTCATCGCTCATCAGCACGGGATAATAAGAGGTGGTTTTCATCGGGCTTTCCTTTTCGCAGCAACACACATACAGTCTGTATGTATTTTCGAAATAACATACAGGCTGCATGTATGCAACAGGAAACGAAACGACGCTCCAATCGCGAACGCTCGCAGACCATGCGCGCGCAGCTGATCGCGGCCGCGCGCCGGCTGTTCGTCGACAAGGGTTATGCGGAGACGGGCACGCCGGAAATCGTGGCGGCTGCCGGCGTCACGCGCGGCGCACTTTATCACCACTTCGCCGACAAGCAGGCGCTGTTCCGGGCCGTTGTGGAGCTGGAATCCAGCCGGGTCGCGGCCGAGATCGAAACCGCGTCATCAGGCGACATGCCGGTGCGCGAGGCGCTGATCGCCGGCGGCCGGGCGTTTCTGGGCGCCATGCGCGAACCCGGACGCACCCGTCTCCTGCTGCTCGACGGCCCGGCCGTGCTCGGGCGCGCCGGGATGGACGCCATCGACGCCGAGATCGGCGCCATGCGCTCCCTGCGCGAGGGTCTGGCCGCGGCGATGGCCGCCCGCGTCCTGCGCCCCATGCAGCTCGACGCCGTCACGCTGCTGCTGTCGTCGGCCTATGACCGGGCCGCCCTGGCCGTGGAGGCCGGCGCCGAGCCCGGCGATTTCATGGCGGTGCTTACCGCCTTCGTCGACGGCATGGCCGCGCCCGATTGTGATCGCGGCCCGTGATCTGCGCCTATTTGCGCACCGCCCGCTCGCTGGCGGCCAGATCGGCGGTGGTCTTGGCCAGCCGGAAGGCGAGTTCGCGGATGATGCGCCCGGCCAGTTCCGGAAACTCCTTGATCAGTTCGAGAAAATAGTCCTTGCCGATCTTGAGCGCGATCAGCTTGCCGTTGGCCCGCACCGTGGCCGAGCGCGGCACGTCGCAAAACACCGACATCTCGCCGACCAGCGCATGGTCGCGCAACTGCGCCACCACCACCTGCGCGCCCTCGGTTTCGGAAATGATGTCGGCGACCCCGCTGACCAGGATGAAGGCGCTGTCGCCGGTATCCCCCTGCCGAAACAGCGTTTCGCCATCGTTCAACTCGACCCGATCGGCGGCATAGGCAACCAGTTTCAGCTTCGACGGCTCGATCGAGGCGAACAACGGTATCCGCCGCAGGACCTCGACCTCGTCATTCAGCGTGCGCATCGTCTTCCGCCCCTTTCTCGTCTGCCGTGGCGTCGCCATCGTCGCCATCGCCCGCGCGCGTGGCGATCTCATCCGGCTCGTCTTCCACCAGCGTACCGTTGCGGTAGACCAGCACGCGGTCGAACAGGCCGGCGAGCTCGTCATCGAGCAGAACCGCCAGGATGCCCGGTTTCCAGCCTTCGTCACCCAGAAGCGGAAGTTCGAGAATCCGCCGCATGGTCGCCTGCCGACTGGCCACGTCCAGCGCACCGAGCACCTCGTTGAACACGATAATATCAGGTTTTTTGATCAGCGCCCGCGCCAGATGCAGCTTCTGGCGCTGCGTTTCCGACAGCCGCCGCCCGCCATTGCCCATCTCGAAATCGAGCCCGACATCGAGCAGACCGCTCGAAAGCCCGGTGCGCGCGATCAGCTCCTGGACCGCCGCCAGCACCTTTTCCCGGCCGTCGACCGCGCTGGAGCTCACACGCCCGAGCAGGATGTTGTCGAGCACGGTGGCGGTCGGGTTGTAGAGGTCCGGATCGTGGAAGAACACCGGCGCGGCCTCCATCTCCGCCACGGTCTCGCGCACATTGGCCCGCGCGGCCAGAATGTCGCTTTCGGTTTCGGCGTCGAGCACGCCGAAACGGCTGCGCGCCTCGCAATAATTGAAGGTGATGCGCAGCAATTCCTCCCGGTCGGACAGCGCCTTCCCCCCCGCCTTGGCGCGGCGTTGCGCCGGCTGTTGCTTGGCCTGGCGGCCCATGCGCAGCCTGGCCATCATCTCCTTCAGCCGCGCCACCTCCTCGTAGCTGACATCGGCCACCGTCTCGAAAATCTTGCTGTCGGGCGCCAGGTCGCCGAACAGTTCGATGCGCGCCTCGGCGATGCGCCGGCCCATCTCCAAAAAACGCTCGCGCAGCCCGTGCCGGTCGAGGATCGCCAAAAGCACCGGATTGGTGGCCAGCGCGTCCAGCTCCCAGCCGGGTACACGCGCGGTGCCGAACAGAAGATTTTCCCCGATCGCGGCCTGGGCGTTGTAGCGCTCCGGGTCGAACGGCTCGACGATGCCGGCGACACCGAACGCCGCCGCATTGTCGCGGAATTCGCGCCGTACCTCGACGATCTTGTCGCAAAAGGCGGAATTGTGTTCGGGATCGACGGTGCCGCGCAGGCCCAGATCCTGGATCTGCCGCGACAGGCCGGAAAGGTCGAGCACGGCCGCCACGTGCCGGTCGAAGGCCCGCTGGTCGGCAAGTCCCAGCGCCGCAAGGTCGATCCAGTCCAGCGTCTCGTCCGGCGGCGCATCGTGCAACAGCCCGCCGCTGCCCTTGGGCGGGGTCGGCGGCGTCGTCTTCTCGGCAAACCCGACAGGCTGGTTCTTCAAAACCATGGTCAGATTGTCGCGGATCGTGCCGGAGGGAAAAAACGTACCGGCATCGACATAAGCGACGCGCCGTCCGGTCAGGCTTTCGGGCAGATCGTCGAGCGGTTTGCCGTCGAGCATGATCGTGCCGGAGACCGGCGAGGTCAGCCGCGCCAGCGCGGCGCAGAAGGCGCCGGCCGCGATTCGCGCGGCGTCGCTGCCGCCGGTCGCGATCGCCACCCGCTCGCCCGGCGCGATGCCGGCATGGAGATTTTCCAGCACCACGCGGCCGGTCTCGTCCTCCAGCCTGGCGCGCTCGGCGCGGAACCCGTCCCGCAGGCGCGGCACGGCCTGCCCCGGCATTTGCTGGATCGCGGCAGGCAACAGCCCGTCATCGCGAAAACTGTCGATGGTCTGCTCATAGCGGGCCTCGTTGATCAGCCGGATCTGATCGTAATCGATCAGCCCTTTGATCGGCCCGGGAAGATCCTTGTAGGCGGCGATCACCGCCACGAGCTGACCGATGTCAAGCCGGCCGGTGATGACGAAATAGCCGCCGAGCACGTAGAACAGGAACGACAGGAACTGCATCAAGAGGTTGTTGATGTATTTGACCGCGAATTTGCGCTGATAGAGCTCGAAGCGGATATCGAGGATCGTGGTCAGAAGCCCGTAATGGCGCGCCCGCGTGTAGTTGGAAATGTCGTTGACATGGATGTCGGGCGCCATCTCCACCGTCTCGGCCACCTGGCCCGACAGCCGCCGCGCCTGCAGCTGTCTTTGCCGGCCGAGCTGGATCAGCCTGCGGCGCAGGCGCGGAATGATCCAGACCTGGAAGCCCACGATCGCGATCGTCAGCGCGCCGAAATAGAAATTCTGCAGAAACAGGAACAACAGGCCGGTGATCGCCTGCCCGCCCAGAAACAGCGGCAGCGAGAAGGCATCGCCGACGAATTCGCCCAGCGGCTCGACCTCGTCCTTGATGACGGAGGCCGCCTCCGCCCCCTTCAGGTTGCGAAACCGCACCACCCGGTAGCGCAGCACACGGTCGAGCAGCGTATAGCGCAACTGCCTGAGCAGCGTCTCGCCGAGCTTGCCCTTGTAGGTGTTGACGTAGAGTTTGAAGGCGCCGTTGGCCACGACCGCGGCCAGGAAAAGCAGACCCAGCGCGAAAAGCATCGCCAGCCGGTCGAGAAAAAACCCCTCGAAAAGCACGATCTCGCGGCCGAAGACCGTTTCGGCAAACGGCAGGGGCAGACGCAGGAACGGCTGCTCGGCGCCGGCAGCCGAAAACCCCTCGCCCTGGATCGGCCCGTTGACGATCTGCTTGGGCAGTTCCAGCGTCAGGAAATAAAGCGGCATCGAGGCGACGATGACGATCAGGAGCCAGACCTGCTTGAGCCGTGAATTCTGCCAGATGAATTTGAGCAGGTTGCGTTCCAAGACCGGCCCTATCCCCACTTGCCCGCGTGCTGGCGCCCCGTCCGCTTTTCAAGCTTCAGATGTACATGCTGGCCCGCGAAGTTCAACCGGCCCGGCATCCGCCGCTCAGCCGAAAAGCCGGTCGCCCTGCTCGTCGATCATCTGTTTGGCCTTGCGCAGCGACACCGCGACCGCGTCTTCCTCGGCCGCGAAACGGTCGGCGCGGATCAGCCTGTGCTCCTTCACAACGCCGTCGACCTCCTTCACGATCAGCGCGCAGGTCTGGAACTGGCCGCCCTCCTTGAAGGGCATCGCCTTGATCACGTAGCCGTTGTGCTCGATCTCGGCGGCCACCCTGGCCGTGGCCGGCTCTGCCTCCCCGCCGCCGCCGAGCCCGAAAAGCCGTTTGAAAAAGGACATCGTCGTCTCCGCTTGTGGGTGCCGCGCGGCGGGGCGCCGGAGCGCGGCAAGGTTCGATATCAGCCTGAGGCCACATGTAGCACGATTTCGCGCCGATGCGCCCGGGCGCGGTGCTCGAACAGGTAAAGCCCCTGCCAGGCGCCGAGCAGCATGCGCCCGTCGGCCACCGGAATGCCGAGCGAGGTCTGGGTGAGCGCCGCCTTGATGTGGGCTGGCATGTCGTCGGGCCCCTCGGCCGTGTGCGTGATCCAGCCCATGGCGGGGTCGTCGGCCGGCGGCACCAGCCGGCGGAAAAACCCGTCAAGGTCGCGCCGCACGTCCGCGTCCGCGTTTTCCTGGATGACGAGCGAGCACGACGTGTGCCGCACGAATACCGTCAAAAGCCCCTCGCCCATGCCGGTTTTCGCCACGAACGCGGCCGCCCGGTCGGTGAATTCGTAAAGGCCCGGACGCGCGGTCTCGATGGTGATGAATGTCAGCGCCATGCGTTTTCGTGCGCGCAGGCGGCCGGCCCTGTCAAGAGCCGGGCCAGCCGGCTATGCTGGACCGGCGCCAAGCGACGGAAATCGCGACCGTCTTCAAGCGTTTCTTGACCGAAATCAAGCTGTTGCCGCAATCTGGCCGGTACAGTGCCCAAAATCCGCAAAAGGACGCGACCATGACCGACATCGACAAGCGCAGGAAACAGCTCCTCGGCCGGCTGGCCGAGCTCGACGACCGCCTCACCCGCATCGAGGACGAACTCGACGACGCGCCCAATCCCGATTGGGAAGACAGCGCCGTGGAGAGCGAGGGCGACGAGGTGCTCGAACAGCTCGGAACCAGCGGCCAGGACGAGCAGCGCGCCATCGAGGCCGCGCTCAAGCGCATCGAGGCCGGCACCTATGGCGAATGCGTCAAATGCGGCGCGGAGATTTCCGAGGAAAGGCTCGACGCCCTGCCGCACACGCCCTTCTGCCGCGAATGCGCCAAGGCGGTGTAACGCAACCTTTGCAGCTGCCAGCCCTCATCGCAGGCCGGGTTTGAAAACCCGGCTGCGCGGTTTTCCCGGTCCCCAACCAAAAACCCGGCCTTGCGTTGGCCGGGCTTTTTTTCGACGCAGGGTCGGACGTCAACTGTCGAGGAAGCTGCGCAGCTTGCGGCTTCTCGACGGGTGCTTCAGTTTCCTGAGCGCCTTGGCCTCGATCTGGCGGATACGCTCGCGCGTCACCGAGAATTGCTGGCCGACCTCTTCCAGCGTGTGGTCGGTGTTCATGCCGATGCCGAAGCGCATCCTGAGCACGCGCTCCTCGCGCGGCGTCAGCGAGGCCAGCACGCGCGTCGTCGTCTCGCGCAGATTGGCCTGAATCGCCGCGTCGATCGGCAGGACCGCGTTCTTGTCCTCGATGAAATCGCCCAGATGCGAATCCTCCTCGTCGCCGACCGGCGTTTCGAGCGAGATCGGCTCCTTGGCGATCTTCAGCACCTTGCGCACTTTTTCCAGCGGCATGGCCAGTTTTTCGGCCAGTTCCTCCGGCGTCGGCTCGCGTCCGATCTCGTGCAGCATCTGGCGCGAGGTGCGCACGATCTTGTTGATCGTCTCGATCATGTGGACCGGAATGCGGATGGTGCGCGCCTGGTCGGCGATCGAGCGGGTGATCGCCTGCCGGATCCACCAGGTGGCGTAGGTGGAGAACTTGTAGCCGCGCCGATATTCGAATTTGTCGACCGCCTTCATCAGCCCGATATTGCCCTCCTGGATCAGATCCAGGAACTGCAGGCCGCGATTGGTGTATTTCTTCGCGATCGAGATGACGAGCCGCAGATTGGCCTCCACCATCTCCTTCTTGGCGATCGCCGCCTCGCGCTCGCCCTTTTGCACCTGGTTGACGATGCGCCGGAACTCGGCGATCGAGATCGCGGTCTCCTGGGCGAGATTCTGGATCTCGGTGCGCAGCGCGCGAATGCCCTGGCCCTCGTTCTTGGTAAATTCCTTCCAGCCGCGGCTCGACAGGTTGGCGATCCGCTTCATCCAGTTCGGATCGAGTTCTGAACCCTGATATTCCTTGATGAACTCCTCGCGCCGCACGCCGTAGCTCTCGGCCAGGCGCAGGAGCCGGCCTTCGTTCTGCACCAGCCGCTTGTTGATGTCGTAAAGCTGCTCGACCAGCGCCTCAATGCGGTTCTGGTTGAGCGACAGCGATTTGACCGCCTTGATCAGCTCTTCCTTGAGCTTCTTGTAGGAGCGCTCCTGGCTCGGCGACAGCGAGCCGGACGCCGCCAGCCGGTTCTCGACCTGCTGGTCCTGCAGCTTCCTGAGCTTCCTGTAGGTGTCGGCGATGAAATCGAGCGTTTCCATCACCTGCGGACGCAGCTCGGCCTCCATCGCCGCCAGCGACAGATTGGCCTCGTCCTCCTCGTCGTCCTCTTCCTCGGGCTGGCCCTCGCCGCCGACATTGGTAATGTCGTCGTCGCGGCCCCGGCGCGCGCCCTTCGGGTCGTCCTTCTTGGCCGCCTCGTCCTCGTCCTTGCGCTCGATCGCCGGAGCCTGCTTGGCTTCGGGGCCGGCATAGGTGGTTTCAAGATCGATGATCTCGCGCAGCAGGATCTTGGCTTCGTTCAGCTCGTCGCGCCAGATGATGATCGCCTGGAAGGTCAGCGGGCTTTCGCACAGGCCCGCGATCATCGTCTCGCGGCCGGCCTCGATGCGCTTGGCGATCGCGATCTCGCCCTCGCGCGACAGAAGCTCCACCGAGCCCATCTCGCGCAGATACATGCGCACCGGATCGTCGGTGCGGTCGGTCGGCTCCTTCTTGGTCGTCGTGGGCGCGACCGCGGTGCCGGCCTGTTCGGTGAGTTCGGTCGATTCCTCCTCGCCGCCGGCATTGGCGCGTTCGCCCTCGCCGTCCTCGCTCGGCTCGTCGTCCTCGACGACATTGATGCCCATGTCGGACAGCATCGCCATCGTGTCTTCGATCTGCTCGGAGGTCACCTCCTCCGACGGCAGGACGGCATTGAGCTCGTCCATCGTCACATAGCCGCGCTTCTTGGCGACCTTGATCATCTTCTTGACCGCGTCGTCGGAGAGATCGAGCAGCGGGCCGTCCGGACCGCCTTCGCGTTCGGTCTCGGCCTCTTCCTTTTCTTTTGTCGCCATGCTTGTGTCTCCAACTGCGCGGAAGGACGCCTGCTCCTTCCGCTCGAGGGATCGGAGGTGCGCCCGTCCGCTATCCCGTCAGCGAGTAACCGTCTCGCGTTAAAGCCCGCTTAACCCTGACGCGCCCCTGTCCGAATCGTCCGGCAGGGAGGGCGGGGCCATCGTTAACGAATTCAACCCGCCCTGATTCCGTCATTTCCCGGCGACGTCAAGCCGTGCGGCGCCACTTCGCGCGAAAAAAGCCCGCAAGCGTCAGCTTCGGGCCGTTTTGCCGGACAAGAGACCAAATCCTTCAATGAGCGCTTCCGTCGCATGGGCATTGCGCAACTGAGCCTGGATTTCGAGCAGTTGCCGGTAGTTCTCGTCGGTCGGGTCGGCGGCGAGCGCCGCCTCGGCCGCCTTGAGCTCCTTATGTAGGGTGCCCGCCGACAGGTGCAAGTGCAGCGCCTGCTCGAAGGCGTCGCGCGCGTCGTCGAGGGCTGCGTCGGCGAGTGCCGGCCATTGCCGCGCGCGCCGCACCAGCGTCTCCGCCCGCTTCCAGGCCTCGCCGAGACCGGCCTTGTCGAGCCACGCGACCACCGCGTCCCGTTCGGCCGCCACGCCGTGCGCCACGGCGTCCAGAAGGGCCGCGTGCAGGCGCTTCAAATCCGGATGGGACAGTTCCAGTCGCTCGGCGACGTCGAAATGACCGTCGAACAGCGCCGGATGATTGATCAGCGACACGACCAGCACCGTCTCGCGCAGCGACATGATCCCGGACGACTGGCGCACCACCGCCGAACGCGCCAGGCTTTGCGAGACGGCGAGACGGCCGGCCGCATGCGGCCCCCGGCCGCGCCCGGCCTGACCGGGCCCGCTCGATGCGTCGCCGCGGTGGCGGCCGCGCTCGCCGCTGCCGAAAAAGCCCTGCACCCGCTCGCGCATCTCCTGGCTGTAGTGCCGGCGCACGCTTTCGTCGCGAATGCGCCCGACAAGGTCGCGCAGGCGTTTTTCCAGTTCGGCGCGCCGTTCGGGCGTGTCGAACACGCCGCCCGCCGTTTCGCGCTGCCACAGCATGTCGGCAAGCGGACGCGCATCGGCGAGCACCGCCGAAAACGCCTCCTTACCGCCCTCCTTGACCAGATCGTCGGGGTCCTGGCCTTCGGGAAGCAAGGCAAAGCGCAGGCTGCGGCCGGGCCCGATTTCCGGCAGCGTCAGGTCTGCCGCCCGCCAGGCCGCCTTCAGTCCGGCCTGGTCGCCGTCGAAACACAGGATCGGCTCCGGCGACATCCGCCACAACAAGGCGAGCTGGTTTTCCGTCAGCGCCGTGCCCAACGGCGCCACGACATTGGCGAACCCGGCCTGGGCGAGCGCGATCACGTCCATGTAGCCTTCGACCGCGATCACCGTGCCGTCGCGGCCCTGCCCCTTGCGGGCGCGGGCGAGATTGTAGAGCACGTTGCCCTTGTGGAAGAGCTCGGTGTCGTTGGAGTTGAGATATTTGGCCGAGATCGCCGGCGACATCGCCCGCCCGCCGAAGGCGATCACCCGTTCGCGGGCATCTTCGATCGGAAACATGATGCGGTCGCGGAACCGGTCGTAGGACACCGCGATGTCGTCGCCGTGCACGACCAGACCGCAGGCCTCGATCTGATCCTTGCCCACGCCCTTGGCCGCGAGATGGCTCTTCAGCGCGTTGCGGCTGTCCGGCGCGTAGCCGAGGCGGAACGTTTGCTGCGTGGCCGAGCTGACGCCGCGCTCGCGCAGATAGGCGCGCGCGGCCGCACCCGCGGCCGACTGAAGCTGCTCCTGGAAAAAGGCCGCCGCCAGGTCCATCACCTCGCTCAGGCTGGCGCGTTTTTTCTCCCGGCGCTCGGCCTCGGGATCGCGCGCCGGCATCGGCACGCCGGCCATGTCGGCGATCCGCTCGACCGCTTCGGGAAACGACAGGCCGTCGAGCTCGGTCAGAAACCGGAAATGGTCGCCCGACACCCCGCAGCCGAAGCAATGATAGCGTCCCTTGCGATCCTCGCAGTGAAAGCTCGGCGTGTTTTCGCCATGGAACGGACAGCACGCCCAATAATCGCCGCGCGAGGCATTGGTCTTTTTGCGATCCCAGGTCACGCGCTGGCCGATGACGGCCGAGATCGAAACCCGGTCGCGTATTTCATCGAGGAAGGAGGGTGAAAAGCGCATAAGACCAGTCTCCGCCCCCCATATAGGCGCGCCCCGCGAGGCACGCGAGCGCAATCGGCAGCCATACCCGGTTTTCACAGCGTCGGTGCCGCCCCGCATCCGGTCCCCGGGCCTTGATCGGCCCGCAAAGAGTGCGATTCATCCTTTTTCAAGCCCGACCTGCTAGACCATGCGCCGATATCGACGCGGGGGCACGGTATGTTGACGGTCTATAACTGCATCCTCACAGAGCATGACCTGCGGCTCGTGCTGCTGGCCGCCGTGATCTGCCTGATCGCATCGCTCACCGCGGTCAATCTTCTTCACCATGTCGGCCGGGCCCGCGGGCCCATGCGCCATGTGTGGACGGCCGTGTCGGCGACCGCGATCGGCTCGGGCGTCTGGGCCACCCATTTCATCGGCATGCTCGCCTTCCAGCCCGGCGTGCCCAATGGCTACGATCTCGGCCTGACCTTGGTGTCGCTGCTGGTCGCCATCCTGGTCACTGGCGGCGGCATCACGGTCGCGCTGGCGCGTCCGGGCATCGACAACCGTCTGGTCGGCGGCGCCATGATCGGCGCCGGCATCGCCGCCATGCACTATCTCGGCATGGCCGCCTTCCAGGTTCAGGGCGTGATGGCCTGGAACCAGCTTTTCGTCGCCGCCTCGCTCGTGGCCGGCATCGGCCTCGGCGCGCTGTCGGTCTTCCTCGCCCTGCGCTCCCAGACCATTCTTGCCCGTGTCGCCGGCGCGCTGGTGCTGACGCTGGCGATCTGCGGCATGCATTTCACCGGCATGGGCGCGGTCACGATCCTGCCCGACGCCTCCGTCGCCGTCCCGGCGAGCGCCATCCCCGCCCCGCTTCTTGCCGGCGCGGTCGCGGCGGCAAGTTTCCTCATCCTGCTTCTGGTCTGCACCGCGCTTTGGATCGACGTGCGCGACTACCGCAACGCCGAGAAGGAAGCCGCGCGCATGCACAATCTCGCCGACGCGGCGATCGAGGGGCTCCTTTTGTGCAGGAACACCCGCCTCGTCACGGCCAATGCCAGCTTCCTGGCGCTGACCGACTGGACCCCGGACAATCTGATCGGCCGCCATCTCGCCGACCTGTTTCCCGACCAGGGCGTGTGCAGTTCGCTGCTCGACGGCTCGCAGGAAATCTTCGAGACCGAACTGGTCATCAATGAGGGCAACAGCGTCCCGGTCGAGTTGCTGTCGCGCTTCGTCGACTATGGCGGCAAGCCGCATCTGGTGGTCGCCGTGCGCGACATTCGCGAGCGCAAGGCGGCCGAGGCCGACATTCGCCGGCTGGCCCTGCACGACGCGCTGACCGGCCTGCCCAACCGGCGCGCCTTTTCCGCCCGGCTCGACGAGGAAATCCTCGCCACCGGCGACACGGGCGGCCACCTGGCGCTGTTGTGCCTGGACCTCGACCGGTTCAAGGAGGTCAACGATCTGTTCGGCCACGCCGCCGGCGACACCATGCTCAAGAAGGTCGCGCGCTGCGTGTCCGGCGCGCTGGTCGAGGGACAGATGCTGGCCCGCCTCGGCGGCGACGAGTTCGCCATCATCGCCCCGCGCCTGTCGCGCCCCGAAGACGCCGCGCGGATCGCCGAATCGGTCTTGAACGCCCTGCGCGAGGAAAACGAGAACGCCACCGATGACGGGCTGATGTCGACCAGCATCGGCATCGCGCTGTTTCCCGACGACGCCAGGGACCGCGAGACGCTGTTGAACAACGCCGACGCCGCGCTTTACCGGGCCAAGTCGGAAGGACGCGACACCTGGCGCTTCTACGAGGAGGCGATGGGCATGGAGGCGCGCGCCCGGCGGCTGATGGAACACGAACTGCGCCATGGCGTCGCCCGCAACGAATTCCGCCTCGTCTACCAGCCGCAGAAAAAGCTCGACACCGGCGAGACGATCGGCTTCGAGGCGCTGCTGCGCTGGTCCAGCCCCACGCGCGGCAATGTTTCGCCGGCGCTTTTCGTCCCGATCGCGGAGGAAAGCGGCATCATCGTGCCGCTCGGCGAATGGGTGCTGCGCACGGCCTGCAGGGAAGCCGTCACCTGGCAAAAGCCGGTGACCATCGCCGTCAACGTGTCGCCGGTCCAGCTCCACAGCCCGAGCTTCGTGCAGACCGTGCACGAGATCCTGCTGCAGACCGGTCTCGCGCCGAGCCGGCTCGAGATCGAGATCACCGAGACCGCCCTCGTGCGCGACATGACCCGCGCCCTGACGACGTTGCGCCAGCTCAAGGCGCTCGGCGTCCACATCGCCATGGACGATTTCGGCACCGGCTATTCCTCCCTGTCCAACCTGCGCGCCTTCCCGTTCGACAAGATCAAGATCGACGGCTCCTTCATCAAGCAGGTCGACACCAACGAACAGGCCGCCACCATCGTCAAGGCGGTGCTCGGCATCGGGCGCGGCCTCGGCCTGCCGGTGCTCGCCGAAGGCGTGGAGACCTCGGAGGAGCTGCGTTTTCTGGCCGGCGAGTTCTGCCAGATCGGCCAGGGCTATCTGCTCGGTCGCCCCGCTCCCGTCGCCGCGCTCGACGACAGTCCCGATGTCGAAGACCGGCGCGAACCCGACGCCGCCTGAGCGCGCCAACACCCGAAAACCGCCCAGGAGCCGCGTAACGGGCCCGACGCGGCCGCGTTGCGCAACGCGACAGCGCGGCGTATCGTGCGCTCCGCCGCCCTGCCCCGGCACAACGACCTGCCGCCCGGGCGGCGCTCCGCGACGGAGTGGACAATGATGAACGCGCCGCTTTCCCCGCCACCGAGCGACAGCGCATCGTTTGACGCGACGCGATGAGCGGCTCGCTCGTGCTCCTGCATCTGGCCGGCGCCGTGGCGCTGCTGTTGTGGGCCACCCGCATGGTGCGCACCGGCGTCGAGCGCGCCTATGGCAACCTGCTGCGCCACCGGCTGCGTGCGACCCTGCGCAACCCGCTCCTGGCGGTGCTGGCCGGCGCCGCCCTGGCCGTAGCGCTGCAGAGCGCGACGGCGGTCAGCCTTCTGGTCGGCTCGTTCGCCGGCGCCGGTATCGTGTCGGCGTCGGCCGGACTGATCGCCGTTCTGGGCGCCGACATCGGATCGGCGCTGGTCGTCAAGATCCTGTCCTTCGATCTCGCCTTTCTGGTGCCCGTGTGCCTGGTCGCCGGCACGACCATGTTTCTGGCCACCCAGGCGCGCAGCTGGCGCCAGTTCGGCCGTATCCTGATCGGGATCGGCCTGCTGATCCTGTCGTTGCGCATGATCGGCGAGGCCTCCGAGCCGCTGCGCGACAGCCGCCTGCTGCCGGTCGTCGTCGACTATCTCGCCGGCGACCCCGCCACCGCCTTCATCGTCGCCGCGCTGACGACCTGGCTGTTTCACTCCTCCGTCGCCGCCATCCTGCTCGTGGTGGCGCTGGCCGGCCGCGGCCTGGTTCCCGTGGAACTCGGACTGGTCTTCGTGCTCGGCGCCAATCTCGGCGGCGGCGTCATCGCGGCGGTGCTGGCACGGGCGATGCCGCCGCTGTCGCGCACCGTGCCTGTCGGCAATCTGATCGTGCGCGCCACCGGCGCGATCCTGGCCCTGATCGCCGTCGCCCTTGTCGGGGCGCCGCTGGAGCGGCTGGGCGCGACCGCGCCCCAACAGCTCATCCACGCCCATCTGCTGTTCAACGGCCTGCTGGCCCTGCTCGGCGTTCCCCTCGCCGGCCTCGTCGTCCGCCTCACCACGGCGATGACCTCGGCGCGCAGCACTGCCGCCGGCGAACTGCTCGCGACCACGGAACTCAGCGCCTTGAACGAGAAGGCCCTCGATAAACCCGCCCAGGCGCTGGCCAACGCCACGCGCGAAGTGGTGCGCGTGTGCGAGATCATCGAAATCATGCTCACCCGCATCATCGAACTCTACGCCCATGCCGACAAGGACGGCATCGACGCGCTGGCCGCGCTCGACGACAGGGTCGACAGGCGCCACGCCGCCATCAAGCTCTACCTGGCCAGAACCACCGTCCACCCGCTGACCGAGGACGAGGCGCTGCGCTGCCAGGAACTGATCGGCGCCTGCGTGAAACTCGAGCAGGTCGGCGACATCATCGTGCGCAACATGCTCGTCCACGTGCGCAAGAAGATGGAGCGCGGCCTGGAATTCACCGATGAGGGCTGGCGCGAACTGACCGGCTTCCACGCCGCCGTTGCCGCCAATGCCAGGCTGGCCTTCAACGTTTTGGTATCGCGCGACAGCGAGACCGCGCGTCAACTCGTCGCCGAGAAGGACCGGCTGCGCGACAAGGAAAAAGCATCCAATCAGAGCCATTTCGACCGGCTGCGCGAAGGCACGGCAAAAAGCCTCGAGACGAGTTCGATCCATCTCGACACGCTGCGCGACTTAAAGCAGATCAATTCGCTGCTCGCCTCGATCGCCTATCCTGTGCTGGAAGAACACGGCATGCTCAGCGACACGCGCCTGAAGGCGGGATAGGCCCGCCCGACGCGGCTTATGTCAACGCAGCATGCCCTTGACGATGCCGCTCGCCTTGCCGAAATCCATCCGGCCGGGAAATTTCTGCTTCAGCGCGTTCATGCATTTGCCCATGTCGCGCAGGCCGCCGGCGCCGACCTCGTTGATGACCTGCTCGCAGGCCTGCTTGACCGCCTCGTCCTCCAGCGGGCGCGGCAGAAGGCTGCGAATCACCGCGATCTCCTGGCGCTCCTGCTCGGCCAGTTCGAGCTGGCCGCCCTCTTCGAACGTGCATGCCGATTCCACGCGCTGCTTGAGCATCTTCGCCAGGATCGCGGCGATGTCCTCGTCGCTGACCGGGTCCTTGCCGGCCGCGCGGTTCGCGATATCGCGATCCTTCACGGCCGCCTGGATCAGCCGGATCGTCGACAGCCGGCGTTTATCCTGGGCCTTTTGCGCGTCCCTGAGTGCGCACGCGAGTTTTTCGCGCATCGGATCCTTCTCCATTCGCGGCCATGCACCATAGCGCCCCGACTCGGCGGAGGCAAACCGTTTATATAAGCGCAATCTATTGTTTTTATTGGATAAAACTTTTGCCCCTGCGTCAATCTTCACAGATTGACCGGCGTCCGCGCTTCGCCTATTGTCCGCGCCTTGCATGGACGTATACCTGTTCGCACGGATCGACGGCTTGCCGTGGCTCGCGTGCGTTTCTTCGCGCCATATGGCCTTTGGCCGCCCGCCTTTCAAGCCCGGGCGTCCGACCTGACGGAGAGTAGAGATGACGCAATCGACCCCGGCCTGGACCGTGACGCCCCCCACGGCCCTGCTCGTTCTGGCCGACGGCACCGAAATCGAGGGGACCGGCCTCGGCGCCGAGGGAATCGCGACCGGCGAGGTCTGCTTCAACACCGCTCTGACCGGCTACCAGGAAATCCTCACCGATCCGTCCTATGCGGGCCAGATCGTCACCTTCACCTTTCCGCATATCGGCAATGTTGGCGCCAATGACGAGGATATCGAGGATCTGACGCCGGCCAAACGCGCCGGCGCCGTCGGCGCCGTGTTCAAATCCGATCTCACCGATCCGTCCAACCATCGCGCCGGCGAGCATCTCAACGACTGGCTGAAGCGCCGCGGCGTGGTCGCCATGTGCGGCATCGACACCCGCGCGCTGACGGCGCTGATCCGCGAAAAGGGCATGCCCAACGCCGTGATCGCCCATGCGCGCGACGGCGTGTTCGACCGCGCCGAGTTGAAGCGGCGGGCGGCCGAATGGCCGGGCCTTGTCGGGCTCGACCTGGCCAGGGAGGTTACCTCCGGCCAGAGCTCGACCTGGACCGAGACGCCCTGGCAGCTCGGCGACGGTTACGGCCGGCAAGACGCGCCGACAATGCATATCGTGGCGATCGACTACGGCGTGAAGCGCAACATATTGCGGCTTCTGGCCGGTCTCGGCGCCGAGGTGACGGTGGTGCCGGCCACGACCACGGCCGAGGACGTGCTGGCCATGCATCCCGACGGCATTTTCCTGTCGAACGGCCCCGGCGATCCGGCCGCCACCGGCGACTATGCCGTGCCCGTCATCCGCGAACTTCTGAAAAGCGACATCCCGGTATTCGGCATTTGCCTCGGCCACCAGATGCTGGCGCTGGCGCTCGGCGCACGCACGGTCAAGATGCACCAGGGTCATCACGGCGCCAACCATCCGGTCAAGGACCACACCACCGGCAAGGTCGAGATCGTCTCGATGAATCACGGCTTCGCCGTCGATTCGGCCTCGCTGCCCGACACGGTGGAAGAAACCCATGTCTCGCTGTTCGACGGGTCGAACTGCGGCATCGCCGTCAAGGGCCGGCCGGTGTTTTCGGTGCAGCAGCATCCCGAGGCCTCGCCCGGCCCGCAGGATTCGCATTACCTCTTCCGCCGCTTCGTCAATTTGATCCGCCAGCGCAAGAACGAGCCGGCGCTGGCCGAGCGCTAGCGCCAAAGGCGATTGCAAGGCGGCCTCCGGCTCCGCATTCTGCTTCGGCAGGTGTTGGAGGAGCGAGCCATGCAATTCGACAGGGAATTGATATCCAACGGCAACCCGATGGAGGCGATCGTCGGGTTTTCGCGCGCGGTGCGCGTCGGCCCGTTCATTTCGATCGGCGGTACCGCGCCCGTAGGCGCTGACGGCAAGACCGTCGGCATTGGAGATGTTGCCGCGCAAACCCGCCAGTGTATCGAGATCATCAAGGACGCGCTCGAGCGCGCCGGATCGGGGCTGCACGACGTCGTGCGCACGCGCGTCATCCTCACCGATATCGACAACTGGAAAGCGGCCATCGACGTCCGCAAGGAATATTTCAAGGATGTGCGGCCCGTCGACACGATTATGGCGATAGATCGTTTCGTGAACCCGGAATGGCTTGTTGAATTCGAGGCCGATGCGGTGATTGCGGGCTGGGGCGAGAACTAACCGCAAACAAGAAAAGGGCGGCCCGAAAGCCGCCCAGCCCCGCTCCGTTCGTGCCTCCTCGCGCTACGACGTCAGCCGCAGCCGCACCACCCGGTCGCGGATTTCCTCGAACACCTCGTCGAGCTGCGAGCGCGACGGCGCGTCGAAGAAATGCGCCGAGCTGGACGCGCAGTCCTTGAGCATCATGCCCGTCTTCACGTCCGGCTCCTCGAGCCTGATCGTGTAGACGATGATGTTCTGCGCCTTGGCGTTGTTGCAGGCCGCCAGCGTCTTTTCGTTCATCAGCCTGTTGGTGTCGGAGGACGAGCCGGCGGTGATCCCCAGCCGCCCGTCGACCAGATAGCCCTGGCTGGAATAGCGCGACCCGAGCGCGTTTTTGGAATTGCCGAACACGTTCGAGCCATCCGTCAGAACGATCATGATCTTTTCGACCCCGATCTGTTTGGGATCGCGCCCTTCGGTGAAGGGTTCGTGCGGCGACAGCACCCGCATGCCCCAGGCCACCCCCTCCATGATGTTGGTATTGCCGTTGGCCGTAAGCGATTCGACCTTTTTGGTGACCGCCTTGAAGTCGGTATTCAACGGCATGATGGGCTGGGTCACGCAATCGCGGTTCGGTCCGCGCCTGCCCGATATCTCGGCGTCCGGCGTCAGCCATTCGAGTCTGGGATCGAGCGGAGCAAGCGCGGTCACGCCGTATTTCAACAGCTTCTTGACCTTGCCTGCGGCACTCTTGTCGAGCGGATCCACATCCGCGTCGATATAGTTGTTGGAATAACCGCCCTCGTCGGGCTCGTCGATCGAAAAGGCCGGCACGAACAGGCTTGCCGCGTCCTTGGTGTTCGGCTCGCTGTCCTTCACGTCGTGGGCGGTCTTGCCGCCGCCGTAACGCGTCTCCACGCAGCCGGCCCATTCCTCGCCGAGATGGTTGAACAGCTCGAACCGGCTCAACCCCTTCTGCAGCTCCACCTGCGGAAAGTCTGCCTTGCCCTTCAGATCGAGCCATTTGGCCCCGGTCTTGTTCTTGACCTGGCCGTTCTTCAGGAATTCCGGACCGTAATGCGGGCCGACATTGACGAAATTCGCGAACGGAACCACTGCGAATTTCAGCTTGTCCTTGCCCTTGACCTGGGCCGACATGGTGTTGACCAATCCCAGAACGGCGTCCTTCATGGCGATCAGCTTGCCGCCGGACATGGAACCGGTGGTGTCGAGCACCAGCGCGATTTCATAATTGGTATAGGCCAGATCGGCCGTGGACCGCGCCGACACTTTCCAGTTTTCGTAACCCAGCAGCGAGCCGAAGGTCAGGTTGGCGCGCGCCGCCGCCTTGATGTCGACCTTGGTGCCGTTGCGATCGATTTCCAGGTCCGCGTAGCGCGGGTCGAAATTCGTTGTCAGGAACTGCTTGGCGATCTTGTTGGCTTCCACGTCCGAGAGCGACTCGCCCTCGCGGGCGATCGCCAGCGCGGCCGAATCCATCGCCTGCTGGAGTTGCGCCTGTCTGGCGCTGATCGAGGCGAAGTCGAGCGCCGTGCCGCCGGCAAGCAGCAGCGGCAACATCGCCAATGCCATCATCATCCCGTAATGGCCGCTGTCGTCGCGGCAAAAAAGCTGAACCAGAGACCGTGCCATGCCAAACCCCCTCGGCAATTTGCAAGAGAGGGATTGTAGGACAGCCAAATTAATACGCGGATAACCGGCAGGCTTAACGGCTTCATAACAAATTATGCCCAACGCCCACGAACCGAACCGTTCCCCGGCCCGGGCCTTCATGCCTTCGCGGCCTCGCAAACATCGCGGGCCGGAAGGGTTTTCTGCCGTCGGCTTAACAGGCGCCAGGCCGGTCGGGCGCGACGCCGCACACCGCCGCCGATCCGGTCGAACGCGCCATTCGGCCGCCGGCTCAGACCGGACCGTTAAACGTGTCGCAGGCGTCGAGCCGGCCGCTTTTCAGGCCGCGCGAGAACCATTCGCGCCGCTGCGCCGACGTGCCGTGGTTGAAGCTTTCGGGCACGACATACCCTTGCGTGCGCCGTTGCAGCGTGTCGTCGCCGATCTGGGTGGCGGCGTTGAGCGCCTCGTCGATATCGCCGGCCTCCAGCAGCCCTTTCTGCGCGGTAAAATGCGCCCAGATGCCGGCGAAACAGTCGGCCTGCAACTCGACGCGGATCGACATCTGGTTGGCTTCGGTCTGGCTCATAGTCTGGCGCATCGCGTTGAACTTCGGCAGCACGCCGATCAGGTTCTGCACATGATGGCCGACCTCGTGCGCGATCACATAGGCCTGGGCGAAATCGCCGGCGGCGCCGAAACGGCGGGCGAGTTCGTCGAAAAAGCTCAAATCGAGATAGAGTTTCTTGTCGCCCGGACAATAAAACGGCCCCGACGCGGCCGAGGCGAAGCCGCAGGCCGAGCGCACCTGGCCCGAAAACAGCACCATTTTCGGCTCGGCATAGGTGGCGCCCTCAGCCTGGAAAATGCCTGTCCACACGTCTTCCGTCTCCGCCAGCACCACGCCGGCGAACTGCGTCGCCTCGTCGCTGGCCCGCGTCTGCTGCTGGCCGGCCGGCGCGCCGCCCGGGTCCTGCGACAGCATTTCCAGCGGGTCGATGCCGCAGGCCCTGAGCGCGAAGAACAGCACCACCAGGATGATGATGCCCGAAATCCCGCCGCCGCCGCCGATCCGGCCGACCGGGATGCGCACACCGCCGCCGCCGCGCCCGAACCCGCCGCCGCCGCGTCCGCGCCGGTCCTCCACATTCGAGCTCTGTCGTCTGCCGCGCCAACGCATGTCGAACCTCCCAGCCAGCCCACCGCGCCCGCCGCGAAGGGGAGACGCACGCTTTCGCGACGGTTTTAACCCAACAAATCGTGTTCGTCTCGCCTCGCGTGCCGCCGGCTGCTCAACGCCCGAAGGCGCATCGTCTCCCGGTCGGGCGCTGCCCGTTCCAGGCCGCGCCGATATCGCGGGCCAGAGCGGCCCTGGTCGGCATGAGCACGCCTTGCCGATCGCCCTTCAGGTAAAGCACCACCCGCAGCCCGTTGCGCCCGGCCAGCGCGTCGGCGATCATCTCGTCGGCCAGGATGATGCGCCGCCCATAGGCCTGCCGCGACGACAGCGTGAGTTGCGGCATCACGTGACCGACAAGCTCGGTGCAGAACAGCCGGTCGGGATCGTCGCCGTCGAAATTGAAATCGAACGGGTTGCCGACATGGCCGGCAAGCCGCACGGCCTCCCCGGCGCGTCCGCCCTTGCCGTGGCGGTTCGCACGCAGCACGACCAGCCGGTCCGTATTGAGCACCGCCTCGGGGCGCGACAGGTGCACGCCGCGATAGTCGGCCTCTACGAATACCGCGCCGGCGCGGATCGCGGCCTGGTGCGGCCGCACCGCCGGGTGGTCCCACACGCCGAGCCGGCGCAGCTCCGCCTCCGTGCCCAGATAGGTGATCGCGTGCACGAACAGTCCGGGCAGGGTGTTGCCGGACAGCCTGCCCTTGGAACTGACCACGATGATGTCGAGCGGCCGCATCCGCTCGCCGAGCAGGCGCAGCGCCTTGTCGTCGCCGGCCAGGTGTCCGCCGCGCCAGGCAATCCGGCCGATCACGTTTCCGATCAACGGCGCCGCCGGCTCGGCAAGCGCCACCAGCCAGGCCGGCGAGCGCTCGGGCGTCTCGCAGCACCCGGCAAGCGGGTTGTCCCGCCCGGACCCGGCATCGCCGGACGCGTTCTGGGGCGCATGGGCGCAGGCCGAAAGCACGATGGCGATGGCGAAGAAGACGGTCAGGCGCAAGCGCGCCCACGCCCGGTCAGGCGGTCGACGGCTGGTCACGGCCGAACTCCGGCGGCGTCGGGTTAGAATCACCGCAGCAGAAACACCTTGACGCTGCGCCGGTAGACCTCGACCTCGATCAGCGGCGTGCCGTTCATGATCGCCCGGCGGGTGCGCGCATCCATCGCCCCGCGCCGCTCGAGCATGGTTTGCAGACGCTCCCGCGCCTTGGCGGAGGCGAACCACGAATCGCCGGTATCCTCCGCATCGATCCAGCCGAATTTGTGGTAGTTGGCCCGATCCTGACGCACGACCTGCGCGGCGTTGTCGAGCGGATAGCCGTCGCTCGCCTCGTGATCATGCGGCGAAAGCCGCGCCACGTAGGAGCCGAGATAGGTATCGGCCGCCGCCGTCGTGGCCGAGGCCGCGACCAACACCGCGCCGATCGCGGCCATCAAAACGGTTCGTTTGAAAATCATCGCAAGCCCTCCATGCGTACGCCCGATCCTCTATGTCGCCTTTGCGCCAGGTCTTCCTTGATCGGAGTCAATCGGCCGTGGCGTGACCACAGCCTAAGACCTCGTGCGGCGGGGAAAAAGCCGCGACCGAGGGAATGTGAGGTTCGGGGCGGCGTCAACGCCCCGAGGCAACCGCCTCATGCGCGCTCCAGCGCCGCCACGATCTTGGCGAGCGCGGCCAGATAGGCCGCCTGCTCGGCCTCGTCGAGCGCAGCCAGCGCCGCGCCGTTGACCGCGGCCACCGCCGCGCGCACCGCCGGCGCCTTGTCGAGCGCGGCCGGCGTCAGCGACACCAGCGCGCTGCGCCCGTCGGCGGGGTCGGGGTCGCGGCGGATCAGCCCGTCGCGCTGCATGCGCGCCAGCGTGGCCGCCATGGTCGGCTGCTCGATGCCGGCGGCCGCGGCCAGCGCCTTCTGGGTCATGGTCGCGCCTTGGCCGAGCGCAAAAAACACCGGCAAATGGCCGGACGCGAGCCCGAGCGGCTTCAGCCGCCGGTCGATGGCGCGGGCAAAAAGCCGCGCGGCCCAGTTGGTCATGTAGCCGGCCGATCGGTTGCGGACAAAATCCATATTACATAGCTTGCTATTTAATTACATCGTATGCTATATAACATGCAGTTCCCGCGTCGATCAAGGAGACGATCGCAATGGCTCTCACCAGCACCAAACATCGTTACGGCAGCGTCGCGGCCGGCCTGCACTGGCTGTCCGCGGTCGTGCTTTTCGCTCTCGTCGCGAGCGGCCTGCGGCTCGAGGCGATGGCCGGCGCCTCCGGCACGGCCGCTCTCTTGCGCCTTCATCTTAGCCTTGGGGTGATCGTCTTCGCGCTCACCCTGGCGCGCATCCTGTGGTGGGCTTTCGCCGACCGCCATCCCGACCCCGTCGGCGGCGCCGTCTGGCAGGCCAGGGCCGCGCGCCTCGTCCACTGGCTGTTTTATCCGGTAATCCTGCTCGCCGCCGCCAGCGGCATCGCCACCATCGCCGCGTCGGGCGCGGCCGGCGCGCTGTTCTTCGGCGACCCGGCTCCCCTGCCCGACTTTTCCGGCCTGGCCCCGCGCCGCGCGCACGGATTTCTGGCCTGGGCGCTGATCGTCCTCACCGGCCTCCATGTCGCCGCGGCGCTCTATCACCAGCTGGTCAGGCGCGACCGCATCCTCGCCCGCATCCTGCCGGCCCTCGGCCGCGCGCGCCAGCCTGCCCCCTGAGCGGGCGCGACCGGCGCGGGCCGACGACGGCCGGCGCGGGGCGCGTGTGGGTGCGCCCGTCCGCGCCGGTCCCGCCCGCCGCCTTGCTCTTGCCGCAGCCGCCCGGCACAGTGCCTGTGAACGCAAACCGGGGTCCTTGATGGGCGGTTCTGTCTCGGGCATGCGGCTACGGCTCCTTTGTGCGGGCCTGGCGCTGCTGTGTGCCCTTTTCACCCTGCCGGCGGTCGCCGCCGCCCAGAACGACGCGCGCGCCCTGCGCGGCGTGGCGCTGGTGATCGGCAATAGCGACTACGCCCATCTGCCAAGGCTCGCCAATCCCGAAAACGATGCCGACGCGATCGAGGGCCTGCTCGCCGATCTCGGTTTTGAGTCCGTGCGCCGCACCGACCGCGACGCCAAAAGCCTCGCCCGCGATCTCGACCGCTTCGTGGAAGACGCCGCCGAGGCCGATGTGGCGGTGTTTTATTATGCCGGCCACGGCATCGAGGCCGGCGGCGAGAATTTCCTGGTCCCCGTCGACGCGGACCTGTCGGCCCTTGGCGCGGCGTCCGAGCGCCTCGTGCCGCTCAACGACATTCTCGCCCGGCTGCGCGAGAGCGTGGCCGTCACCATCCTGCTGCTCGACGCCTGCCGCGACAATCCGTTCCCGCCCGGCGCGACGCTGAAACGCACGGCCGGCGCCCAGCCGGTGCCGCTCTCGGCCGGCGGCCTGGCCGAGACGCGCGGCGCCCGCGCCCTAGCCGACACGCCGGCCGGGACGACCACCGGCCCGCTCGGCATGGTGATCGGCTTCGCCGCCGAGCCGGGCCGCCCGGCGCTCGACGGCGCCGGCGACAACAGCCCCTACGCGGCCGCGCTGCTGCGCCACGTGTCCGCCATGGCGGGCACCGAATTCGGCACCGTCATGCGCATGGTCGCCGAGGAGGTCTATCTGAAGACCGACGGCCGACAGCTTCCGTGGACGAATGCCAGCCTGCGCCGCCTGCTTTATTTCGGCGAGGCGCCCGCGCCGGTCGAAGGACCGCCGGGCGAGATCCTCGCCGAGCGCCGGCGCCTGCTCCTGACCATCGCCGACCTGCCGGCGGTGCGGCGCACCCAGGCCGAGACCCTCGCCCGCGGCGGCGAGGTGCCAATGAGCGTCGTCTTCGCCATGATGCAGGCGCTCGGCGTCGACGCGACCGGCGACCCGGCCGCCGTCGAGGCGCGGCTGCGCGCCGAAATCGAGCGCTTCGCCGAAAACCGCCGGGCAAACGCGGCGCTCGCCAATCCCGATCCGGAGATCGAGCGCCTGTCGCGTCTCGCCGACGAGGCCGAACTGGAAGGCGCGCTCGAGACCGCCGATCGGCTGCGCGAAGGCGCCAAGCAGCGTGTCGCGGCGCTGCGCTCGACCCGCGACCGTCAGATCGCCGCCCTGCGCGACCGCATTGCCGAGGATGCCGCGGTCTTTGCCCGCAGCGCGGAGACCAAAAAACTGCTCTTCCGCCACGCCGAGGCCGCCGACGACTATGCCGAGGCCGGCGCGATCCTCGCCGATTGGGACGACAAAAAAGCGCGGGACTATCGCCGCGCGGAAATCGCCGCGCGCCTGACCGATGCCGAGTTGAAGGGATCGCGATCCTCGCTCGCGACCGCCGAACGCCTGGCGCGCGAGACGCTGGGTAACGGCGCCGGCCTGCCCGCCGGCGAGCGGGCCCGTTTCGCGCGTGCCCTGGCCCGCGCCCTGATGCTGCGCGGCGCCAATACCGGCGACGACGCCGCCATACACGAAGCGCTGGGCGTGCTCGAAACGGCCGACGCCGAGGCGCTGCCGGCCGGCGAGCGCGCCAGGCTTTTGCTCGATACGGGGCGCGCCGGCGGGCAGATCGCGTTGACGGCCGGCGACCCCGCCGCCTTGGCCGACGCCGGGACGAAATTCGCCGCGGCCGCCGCCCTCGCCCGCCAGGCCGGGGATCGGGCGACAGAGGCCGAGGCGCGTTTCCGGCACGTGCAGGCGCTTTATTATCGCTGGGCGGCCGCGCCCTCTTTGATGCTTTTCGCCGCCTTGCAGGGCGAGCTCGGCGCGCTTGTCGCCATGCTCGATACCGACGGCGATATCGATCCGGTGTCGGCGCGCTACGCGGTGCGCGCGCCGCAGATCGCGCTCGATCTCGCCATGCGCCTGAACACGACCGAGGCCCTGTCGACGGCAACCGAGATGAACGCCATGACCGCCGGCCTGTTCGACCGCGAGCGTTTTCCGCTGCTCTGGGCCGAGATCGCCACCACCGGCGGGCGGATCGGCCTGGAATGGGCGGACCGTTTCGGCGACCTCTCCGGGCTTTCCGCCGCGCTGGAGGCGCACGAGGCCGCGTTGGCGATCTTCCGCCAGGCCCGCGCGCGGGCCGCCGCCCTCGACGCAGCGTGGCAACGCGCGCTGACCCTGGTGGCGATCGGCCTGCGCGAGGACGGCACGCGGCACCTCGCCGCGGCGCTGGACGCGCTCGACGCCGTCGAAAGCGACCCGCTCGCCGGCTCCAATCCGCGACAGCTCCGGCTGGTCCGCCTGCAAAAGGCGCGGGTCCGCGCCGGCATCGGCCAGCGCCGCGGCGATGCCGCCATGCTGCGCGAGGGCGTCGCCGGGCTCAGGACCGCCCATGAGGGCTTCGACCCGGCCGCCGAGCCGCAACTGGCGACCTTCGCGCAGGCCGAGCTCGGCAAGGCGGTGCGGGCGCTGGCCGCCCTTGCTGACGATGCCGAGGGGTTGCGCCAGGGCGTCGACCTGCTGCAAACCGCGATCGGGCAGTACGAGGCGTGGCAGGCGCCGGCGACCAACCCGGTCCCGTTCGTCGAGCTTTTCGCGCACTACGCCGACGCGGCCGCGAGGCTGGCGCTCGCGACCGGCAGCCCCGGCGACATCGACCGCGCGGTCGCGGCCGGAACCCGGATCAACCGCCATATGCAAGATGTCGACAACCAGCAGGGCATCGCGCTCACCGCCAACACGCTGGCCTTCGTCATCGTCCAGGGCCTGCGCGCCGATTTCGACGCCGAGCGCCTGGCGCTGGCCGAGGAAATGGCCGCCACCGTCCTGGCGCGGGCGCCTGCTTTGCCCGCCTTCGCCGGCTATTTCGAAAACACCGCCTGCGAGGTGCGCACCGAAAAGGCCCGCCACGACGCCGACCCGGCGGCCGCGCGCCAGGCCCTGGCGCTGTGCGAAAGCGGTCTGGCGAAGCTGCGATCCCTGGGCGACGCGGAAGCGGCCGCGACCGCGCAAAAAGCCGTCGCCCGGGCCAAGGCGCTGGTCGCAACGCTCGCCGCGCGCTAGGCGTCCGGCCGGCCGGCAAGCCCTATCCCGGCAGCCCGTCAAGTGTCGGAACCGCGCCGAGCTGCGTATCCCAGTCCGCCCGGCTCGCGCAGCAAATATGCGCGGTCGGCCGTATCTCCACCGGGCTGTCGAGGCTTCCGGCCGGCACCACCAGCATGGCGCCGTCTGCCTGTAGCGTTGGAACGGCCGAGCCGCATTCGGTGCAAAAACTCTTTTCGTGCCGGGTCCCGGGCACCCGGTAGGTCCTGATCTTGTCGTGCCCCGACAGCCAGGCAATCGTCGCGGTGGAGGAAAACAGATTGGCCGCGTGCGCGGAGCCGGTATCCTTGCGGCACCGCCGGCAATGGCACAGGAAAAACGCCTCGAACGCACCGCTGATCTCGAATGCGACGCTGCCGCACAAACACGCGCCTGCGGTTTTTTGGGTCACGACCCACCTCGCTCTCGTCTGAAAGGGCCGGACGCGCCGGCCGACAGCCTAGTCCTAAAGACCGCGCCCCCGATTCGCGACCCGTCCGGTCCGGCGATCGGCAAAATACGCCGGACATGCGCCGGCGTCAGCGCCGGCACGCTTCGTCACAAGGGCGGCACGGGTTCTTACCTGGCACGGCGTGCTCACCGACACGCGCGTCCATGCGGCCGCCGAATTCGACGTTTCCAACGGCCGCCGCGGCAAGGCGCACTGCGTGCGCGGCGCCAAAAAACACGTCAACGCCCCGCTTCCGCGTCCGCGAAAACGCGGCCACGCGGCGCAGCGCCGGCGAAACGGCACAGGCGCGCATGGCCGCGCGGCCGGTTTGTGTGTTGGATTGCGTCGTAACCGGCGCTTTCGGCTCTTCCCTCGCGGTTTTCTCTCCCCTATAAGGCCCGCCTAGCCTGACAAGATTTTCTCTTGCGCACCGACCGGGCTCCGCGATGCGCCACGGCGCTCTCCGGAGACGCCCCGCGCCGGGTCTTCGCGCAAGAACGTTCGAACGGACCGACCGCCATGCCCAAACGCACCGACATCACCTCCATTCTCATCATCGGTGCGGGGCCGATCGTCATCGGCCAGGCCTGCGAGTTCGACTATTCCGGCACCCAGGCGGTCAAGGCGCTGAAGGACGAGGGCTACCGCGTCGTTCTGGTCAACTCCAATCCGGCCACCATCATGACCGACCCGGAGCTGGCCGACGCCACCTATATCGAGCCGATCACGCCGGAGGTGGTGGCCAAGATCATCGCCAAGGAGCGTCCCGACGCGCTGTTGCCGACCATGGGCGGCCAGACCGCGCTCAACACCGCCCTGTCGCTGCGGCGCATGGGCGTGCTGGAACGCTACGGCGTGGAGATGATCGGCGCCGACGCCGAGGCGATCGACATGGCCGAGGACCGGGCCCTGTTTCGCGAGGCGATGGCCAGGATCGGGCTGGAAACGCCGAAATCGGTGCTCGCCAACGCCACCGAGGTCAAGGACGCCGACCGCAAGACCCACGAGGCCGAGCGCGCCGGCCTGCGCGAGACGCTGTCGGGCGACGCGCTCGACACCGCGCTCGACGAGCTCGAGAATCGCTGGAATCTCGGCGAGGGCGACCGCAAGCAGCGTTACATGACCCACGCCATGGCCGTCGCCGCGACCGCGCTCGACCATGTCGGCCTGCCGGCGATCATCCGCCCCTCCTTCACGCTCGGCGGCACCGGCGGCGGCATCGCCTTCAACCGCTCCGAGTTCTTCGAGATCGTCGAGCGCGGCCTCGACGCCTCGCCGACGACCGAGGTGCTGATCGAGGAATCGGTGCTCGGCTGGAAGGAATACGAGATGGAGGTCGTGCGCGACCGCGCCGACAACTGCATCATCATCTGCTCGATCGAGAACATCGACCCGATGGGCGTTCACACCGGCGATTCGATCACGGTGGCGCCGGCGCTCACCCTCACCGACAAGGAATATCAGGTGATGCGTAACGCCTCGATCGCGGTGTTGCGCGAGATCGGGGTGGAGACCGGCGGCTCCAACGTCCAGTTCGCCATCGACCCGGCGAGCGGGCGCATGGTCGTCATCGAGATGAACCCGCGCGTGTCGCGCTCCTCCGCGCTCGCCTCCAAGGCGACCGGCTTCCCGATCGCCAAGGTCGCCGCCAAGCTGGCGGTCGGCTACACGCTCGACGAACTCGAAAACGACATCACCGGCGGCGCCACCCCGGCCTCCTTCGAGCCGTCGATCGACTATGTGGTTACCAAGATCCCGCGCTTCACCTTCGAAAAATTCCCCGGCGCCGAGCCGGTCCTGTCGACGGCGATGAAGTCGGTCGGCGAGGTGATGGCGATCGGCCGCACCTTTGCCGAAAGCCTGCAAAAGGCGCTGCGCGGGCTCGAAAACGGCCTGACCGGTCTCGACGAGATCGAGATTCCGGGCGTCGGCCCCGGCAGCGACAGCGACGACGACCGCAACGCCATCCGCGCCGCCCTCGGCACGCCGACGCCCGACCGGCTGCGCCAGGTCGCCCAGGCCATGCGCATGGGCACCGCGCTCGCCGACATCCACGCCATGTGCGCCATCGACCCCTGGTTTCTGGAACAGATCGCCGCGATCGTGGCGATGGAGCAGCGCGTGCGCGAGCACGGCCTGCCGGCCGACGCGCAGAACCTGCGCATGTTGAAGGCGATGGGCTTTTCCGACGCCCGCCTCGCCTCGCTCACCGGCCTCGACGCCGAGGCGGTCAGGAAGGCGCGCCACGCGCTCGCCGTCCACCCCGTCTACAAGCGCATCGACACCTGCGCGGCCGAGTTCGCCTCGCCGACGGCCTATATGTATTCCACCTACGAGGTGCCGTTCGCCGGCGCGCCCGCCGACGAGGCCAAGGTGTCGGACCGCGACAAGGTCGTCATTCTCGGCGGCGGCCCGAACCGCATCGGCCAGGGCATCGAGTTCGACTATTGCTGCTGTCACGCCGCCTTCGCGCTCGCCGACGCCGGCTACGAATCGATCATGGTCAACTGCAATCCCGAGACGGTGTCGACCGACTACGACACTTCCGACCGGCTCTATTTCGAGCCGCTGACCGACGAGGACGTGCTGGAAATCCTGCGCGCCGAACAGGCCGCCGGCCGGCTGGTCGGCGTCATCGTCCAGTTCGGCGGCCAGACGCCCCTGAAACTCGCCGAGGCGCTGGAACGGGCCGGCATCCCGATCCTGGGCACCGCGCCCGACATGATCGACCTGGCCGAGGACCGCGACCGCTTCCAGAAGCTTCTGACCCGGCTCGGCCTCAAGCAGCCCAGGAACGGCATCGCCTTTTCCGTCGAGCAGGCCCGGCTGGTGGCCGGCGAGCTCGGCTTTCCGCTGGTCGTGCGCCCCTCCTACGTGCTCGGCGGCCGCGCCATGCAGATCATCCACGAGGAAGGCCAGCTCCAGACCTATCTGCTCGACATCGTGCCCGGCCTGGTGCCGGAGGACATCAAGCAGAAATATCCCAACGACAAGACCGGCCAGATCAACACCCTGCTCGGCAAGAACCCGCTTTTGTTCGACACCTATCTGGCCGGCGCGATCGAGGTCGACGTCGACTGCCTGTCCGACGGCGCGGCGACCTATGTCGCCGGCATCATGGAGCATATCGAGGAGGCCGGCATCCATTCCGGCGATTCGGCCTGCTCGCTGCCGGTCCACACGCTCGATCCCGCCACCGTCGCCGAGCTCGAGCGCCAGACCGCGGCGCTGGCCGGTGCGCTCAGGGTCGGCGGGCTGATGAACGTGCAATACGCCGTCAAGGACGGCGAGATCTTCGTGCTCGAGGTCAATCCGCGCGCCTCGCGCACCGTGCCGTTCGTGGCCAAGACCATCGGCCGGCCGATCGCCAAGATCGCCGCCCGCGTCATGGCCGGCGAGAGCCTGGACGCCACCTTCGCCGCCTATGGCGGAAGGCCCGATCCCGAAAAGCTCGCCCACATCGCCGTCAAGGAGGCCGTGTTCCCGTTTGCCCGCTTCCCCGGCGTCGACATCCTCTTGGGCCCGGAAATGAAGTCGACCGGCGAGGTGATGGGCCTCGACCGCGAATTCGCGCTCGCCTTCGCCAAGGCCCAGCTCGGCGCCGGCGTCGACCTGCCGCGCTCGGGCACCGTGTTCGTGTCGGTGCGCGACGCCGACAAGCCCGGCGTGCTGCCGGCCGTCAGGCGGCTTGCCGATATCGGCTTCAAGGTGCTGGCCACCGGCGGCACCGCCCGCTTCCTGCGCGAAAACGGCATCGAGGCCGAAAAGATCAACAAGGTGCTGGAAGGCCGCCCCCATATCGAGGACGCCATCCGCAACCGCCAGGTCCAGCTGGTCTTCAACACCACCGACGGCCAGAAGGCGGTGTCGGATTCCAAATCGCTGCGCCGCGCCACGCTGATGCAGAAAGTGCCCTATTACACCACCATGGCCGGCGCCGAAGCCGTCGCCGAAGCCATCGCCGCCTTGAAGGCCGGCTCGCTCGAGGTCCGCAAGCTGCAGGATTATTTTTGAGGGTGAGCAGCTACTAGCTTAAAATTCCACCGAATCGAGCGATTGCGTACCGAACACTTTGCAGGACAGCTTCCTCAAGTTGCGCGTAAAAAGGCGACTTGATGTCCACAAATGGATGCGGATTCCCAAAAGCATATCGCTCAAATTTTCCGCTCTTATCTTTCCTCTTCGTCCTCTCAAAGAACTCTCTATATCTGCGAGGGGTTACTCCAAAAAAATGTTTGAATTTGACCGACGGATAGTCACCATATTGACCACGCTCCTGCCCTTCAAACTCTATTGAATCTGTATGCTGCCTTGGTGCAAGGCTTTTAGGGTATGGCTCAAGGAAAATTACCTCCTTGATACCACTCGCAACTATATGCTTCGCGCACATATGGCATGGGAATGTTGTAGTATAGAGAAGCGTGTCCTTCACCGAACGGCCGAGCCGGGCGGCATCAGAAATCGCAGACATTTCGGCATGAACTATTCGTCCATATTCCAGCGCGTCCATCAGCGCGGCTTCGCGAAGATTTCGCCTAGTTTCCTCGTCCAGGGCGCTCTCTTCCTTGTCCAATATCTTAAGAATTTCACTTAGTATTTCCCGCTTTCGAACATCATTAGAATCTTGTTCGCGTACAAACTCACGATCGTCAATTTCTTCATCAGGCCAATATGTTCCGCCTCCCGCTTTGGGCACTTCATTTGAGCCTAACGTTACGATTTCACCTTTTTGCGAGAAGATCGCCGCACCAACTTGTCTGGAGAGGTCGGACGTACGAAGCGCAGCGGATTTAGCTGCAAACATGCCATATTCTATCTTCGATGGAGTATGGTAGTTTGCACTAAAAAGCAATTCTACGAATCGTCTAGTTTGGTCATATATGTCAGGTTCGTTAATATCTTTGTTGACGATAAAATCTGCTATGTGGAAAATCTTTCCAACACGCTGGCCAAATCGCTCCTTCTGCTGATCTTGGTCGTCATTTACTAGCCGCTCTGCATCGGCACGAAAATGATCGTGATTAAGGTCTCCAGCATCTTCTGCAAATTTTCGCGCCAGATAGTCGACGCGAGCTGATCGCCGCGAATAAACGGAGATTTGGAAAAATATTCGTCCATAAACAGATCGAAGTAATTCTATCTCCTCCTGTCTTTTGAATTGATCAAGTATATATACGGTCTTCGAGAATTTTTCTTCATCCTTCCTTGTACCCCGAAGGCGGGTGCCGACTACGCGATAGATCGTGAGAGCTGCAAGAACCGAGCTGTCATCCATCTCGTGCCGAAGCTGATTTCCAAAAGAGATATAGGAGCGGTAGCGATCAACAAGAGGCCTCTCGACCAGTTGGGTTTTTGGCTCAATGTGCCCAGAGAGCATCTTATAGATGTCCGTAACCTTTATTTGCCGAACGGTGTACCCAAGAGATCTAAACTGATCAGAAAGTGCGGTTATGGTCGAACCTAGAGGCGTTCCAATGGGGGCAACAAGCCCGATCACAATCTCTGGAAATTCAATCCGCGGGATCAAATGGCTCACAATCAAGCTCCCGAATCTGCTATCCTGCGAACGCAGGGAGGATCAAACGATGAGGCATACGCAATTGAAAAAGAAAGACACGGCAAAAATCGTAAGAAAGCTTGAAGATGTCATTCTGGAGCATCGGACCTATTTTGCCTCTTGGCGAAGCACCCGTTGGAGTGAATTTGACAAGGCCATAAGCGAAAGGGAGGCAACAAAAGATAAAAAGCGCTCAAAATAGAGAGCGATCGGGTATCGCTTCGCAAACGGTTCGGTTTACTATCCGATGACAGCCTCTTTCCGCTTCACCCGTTCCATCTTCCTCACCGCCTTGTTGATCCGCGACGCCGCTTCCTTGGCCTTATCACCCTCGATGGCTTCGCGCTTCAGTACCCCGTTCTCGATCAGTTCTTTCAGGTTCTCGTTGCCGACCTTCAGGTCGGGAAACAGCCGCCGCAATTCGCGCCTGACGACGCTCACGACAGGGTCGGAACAGACGATCGCGGCAACCGTGAAGCGGTTGAACAACTGCGCCTGCTGGTGAAATGCGTCCATCGCATCGGTCGTCAGGCCCTCCTTGGCGAACAGGAACAGGTGGCGCAGATCGTCTTCCTTCTTGGCGTTCACCTCCGAGAGGTCGAAACGGCAGACCTCCTCGTGGCTGATCTGGTTCGCAACATAGATACGGATCAGTCGCCACTCGACGGCGTTGGTCAGGATCACCCAATGAATGCCCTGATGTGCGCCGTAGTCGATGACCTGCCTCAAATGATTGTCGGCAAGGCTGCTTCCGGTCGACTTGACCTCAACCAGCAGCCTCAGCTTGCCGCCGATCTTCACCGCAAGGTCGCAATAGGTCGCCTTGATCTGATGCTCGGAGGTCAGCTCCTCGTATTTGTCGTAGCCGAAGATGTCGGCCAGTATATCCTTGACGAGTGTGACCGTGTCGGCTTCGGCCACATCGGATTTCTGCTGGGCGATGGCTACCTTCTGGTACTTTTTCAGATGCGCCGAAACGCGGTCAACGAATTTTTTGGGTATCTTTGTCATCTGCTTGCCCTCCCCTCCCCAGCGTAAGATTTGAACAGACCAAGCCGACCTCGACAAGCATTAATTGCATTCGGCTTCGCGTTCGCGTCACAACCACCCGTGAACGGAATCCCGCCTCCCCTCACCCCAACCCTTTCTCCTCACTCACTATTCGCTATTCACCAATCGCTTTTCATCCACGCCCTCGCGGGCGCGGCAAACATCGTCCTATCTTCCGCACGGGAACGCGGGTCGCGAACCGGGCGAGCGTGGCGGAGGCGGTGCCGGGCCGGCGACATGAAAAGGTGACGCCGCGGGGCGATGCGTCCCCAGGTCGGGCCCCAGGGTGAGATGCGGGGCCGGCAGGGTTCCGGTCGCGATTCCACTTGCTTTGCGAGCGCTGTCACAAGCAGGCAGCGCGCCCCTGCACGACCGAGCAAGAACGCCGGCGGGCGTTTGTCAGGCGTCAACAACCGCGCGGATAGATCGCCGGCGCCGACCGCCGCCGCCGCCCGCCAACCCCCTGTCCGAACACTCCTTTCCCCATTCCCCGCGCTTTTTTTCATCCCCGCCCCTCGCCGCCTCCCTTACCCTTTGCCCAGTTCTTCTCGCGGGAACGCCGATCATGACGGTGATTGCGCGGAGGGGAACCGGCGCCTCCGTTTCGGCCTCGTAAGCCGGCGCCGGGGCGGCCGCGTCCAGGGGTTCCCCTGCGGGCATGACGACCCGCGCGTGCCGGACGGTGCACTCGGTCCGTCCTTCAAGGGACGGCGGAAGCGGAACGGACGCGGACGAAAAAACGCCGGGCGGCGGTCTTCGGATCGCACGACAAAAAAAGGCGAGCGAGCCGAAGGCCGCCGTCTCCCGACCGCAATGGCCAGACGCTTCGGCGGGCGTGGCAGCGATGGAGCATGGGCAATGGACAGCAGCAAACCGCAGGCAAGGCGCGACATTCCGGCCAAGGGCCGAGCCGGCGACCGCCGGCCGCCCGGTTTTCCGGGCGCGCCCGCAGAGGGCCCGGCGCGGAGCGACGGAACGGCCCGCGAGCGAAGACAAGCGCCCGATTCCCGCAAAATCCCGCCATTCCCGCGGCCCTGGCCGGTGTTCAAGGTGCCGGAAATCCCGCGCGGCTTCGGCACCGACGCGCAATGGGAACTGGGCGAGCGCGAGCGCGCCGATGGCTACAGGAACATGGGCATCATCCTCGGCCTGATGCAGTGGGTGTGCACCAGGCTCGGCAACCACCGGCGCTGCCGCCTGCGCGTGTGCCGGCGCAAGCGCCGCTGCGCCGGCCGCCGGCCGGAAGACCGCTGGAACGACGGGTTTCTGTTTCCGCTGGTGCCGCCCTGCGAGCCGATCGAGGACGAGCGCATCTACCAGCTCCGCGACGAGGTCAACCAGGTGCTCTGGCAGGCCGAATGCCACGGCGCGCAGACCCCGCCGCCGCCGGTGCGCTGTGCCGGCCAGCCGCTGGTGTTCGAGGATGGCCAAACCCCGGTTCGCGACGCGCCGCCGCGCCGGCGCCGCGATCACGACGCGGGCCGCGCCGAGACGGCGGAAGGCGCGACGGGGCGCCCCGGGCGCGCCAACGCGTGACCCGGCTAGTCGAACAGGCCCTTCGGCGTCTCGCCCTTCAGGAACGGCTCGATGAAGGCGGCAAGCAGGGGTGCCTGGGTAATCACCGCGGTGTGCGACGTCGCCGGCATCACCGCCAGCCGCGATTGCGGCAGCGGCTTGCCCATGTCGCCCATCCCCCCGCCGCCGAGCAGCCGCAGCATCGAGACGGCGTGCTCCAGCGTGTTGACGTCGGCGTCGCCCGAAATGATCAGCACCGGCATCGTCAGCGCCTTGACGTCGTCGGCCCATTGCATCGGTTCGTGTTCGAGCTGGATCAGCTTTTCCACCAGCGCGGGAAAGCCGTCCGGGTCGGCGGCGAGCCGCTTGTAGTCGGCCGCGAACGGCATGTTGACGAACATCTCGACCGTCATCTGCGGAATGAAGGCCTTGAATTCCGGCTGCCAGCCCTGCGCGTCATAGGCGACCGAGGCCGCGACCAGCCGGTCGACCTTGTCGGGGTGGCGGATGGCGAGTTGCAGGCCGGCCGCCGCGCCCATCGAATAGCCGAACACGTCGGCGCGCGCGAGCCCGACCGCGTCCATGAACGCGGCCACGTCGTCGGCGAGGTTTGGATAGGTGATCGGCCGGTCGATGTCGGTGGTACGGCCGTGGCCCTGGAACTCCAGCGCGTAGACAGTGTGGTTTTCGGCCAGGATCGGGATGATCTCGCCCATCGTCTCGATGTTCATATAGGCCCCGTGCAGCACCACCAGCGGGTCGCCGGCGCCCGATTTTTCGTAATAGACCTGCATGCCGTTGACCGCGACCCGGTCGCCGGCGGGCGCGTCGTCGGCAAGCGCGGGGCCGGCGAGCATCGGCATCAGCAGGCCGGCAAGGCCGGCGAAGAGTGTGGCGCGGGACATCGTTTCCTCCTGATTGATCCTGCGGCCGCGGCCGCTTGCGACCTCACGACGAACCGGGCGCCGGCATTTCGACACTGGCGATCGCTTTTTCTTGAAAAACCGGCCGTGTCGGGCCTGCGCCACGGGCCGTCCGGCCGGGCCTGCCGCATCGCCGCCGCATTCGCGCGCAAGGATTTTCGGGCCGCGGCGCGTTTCGCCGCCGGCCGAGACAGGGGAGCGGCCATGATCAGGATTTTGGTGCTGACCTCGCTTGTCGCGCTGGCCGCGACGCCGGCCGCCGCGATCGCGCGCTACCAGTCCGAGGCGCTCGACTGCGGCCAGGCGCAGGCGATCCTGGAGCGCGAGGGCGCGGCGATCTTCCGCTACAGATCGAAACGCAACCCCTCGCTGACGCTGTACGACCGCTACGTGCTGCATGGCGGTTATTGCGGCTGGGACGAGTATGCCGCCAATGGCTGGATCCCGACCCGCGACGACCCGCAATGTTTCGTGCGCGTGTGCAAGCCGAAAATCTTTCACGAAGACCCGTTCTGAGCCGCGCGCCCGGCCCGCGCCGGCCGGTCGTCAGATCAGAAGGAGAAACACGCCTGGTCCGGCTGCGGCGGGCCGAGCCGCACGCCCTCGAGCGCCAGCATGCGCAATTTGGCGTCGCCGCCGCCCGGCGCGGAAAACCCGCCGAGCCTGCGGCCGGCCGCCAGCACCCGGTGACAGGGAATGACCAGCGGTACCGGGTTCCTGGCCATGGCCTGGCCGACCTCGCGCGCCGCGCCCGGACTGCCGGCGCGCGCCGCGAGCTCGCCATAGGTGGCGACCGCACCGAATTCGAGCTTCAGCGTCTCGCGATAGATCGCCCGGTGAAACGGCGGCACGCCGGCAAGGTCGAGCGGCACCGCGGAAAAATCGCAGGCTTCACCGGCGGCGTAGCGGCGAATATCGGCGATCAGCCCGCGCACCCAGCCGGGCCGTACCGTTTCAATCGGCACCGGCCCGCTGCCGGGCGGCGCGGCGCGGGCGGCCCGCCGGCTCAATCCTGCCCGGTCGCTGTCGGGCAGGCAGACGCGGCACAGGCCCTGCCCGGTCCAGGCGATGCCGAACAGGCCGAGCCCGGTTTCAAAAACGGTCCAGCCCGCCTCGCCCGCCATCAAAGCTCCTCCTGTCGGCGTCCGGTTCAACCGGACGTCGCACCGCCAAGACTATCATGGCGCGGCCGGGCGCTCAAAAGCGCCGCGCCGGCCAGCTGACAGGTCCCGCCACGACCGGCAGGCGCGCGCCTCAGTCGAGATGTTTGCTGATGAAGGCGCCGGTCGCGCCGATCAGCTCGTCGACCATCTCGGTGCCGGCAAAGGCGTTGAAGACGTGGTCCATCGGCCGCACGAACAGCTCCTCCTCGCCGTCGTGATAGTCGAGCAGCACCTGGCCCGACGCCGGCTGCGGGAACACCACGTCGTCCTTGGTGCCGACCGCCACGAACAGCGGCGCGTCATACTCGGCGATCTCCGCCACCGGATCGACCAGGTAAAGCGTTTCGAAAAAACCCGGCTTGAGCGCGATCTCCGCGCCCCAGGGCAAGGTCACCTTCACCGCCTCGCCGCTGCTGGCGAAACCGGCCTTCATGGTGTCGGGACCGAGCACGAAGGTCATCGCCGCGGCGAGGTTGCTGCCCGGCGCCCACAGCGCCACCGCGTCGAGATCATGTTCGGTGCGGCCGGCGACCGTCGCGCCGACGGTGCCGCCCATGCTCCAGCCGACCAGCGCCATGCGCTCGTCGTCGACCGCGCCGGAGGCGGCCAGATAATCGAGCGCGGCCAGCCCGTCCTCGACCTGGCGCGCAACCGTGGTGTCGGCGAAATCGCCGTCGCTGTCGCCGGAATTGCGGAAGTCGATCCTGAGGCTGGCAATGCCGTTTTCGGCCCACATCCGCGCCGCGCGCGCAAAAACGCCTTCCTTGACGGCCGGAATCTCGAGCTCGTCGCGACTACCGGTAAACCCGTGCAGAAGCAGGATCACCGGCGGCTTCTCCACACCGTCGGGCAGGTTCATGGTGCCGACCACCTTTTCGCCGCCGACCTCGAAACTGACGGTCTTTTCGGCGGCCAGGGCCACGCAGGGCGCGGCGGCCAGTACGATGGCGGCGAAGGGGGCAAGGAGCAATCGAAGCGTCATGGCGGTGTCCTCCCGGGGCTGATGCGCAACCCCCTAGCCATAACACGTGCCGGACCGGAGGCAATCCGTCTCCCGTTCCGGGCTTCCGCCGCCAAGGCCAGGAAAGCAGCCACGGCGGGTTTGTCGAGACCTGCCGCGCGCCGGCGGCGCGCAGCAGGCCCGTGTCGGTCGGGCCGCGATCAGTTGGCCACGATCGAGATCACCGTGTCGCTGTCGTCGGTAGTCACGACAACGCTGGCGCCCGGCTCGATGCCGTCGAGGCTGACGCCGTCGGCGACGGCCAGTTCGGCGCCGTCTTCCATTACGATGACCATGGCCTCGGCGTCGACGGCCGACACCACGCCCTGCATTTCGCCGGCAAGCGCGACAGTCACGAAGGAAGCCGAGGCGAGCACGGCGGCGAGAAGCGTCTTCATCGGAATTTCTCCATTCCATAATGAGGGGTCATAGACGCCGCTTCGGCGCGTTCCGGGCAGGCCCGTCTCATCCGCGCCGAAGCGGACGGCAGGCATCTATTCCTGTCGAGTCAAACGCGCAATTGGTTGAAAAATATATTTTTTCCTGGATCGTCCATACCGAATTCCGCCGCAATTCGGCGCTGTCGCGCAGCAATGATCGCAACCCTAGGCCGGGGGCCGCTTCACCCGGTGCCCGCCCGGCAAAAACCGGGCCGTCGCCAGCGAGCCCAGCGAAAAGGCCACAAGCACGGCGAAGGCCGTTCGATAGCCGCCCGCCCCGGCGGTGCTTTCCACAACGAGGACGACGATGATCGCTCCCAACGCTCCGCCGAGACGCTGGGCGATGTTGACAAGCGTCGCCGCATCGCCCGTTTCGGCCTTGTCGACCAGGGTGTAGGCCGCCGTCATGGCGGGCATCTGGGCAAGCGCAAGCCCGGCACCGCGCAGGAAAAGCAGGCCCGCAAGCGGCAGGACGGACAAAAAACCCGGCACCACCGCCGTGGCGACCACGACGAGGCCGCTTCCGGCCAGGCTGATCCGGGCCGCGCCGGCCCGGTCGACGAGCGCACCGGCGACCGGCAGAGCAACGGCCGCGCCAAGGCCCAGGAGCAGCAGCATCAGACCGGCGAGGGCCGGCGGCTGGCCCAGCGCACGCTGCAAATAGAGCGGCAACAGCAACAGCCCGCCATAAAGGGCCGCCCCCGTGAGACCGGCCGTCGCGATCGCGGCGCCGAAGCCCGGACGATCGAGCAGACGCATATCGATCAGCGGCGCGGCGGCACTGCGTCCATGGTGCCAAAATCCGCCAAGCAGAAGCACACCGGCAACCGTCGCGACACCCGGCAGGACACCGCCACCGGTGCCGGCGATCGCGGCCGCTCCGAAAAGCGCGAGCGGAAGACCGGGGCTGACAAGCGCCAGCCCTTTCACGTCGAGCCGTTCCGACGCCGCCCGCTTGCCACCGGCGATCAGCCCCCGCGCGGCGAAAAGCGCGAACAGCCCGACCGGGAGATTGATCCAGAAGAGCCAGCGCCATGAGGCGAGTTCTATCAGCAAGCCGCCCAGCGCGGGCCCCAGCGCCGGACCGAGCGCGACGGCGAAGCCGACCGTGCCCATCAGCCGTCCGAGCTGGCGGGCATCGGCCTTGGCGGCCAGCACCGCTTGCCCGGCCGGCACCATCAACCCGGCCGCGAGCCCCTGCAGGCAGCGTCCGGCGACAAGCACCGCCATATCCTGCGCCGCCGCGCATAAGAGCGAGGCGGCGACGAAGACGACCATGCTTGCCGTCCATAGCCGCCCCTGCCCGATGCGACGACCGAACCAGCCGGTGAGCGGCAACGAGACGGCGAGCGCGATCAGATAGGCGGTCGCGACCCATTGCACGCTGGCGAGCGGGGCATCGAAACCGGCGCGGATGCTTTCCAGCGCCAGATTGGCGACGGTCGAATCAAGCATAGCCATGAAGCCGCCGGCGCCGGTTGTCGCGGCCAGCGCCCAAAGGCGGGTGGGTACGGGAGGCGGGGTGGTGGGCATGGTCGCGTTTTCGTCGAGCGGGACAGGATCGGATTTTTATGATACAAATGTATCACAAAAAGCGACCCGGACGCCACAGGCCAGACCGTTGCCGAAAACCGTCGACCACGACAAACGCCGCGCGATGATCCTCGACGCCCTCTTCGCCGTGGCCGCGCGCCAGGGCCTGCACGCCGTCTCACTGCGCGCGGTGGCGGCCGAAGCGGGCATATCGCTGCGCCTGGTGCAATATTACTTCGAGACCAAGGCCGGGCTGATGCAAGCCGGACTGAATCGCCTCGAGCGGGAGAGCAACGATCGCTGGATCGGGCGGCTGGCCCCGCCCCCCGATGCGCCCGACACACGCGCCGCACTCGCCGCGCTGTTCCGCGAGGCGCTGCCGACCGATCCGCAAAGCCGGGCCTTCCATCATATGTGGATGTCTTACGCAGTTTTGGCGATGACCGAGCCGGATCTGGCCGGGCCGGGCCTCGTCGCGGGGCCCAACCGGCTACAGACGCGGATCGCGGCGATCCTCGCGGACGGCAAGGAGGCCGGCATGTTCCGCGCCGATATCGACGTCGACGCGGAAGCCGGCGCGCTGTTGGGACTGATCCACGGCCTCGGCACCGCGATGCTGGTCGGGCAGCAGAAACCTGCCGCGGCCCTGGCCCATCTGGAACGCCAGCTTGACCGGTTGTGTGTGACAAAGAAGCCGGGCGAAAATCCACCACGTGCCGGAAACCAAAGGCCGGCGTAACAAGGAGGTCGACATGACAGACTGGGCTCTGCCACGCGCGGGTGGTTGCCGCTGCGGCCAGGTGCGGATCGAGGTGAACGCGCCGCCTTTGATCACCATGGCCTGCCACTGCGTCGGTTGCCAGCGCATGAGCGCGTCGGCCTTTTCGCTGTCGGCGGCGATCCCGGCCAAAGGGTTTCACATCATCCGTGGCGAGGCGGTGATCGGCGGCCTGCACGGCGCGACACGACATTTTTTCTGTCCGCGCTGCATGACCTGGATGTTCACACGCCCGGAAGGGATGGACTGGTTCGTCAATTTGCGTCCGACCATGCTCGACGATCCGACCGGCTTCGCACCCTTCATCGAAAGCTGGACCAGCGAAAAATTGGCCTTCGCCGAAACCGGCGCGGCACACAGTTACGAGGCCTTTCCGCCGCTCGAGGCCTATGAAGGGCTGATGCGGGACTTCGCCGTGTGGACCGGGACGTAGCGTCAAACGAAATTCAGCGCCGGGAGCTTGATATCAGGCACCGAACCGGGGCTTCGAAACCGAGTTTCGAAACGATCCGATACATGGTCAACGGCCTGCAAGAGCATGACAATTCCGGTTGAACGCACGATGTCATCGAGCCGGTCCTGTTTGGTGAAATGCCATCAAGCTGTCCTCGGCCCGGCGCCGCCAAGACGCCGGAATGCCGGTTTTCCGCGCCTGGCCGGCCTCCGGAGCTCCACCGGACGCACCTTGGCGCGTCGACGCCACACACTGTCCTTCTTGCCAGCGGGCCCGCACACCTTTATATGGTCACCATTGATATTTCGGCCGATCGATACGGCAGGTTGCGATCTTCCTCGCATTTGCTGACGTCAATCTCCAAAATCTCGATACCACCGGCCACGATGGGTCGTGGCCACATGACGTTGCAAATCTGAAGGAAATTACCATGGCAACCGGAACAGTGAAGTGGTTCAATTCGACCAAAGGCTTCGGTTTCATCCAGCCTGACGAAGGCGGCTCGGACGTATTCGTCCACATCTCGGCCGTCGAGCGCTCGGGCATGGGCAATCTCGTGGAAGGCCAGAAGGTCAACTACGAGATCCAGCAGGACCGCCGCACCGGCCGCTCCTCGGCCGGCAACCTGACGGCTGCCGACTGAACCATTTGCGCGCGGCGCCCTGCGCCGCGGCAAGTGATCGTTATGGAAGAGGCGGGGTGCCGACCCCGCCTTTTTCATGCCCGGGCGACAGATCTCGGACCCGCGCTCACGGCCGCCAGTCGATCGGCACGTGACCGGGATCGGCCTCGACGCGTTTCAGCCATGCCGAAACCGCGGGAAATAGGCCAAGGTCGAACCCGCCGCGCCCGGCCTGATGGGTATAGGCGTAGAGCGCTATGTCGGCCACCGACAGCGCGCCGCCGGCGAAAAAATGCGCCGCGCGCAGCCGGTCTTCCATCACTCCAAGCGCCTTATTGCCGGCCTCCAGCGTTTCGGCGAGCCGGGCCGGCGTGCGCTGATGCGCGCGTTCGGGATAGACCAACAGCGCCCGGCGCACCGCAACGGCGGGTTCGTGACTATATTGCTCGAAAAACAGCCATTGATAGACCAGCGCCCGCTCGAACCGGTCCTGCGGCAGGAAGCGCGTCCCCTCGGCCAGATAAAGCAGCATGGCGTTGGATTCGGCAAGATGTCGCCCGTCTTCGGTCTCCAGCAGCGGCACCTTGCCGTTCGGGTTTTTGGCGAGGAAGTCCGGCTTCCGGGTCGACCCGTCGAGCGAGTTCACCTCGACATGGCGGAAGGCAATGCCGAGCTTGGCCAATAAAAGCCGCGGCTTGTAGCAATTGCCGCTGTCGCCCATGCCGTAGAGTGTGATCATTGCCCGCCATCCTTTCGAGCCGAACGCGCAGATCGCGCAGCGTTACTATCGGGCCGGCGGGACCGGCTGACCAATCAATAGTTCTGGTCGAACAATCGACAATTGCGATCCGTCAGCGCGACGTCGCCTGCGCCCCGGGCGCGGCCCCTGACGACAACGCCGTCACCGACAGGGCGGCATCGTCGAATATCGTCCCGGCAAGCGCCGGACGGGCAAGCAGAAATCCCTGCAGATGGTCGGCGCCGGCCGAGATCGCGACGACCAGTTGCTCGGGCGTCTCGATCCCTTCCACCAGTACCTTGCTGCCGAGATCGTGAAAGCGCGCGAAAAGCCGCGGCAGGAAATCGCGCGCGGCCTTGTCGGCGACGATCTTTTGAAACCAGGCTGCGTCGAGCTTGACGATATCCGGCCTGATCAGCCGCAGCCGGGCCGGCGTCGAATGGCCCGCCCCGAAATCGTCGACCGCAACCCGCATGCCGGAGCGGCGCACGTTTTCGGTCAGCGCCGTCACCCGCTCCGTTCCCGCGCCGAACGCCTCGGTGATCTCGCACACCACCATGCCCGGCGCGATTTCGTTTTCGGCAAACAGCCAGTCCAGATGCTCGACGTCTTCATCCGGCATCGCCGGGTCGACATTGAAGAACAGCTCCAGCCCGTCCACGCCGATATTGTGGTAGTTGCGCATGTGCAACACCCGGCACAAGCGCTCGAGCGCGGCCCGTTCCTCGGCCGCGGCGCGCTCGAACAGCTTTGTGGCGGGAACGGCCTTTCCGCCGGTGAAGGCGATCACCAGCGCCTCGACCGCGAACGGCATCAAAAGGTCGTCCTCGACCCGGAACAGCGGCTGGTAGCAGCTTTTCAGCCGCAAATCCTGGAAGCGGCCATAGGCGATGCCGACCTCGTCGACATTAAAGGCGAATGCATCGCTCACCCGCGCCCCCCCGGCCACGCCATCGCACCACCCCAAAACGGGTACGGCGACCGCGACGGATCCGATACGATGGCGACAAGCGGGGCATCATGCATGGCGGAGTTTAACCGCCGGATTGGCGGCGGCCAAATGTCCGGCGCCGCGATGCAGGCTGATGACGGCTTTCCGGCAGCTCCTCGGCGGCCACCGGCATCGCGCGCGGTGCGCCGGCACCCGACCACGACACGCTTTGGCCGGCCGGTTCGTCCTTGCCGGAGAAAATCGAAAAGCTCGTCGGCGCCAGTTCCGGCCGGGCGAGAACAAAACCCTGCACCATCGATGCGCCCGTTTCCTCGGCGAGTTCCAGCTGCCACATTTCCTCGATCCCCTCGAACACGGTTTTAATACCGCTGTCGGCGAAACGCGACACCATGACCTTCAAAAGTCCGAATCCGGCGCCCGAATCCATCAGGCGCGTGATCCACTGCGCGTCGAATTTGACAATATCGGGTTTCAAGTCGTCAATGCGCTGAATATCGGAATCGTCCGCCCCGTAATCATCGACGGCGATCTTGAAACCGCTGGCGCGCAGGGCGTCGACGAAGCGGCGCAGCGCGCCGGTGGAGCCGGATTTCTGTTCCGTGACCTCGCACACGATCCGGCCGGGATGCATGCCCGCCTCGTGCAGCACCAGCCGCATGTCGCGGATCGCGACATCGACGACCTCGGCGTCGGTGAACAGGGACGGGTCGAAATTGACGAAGATCGACACTTTCGGATCGAGACACGCCGCCGCGTTGAGAAGGTGCAGCGTGCGCATCAGGGTTTCGACATGGAACCGGTCGATCGGTGGAATGCCGCGAAAGAACGCGTAGGGCGATAGCGCGGCGCCGTCGCGGAACGGCCGCACCAACCCCTCGAACGCGGCGATGGCGAGTTTTCCTTCGCCGAAGGCGAACACCGGCTGGAAGGCGCTCTTGATCGTGTAGACGCCCCACACGCCGGTCGACGTTCCGTCGTCCTGGCGAACGATATGGGCAAGGCCTGCGCTGCGCGACACGAATGCGGTTCTCCGCGTTGAAACCGGCCGGCGGCGGTCGCCCGCCGCACCGCAATCCCGCCGGCCGCGCCGAGGCGAGACCATCCGGGTGGCCGGAAGTATCGGCGATTGGGCTTTGAACAAGGTTAACGGCGCAAATTTTCGTGCATCGACTGACGACGCCGGCAAAGTCTTGCGCTCGTGCCCGCATTCGGACATTACAAGCCGCTGCCCCAGGCAGCGACACCCTGGCCCAGAGGAGACGATCACAATGGCCTTTCTCGCCGACGCCCTGTCCCGCGTAAAGCCCTCCGCGACCATCGCGGTAAGCCAGAAAGCGCGCGAGCTCAAAGCGAAGGGCCGCGACGTGATCGGCCTGGGAGCCGGCGAGCCGGATTTCGACACGCCCGACAACGTCAAGAACGCGGCGATCGAGGCGATCCGGCGCGGCGAGACCAAATATACGCCCGTATCCGGCATCGCACCGCTGCGCGAGGCGATCGCGGCGAAGTTCAAGCGCGAGAACAATCTCGACTACAAGCCGGAGCAGACCATCGTCGGCACCGGCGGCAAGCAGATCCTGTTCAACGCCTTCATGGCCACGCTCAACCCGGGCGACGAGGTCGTCATCCCCGCGCCCTACTGGGTCAGCTATCCCGAAATGGTGGCGATCTGCGGCGGCACGGCGGTCTTCGCCGAAACGAGGATCGAGGACGGCTTCAAGCTGACGCCGGCCGCGCTGGAAAAGGCGATCACGCCCAAGACCAAGTGGCTGGTGATGAACTCGCCCTCCAATCCCTCGGGCGCGGCCTATACCGAGGCCGAGCTGAAGGCGCTCGCCGACGTGCTGATGAAAAACCCCCATGTGTGGACGCTCACCGACGACATGTACGAGCATCTGACCTATGGCGATTTCGCCTTCCGCACCATCGCCGAGGTCGAGCCGGCGCTCTACGCGCGCACTTTGACCATGAACGGCGTGTCGAAGGCCTATGCCATGACCGGCTGGCGCATCGGTTACGCGGCCGGACCGGTGGAACTCATCAAGGCGATGGACATGATCCAGGGCCAGCAGACCTCGGGCGCCTGCTCGATCGCGCAATGGGCCGCCGTCGAGGCACTCAACGGACCGCAGGACTTTGTGACGCGCAACAAGGCGATCTTCCAGGGCCGCCGCGATCTCGTCGTCTCGATGCTCAACCAGGCCCGCGGCATCTCCTGCCCGGTGCCGGAAGGCGCCTTCTACGTCTATCCGTCCTGTGCGACGCTGATCGGCAAGAAGGCCCCGTCCGGCAATGTGATCGAGACCGACCAGGATTTCGTCACCGAGCTTCTGGAGGCCGAGGGCGTGGCCGTAGTGCAGGGCTCCGCCTTCGGGCTCGGCCCGAATTTCCGCATTTCCTACGCGACTTCGGAGGAACTGCTGGAAGAGGCCTGCACCCGCATCCAGCGCTTTGCCGGTTCGCTGAGCTGACGCCTTTCGCCACCGGCATATCCGACAACAAGACCGACCCGGCCCCCGCGGCCGGGTTTTGCTTTTTGGCGGTCAAGGCCGTTCTGCTTTTCACGGAATCGCAGACCGGCTCTAACTTATTGTTCTAACGCGTCTTTGAACGGCGAACCGGCTTCCACTTCGCCTGGAAACGCTTTAGTGCGCCAGACGCCGCCAAGCGCCCGGCGGCGCGCCGTAGCGCGCGCGAAACGACCTGGAAAAATGCGACAGGTCGGAAAAGCCGCACGCATAGGCGATCGACGTCACCGGAACAGCAGCCTTCGCCGGTGCGCGCAGCGCGGCCGCGGCCTCGCGCAGGCGCACCTCCATCACGAAGGCCCCGAGCGTGGTGCCGGCCCGGGCAAAAAGCTTCTGCACGTAGCGCGGCGAAATGCCCATCGCCCGGGCGCAGCGCGCCGCATCGAGACGCGGATCGGCGAAATTTCGCTCGACAAAGCAGCGCAGCGCGAGCAATTGCGCATCCGCCCGCGACGTGCGCGGCACGTCGACGCCCTCGCCGCCCAAGACCATCGCCGTCAGGTCGAGCAGCATGGAAAAAAGCCGTGCCGATGCCGCTTCTGGCAGGTGGCCGGCGGTCTCGTCGATCGAGCGCGCCGTCTCCGCGATCAGCCGTCCGAGCGCGGGCTCGAACGACAACAGACGGGGCCGCTCCGGCAGGCGGCCGCCGAGACGGTTCGCGAGCGCCTCCTTCGGCACCCAGAACGACGACACCGCCAGCGACGACAGCCGGCGATGCTCGAGCGAAAACGGCCGGCCGGAATCGAAAATGCCGACATCGCCGGCGCGCAGGGCGATCTCTGTCCCGGCCTGATCGATGCGGCACTCCCCGCCCCGCTGCAGATTGAGATAATAGCATTCGCGCGGCGAGCGCGCGATCTCGCGCCCGGTCCGAACAACCAGATGCGCGGTCGCGTCGACCCGGTTGACCGCCCCCTCGCCCAGCGGATGCGATTCCACGCGGGCCTTGAAGTGCCGCCGCCGGACGGCCTCCAACTCGGGCAGAAGCTCCATAAAGGACTGGCAGATGCCGTCGCGGTAATAATCGAACGCCTCGGTTCCACCAACATCGCGCGTGTCCCACACACTGCCCCAGCGCAGTGCCGGCCCGGCATCGGCACGCTTCACCTCCGGTTTGATCGCCATCGTCTGATCCCCTTGCGGTTCGCTCCGGTCCAACATCGGTGCGCGCCTGGCCAAGCCCGCGCCACCCATTGTTGTCAGGATCAAACGCCCGATAAATCAAAGCGCAGGGAGGAAAAAATGGCAACTTACGTGCTTGTTCACGGCGCCTGGCATACCGGCGAGCTGATGGAGGATGTCGCCCGGCCGATCCGCGACCAGGGACATGACGTCCACACGCCGACCATCGCCGGCAACCGGCCGGGCGATGACCGGCGCACCGGACTTGAGGCGGCGATCGGCTCGATCGTCGCCTTCATCGAAGAACGCGAACTGACCGACGTCATCCTTGTCGGCCACTCCTATGGCGGCATGATCATCACCGGCACCGCCGACCGGTTACCGGGCCGCATCCGCCGCCTGGTCTACTGGAACGCCTTCGTGCCCAACGACGGCGAATGCCTCAACGACATGGTACCGCCCCACTACGTGGCGCTGTTCGACGCCGTCAGCGCCGCGAGCCCCGACAACGCCGTCATGCTGCCGCCGCCGATCTGGCGCGAGGCGTTCATGAACGACGCCGACGGCGCGACGGCCCAGGCGACCTACGAAAAGCTCAACCCGCATCCCTACGCGACCTTTACCGACGCGATCAGGCTGTCGGCCAACCCGGCCGAGATGGAAGTCGCCAAATCCTATATCAACTTCACCGAAGACACCGCCCTGCCCCAGTCGCTCGGCTGGCATCCGCGCCTGTCGGAAAAGCTCGGCCTGTTCCGGCTCGTCCAGGCATCCGGCGGACACGAGGTCTGTTTCACCAATCCGGCGTTGCTGGCCGAAAAGATCATCGAAGCCGGCCGCGACTGACCTGGTGCGGGAATTTTGGCGGGATGCGGCCGACAAGGCCGCGTCCCCTCACCAGACCGACAATTCGTGCGCGGCGGCAATGACGCCCAACGCGCGCCAGTGCTCCTGCGGAATATTGGCCAAGGTCTTTTCGTCGAGCACGTCCCGGGTCTCAAGATAGCGCATCTTGTTGTAGAACTGCGCCTTGTCCCGTTCGATCAATCCGTGTTCCTGCAAAAAATCATTCAGGTCGGCGGCCAGCTTGTCGAAAACGCCGGGCTCGACCCCCCTCAGCATCTGTTCCACCATGAGTTCCAGGTCGGAGGGGCCGGCCGCCTGATAGAGATGGTAGAGCCGCGCCAGATGGTAGGTACTGACGAAGCGGGACTTGACGGCGACCGTCCTGACGCTCGGCGACCGGCGGCTTTCGATCGTGGCCACCCCTCCACTGACCGAAACGCCGATCCGCGGCGTATCGCCCAGAAGCGCCTGCAGCCGTTTTTGGGTCAGCCCCGCCTCCAGGGACGCGCCGCCGGCAGCCATCATCTGCGTCCTCGCCGTAACCTGCCCCCTGATGATGTCGCTGACCATGAGATAGGCCGTCTCGCGCCCGTCGATGACGAACCGCACCAGGTCGCAGCTTGGATCCTCCCGGACGCGCCCCGTCGAGACTTCGTGCTCGGTATGTTCGCGCGAGGCCGGATCGATCGCGATCCTGGCGATGCCCGAGATCGCCAGCGCGAGTTCGGCCTCGATCTGCGCCAGCCCGTGAACGGAGATACCGGCGCCGACACCGAACGACACCTCGTTGGCGAGCGTGATGTCCAGCGCATCGACGTCGCGAAAAGCGGACGCGCCGAGATCCAGGCAGTCTTTCCGCGGCACCACCCGTCCCTCGTCGGGATACTGGATGATGTCGCCTTTGCGGATGTTGCCGTTGGTGAAGATCGGAACGGCATGGTGATTGGTGATGAAATAACGCGCCATGACGGCCTTGTACTGATCCTGGTACATGTCCGCCAAAGCCGGCGACGACATCAGCGCAAAGGCAAGAACAACAAACGGGAGACGCATGGCATTTCTCCTCCACGCCCATGAGGTTCAAAGAATTATATTATTCACAATTGCAGATCTTACCAGAGAACGAAAAGACGACAACGCAACCCGCATTCGATGTTTGTTTCACGAAAACGGACCGAAGCAGGTCGCAAACAAAGCCGCAGGGCGATCGCTCGACGCCGAAAAGCCCGGCACGCCGGGCGCGGGGCCAAACGGCTTTTAGCGGTCGAGGCGAGGCCGGCCGGCCGGTTTCCACCCGCCGGCTGCGGCGAGCGTCGAAGGATAGGGACGTCTTGCCTCATCGCAAAAGCCGTGTGACGATGCCCGCGCCGGGTGCCTGAAACCCGGCGCGCGACGGCCGCGGGCCGGCCGCCGCCCGCGAGCAAGCGTGAGGAGGAGGTCGTTCACATGGGTAGTCGCGCCGGAGGAAGACGCACGGGGCCGAAATGCATCGCCATTGTCGGTCCCTTCGCCAGCGGAAAAACATCGCTTCTGGAAGCCGTTCTGGCGCGCACGGGCGCCATCGCGCGGCAGGCCACCGTCGCCTCGGGCGCCACGGTCGGCGACGACAGCCCGGAGGCGCGCGCGCATCTGATGAGCGTGGAGGCGAGCGTTGCCACCACCGACTTCATGGACGACAGCCTGACCTTCATCGACTGCCCGGGCTCGATCGAATTCGCCTATGAGGCCGAACCCGTTCTGGCCGCCTGCGACCTGGCGATCGTGGTGGCGGAGGCCGACGAAAAGAAGATTCCCGCCCTGCAGCTGATCATGCGCACGCTGGAAGAACACGGCATTCCGCGCGTTTTGTTCCTCAACAAGGTCGACAAGGCCGCCATCGGCGTGCGCGACACGCTGAAGCTGTTGCAGCCGGCAAGCACGGTGCCGCTGGTTCTGCGCCAGATTCCGCTGCGCAAGGACGGCATCGTCATCGGCTCGATCGATCTGGCGCTGGAACGCGCCCACATCTATCGCGAACACGCCGAAAGCGAGATCGCGCCGATCCCCGACGACGAAAAGGCCCGCGAGGTCGAAGCGCGTTTTTCCATGCTGGAAACGCTGGCCGACCACGACGACGCGCTGATGGAGCAATTGCTGGAAGAGATCGAGCCGCCGCGCGACGCGGTGTTCGACGACCTCGCCGCCGATCTGCGCGAGGGCTCGGTGATTCCGGTGCTGATCGGCTCGGCTGAGCATGGCAACGGCGTGCTGCGGCTGTTAAAGACGGTCCGACACGATGCGCCCGACATCGCGCAAACCCGCGAACGGCTCGGGCTCACCGAAACCGGCGATCCCGTCCTCCAGATCGTGAAGACCGTGCACACGCCGCATGGCGGCAAGCTCTCATACGCCCGCATCCTGGCGGGTTCGATCGCCGACGGCGCCGAAATCGTCACGCATGACGGCCGCACCGGCCGCGTTTCAGGCCTCTACCGCATGCTCGGCCGAAACCAGACCAAGCTGCAGAACGCCGGCGAGGGAGATACGGTCGCGCTCGGCAAGCTCGACGAGGTGCGCACCTGCGACACGCTCGCCGTCGGCAAGACGCCGCCGGCGGCCCTGGCCACGCCCGAGCCGCCGCAACCGGTCAACGCCGTCGCCCTGCGGCCGCACGAGCGCAAGGACGAGGTGAAGCTGTCGGCCTCGCTGCAAAAACTCGCCGAGGAAGACCCCTCGATCGCGATCGAGCATCAAGACAGCGGCGAGACGGTGATTTCGGGTCATGGCGAAATGCACCTGCGCGTGACCACCGAGCGGCTCGGCAGCAAGTTCCAGATCGAGGTCGATTCCAGCCGGCCCGGCGTTCCCTATCGCGAAACCATCCGCAAGGGCACCACCCAGCGCGGCCGGCACAAGAAGCAGTCCGGCGGCCATGGCCAGTTCGGCGACGTCGTGCTGGAGATCAGACCGCTGCCGCGCGGCAGCGGCTTCGAGTTCACCAACACGATCACCGGCGGCGTCGTGCCCAAGCAATATATCCCCTCCGTCGAGGCCGGCGTGCGCGACTATCTCAAGGCGGGCCTGTTCGGTTTTCCGGTGGTCGACATCGCGGTCAATCTCGCCGATGGCTCGTACCACGCAGTCGATTCCTCCGACATGGCCTTCCAGATGGCGGCCAAGCTCGCCATGCGCGAGGCGATGCCGGCCTGTTCGCCGGCGATCCTGGAGCCGATCATGAAGATCGAGGTCTTCACCCCTTCCGACGCCACGGCCAAGGTGACCGCCATCCTGCCGCAGCGCCGCGGCCAGATTCTGGGCTTCGACGCCAGGCCGGGCTGGCCGGGCTGGGACGTGGTGGAGGCGATGATGCCCCAGGCCGAGATCGGCGACCTGATCGTGGAACTGCGCTCGGCCACCGCCGGCGTCGCCACCTTCCGGGCGAGCTTCGATCACATGGCCGAACTGACCGGGCGCCTTGCCGACGAGGTGGCAAACACCCACGGCAAGGCCGCCTGACGTCACCGGGCACGACCCCCATGCCCCGGCCCACGCAGATGTGATGGCGATTGAATTGCCGCTCCCACGGCGCGCGCTAGGGTCTGCCCGAAACCGAACCGGGAGGAAGTCATGGTCTCCATCCACCGCCGGCCGTCCTGGGCGCTTGCCGAGCGTCTGGCGACGCCGGAAACCGCCTTTGTCAATCGCCGCGCCCTGCTTGCCGGCCTGGGCGCCGGCGCTGCCGCTCTGGCCGCGCCCCGCTTGATCGGCGCGGCGCGGGCGGCCGAGGACCCGACCGCCGCGCTTTATCCCGCGCCCCGCAACCCGGCCTTCACCATCGAGCGCCCTCTCACGCCGGAGGAGATCTCGAGCCAGTACAACAATTTTTACGAGTTCGGCTCGCACAAGCAGATCGCCAACGCAGCCCAGGCGCTCGAGACGCGACCATGGGACATCGAAATCGCCGGCCTGGTCGACAAGCCGCAAAAGCTCGCCTTCGACGAGCTGATCCGCAAAATGCCGCTGGAAGAGCGGCTCTACCGCCATCGCTGCGTCGAGGCCTGGTCGATGACCGTGCCGTGGACGGGGTTCGCCCTGTCGCAACTGCTCGCGCTCGCCGAACCACAAGCCGAGGCTAAATATCTGCGGCTTGAAACCTTCCTCGACCCGAAAATGGCCTCAGGCCAGCGGCAGGTCTGGTATCCTTGGCCTTATGTGGAAGGGCTGACCCTGGCCGAAGCGCGGAACGAGCTCGCCTTCATGGTCACCGGCGCCTACGGCAAGCCGCTCGCCAAGCAGTTCGGCGCGCCGCTGCGGCTCGCCCTGCCGTGGAAATACGGGTTCAAATCGATCAAGTCGATCGTCAGGATCACCGTCACCGCCGAACGGCCGGTCAGCTTCTGGGAAGAGATCGCACCCGGCGAATACGGGTTCTGGGCCAATGTGAACCCGCAGGTTCCGCATCCGCGCTGGAGCCAGGCCAGGGAGCGCGTCCTGCATACCGGCGAGACCGTGCCGACCGTGATCTATAACGGCTATGGCGAGCAGGTTGCCGGACTGTACCAGGACATGGACGGGGAAAAACTGTTCATGTGAGGCGGACGGCGGCGGCTTGGCGTCGAGCCAACCGACCGACGCACCGCGCGAACCGCAAGCAGGCCCCGCCGCAAGACAAAAAAAAGGCCGGTACCTGAAAGGACCGGCCTAGCTATTGGAAGTGCCGTAAAACGGCGAAACCTCCAGAGGGGAACACTCGCGGGCGCTAATGGGAGGAGGAACGCGCCCGGGAGTGATTGATATATGTGCCTGCCCTGCCTTTTTCGCAAGCAGATCAAATGCAACGCACCCATGCAATTATGCATGGTTTGTGCAGGTGATTGAAAAACATGCAAAAATGCCCGTTCAGGCGGCAGGCCTTCTGCCTAAAAACCCCTCAAAAAGCCCAGCTTCGCGCCTTGGAGAAGATGAAATCGCGAAACGCTTTCAGCTTCGCCTGATTCTTCATCGCCTCGGGATAGCAGAAGTAGGTATCGAAGGCCGGCACCGCCATGTCCGTCAGCACCTGCACGAGCCCCGAACCGGGATCGGCCATGTAGTCGGGCAGCATGGCAACGCCCGCGCCGCGCCGCACGACCCGGCGCATCGACATCAAATCGTTGATCTGCAGCGTCGCCGGCCGTTTTTCGCCTTCGGGCATGCCCAGGCTCTGCAGCGTGTTCAAATCCTTCAGGTAGGCCGGCACCGGTTCGCCGAACGTGATCAGGCGATGCTTGTCGAGATCGGCCGCGGTCTCGGGTTCGCCGAACCTGTTGATATAGGACGGCGCGGCGAAGACGTGCAGATGCACCGTAAACAGGCGCCGCTGGATCAGATCCGGTTGTTGCGGCTGGCGCAGGCGTATGGCGCAATCGGCCTGCCGCATCGTCAGGTCGAGTTCCTCGTTGGCGAGAATGAGCTGGATCTGGATGTCGGGATAGAGATCGAGAAACTCCTGCACGCGCTGCGACAGCCATCCCGACCCCAGACCGACCGTGGTCGTGACACGCAAGAGGCCGGACGGCTTTTCGGTCGTTTCCATTAGCCGGCTACGGACCGATTCCAGCTTTACGAACACTTCGTGGGCGGTGTTGAACAGCAGTTCGCCCTGCTCCGTCAGCACCAGCCCACGGGCATGGCGGTTAAACAGCGATACGCCGATTTCCTGCTCAAGCGCGCTGACCTGGCGCGAGATTGCCGACTGCGACAGATTCAGCTTCTCCGCCGCATGCGTGAACGAGCCAGCCTCGGCGGCGGCGTGAAACACACGCAGTTTGTCCCAGTCGAGCGACATTACCCCTCCTCCCGGTCCGCGCGCCGCTATTCTGCGGCTTCGCGGTGGGCTTCGTGTTCAGCCAGGTATTTTTCCGCTTCCAGCGCCGCCATGCAACCGAGACCGGCGGCCGTGACGGCCTGGCGGTAGATGTCGTCGGTGACGTCGCCGGCCGCGAAGACACCGGGAATGTCGGTCCGGGTCGAATCCGGCTCCGTCCACAAATAGCCGTTCGGCTTCTGCTTGACCTTGCCCGCGAACAATTCCACCGCCGGCGCGTGGCCGATCGCCACGAACACGCCATCGACCGCCATTTCGGTGATCTCGCCGGTTTTCTTGTTGCGCAGACTGATCGCGTTGACGGACGCCGGCAGCGGCGGCTTTCCGGCTTCGCCCTTGATCTCGTCCACCTCGGTGTCCCACAGCACCTTGATGTTGTCCTTCTTAAACAGCCTGTCCTGAAGGATACGCTCGGCCCTGAATTCGTCGCGGCGGTGGATCACCGTGACGGTTTTCGCCAGATTGGACAGGTATAGCGCCTCCTCGACGGCGGTGTTGCCGCCGCCGACCACCACAACGTCCTTGCCGCGGTAGAAAAAACCATCGCAGGTCGCACAGGCCGACACGCCGAAGCCCATGAACTTCTCCTCGCTCGGCAGGCCCAGCCATTTGGCCTTGGCGCCGGTCGCGATCACCAGCGCGTCGCAGGTATAGTCGGTGCCTGTATCACCCTTGAGCCGGAACGGGCGCACGTCGAGATCGACCTCGGTAATCAGGTCCGAGACGATTTCGGTGCCGACATTCTCGGCCTGTTTGAGCATCTGCTCCATCAGCCACGGCCCCTGGATCGGCTCCGCGAAGCCGGGATAGTTTTCCACCTCGGTGGTGATCATCAACTGCCCCCCCTGCTCGAGCCCGGCGATCAGCATCGGCTCGAGCATCGCGCGCGCGGCATAGATCGCGGCGGTGTAGCCGGCCGGGCCGGAGCCGATAATGATGACGGGGGCGTGTGTTGCGCTCATATCCGGGTTCCTTTCGCACGCCCGCGTCGCCGCCGGGGCGAGCGGGCAGTCAGGGCACGCTGATCTAAGGAATGGGGACCCCATTGTGCAAGGGCGCGAAGGGCTTTTCGCACAACTGCCGCGACCATGACCAGCAGCCCGCCGCCGGTTTTGGCTGGTCGGGTCGACGCTTGGCTCCATCGCGGCTTTGCCGTATGAGTTTTGCCTTAGCGACCGATTCTTTCGCCAAGAATGCCATACGGGTAACAAATGACCTTCAAGGCTGAACTCGACGCGACGGATTGGAAGATCCTGCGCGAACTGCAAAATGACGGTCGCATGACCAATGTCGAGCTGTCGCGCCGGGTCGGCATCTCGGCGCCGCCCTGCCTGCGCAGGGTCAAGCGCCTCGAGGACAACGGCGTCATACGCGGTTACCGGGCGCTTTTGAACGCGCCGGCGCTGGGCTTCGACGTGGTCGCGTTCTGCCTGATCGGCCTGCAGCATCAGACCGAGGCGGAATTGAAGGCGTTTTCCGAACTCGCCCGCACCTGGCCGATCGTGCGCCGCGCCTGGATGGTGTCGGGCGATTCCGACTTCCTGCTCCACTGCGTGGCGAGCGACCTGACGACCTTTCAGAACTTCGTCATCGAGAAGCTGACCTCGGCGCCGAATGTCGACACCGTGCGGACCGCGTTGACGATCCGCCAGGTCAAGGATGACGGGCTGGTCGACATCGCCTGAGCGGCCGCCTCACAGCCATTTCAGCTTGACGATCTCGTAGCCGCGCGCGCCGCCGGGCGCGTTGACCTCGATCGCCTCGCCCACGCCCTTGCCGATCAGCGCGCGCGCGATCGGCGAGGAGATTGAGATCCGGCCGGATTTCACGTCGGCCTCCTGGTCGCCGACGATCTGGTAGGTGCGCGTTTCCTCGGTGTCTTCGTCAACGAGCTCCACCGTCGCCCCGAACTTGACCGTATCGCCGGACAGCTTCGACACGTCGATCACCTCGGCGCGCGCGATCATGTCCTCGAGCTCGCCGACGCGGCCTTCGTTCAGGCTCTGCGCTTCCTTTGCGGCGTGGTACTCCGCGTTTTCGGACAGATCGCCATGCGCGCGGGCTTCCGAGATCGCCTCGATGATCCTGGGGCGCTCTTCCTGCTGGCGCCAGCGCAGTTCTTCCTTCAGCGCTTCGAATCCAGGTACGGTCATCGGGACCTTGTTCATCGTCACACCTTTCTCGTCTGTCGCGCCAGGCTCTGTCCGGCGGCGCAAAGCGCAAAAAGAAAACGGTCCGCAGGCGCATGCCACGGAACCGCAACAAATCGTTCCGGTCCTATATAGCAATCGTTGCCGGCGTTTTCACGTCCAAAAATTTGCCGGAACATCACCGCGCCGAGGCAAAAGGCCGCGACGTCTCCAGGTCGCTGTCGGGCGAATCGGGCGCCGGGCGCTCTCCGGCCGGCATCTGCCGGAGGATCGCGGCGCGGGCCTGGTCCGGGTTCTTCAGATCGCCGACGACGATGCGCCGTCCGCCCAACAAAGTGACGACGAGCGCGCCGCTCCCTGAAATCCGCCCCGCCAGTCCGCGCCGTATCGCGACGCGCTCGATCAGCCGGTAGGGTATGTCCTGCGCCTGGCTGGAAGGAAAGCCGCGGTGGACATAGAGCGTCCGCGGCATGACGGCGACCCGAATGGTGAAGGCCCGCAGCGTCGCATGCGCAATCAGGAAAGGCCCGCCAAGCGCCAGCACCACGATGCACAGCCTGGCGAGCGCGCCGTCGCCCCGCCCGGCCACGACAAGCCCGGCAAGAACGACACCGTAGCCCGAAAGGATCGTTAGCGTCGGCAGGAACAGCGACAACGCGGACGGCAGGAAAGGGCCGCCAAACCCAGGCTGGGGATTGTCGTTCACCCCACGCATTCCGTGCCTCGTGATTCGTGTTCAACCGCTTGTGAACAGGATACATCGCTTTTTGCAGTTGTCACGGCGGCCCGTGCTTGCAACGCGGGCAAACGCCCCTACCTCGAGTGTAGAACCAAAACCGTACCGGAGGGGACCTTGAACAGACTGACCCTGGCCATCGCGAGCCTGACCATCGGCCTGTCGGCGGCGCTGATGATCGCCCGCGCCGCGCCCGCGCAGAGCTTTACGACCGAAGAAGCCGTGGTCCAGGCAGAGATACTCGCCGACGGCCTCGACCATCCGTGGGGCCTCGATTTCCTGCCGAACGGCGACGCGCTCATCACCGAGCGGCCGGGAAGCATGCGCATCTTCTCGCAAGGCCGGCTGTCGCCCCCGCTCGAGGGCCTGCCCAAGGTCGCCGCGCGCGGCCAGGGCGGCCTGCTCGACGTCGCCGTCGCGCCCGACTTCGACCGCAGCCAGCTGATCTATTTCACCTATTCGGAGCCTGGCAGCGACGGCGCCGGCACCGCGCTCGCGCGTGCACGACTGGTGCGCGGCGACGGACCAGCCAAACTCGCCGAGGTCGAGACCTTGTTTTCGATGGCCAGGAAAACCGCCGCCGGTCAGCATTTCGGATCGCGCCTCGTCTTCAACCCCGACGGCACGCTGTTCGTGACCACCGGCGACCGCGGCGATGGCCGTCGCGCCCAGGACATGGACGACCATGCCGGCGCGGTGCTGCGCCTCAATCGCGACGGTTCGGTTCCCGCCGACAATCCCTACGCCGACACGCCCGGCCATCGCCCGGAAATCTGGTCCAAGGGCCATCGCAATCCGCAAGGCGCGGTGTGGGACCCGCTCACGAACGCACTGTGGACGATCGAGCATGGCGCGCGCGGCGGCGACGAGTTGAACAGGCCCGAGGCAGGCCGCAACTATGGCTGGCCGGTGATTTCCTATGGCCGCCACTATTCGGGCGACCAGATCGGCGTCGGCACCGACGCCGAGGGGTATGAGCAGCCGGTCTTTTACTGGGACCCCTCGATCGCGCCGTCGGGGCTCGACGTCTATGACGGCGACATGTTCCCGGCCTGGAAGGGCGATCTTCTGGCCGGCGCGCTGAAATTCGCGCTGGTGAGCCGCATCAAGCGCGACCCCCAGGGCAATGTAACCGGCGAGGAGCGCATGTTTGAAGGCGCGTTCGGCCGCATCCGCGACGTCGACGTCGCGCCCGACGGGTCGGTGTGGCTGATTACCGACGACAGCGACGGTAAGATCGTCCGCCTGTCGCGCGGCGACTGATATCGAAGGCCCGCTCCGCTTCGCAAAAAGAGGGCACGACTCGGCAAGTCGCGCCCTTTTTTCCGTGACGTCCGCCGGTCAGCCGTTCTCGCGCTCGAACGCCGTGATATGCCGGTCGAGTTCGGCATATTCCGCGCAGCCCGTGCCGCAACGCTTGGCGATCTCGCCCAGTTGCTCGCGCGCCGCGGCGAGGTCGCCCATCTGCAAATGCGCCTCGCCGAGATACTCGCGCGTCAAGACGTGGTCGGGATCGAGCCGCAACGCCTCCTCGTAATAGCCCAGCGCGATCAGCAGCCTGCCCTTTTTGCGATGCGCGTAACCGAGCATGTTGTAGATGCCCGGCTGCTTGCGGCCCTCGGCAAGCCGCAGGACGGAGATCGCCTCGTCATACTGGCCGGCATAGGCGAGCGAGCGCCCGGCCTCAAACAGCGTCTCCGTGTCGAGCGCACTCGATTTCGCGACGCATTTTTTTGTGGACTTGTCGTAGACCTGCCCGGCCGGGCAGTCCATCGTGTCGCTGCCTCCGCCACCACCACCGCCGCCGGCGGCCAGCGCGGCGCCGCCCGAAAGCGGCAACCCGACCATCAGCGCGGCGGCAAGGCTCGTCAGATATCTCGGCATAGGCTCCTCCTTGCATGACTCTTCCCGGATACGGCGCGGGCGGTCGATTGGTTTGTCCCTTCGAGCAGAACAATAGGACCGAAACACGCCATGCCCTCCTCACATTGCCGTGACGAGGCGCTGGCGTATCCGCCACCGCCGGGCTTTGCCGCACCGTTTCGGCTTGCTAAACGAAAGCAACGACGTCCCCGAAACGGTTTTTTATGTCCCGCTCCCTCGCCAATCTGGTTCTTCTCTTCGCCGGCGCGCTGTGGGGCATGGGTTTCGTCGCCCAGTCGACCGCCATGGACGCGCTCGGCCCGTTCCTGTTCGTCGGCCTGCGCTTCCTGGTCGCCACCCTCGCCATGCTGCCCTTCGCGCTACGCGAGCGCGCGACGGCCGAAACCGCGCTGGCGCCGGCCGACTGGCGCGCCTTCGGCCTGATCGGCATCCTGCTGTTCGGCGGCATGGCCTCGCAGCAGGCCGGCCTGCTGACCACGACGGTCACCAATTCCGGATTCCTGACCGGGCTCTATGTCGTCATGGTGCCGTTTCTGGCGGTCATCATCTACCGGCAATGGCCGCATCCGGTGGTGTGGCCTGCCGCTTTCGTCGCGCTCGCCGGCATCTGGCTGTTGTCGGGCGGCGCGCTCGCCGGGCTGACCGTCGGCGACTGGCTGACCATTCTGTGCGCGCTGTTCTGGGCCTTGCAGATGATCTTCATCGCCCGCCACGCCGCCGGCAGCGGACGGCCGATCACGCTGGCGGTCACCCAGTTCGCGGTCTGCGCCGGGCTGGGGCTCGCCACCGCGCTGGCGCTGGAACCGATCCGGCTTGCCGGCATCATCGCCGCCGCGCCCGAAATCCTTTACGCCGGCGTTTTCTCCGGCGGCATCGCCTTTACGCTCCAGGCCATCGGCCAGCGCTACACCACCGCCTCGCAGGCGGCGATCTTCCTGTCCTCGGAATCCGTTTTCGCAGCCCTGTTCGGGGCGATTTTCCTCGGCGAACGGCTGCCCGCCGCGGGGCTCGTCGGGTGCGCGCTGATCTTTTTCGCCATTCTCGCCGTCGAAATCCTGCCGCCGCTTTTCCTGCGCCGGCGCGGCGCGGCCTGAACCGCCGACTTCATTTGCATCGGCCCGGCGTTGAATTCATTATGCGGAGACAGGCGCGCATGGAGCGGCACGGTGCAAAAGACCATCGAACCCACCTGGGATCTGACGATCGACCCGGACACGGTGCGCCTCTTCATCCTCAAGGCGAAGGCGATCAGCGCCGCTCTCAGCGACGATTACAATGACGGCGCAGAACACGAGGTCGAGTTCGACGGCAACCTGCGCGACGGCCACCATCATGACGGGCTCGCCGAGGAAGAATCCGAAAACCTGACCGAGAAGGAGCTGCGCGCCCTGATCGGCGACCTGAACGTCGATGAGACGGCCGAACTCATCGCCCTCGCCTGGCTCGGCCGCGGCGACTACGAGGCATCGGAATGGGACGCGGCCGTGGCCGAGGCGCGCCAGCGCGGCCGTCGTCGCATCGCCAGATACCTGCTCGGCATGCCGATGCTGGGCGACTGGCTGGAGGAAGGCCTGGAAGCAATCGGTGCATGACTGCTTAAGCGGTGCGCCTCGAGATCGCCCATCCAGGCTCCACCCGAGCCTGTGTTTCATCAACGAAACGCGATGTGACCAAACCGGTCACGCCACGGCCGTCACCGCTGTGTATGGCACGGCGACAGGAACGTTGAACCGGTTCGAAAACACGTTGACTCACAACCACAACCCGATGACTCACCGCATCGCCAAACCAGGGCAAATCTTTGTTTTCGCTTTTATCTTGAGCGCAGTATTGGCAAGCGGGAGCGCCGCCGCGCCGCTGCCGGATACCGCGCCTGCGCCCGCATTGCGGCCGAAGCCGGAGACAGGAACCCGCGCGCCCGTTCCCGCTCCGGCGCCACGCCGCAGCGTCGGCGACGACGCGCAACCGGCCCCGCCGCCGGCAGAGGCGAACGCGACCGAACGGGCCTGCCGCAAGCGCCTGCGCACGCTCGGCGTATCGTTTCGAGACGCCGCGCCGGTGAGCGATCCGGCGGGCTGCCGCATCGACCATCCCGTGCTGGTGCGAACGCTTTCCCCGCAGGTCGCCCTGCGTCCGCCGGCGCTCTTGAATTGCGCCATCGCCGAAACCGCCGCCCGTTTCGTGCGCGACGTGGCCGCTCCGGTCGCCGCGCGCCGCTTCGCGCAGCCGCTCGCCGCGCTGCATCAGGTGTCGGGTTATGTGTGTCGGCCGCGCAACGGCTCGGCGAAACTGTCCGAACACGCGTTCGGCAACGCAATCGATCTGTCGGCCTTCGAACTGGCCGACGGCACCCGCATCGAGGTCGGCAAGCCGGAAGGTGCCGACGAGCTCCGGTTTCTGCGTGGCGTGCGCGACCGCGCCTGCGGACCGTTCAAGACCGTGCTCGGCCCGGGCGCGGACGCCGACCACGCCACCCATTTCCATTTCGACCTGGCCGAACGGCGCGGCGGGGCGACCTTCTGCCAGTGAGCCCCGATTGCCAGCGAACGGGGGGCGGCCCGCCCGGATTTGGCCCAAATCGTAAATGCCGGCGCTGAACTTTCCTTTACGCTTCGCCGCTATTGTGGCGTGAAACGGACGGGAAAAGTTCATGCGTTTATCCTTCCGCCGCGCTCCATCGCCGGCTCGGGGCCGGTCGCGCCGCCTGCCGGCCGCGCCGCTCGCCGTGCTTGCCGTCGGGGTGCTGGCGCTGTCGGCCTGTTCGGTTTCGGAGGTGATGCGGCCGGATGTGGACGTCGGCGCCAAGACCAGCGCCGTGCCGGCGCGCGGGCTGGCGCGTCTGGTGCCGTCCAACCCGTTCATGGCCGGCTTCCCGCGTTTCAACAGTCCGGCCTCGCCGTTGCAGACGATGTCGGCCGAGGAGCGCCAGTGCCGGACTGCGCTGAAACGGCTCGGCGTGACCTATCGCGACATCGCGCCGATCAACGACAGCGCGTCCTGCCGCATCGACCATCCGGTCGAGATCTCCGGATTTTCGGGCAACATCGCCCTGAAACCGGCCGCCACGCTCAACTGCCAGATGGCGCTCGCTTTCGCCCGCTGGACCAAGGACGAACTCGCCCCGGCCGCGCGCTGGCGCTACATGTCGGGCATCCGCACCATTCACCAGGGGTCGAGCTATTCCTGCCGCCGGGTCAACGGCACCACCAAGATGTCGGAACATTCGCGCGGCAACGCGCTCGACGTCATGCAGATCGACCTGAAGAACGGCAAAAAGATCGACGTGCGCAAGCCGGGCTGGTTCTCCTTCCGCGAGCGCGGGCTCTTAAACACCGTGCGTTCGGACGCCTGCGGCTATTTCACCACCGTGCTCGGTCCCGGTTACGACCGCGACCACGCCGATCATTTCCATTTCGACATCAAGCCGCGCCGCAACGGCTACCGCGCCTGCAAATAGCCGCGCCCCGGCCGCTGCCTTCAGCCGTTCGCCGGCACCGGGCTCGGCCTGCCGTCCTTGTCGAGCGCCACCATGATGAAATCGGCGTCGGTGACCTTTTCCATCAGGTCGGACAGGTAACGCTGCGCCCAGGCCTCGACCTTGAGCACCATGGAGGTGCGGCCGACGCGGGTGATCTCGGTATAGATGCACAACGTGTCGCCGATCTTCATCGGCTTGGCGAACGACATCTCCTTGACGGCGGCCGTCACCACGCGTCCCCTGGCGCGCTCGGCCGCGCGGATGCCGCAGGCAAGGTCCATCTGCGCCATCACCCAGCCGCCGAAAATATCGCCGGCGGCGTTGGCGTCGCCGGGCATGGCCAGCGTGCGCAAGGTCAGCTCGCCGCATGGCGGAATCCGATTTTCGCCCATGGTTCGCCTTTCAGCATCGTGTCGCGCAAACCCGCTGGTAACGGCGGGACTGTCCGACGTCAACGACGAGAACGACGCGAACACGCGCGCGCGGCTACGAAAATCCCGACCTGCCATGTCGCCCTGGCGGCGCGCAATCGCCGCGCCCCTCGCCTAGTCTTGGTGGCACGAGACCACCAGGGAGGCCGAGACCGATGCCGAAAGCCCGCGCCGCCGTGTGCCACGCCTTTGGACAAAGACTGGCGATCGAGGAGGTGACGCTCGCCGATCCCGGACCGGGCGAGGTGCTGGTCGACGTCAGGGCCTGCGCCATCTGCCATTCCGACATCTCCTACGCCGAGGGCGCCTGGGGCGGAACGCTGCCGGCGGTCTACGGCCATGAGGCCGCCGGTATCGTCGCCGCGACCGGGACAGGCGTGAGCGGCGTTGCGCCCGGCGACCATGTCGTCGTCACCCTGATCCGATCCTGCGGGGCGTGCCATTATTGCCGCCGGCAAAGCCAGGTGATGTGCGAGGAGGTGTTCGCGCTCGACCGCGAGGGCGCGCTTACGGGCGCCGACGGAAGCCGCTACGAGCAGGCGATGCGCACCGGCGCCTTCGCCGACAAGGTGGTGGTGCATCAAAGCCAGCTCGTGGCGATCCCCGCCGACATACCGTTCGACAGCGCCTCGCTGCTGGCCTGCGGGGTGATCACCGGCTTCGGCGCCGTGGTCAATTCCGCCCGCGTCAGGCCCGGCGAGGCGGTCGCGGTCGTCGGCTGCGGCGGCGTCGGGCTCAACAGCATCCAGGGCGCGGCGATCGCCGGCGCGGCGCCGATCGTGGCGATCGACCTTCACGACGACAAGCTGGAGGCGGCCAAACGCTTCGGCGCCACCGACGGCGTCAACCCGGCCCGCGAGGACGCCGCGGCCCGCGTCAAGGCACTGACCAACGGGCGCGGCGTCGACCATGTCTTCGTCACCGTCGGCCAGAAGGCCGCCTTCGACGGGGCCTTCGATTATATCACCAAGAACGGAACGGTCGTCGTCGTCGGCATGCCGCCCTCGGGCGTGCTTGCCCAATACGATCCCGGCACGCTTGCCGCCTGGAGCCAGAAGATCATCGGCTCCAAGATGGGGGAGGCCGACATAGCGACCGACATCCCCGCCCTTGTCGAGCATTATCGCGGCGGCCGGCTCAAGCTCGACGAGCTGGTCAGCGCGCGCTACCCGTTGGAGGCGATCAACCAGGCGATCGCGGCGGTGAAGGCCGGCCACGCGCTGCGCAACGTGATCGTGTTCGACTGACAACCGGCGGATGGGAGGGAGCGGCAGACGATGAAGATCACCGACGTGAAGACCTGGGTGGTCGGCAATCCGCCGCCCGGCATCGGCGGCAAATATTTCATCTTCGTGCGGCTGACGACCGATGGCGGCGTGACCGGCTACGGCGAGGCCTACAACGCCACCTTCGGCCCGCACGTGACCGCCCGGATGATCGAGGATCTGGCCGGGCGCTATCTGGTCGGCCGCGACCCGCACGACATCGAGGCGTTTTTCCGCCGCGCCTACTCCTCCGGCTTCACCCAGCGTCCGGACGTCTCGGTGATAGGCTGTTTTTCCGCGCTGGAGATCGCCTGCTGGGACATTATCGGCAAGGAGGCCGGCAAGCCGGTCTACATGCTTTTGGGCGGCCGCGTGCACGAGAGCCTGCGCTCCTACACCTATCTCTACCCGCAGGAAGGCTCGGTGCATTCGGAAGACGTGCAAGAGGGCCGCAACGTCTACAACGACCCCGATCTCGCCGCCCAATGCGCGGCCGATTATGTCAGCCAGGGCTTTAGCGCCGTCAAGCTCGATCCGGCCGGCCCCTACACCGCCTTTGACGGCCACCAGCCGCGGCTTGTCGACATCGACCTGTCCGCGCGCATGATGAAGGCGATCCGCGCCGCGGTCGGCACCTCCTGCGACATCCTGTTCGGCACCCACGGCCAGTTCACCGCCGCCGGCGCGCTCAGGATCGCGCGCGCGATCGAGCCCTACGACCCGCTCTGGTTCGAGGAACCGGTGCCGCCCGACATGCCCGAAGTGATGGCGCAGGTGGCCCGCGCCACCTCTATTCCGGTCGCGACCGGCGAGCGGCTGACCACCAAGGCCGAATTCGCCCGGGTGATCGAGCACCGCGCCGCCGCCATCCTGCAGCCCGATCTCGGCCGCTCCGGCGGCATTCTGGAAACCAAGAAGATCGCGGCGATGGCCGAGGCCTACCATATCCAGATCGCGCCGCACTGCTATTGCGGGCCGATCGTCGGCGCGGCCAACATCCAGCTCGCCGTCACCCTGCCCAATTTCCTGATCCTGGAATCGCTCAAGCAGTGGGACGGGTTTCACGCCCGGCTGTTGAAAAAAAAGATCGCATGGCAGGACGGCGACGTCATTCCCCCGACCGAGCCCGGCCTCGGCGTGGAACTCGACGAGGCGGTCTGCGAGGCCCACCCCTATGACGGCGACGACCTGCATCTGCAGATGATGCAGACCCCGCTAATGCCCTGAGGAGGCCGCGATGACGGACAAGCCCGACTACGCCTTCATCGGCCTCGGCCATCTCGGCCACCATCTCGCCGCCCGCCTGCTTGCGGCAGGCTACGCCGTTTTCGTCCACGACCGCGACCGGGAGGCCGTCGCCCGGCTGGTCGACAAGGGCGCGGTCGCCTGCGCCGGCCCGGCCGAAGCCGCCAAAAGCGCCGGCAACGCCATCACCTGCCTGCCCTCGCCGGCGGTCAGCGAGGCGGTGCTGGCCGGACCGGGCGGCCTGCTCGACGGCCTGCGGGCGGGCGGGACCTGGATCGAAATGTCGACCAACGGCCGCGACGAGATGCTGCGGCTGGCCGGCCTCGCCGCCGAGCGCGGCGTCGCGGTGCTCGAATGCCCGGTCACCGGCGGCGTGCATCTGGCCGCCGAGGGCCGCATCACCGCGCTGGTCGGCGGCGACACGGCGCTTTACGACAGCCACGCCCCGGCGATCGCGGCGATGTGCCACAAGCATTTTCTGATGGGACCGGTCGGCGCGGCGGCGGTGATCAAGGTGATCACCAACATGCTCGCTTTCATCCATCTGGTCGCCGCCGGCGAGGCCCTGATGCTGGCCCGGCGCGGCGGGCTCGACCTGGCCCAGGCCTATCACGCCATCGCCGCCTCGTCGGGCACCAGCTTCGTGCACGAGACCGAGGGCCAGCTGGTCTTGAACGGCTCCTACGATATCGGCTTCACGATGGACCTGGCGCTGAAGGATCTGGGCTTCGTGCGCGCCATGGCCGCAGAATTCGGCGCGCCGCTCGATCTGGCCGCGCGTGTCGAGGCGATCTTCGAAAACGGCAGGGCGGCCTATGGCGGCGAGGCCTGGTCGACCATGATCGTCAAGCTGCTGGAGGACGAGACCGGCACCGATCTGCGCGCCCCCGGTTTCCCCGCCCGGCTCCAGGCCTGAGGCGCGCCGGCGCGGACGGCGTTCGGGACCGCGGGCGCACAAAGCCGGTGCGCCCGGCCGCCGCGGCGCCGCGACAGGCGATCACCGTGTCGCCGGTCGTAAGCCGGTCGACGCCCGTGCCTACCTCCGCATCCATTTCGTAGGCGAGCGCGTAGAAGCCTGCTTCGACACTTGGCGTCCCGTCATCGACATCGCTTTCGTCACGTACCGTAGCTCGGCCGATCTTCGAACCGATAGTGCCTAGGCCATCCGTGTCGTTGATGCCTTCGTTATTTATGCCCGCCCCAAAGCCGCGATTGTAAGCGTCCATGGAGAGGATGGCGAGGAAGAGGTCTTTGAAATCGGCATTCTACTTCTCCGTGTCGAAGCGTCCGGCGCTCAGATCATTCGCAAACCGATTGGTCGTATTGATTGTGCCAAAACGGTTCCCGTCCAATCGCTTGTCATAGTAGTCACCGAGCCACCCCAGCACCGCCTCCACTTCTCCCTCCGTCACGGCCTCGTCGGTGATCTCCAGCGTGATGCGTTTCAGCGCCACACCCGGGCCGAAGGTGGCGGCGAGGTCGTCGGGATCGACGCGTTTCACCGTCGTCGGGTCGGCAATGTCGGTGAAGGTCACGAGCGGCGGGTAGCGCTCCGGCGGGACGTCGCGCACGCCACGGAACTGCGCGATCTTGGGATAGAGCGTCTCGTAGTCGGAACGGCGCTCGCCCAGTTCCTGATGCAGCGTGTAGCCGGCGATATATTTGGTCGGCTCGCCGATCAGCGCGAACAGCAAACCGCGTTCGCCGAGGTCGACCACCGTCGCCTCGCCGCGATAGGCGGTGGGGTAGTGGTCGAGTGCGTTGGCCTCCTGCCAGCGCACATAAGAAACCGCCGCGCCGGAAACGGTCTCGCCGTCGACCAGCACCTCGACGGTCAGCTTCTGGTTCCATTCCCAGCGCTCGGCCAACCACCCGCAGCCGGCGAGCAGTAGCGTGGCGAGAACGAACCCGACCAAAGGAACCAATCGAGGGCAGCGCGTGGAATTTTCGAACACGAGGCTCTGCAACTTTGTCATCGTCATCTTCGAATGAACTTGGTCCGACCGATTGTCTCGTAGCCAACCGGGCTGTTGTCCGGTGCTCTCAGCGGGTTTTCTCCACCGCCGGCGGCAAGGAAGCGTTCACGCGACCAGCGAAGCCACCCCAGCACCGCCTCCACCTCTCCCTCCGTCACGGCCTCGTCGGTGATCTCCAGCGTGATGCGTTTCAGCGCCACGCCCGGGCCGAACGTTGCCGCCAGATCGTCGGGATCGACGCGCTTGACGGTCGTCGGGTCGGCAATGTCGGTGAAGGTCACCAGCAGCGGGTAATGCTTCGGCGGGACGTCGTGCGTCTCCCCGTCGAAGCGACGCATGCGGCTGGCGGGCACCAGATAGGGATCACCCTGCTTCGGCAGCGGATCGAACAGCACCGCACGCGCGACGAGATGCGCGGAGCCCACCAGCGCGAACAGATATTGCCCGTCCGGCAGCCGCAGCACCACCGCCTCGGCCCTGACCGACCAGTCGCGCGGCGATGCCTCGGGCAGGATTTTCGGCGTCGCCCACCATGCGACCTCGGCCACGCTCGAGGCGCTGACCGGCCCGTCCGGCGTGTCGATTTCGATTGTGAGCTTCTGCCGCCATTCGTAACCGGGATAGGTGATGCGCCAGCCGAGATAGGCCGCCGCGACCAGCGCCGCCAGAACGGCGAGAACCTTGCGCGAGCGGTTCATGTGTGGACCGCGTGCGAGAAGGCGGAACGTCCCTGGTTGGACGCGAGCGTGACGACGGCCGCCATCAACGGGCCTTCTGAAAAGGTCATCGTCACCTCCGGATAAACTCGTTCGTGCTGATGGTGCCGTAGCCGCGCGGACTGGTGTTTGGATAACGCAGGGTTTCGCTGCGACCATCGTTGATGGCGGGGTCGATCTTGGGAACATTCATCCACCCCAGCACCGCCTTCACCCGTCCCTCCGTCACCTTCTCATCCGTGATCTCCAGCGTGATGCGTTTCAGCGCCACACCCGGGCCGAAGGTGGCGGCGAGATCGTCGGGATCGACGCGCCTGACCGTCGTCGGGTCGGCAATGTCGGTGAAAGTGACCAGCAGCGGGTAGGCCTCGCGGGCAACCTCGCGCACGCCGCGAAAGCCTGCGATCTTGGGATAAAGCGTCTCGTAGTCGGAACGGCGCTCGCCCAGTTCCTCGTGCAGCGTGTAGCCGGCGATGTATTTTGTCGGCTCGCCGATCAGCGCGAACAGCAAACCGCGTTCACCGAGGTCGACCACCGTCGCCTCGCCGCGATAGGCCGTAGGATAGTTGTCGAGTGCGTTGGCCTCCTGCCAGCGTACATACGAAACCGCCGCGCCCGACGCGATGTCGCCGTCGACCAGCACCTCGACGGTCAGCTTCTGGTTCCATTCCCAGCGTTCGGCGAACCACCCACAGCCGGCCAGCAGCAAGGCGGTCATGACCAGCACCGCGACCGGAAACTGGTGGGTGGCACGCAGGCTCACGCCATAAGTCATACTACCTCGCAAAGTCTGACGCGCATCACCGTGACGGGAACAGGCATTCGTCAGTCCCTTCTGAAATCGAGTCGTGAGAGATCGTTTGCGAGGCGGTTCTCTGCCTCGATCGTGCTGTCGGAACGACCGTCCAGCATCGTGTTGCCTATGGTTTCCAACCACCCCAGCACCGCCTTCACCCGTCCCTCCGTCACTTTCTCGTCGGTGATCTCCAGCGTGATGCGTTTCAGCGCCACGCCGGGGCCGAAGGTGGCGGCGAGGTCGTCGGGATCGACGCGCCTGACCGTCGTCGGGTCGGCAATGTCGGTGAAAGTGACCAGCAGCGGGTAGCGATTGCGCGGCAGCACGCGGGTTTCGCGCATGGTCTCCAGCCTCTCGGCCCGTTCGAACGGCGACGGCGCGGGCTCGGGGAAGAACAAGGTCAGCGCGACCTCGCGCTCCCAATCGCCGCCGCCGAGCAGCGCGAACAGAAAACGTCCGGGGGCCACTTCGGCGAAGGACGCCTCGCCACGCACCCTTGCGCCCAGTCCGCCGGCGCCAGCGCCGGGCGCCCATTTGGGCGAGGTGCCGGCCTCGACCGCGACCAGGCTACCGCCGCTGACGATGCCAGACGGCGTCTCGACCTCGATCACCAGTTTCTGGCGCCATTCCCAGTTCTTGAAACCCAGCGCATCGCAGCCGGCGAGCGCCAGCAGCGCCGCGACCAGCGCGGATTTCGCCCAAAAACCCCGCCGGCTCACGCCGCGCGCCCCGCGCCCCGCGCCGCGCGCCCCGCGCCCCGCGCGGCGAAAGCGGCGGCCGGGTGCGCTGCCGCCGATCTGCTTGCGCCGTTCGAAAGGACCATGCCGAGGCTCCCGCTACGGCGTCGTCCGCCGCGCTTGCTCCAAAACCGCCGCCCGAAGGCCGCGCCGTCACCCCGCCTGCCACATTAGCGATGGCTTGTTAAAAAATCATGCCACGATATCCCAGCCGCGATGCGCCCCGCGCCTGCCGGCCCCGCACGGATCTCGCCGTGCCGTTGCGCCGGCTGCATGCGACCCCGCCGGAGCCGGGCTGTAGACGTCTGAGATTATTGACCGGCGCGCCCGGCCTCGGTGACGATGAAGTCCATCGCGATGTCGTGGGGCTGCGGATAGATGGTGGCGATGGCGGCCGCGGCGTAACCGACGCCGATCACCGTCGGCCGGGCCGGCAGCGCCGCCAGCGTGCGGTCGAAGAACCCGCCGCCGTAACCCAGCCTGTAATTGGCCGGATCGAAGCCGACGACCGGCGAAATCACGATGTCGGGGATGACGGCCGGCGCCGCCGGCGGAACCGGAATGTTCCACACGCCCTTTTCCAGCTTCATGCCCGGCCGCCAGTCGCGAAACACCAGCGGCGCGGCCTTTTCCACCACCACCGGCAGGGCGAGCGTGCCGCCGCGCCGCATGAAGCCGGCGGCGAAGGCGCGCAGATCCGGCTCGCCGCGAAACGGCCAGTAGAGGCTGAGCCGCCGACCGGCCGGATCGCCGATCGCCGCGTCAAGATGGGTCGCGATCGCGCCGGCCATGGCGCTGCGTTCGGCCGCCGGCACGGCAAGCCTTTCTTCGATCAACCGCTGGCGCTCGGCCTTGCGCCAGCGCATGATGTCGGCGCGCGCCTGCGGATCGCTGTCGGACGCGGCAAAGCCCGGCTGCAATTCGTGCATGAAACAGGGCGGCGAGGCATAGGCCCCGCCGGCCGGCCGGTCGTCCTCGTCCGCCATCGCACACCTCGCATTCTTGCGGCACCGCGGCGGCAAGACCCGCCATGTCCCGATCGGTAACCGAGCCGATCCTAGACCGCCACGCAAGGCCGTCCCTGCCACGCAAGCGACATCGCGGCGTCGCATCGCCGACCCTCACCGCCTTGCGCACATCCCGCGCACGGTGCGCTTAAGAAGCGCCATGCCGCCCGGCCGCCAGCCGAGCGCGCGCAGTTTGCGCGTGTCCATCAGGTTGAGGGCGGCCGGGTCGGCGCGCGCCGGCAGGGGACCGCCCGCACCGGCCGCATCGCGCACAAGCGCCAGAAGGTCATGCCGGTCGAGCACGATATCGGCGACGTTGAAGACCTCGCCGCACACCGCCCCCGGCGCGGCCGCGAGCACATGCCGCACCGCCTGGCCGACATCGGCGCCGTGCACCTCGCCGGCCACGCGCGGCGCGACCGGCCGGCCGGCGAGGAAATCGTCAAACAGCGGCTGCCATTTGTGCGCCCGGTTCGCCGCGGCCGGCCCGTAGACGCCGGTGATGCGCAGCGCGGCGGCGCAAAACCCGGCATCGCCCAGCCCAAAAAGCCCCTGTTCGGCGGCGTGCTTCACCGTGCCGTAAAGCGTGTCGGGATGACACGGCGTGTCTTCAAAAAGCGCCGCACCCGGCGGCTGCCGGCCGTAGACGGCGCGGCTCGACAAAAACACCACGCGTCTCACGCCGGCACGTTTGGCCTGGTCGAACAGGGCCAGGCTGCCGTCGAGATTGCGGCGGCGAAACCCGGCCGGATCGTCGCCCTCCCCGCCCCGGTAACGGCCGGGCAGATGGTCGAAGGCGGCGTGAACGAAGAAATCGATGCCCGCAAAGGCCGCGCTCCGGTCGCGGCCGGGATCGAGCGCGGCTTCGACGAAACCGGTGGCGCGCGGAAAAAAACCGGCCGGCGGCGCTGTGCGGCCCAAGAGGGTAACCGCGTGGCCTGCGGCAAGCAGGGCCTCGACGACGAACCGGCCGACAAGGCCGGTGCCTCCCGAAACCAGTGTCGCCGGCACGGCCCTAACCCCGCGCCGACGGGACGGGCGGCGGCAGGGCGCCGATATCGGGGATCGCGCCGCCCTGGTGGAAGGCCCGCCACAGATCGATCAGCGGCCGCAGCCTGTCGGCCTTGGCATGGTCGCCCTGCCAGGGTTTTTCGTACTGGTAGTGCACGACCGCGACGGAATTCCAGTCCCACAGTTCCGGCAGGTTGAACCAGACATATTGCAGCATGTTGCAGAACACCGGCAGGCCGTGCCAGTCGGGAAAAAAGCTCTGCAGAAAGGTCTGGTCGGTGCGGGGCCAGAAGGCGCCGGGCGCATCGAGCGCGGCGAGCATTCTTTCAAACGTCCGTTGCGAGGGCCGGGCGACGAAAACGCCCGAATTCATGCGGTGGAAGTCGGCAAGCCGCTCGTAGACATTGGGCGCGGCGGAAAACTCCGGATAGGCAAACAGCCGGTCGATATTGCGCAGGACCAGCGTGTCGGCGTCGAGAAAGACGACGCTGTCATAGTCCTCCAACTGCCACAGCCTCAGCTTGGCGAAATTGTCGAGCGGGGTGTGGAAGGCGGGCTTTTCACCTTTGGTGAAGGGGTTGCGGCCGTGAATCTCACTCTTCGCATGGCGCGCATTGAACGCATCCGAGGTCGCCAGCATCGCGACCGGCCGCAGCCGCGCGCCGAGCGCGGCGACCGGCGCCAGCGCCGCGGGGTCGACGCCGCCGGTGTGCATGACCACGATATCGGCGCTCGTTGCGGTCAGCCGCAGCGAGCGCACCAGCGCGGTCGCGCCGAGCGCGAAATCGGCATTGGTGACCAGCGTGACATAGGCGCGCGCAGCGCTCACCGGGAAAGCCTCGCCATTCGCTCGCCCACGGGCCTAGGAAACGCTCTTCAGCCGCCGGCCCTCGGGGTCGCGTTCGACCGTCGGCGCGATGTCCCTGGTCCAGGCCGAGACGGCGGGGATGCGCGACCGGTCGACGCGATAGGCGAATTTTTTCGCCACCTCGATCACTTCCGACAACAGGCCGGCCTCCAGCGTGGTCGGATCGAGGCCGAGCGCCAGGAACTGCTCGTTGTCGACCACCAGGTCGTTCTCGGCGGCTTCCTTGCGCGGATTGGGCAGATAGGCGACCTCGGCCCCGGTAATCCGCGCCACCATCTCGGCCAGGTCGCGCACGCGGTGGGTTTCCGTCATCTGGTTGAAGATCTTCACCCGCTCGCCCGATTTCGGCGGGTTGTTCAGCGCCAGTTCGATGCAGCGCACCGAATCCTGGATATGGATGAAGGCGCGGGTCTGGCCGCCAGTGCCGTGCACGGTCAGCGGATAGCCGATCGCCGCCTGAATCAGGAAGCGGTTCAACACCGTGCCGTAGTCGCCGTCATAATCGAAACGGTTGACGAGCTGGGCGTGGCGGCGGGTCTGGTCGGTATGCGTGCCCCAGACGATGCCCTGATGGAGATCGGTGATCCTGACCCCGTCATTCTTGGCGTAGAACTGGAACAGGAGCTGATCCAGGCATTTGGTCATGTGGTAGATCGAGCCGGGATTGGCCGGGTAGAGAATCTCCTGGCTGACCGTCTCGCCGGCCAGCGTCTCGACACCGACGGGCAGATAGCCTTCCGGGATCGCCGCGCCGACACTCGAATAGCCGTAGACGCCCATCGTGCCCAGATGCACCAGATGCGCGTCGAGCCCGGCTTCCACCACCGCGTTGAGCAGATTGTGCGTGGCGCTGACATTGTTGTTGACGGTGTAGTTCTTGTGCCGGTCGCTCTTCATCGAATAGGGCGCGGCGCGCTGCTCGGCGAAATGCACGATCGCGTCGGGCCGCTCCTCGGCGAGCCAGCGCTTCAGCACCTCGTAGTCGCGCGCCAGGTCGATGAGATGGAAATGGATGCGCCGCCCGGTCTCCTGATGCCAGATACGGGTGCGCTCCTGGATGGAATCCATCGGGGTGAGCGACTGCACGCCGAGTTCGGTGTCGATCCAGCGCCGCGAGAGATTGTCGACGATATGGACGTCGTGACCGCGGTCGGACAGATGCAACGAGGTGGGCCAGCCGACGAATCCGTCACCGCCGAGTACCGCAATCTTCATCGAACCGATCCCTCTCACAAAACCCTGCCGCGTGTTAGCCGGCATTTATGACAGGAATGGTACGCCGCCGAAACGGCCTCGCCCGGCACGCCGCGACGCCGGCCGGGCCAACCGAGAAAGGCCGGCCCCTTGCGGGACCGGCCGGAAGAGGGATCGGGTCCGCCGCGCCTAGTCCTGCTTTTCGACTTCGACGGCGCTGGTGGTGGCGTCGTCCACGGTGATCATCACCTTGTCGCCGGCCGCGAGCGCATCGAGATCGACGGCGGCATCGGCGACGTAGCTGGTGCCGTCATCGAGCATGATGGTGCGGCTGGCCGGATCGACCGATTGGACCGTGCCCTGGACCTCGGCCGCGTGGGCGGCAACGGCGAAAAATGCGGTAGCGGCAAGGGCGGTAAGCAATTTGGTCATCACATGACTCCGTTATTTCCGTTTCGCCGGCCGGGACATCCGTTGCCTGAGACCCTTTTTGGGAAAGCCCCGTCCGACAGGGCTTATCTAGGTGCCGACGGACGCGGACCGCAAATCAAGTTGTGTAAAAGAACTGAACGATTTCAAAGACTTGTTTTTGCCACAATCAAACGTTTACGCGGCCTACTCCGCATCGGCCGGCCAACGTCAGGCGGCGCTCTGCCGGCGATGGCCGCGACGACGGCGGACGCAACTTTGCCGAAATTGGACGCGCGCACCGTTCACGAAAGGCGCCGCGCACGCGCCAGGCTCACATCGCCCAATAAATTCGCGTTACGTAATATAAATGGCACCAACGCCGCCTGCCCAAAAAGCCGCTGACAAGGGAAAAACCGGCATCGAGCTGGCGCGGCTTTGGCGGGTAGCGCGTCATGCTGGAATTCGACGTCGCCAGCGATCGAGATATCTTGTTTGCGACGTGAGCGAGACAAGGTGCCGCCACGTCGACGCCGACCGTCCGGCGATGCGGCCGGTTGCACACTCTCACATAAATTATCAACTATTTTGGCAATAATCACCATCAATTGGGGAAATATTGGACAGTCCCGATGCGGGTTTCTGGCCGAATCATCGGATTCGCGCCGCAAACGCGCCCATCGCATGGCGCGTCACCAACCATCGGCAGTGACGCAAAACGAACACCGAAAACGAGGCGCGATCAAGCAGCATGCCGCCGAATTCCCTTACCGCTCCGGCGCTTGCCGGCCTGATCGCGAAGATGGCGGCAATCCGCAATCGCTACGATGCCTACGACATGCTGCTCGAGATTTGCAGACTGTCCGGTTATACGCATGGTGTGATGCTCGACATGCCGGTCGAGGCCAGCCAGCACCTGGCCGATCATATCCTGATCAGCAATTGGCCGGAACGGTTCTTGCGAGACTACGACGCCTTCGGTCTGCTGGCGACGAGCCCCGTGATCGCAAGCGCGCGTGACGCCATCGTGCCGTTTTTATGGTCGTTCAAGAAAAACACAGCCCGCCGCAACCAGGTCGAGTCACAGCGCGCCGCGGCGCTTTTCGAAGAATTCGGTTTCCTCACGGGGGTCGCGTTGCCGACCGGAGGTCGTCCCGGCGAACGGCGGCTGCTTTTCCTTGCCGGGGATCGGGACGAACCGCAATGCGCGGAACTCTCCTACCTGCTGATGCTGACCGCCCATCTCAGCGAGCGCCTGCTCAAGGTGCTGGAAAATTCCTGTCGCGACGAACCCGCCGCGCGGCTGTCGGACCGGGAACGCCAATGCCTGGTCTGGACATCGGCCGGCAAGACCAGCCTCGAGATCGGGACAATCCTCGGACTGTCGGAACACACCGTCAACCAGTACATTGCCTCGAGCAGCCAGAAGCTGGGAGCCGTCAACCGCGCCCACGCGGTCGCCAAGGCGATGCGGCGCGGCCTGATCGAGTAAGAGAGGCCGACGCGCGCCAAACGCACATCCCCCCGCACACAGCGGATGTGCGCCCATTGTAGCGCAAACTGACGATCGGCGCTGCCCGTGAGCCCGCGATCAGATCTCTCATCACGCGCGCCGGCGGTCGAAGCGAATATTTGCCAGATAGTTGGCTGCACGCCACTTTGTTGCCACCGGACAACTCCCGATCACCACCGCGGGCAGGCGACCGATACCTGGCACGATAGGCCGCAGCAGACCATGGTTGTTTTTTATCAAACAATACGTATCTGCGGTCTGGTTCCCCCACCATAACGTGGTCCGCGGCAAACCGCAGCCATAGGAAGGCCGGCGTTCCGGCACGCGAGCAAGGCAAGTGACACAACCAGCATTGATGTCGGCCGGCAAGGGCTGGACGTCGTTCCGCGAGCGCATTGCACGCATCGCAGGGCCGGTGGACGCTTACGACAGTCTCAAGGGGCTGGCGCGCGATTCCGGCTACCGGCATTTCGCGATGCTGAAGACCCACGGAAATACGGCCTATGATCGCTCGCACGAGTTCATCCTGACCAGCCTGCCGCAAAGCTCGGTACGGGAATATCAGGATTTGGAAGCAGCCTCCGGCGACGAGGCGCTCGTCGAGGCGCTGAGGGGCGGCCAGCCCTTTTTCTGGGACCGCCGCGCGCCAGCCACATTCGGTACGCGTACCGTCGGCGCCGAGAACGACAATCGCGCCACGGACAACCTTTTGTCGCGCCTGGGCATCCGCACCGGTCTCGGCCTGCCGGTCTTTTCCACCCGCGCACCGCACGGCTTCGTCCTGTTCGGCGGAGAACGGCCCGTCCCCGACATCGACGAGGCCGCCCGTTTGTCCTTGTGGTGCAGCGGGATCTACGAACGCATGTCGTTGTTCGCCCCGCCCGACCGGGAACAATCGCGCCCGCGCCTGACCGCGCGCGAGCTGCAGTGCCTGAACTGGACGGGCGCCGGCAAGACCAGCGTCGAGATCGCTGCGATACTCGGCCTGTCCGAACACACGGTGAACCAGTACATCGCCACGAGCAGCCAGAAACTCGGCACCGTCAATCGCACCCAAGCCGTCGCCAAGGCGATCCGGCTGCGCTTGATCGACTAAACGCGGCCCTCACCTTGCGACAAGAGCAGCAAGCTATGTCGCGCATCTCGCCATGTCCGCGTGCGCGGCCGGAACTTGTGGGTTGGAGCCGGACCTTGTGGGTTGGAAGTGGGATCGCATCGCCAGCCGCCGCACCCGGAACGGGTGTGGAAGAGCTCGCGCGGCCAGCGACCATAGGGGTGGGGTTGAGCGCTGGCCGCGCTCCGCAGAAACAGGGAAGAGCTCTCGATCCTGCTTCCGTGGATTTGTGGGCGACCAACCGTGGGGAGGATGGTCCGACCCTTTCGTCACTATGGGATAGAAGCGAAACCGACGCGATTACGTCATAACACCATATGATTTTGCCGTGGCCGTCGCACCTGGTACAGGACCGTTTTGGTCTCGGCCGGCAATGCCGTGTTCCGCATTTCCTCCCGGATCTGACGACACCCTAGCGCGGGTGCGGCGTTCTGGAAATTCGCTTCATTTGGGATGCGAAAACTGGGGATCGCGCTTTAGGGCAATCTTAATCGTCGCGTCGGGCGCACAGCGTCAAGCCGTATCGGCACATCGCCGCCAGGCGAGGCTCGCGGCGTCCACATCGACCCGCAGCGCGTGCCGATACATGGCGAGAGGCCGATTGCTTCGAGGCCATGCCGGTATCGATCGTGCGAGACCGCTGCGGCCGACGTCGGAACAGACCGGGAGGCGGCCTCCCCGCGAGCCCACGGCGCTGTGTCCTGTCGATCCGGCAGCATCTTTTCGCAAAAAATGTGGCGGCCGCTCTTGGAGATCCGCCCGGATGCGACGATCGCGCGCGTTCGCCATCGGGCGCCCGGACTTGCAAGCCGGCCGGGTTCGCGCAAACTGGCGATCATGAAACTCCATTGGCTTTCGACCGCCCTCCTCCTGGCCGCAACCAGCACCGTGGCACATGCGCAATGGCGCGCGCAGGCGCAACAGGCGGTTGCCGCGCCGCAAAGCACCAACAGCACGCTTGCGGCGTTGACCGTGGGGTGCGGCGATCCGTTTCAGGTCGAACTCCACACCGCCGACGGCGCGCCCGTGCTGCCGCAGGCCGGCGGCACCGCCGACTATCTTTACCGGCCGGGCAAAATCATCGCCAGCGTGGACGACCACGACTGGCCGCTGGTAGCGGCCGCCTCGGACATGGCGATGGTGCTGTTTTCGGAAGGAACGGTGGCCGAAAACCATCTGGCCCCGCTCGACCGCCAGCTGATCGACGCCCTGCGGCAAGGACGGCGGCTGGTGCTTTATTACGACATCACCGCCGCCAACGCCGCCGACGGCTCGCCCTTCGAAACCTTCGCCGCCTTTTCGCTCGAAGGCGCCCAAGATACGCTGGCCGTCGCGCTGGACGGCTGTCCCTAGGCTGACGCGATGCGCGAACTCCTGCTGCTGCGCCATGCGAAATCGAGCTGGGACGATGCCACGCTCGACGATGCCGAGCGGCCGCTCGCCGCGCGCGGTCGCAAGGCGGCGCCGGTCATGGCGCGCGCGATCGCCCGGCGCGGCTGGATACCCGATCTGGCGCTGGTTTCACCCGCCCTGCGCACCCGGCAAACCTGGGCACTGGTCGCAGCCGGATTGCCGCGTTCGGTCGAGACCCGGCTCGCCCCCGAGATTTACGAAGCCGAACCCGACACCATTCTGGAGACGATCCGGTCCGTGCCGCCCGCGATCCGGCGGCTTGTCGTCGTCGGCCACAATCCGGGACTGGAGCGCCTGACCGAAACCCTCGCCGGGCCGGACTCCGACGCGGATGCGCTGGCGCGGCTGCGAACGAAATTCCCGACCGGGGCTTTGGCGCGGTTCGAGGTGGCGGCGCAATGGGCCACGCTGACATCGGGCGCCGCCCGGCTCGCGGCGTTCCTGAAGCCCAAGGACGAAGAATAGCCACCGACACGCAAGGGCCGTCCGGTCGTAGATCGGGGCCGTCAGCTTCGACAGAGGCCCGATCATTCAGTGGTTTGCATCACCGCTGCGCTCCAGCCAGCGCTTGCTGGCCGGCCAACAGCTCCGCGATCGCGCCAGCACTTTTTGCAAGATGCGCGCGCAACACCTCCGCTGCCCGATCGGGGTCACCGGCACGGCACGCGGCAACCAGCATTCGGTGCTCGGCCTGCGATTTCCCGGCATAGTCAAGCTGGGTGAGCGTTACCCGGATGTAGCGATCAAGATGTTGATATTGGGCCGCAACCAGGTCGTACAGGCGCGTGCCGCGAAGATTGTCGTAGAGCGTCATGTGAAAGCGCTGGTTCATTTCACCCCAGCGCGCGACGTCGTTTTCCTCGTCCAGCTCATCGAGCACGCATTCGGCCCGCCGTAGAACGTCTTCGCTGAGCTTCGGCACGGCTTTTTTCAGTGCGTGACATTCCAACAGGCTCCGGATTTCGCACATCTCGAGAATTTCGTCGGGCTTGAGTTCGGCGACGACCGCGCCGCGATGGGGCAGAAACTCAACCAGCCCTTCGGCTTCAAGTTGGCGCAGCGCCTCGCGCACCGGCATCCGGCTGACGCCGAAGGCCGCCGCAAGCTGATCCTGCCGAATCATTTCGCCGCTTCCAAGCGCCCCTCCGATGATCGCCTCACGCAGTGTCGCGGCAACCATCTCAGTCATCGTTCTGTACTGGCGACGGCTGGTTTCAATCAGGGTCTGAAGTGTCTTCACCATCACGCCTTTTTCGCAGAACGGCGCCGCATTCTATCGGCACCCTGAATCGACGGCTAGGGGCAAGTCCCATCGAGCCGGCCAATATCAGCATGCCTTACGGTCCGCGCCCGGGCCCGCGCAGTCGTTCACTTCCCGCACGCGTGGCGATCCTACGCAGATCGATCAAAACTGGTCTCACAGCATGTCCGTCCGATTACGGCGCATTAACCTTGATATTGGATCCAATATTTAATATCAAAAAGCCCATATCGGAGGATGCTATCATGCCCGCAACAGCCAAACGACTCGACGGAATTTCCGGGATTGGTCTCGATCGCGTCGCTCTCGCCGCTGGCAACGACCCGGATATTCTGCGACTGGAGAATCTCGACACAGATGTCGCCGTGCCTCAACTGGCCGTGGCCGAAACCGTTTGCGCCACAGCCGACGACGACAGCAACAGTTGGCTTCCCTTGACGGGTCGCAGCGAATTGCGTGAGGCCGTTTCGGCGCGGCTGAGGAGCCAATGCGGTCACGACTACGACCCCTTCCGCGAGGTCGTCATCACGTGCGGGGGCATGGAAGGTTTGTTCAATTCGCTGCTCGCCCTGGTGGATCCGGGCAGCGAGGTGGTGGTCACCGACCCGACCTATTGCGGCATGATCAACCGTGTGCGGATGGTGGGCGCAACGCCGGCATTCGTGCCGTTCCGGCGTCATCGGGGCGCTTGGCGCCTCGACCTGGAGCGGTTGGAGGCGGCGGCGTCCCCCTCGTGCCGGGCGGTCTTCATCATGAATCCTTCAATGCCGTCGGGAGCGGTGCTGAATGCCGACGAGTGGCAGGCCATCGCCGATTTCTGCCAGCGAAACGACTGCTGGCTGATCTACAACGCGGCGATGGAAAACATCCTGTATGACGGCCGCGCGCTCATCCACCCGGCATCGATCCCCGGCATGGCGGAACGCACGATCACCGTGGGTTCGGCATCCAAGGAATACCGCATGATCGGCTGGAAGGTCGGCTGGGTCGTCGGGCCGCACGCAGCGCTTGACGCCATCGCCAAGGCCCACATCTACAATACGGCAGACGCGGTAGGGATCGCCCAGATGCCCGTCGCGCGATTGATGTCCGGCGACCCCGCGCGGTCGGGTCTCGCCGACGCCATCGCGCAGTGGCAGGCCCGGCGCGACGTCATCGTTGACGAACTGCGCGGTATCGACCCGGGCTCCGGAACCGTCCTGGTGCCGGCAGCCGGCGGATGGTCGATGCTGCTCGACGTCGGCCAATTCGGGCTGACGTCCCTTGAAGCGTCGCAACGCCTCTTGGAGCGCGGTCGGGTCGCGGCCACCTATATGCGCGACTGGGGCAGCGAAAACGCGGATCAGTTTGTACGGCTGGTGTTCAGCAACGAGCCGGTCGACCGCCTGGCCGGCATCGGCGACCGGGTAAGGCAGTCATTGGTGAACTAACGTCTGCGTTTCGCGCGTGAGGCAACCTGACGCTGACGGGATTTTCAGCCGCGGCGCTGGCGCGGTTCGAGATCGGGGCCGACTGGTCCGCGCTGGCTCCGGGCGTGGCCCGGCTCGCCGGTTTTTTGACGCCGAAGGATTTCGGCTGAAGGTCCCGGCTGCGGCGAACGCGAACTTGCGCGTCCCGGCAATCCGCGCTAGCAGTTCGGCGAATGCTCGGAGGTTTTATGTCCCGGTAAAGGAGGGGCGGCAGCGCCCCGCAAACGGATGCGGCCCGCAGGACGCCGCGGCCACCATTCGTTTGGCTTACCAACATCGTGAACAGGCAGCCCGCCGCGCAGCGTGCCGGCATGTTTGTGGCTGCCTGAACCGGACATGAGCGAACCATGATCAAGACCTACCGCCCCGGCGTCGATGACGACGCCATCGTCGATATCTGGCTCAAGGCCAGCCGCCTCGCCCATCCCTTCCTCGGCGAGGACTTTCTGCGGCGCGAGGCCGACACGATCCGCCATACCTACCTGCCGGCGGCCCATACCCGGACCATGTGGATGGACGCACGGCCGGTCGGTTTCATCTCGCTGCTCGGCGACCAGGTCGGCGGCCTGTTCCTCGACCCGGCCTTTCACGGCCGCGGCCTTGGCCGCGCACTGGTGGACGACGCCGTAACCCGACGCGGCCGCCTCGAACTCGACGTGTTCGTGGACAACCCGGTCGGCCGGCGCTTCTATGCGCGATACGGTTTCGTGGAAACCGGGCGGCATGTCGACGAGCCGACCGGCCATCCGGTGATCCGCCTGCGTTACCCCGCCTGACCGCGAGCGGCGCGCCGCCGTCCTGACACCCTCTTGTCAGGAGGCGCGACGCGCCGGCATCGGCGCACCGACCCGAACCCTTCCCTTTCGGCCGGACTCTCTCCATATTCCCGGCATGGTTTCCAAATCCGACAAAAAGGCACCGCGCCCGACAGCGGCCGACGACCGGTCCGGCACGCGCAAGCGGCGCAGCCCGCTGACCGATTTTCACGACGCGGCCGAACCGCTGGAGCGCGGCGATAGCGGCTTCGCGGAAGCGCCGCAAAAGGATATGTCCGGCGCGCCGCTGTCGGGGTCGGTAACAGACTGGGCGCGCGATATGGAGCGCGCCGCCGAGGCGGACGCCCGCGCGGCGGAAATGCGCGCCATTCGCTCGGCCGCCGGCAAGCACCGCGTCAAGGCCGCCGGCGACGCCGCCGCGCGCCCGTCGAAAAAAGTGCCCGAACGCTCCGCCGCCCCGACCAAGACGGCGCGCGGCACCTCGATGGGCGGCGCGGCCTCTGCCAAGGACCGCGCGGCCGCCGGCATGAACCCGGTCGCCGGCCTCGACATCTCGCTCGAGGACGCTGGCGCGCTTGCCAGTTCCAGCGTCACCGCCACGGTGGAGGCGCTGTCGAAGCTGATCGAAAGCGGCAATCCGCTGCACAAGAACGGCAAGCTGTGGACGCCGCACCGGCCCGAACGGCCGGAGAAGTCGGAAGGCGGCGTTCCGATCCGCATGGTGACGGAGTACCAGCCCTCCGGCGACCAGCCGACCGCCATCCGCGACCTGGTGGAGGGTGTCGATACCGGCGAGCGCACCCAGGTTCTGCTCGGCGTCACCGGCTCGGGCAAGACCTTCACCATGGCCAAGGTGATCGAGGCGACGCAGCGTCCGGCGCTGATCCTGGCGCCGAACAAGACGCTCGCCGCCCAGCTCTACGGCGAGTTCAAGCAGTTTTTTCCCGACAACGCCGTCGAATATTTCGTTTCCTACTACGATTATTACCAGCCCGAGGCCTACGTCCCGCGCACCGACACCTATATCGAGAAGGAATCCTCGATCAACGAGCAGATCGACCGCATGCGGCACTCCGCGACGCGTTCTCTGCTGGAGCGCGACGACGTCATCATCGTCGCCTCGGTGTCGTGCATCTACGGTATCGGCTCCGTCGAGACCTATACGGCGATGACCTTCCAGATGCAGGTCGGCGACCGGCTCGACCAGCGCCAGCTACTCGCCGACCTCGTCGCCCAGCAATATAAGCGCCAGGACATCAATTTCGTGCGCGGCTCGTTCCGGGTGCGCGGCGACACGATCGAGATCTTCCCGGCCCACCTTGAGGACCGCGCCTGGCGCATCTCCCTGTTCGGCGACGAGATCGAGACGATCACCGAATTCGATCCCCTGACCGGCCACAAGACCGGCGACATGAAATCGGTGAAGATCTACGCCAATTCGCACTATGTGACGCCGCGGCCGACGCTCAACCAGGCGACGCGGTCGATCAAGCAAGAGCTCGCCCACCGCCTCGACGAGCTGGAAAAGGCCGGCCGGCTGCTGGAAGCGCAGCGGCTCGAGCAGCGCACCCGCTTCGACCTGGAAATGCTGGACGCGACCGGCTCGTGCGCCGGCATCGAGAACTATTCGCGTTACCTGACCGGCCGCGCGCCGGGCGAGCCGCCGCCGACGCTGTTCGAATACGTGCCCGACGACGCACTGGTGTTCGTCGACGAGAGCCACGTGACGATCCCGCAGATCGGCGGCATGTATCGCGGCGACTTCCGCCGCAAGGCGACGCTGGCCGAATACGGTTTCCGCCTGCCGTCATGCATGGACAACCGGCCGCTGCGTTTCGAGGAATGGGACGCCATGCGGCCGCTAACCGTCGCGGTGTCGGCGACGCCCGGCGGCTGGGAGATGGAGCAGTCCGGCGGCGTGTTCGCCGAGCAGGTGATCCGCCCGACCGGGCTCATCGACCCGCCGGTCGAGGTGCGCCCGGCCAAGGACCAGGTCGACGACGTGCTGGGAGAAATCCGCGACACGACGCGCCGGGGCTATCGCACCCTGTGCACCGTGCTCACCAAGCGCATGGCCGAGGACCTGACCGAATATCTGCACGAGCAGGGCATTCGGGTGCGCTACATGCATTCCGACATCGATACGCTGGAGCGCATCGAGATCCTGCGCGACCTGCGGCTGGGGGCTTTCGACGTGCTGGTCGGCATCAACCTGTTGCGTGAGGGGCTCGATATTCCCGAATGCGGCTTCGTGGCCATTCTCGACGCCGACAAGGAAGGGTTCCTGCGCTCCGAGACCTCGCTGGTGCAGACCATCGGCCGCGCGGCGCGCAATGTCGACGGCCGCGTCATTCTTTACGCAGACACGGTGACCGGCTCGATGGAGCGCGCCATGGCCGAGACGGCGCGCCGGCGCGAAAAGCAGCTCGCCTGGAACGCCGAGAACGGCATCACCCCGGAAAGCGTGAAGTCGCGCATCGCCGACATTCTCGATTCGGTCTACGAGCGCGACCACGTGCGCGCCGACATTTCCAGCCACACCGAGGAAGGCGCGCTGGTCGGCCACAATCTCAAATCGCATATCGAGCATCTGGAAAAGAAGATGCGCGACGCCGCCGCCGATCTCGATTTCGAGGAGGCCGCGCGCCTGCGCGACGAGGTCAGGCGCCTGCAGGAGACCGAGCTGGCCGTTATGGACGACCCGATGGCCCGCGACACCGGCGTGGAGAACACCAAAAAGAGCCGGCGCGACAAGGCCAGGGGCGCAGCGGCGATACCGCGCGGCGGCACGGGCGCGGCGGCAGGCGGCGACAGCCTGTTTTCCAAGCCGACTCTCGACGACATGGGCGGTTCCGGCGATCACGCCACCCCGGCCGGTTCGGTGCCGCGCTCGCTGTTCAAAAAACAGTCGCACCGCCAGGCGCACGGCGCCGATTACGGCACGCCGGGCGAAGAGCGGGCGGGCGGGGACAAATCCCTGTTCCGCAAGAACACGCTCGACGAGATGACGGTCGGACGCACCGAAAAACCGCTCGGCGGCGAGCCGCCGGCGCCGCCCGAGGAGGCCAAGCCGGTCAAGCGTTACCGCGCCGGCGCCGGCTCCTACGAGGACCCGGCCGACGAACGCCGCGCGCGGCGTCCGAAAAAGAGCGGCCGCCCGGGGAGTTAGCGGCTGCAAGGCAAGGTGGAAGCCGGTTCGCCGTTCAAGAACGTGTCAGCACAATAAGGCGGAGCCGGCCGCGGTTCCGCGAGACGCAGGACGACACAAGGGCAAATCATAGCGCTGCGGGCTCAGCCCTCCAGCCCGGCGCGGACGAGATCGAGCGGCTGGCGCGGACCGTGATCGTAGGCGACGATGATCCTCTGCTCGATCGCGGCGCGACGCGCGCGCTGCCGCGCCGACACGCCAAGCTCGCTGCACACAGCCTCCACCACCTGTCGGATCGCTTCACGCGCCTCCTGCGGGCGCGGCGGCGCCGGGACGGGCTTGCGGCGGGGGGACTGCGTGGGGCGGGTCATCTCCTTGGCCTCCTGTCGGGCCGGCTCCATCGACAATGGTTTCTCGGCCAACCTTTAAATCTAACGCATGAAATGCGGACATGGATCGGCAGGTACGATCACAGTTTGTACCCCACGGTAACCCAACGGCACCGGAAACCGCATCGGCGGCCGGCACGGCGCGCCTGGCGCGCCGCTCATTGCGCGCGGACGGCGGCTTCGCGGCCGGCTTCACCTTTGGTTAGGCAAAAATCCCGTTTTCAGAAAAGCCGCTTGGATCGGCGCCCTTCCAGGCCCCAGATAGACCCGTAACACACCAGACCGGGAGCCGGACCTTGACGCTTCGTTCCACCATCGCATGCCTGTTTCTTTGCGGGGCTCTCAACATGGCCGCAATCTCCGGCGCCGCGGCCGTTCCGGTGCCAGCCGCGCCACCGTCGACGCCGCCCGGCACGGCTGCCGTGATCCCGGCCGGCGGCTGCCACCAGGACACGCGCCGCCATTTCGTGCCGGAATTCGGCAAGACGCTGCGCTATCATCACCGCCGGCGCGACTGCCGGCCGGTTGCCGACGAGACGGCCCAGCGCGGCAAGCCAGTCGACTGCCACCGCGATGCGCGGTTTCACCGCGTTCCGGGCGCAGGCCGCATCTATCATCGCCATGTCGGCCAGGATTGCCGCATCCGCATCATCCGCCGCTCGGGAGAACCGGCGATCGGCGACTGAGGCCGACCGGCAAATCCACGCTTGCCGGAAACCGAAAAATAGGGGACAAATTCCGCATTCGGGCATTTGCCGGCCCGGAGACTGGAATGGCATGCCCCGGCTTTGGACTGCCCCCGCGGCGCCCGGGTGGATCGCGAAACGAGAGGGCCCCTGGCACCGCCCCGGCGTCGATCCGACTGTTTCTTCTCCCCCAGTGAACGACCGATGACATGCGGCATGCCCGCAAACCGAGCAAACTGACGGGAGAAAGGAGATTCCGATGGGTCAGATGACCGGAACCGTCAAGTTCTTCAACCATGCCAAGGGGTATGGCTTCATAACGCCCGACGACGGCGCCAAGGATATTTTCGTCCACATCTCGGCGGTTCAGGCATCCGGTCTGACCGGTCTCGAAGACGGACAAAAGGTCACCTTCGATACCGAACCCGACCGACGCGGCAAGGGTCCCAAGGCGGTCAATCTGATGCTCGCCTGAGACCATAGTCACGCTTTCGCGTCGCGGGGCCGCCGGTCCCGCGCCAAAACCCGGCCGCGCAACCGGTCCTCATCCGCGCCGGCAAACAGCCTGCGGCGGCTCCGCCGGTTCGCCCCGGCGCACGGATTGTCCAGCGGCTCAGTCTCGCGCTTCGGATCGCGGCCGCTCCCCGGCAGGCCAAGCGTGCGCGGCGTTCCACGCCGTGTGATCGCGTCGATATCCAGCCCCTTGTTTGGAAACCGTCATGTCGCTGAACGCCCCGTTCAGCCGGCGTTCAGCCGCGCTTTCCTAAAACAGCGCCAATTCCGGCCCGCCTGCCGCGCCGGCGCTTTCATGGAGAGCTTGATGAACCGTTTATTCAGACCCCTGCTTCTCGCCACCGCGGTCGCCGCGACCACGCTGGTGCCGGTGCTGGAAGCCAGCGCGGGACAGCGCTGGCGCGAACACCGTCCGCGCCATCCCCAGGTCAACCATCGCGAGAACACCCGCGACGACCTGCTCGCCGCCGGCATTCTCGGCCTGATCGTCGGCGGCCTGGTGGTCGGCGCCGTCAGCAGCGCGGATCGGGGAGCGGACTATGTCGACGACTATGCCGATACCGGCTTCGACGAGTTTCCCCCGGCGCCGCGCCAGTATCGTCGGCGCGTGGTCGATGCCGATCCCTATGCCGGCGGCGGCTATCAGCCCTGGACGCGCGAATGGATGCGCTATTGCCAGCAGCGCTATCGCTCCTTCAGCGTCAGCACCGGCACCTATCGCGGCTATGACGGCCGGGACCATTTCTGCGTTGCCGACTGACCTCCAGGCATGACGCGCGCTGCCCCGTCCGCTTCGCGGGCGGGGTTTTCCTTTTCGCGGCACCTACACCAGGAACGGATTGCCGCGCCGTTCGTCGCCGAAGCGCCCGCCCGGCCCGTGGCCGCAAATGAAGCCGACCTCATCGCCGAGCGGCAGCAGCTTGTCCTTGATCGAGCGGATCAGCGTCTCGTGGTCGCCGCCCGGCAGATCGGTGCGGCCGATGGAGCCGTTGAACAAGACGTCGCCAACATGGGCGAACTGGGCCGCGCGGTTGAAGAACACGACATGGCCCGGCGCGTGGCCGGGACAATGCAGGATCTCGAATTCGTGCGACCCAAAACGCACCGTTTCGCCCTCGGCCAGAAACCGGTCCGGCACGCAATTGCGCACCGGATCGGCAAGGCCGAACATTTTTGCCTGTTCCTCGAGATTGAGCAGCATCTGCCGGTCCGCCTCGTGCGGACCAAGAATGTCGACGCCGAGCGCCTCCTTCAGGTCCATCGCGCCGCCGGCATGGTCGATATGGCCATGCGTCAGCCAGATCGCCTCGATCGACAACCCATTCTCCTCGATCGCCGCGCGGATGCGTTCGACCTCGCCGCCCGGATCGACAACCACGCCGTGCTTGGTATCGGTATCGAACAGGATCGTGCAGTTCTGCTGGAACGGCGTGACTGGAATGATGCCGGCGTTGAGCTGTCCCATGGCGCTTTCCTCGTTGGTCGCCCCTCCCCATAAAGGCCGGCCGCCGGTGCGTCCACCCGTCCCGGGAAGCGAGGACCATGCACGGCGAACGAAAAAGGGCGGCCTGCGCGACCGCCCTCGTCCACCGGCCAGAGAGGCTGGCTCAGCTCTTTTTCATCGACTGCATCACCGCGCCGACAATGCCGGTCAGAATGCCGCCGCCGGCAACGCCGCCGACCGCATCGCCCAGCATGCCGCCAAGCGCGCCGGCGGTCGCCGGATCGCCGAGCAGCGAGCCGAGCACCGTCCCGCCGCCGACACCGCCGATCGCGCCGATGACGGTGCGCAGGATCGCGCTGACCGCCTGCTGCTTGAGCGCGCCCGAAACGGCGTGTCCGCCGATTGCGCCGGTTACCAGCTGAACGATGATAGGGAGTAACGCTTCCATGCCGTCTACCTCTATGGCCAAGCCGGTCTCGCTGCCGGCCTGGCCATCGAAGAGGCAATACGACCCGGAGTCAAACCTATCATGGCACGACGTCGCGCATTTTCACAAATGGCGGCCGCGCCCCCTCCGCCACGATCATGAATGACCGGGATCTATTCCGCCGCGGCAACCGCGCTTTTGGGATGAACCTCGGCCGCGTAATCGGCCATCAGATTGCGGGAGATTTCGCCGGGCTGGAAACGGTAGGGGCCGATTTCCGAAACCGGCGTCACTTCGGCCGCCGTCCCGGTCAGGAAACATTCCTCGAACCCGTCCATCTCTTCCGGCAGGATCGTGCGCTCCACGATCTGGTAGCCGCGGCGACGCGCCAGTTCGATCACCGTGCGACGGGTGATGCCGTCGAGGAAGCAATCCGGGTTCGGCGTGTGAATGACGCCATCCTTGACGAAGAACACATTGGCGCCGGTCGCCTCGGCGACATGGCCGCGCCAGTCGAACATCAATGCGTCGGCATAACCCTTGGCCTCGGCCGCATGCTTGGACAGCGTGCAGATCATGTAGAGACCGGCCGCCTTGGATTTGCAGGGCGCGGTGCGCGGGTCGGGCCGGCGATACTCGGCGATGTCGAGGCGGATGCCTTTCAGCTTCTGCTCGGGATCGAAATAGCTCGGCCACTGCCAGATGGCGACGGCGCAGTTGATGCGGTTGTTCTGGGCCGAAACGCCCATCTGCTCGCTGCCGCGCCAGGCGATCGGCCTGACATAGGCGTCGCTGAGACCCTGCATTTTGAGCAGTTCGCGACAGGCCTCGTCGATCTCCGCGACCGACCAGGGTATGGTGAAGCCGAGAATGCGCGCCGATTCGTGCAACCGTTCGGTATGTTCGGTCAGTTTGAAAATCTCGCCGCCATAGGCGCGCTCGCCTTCGAACACCGCGCTGGCGTAATGAAGCCCATGCGTCAGCACATGAACCTTGGCATCGCCCCACGCCACGAATTCACCGTTCATCCAGATGTGACCGTCAAGCTGATCGAATGGAACGGATGCCATCTTTACCTCCTGCGGACCATCGCCGCATGTGTGACAACGGACCGGAGCTTCACACCGGTTCTCGTGTTGGATCGAAACTGTCGCCAATCATGCCGCGAAATGCAAAGGGAAGGAAACATCCCGCACCGGGAAACGCCTTGCCTTTTCGTTCGCAATCTGCCGAAAAGCTTGTCAAAAATTACCAGTCGGCCCGATATATGTCAACAAGGCTGACATATTTTTTACCAACGGAACCATGATGTCAGGCAAGGACGAACACGATCCCGCACCGATCCGGACAGCGCTGTCGCGCGCCGACGGGATCGATCTGGATATTATCGAACTGTTTTTCTTCGCCTATCGCGACTTCACCTCGGATCCCGACCAGATACTCGCCGCCGACGGGTTCGGGCGCGCGCATCACCGCGTGCTGCATTTCGTCAACCGCATGCCGGGGCTGACGGTGGCCGAATTGCTCGATGTGCTGAAAATCACCAAGCAGAGCCTTGCGCGCGTGCTCAAGCAGTTGATCGACACCGGTCATATCGTCCAGCTTCCCGGCCCCCGGGACCGGCGCCAGCGCGAGCTCTACCCCACGCAGCGTGGCCGCGCGCTTGCCCTTGCCCTCGCGCGGCCACAGTCTCGTCGCATCGATGCGGCGTTGAAGGAGACGGGTCGCGACAAGCGCGAAACGGTTGAACGTTTCCTCAAGGCGATGGTGAACCCGGATCTGCGCGCTCAAATCGACAATCTGCCGGGCAGGCCTGGAATTTTGGGATCCGACGATGGCTGACGAAATGATCGTTCCCGCCGACGACGCGCCGCATCTCCTGGTGGTCGACGACGACACCCGCATCCGCACGCTGCTCAGCCAGTTCCTGACCACCAACGGGTATCGCGTCACCGTGGCCGAGACGGCCGACGCGGCGCGGCGCCATCTTGCCGGGCTGGATTTCGACCTGATCGTGCTCGATGTGATGATGCCCGGCGAAAGCGGCGTCGACCTGACCAAGGCGCTCCGCAAGAGCCGCGATGTCCCCATCCTGATGCTGACCGCGCTGTCGGAGACCGACAACCGCATCACCGGCCTGGAAGCCGGCGCCGACGACTATCTGCCCAAACCGTTCGATCCGCGCGAGCTGATCCTGCGCATCAACAACATTCTGCGCCGCGGCGGCCCGCCGCAATCGCCGAAGGTCGAGCAGATCGTGTTCGGCCCCTACACGTTCCAGATCACCCGCCGGGAGCTGAAGAAGGCCGGCGAAGGCATCAAGCTCACCGATCGCGAGCAGGAAATCCTGGCGATCTTCGCCGAACGGCCTGGCGAGACCATACCGCGCCACGAACTGGTCAGCGGCGATACCGAGGTCGGCGAACGCACGATCGACGTCCAGATCAACCGCCTGCGCCGCAAGATCGAGCGCGATCCGGCCAATCCGGTCTGGCTTCAGACGGTGCGTGGTGTTGGTTACAGGCTGAGCGTGGAATAGACTGCGCCTGCCCGCGCTGTGCCGCGGGCGAAACGGCAGCATTCCACGGGCGCTCCTGATGGCAACCACGAACGGAACTTCCGCGACCGAGCAGCCCGGCCTGGGCCGGCGGCTGGCGCGCGCCGTCAGCCCGGTTCCCAATATCTGGCGGCGGTTCTGGCGCAAGGTTTCGCGCCGCATGCCCAAGCGGCTCTACGCGCGCTCGCTGATCATCGTGATCGCGCCGATGATCCTGCTGCAATCGGTGGTGGCGTTCGTGTTCATGGAGCGGCACTGGCAGACGGTGACCCAGCGCCTGTCCACGGCGGTGACGCGCGACATCGCCGCCATCATCGACCTGATCGAGACCTATCCCGACGAACGCGGCAAACAGAACGCGGTGCGCATCGCCCAGGAGCGGCTGTCGCTTAGGGTCGACATCATGCCGCCCGACCCGCTGCCGGCGCCGGGGCCGAAACCGTTCTTTTCCATCCTCGACCAGATTTTGAGCGCCGAGATCACCAGCCAGATCAACCGGCCGTTCTGGATCGACACGGTCGGCAATTCCAACGTCGTGGAAATCCGCATCCAGCTCGATGAGCAGGTCTTGCGGGTGTTTGCCCGGCGCAGCCAGGCCTACGCCTCCAACACGCATATTTTCCTGTTGTGGATGGTCGGCACATCACTGGTGCTGATCATCATCGCGGTCTTGTTCCTGCGCAACCAGATAAGACCGATCCAGCAACTGGCCGAGGCGGCCGAGAGTTTCGGCAAGGGACGGCCGACGCCGGAGGATTTCCGCCCGCGCGGAGCCGAGGAAGTACGCCGCGCCGGGCTCGCCTTCCTGCAGATGCGCGAACGCATCGAACGCCAGATCGAGCAGCGTACCGCCATGCTGACCGGCGTCAGCCACGACCTGCGCACCATCCTGACCCGCTTCCGCCTGCAACTGGCCGTGTCGGGCGGCAAGACCGACGTGGCCGCGCTCGACAACGACATCGAGGACATGCAGTCCATGCTGGAAGGCTACCTGTCCTTCGCGCGCGGCGAGGCGCTGGAAGACACCGGCCGCATCAATCTGGAAACGCTGTTTGCCAAGCTGGCAGACGAGGCCAAATTGCGCGGCCGGACGCTGACGGTGCAATTGTCGGGCGATCCGGAGGTACATGTCCGGCCGACCGCCTTCTCCCGGCTCGTGACCAACCTCGTCGGCAATTCCTTCCGCTACGCCAAATCCGTCCATATCACCGCGATTCACGGTCCCGGCTCGCTGATCGTCACCGTGGACGACGACGGCCCGGGCATCCCGGCGGAGGAACGCGAACACGTCTTCCGTCCCTTCGTGCGCCTCGACGAGGCGCGCAACCAGGATGCCGGCGGCACCGGGCTCGGGCTCTCGATCGCCCGCGACATCGCCCGCAGCCATGGTGGCGACATTACACTCAACGACAGCCCGCTCGGCGGCCTGCGCTGCGTCGTGCGCGTTCCGGCCTGATCCAAGGCCCATAGGCGCTGGAATTGAAAATTACGCCAAATGGCATTATATTGAACGCCAAATGGCAAAGACAAGACCGACATCGAACGCTCCGAACCTGCCGCGCGCCCCACAAGGCGCCGCGCCGGTCGACCGGGCAGCGGTCGCGGCCAAGGCCTGTGCGCGCATTGCCGAAGCCTGGCAGTTGCGCAATGAAGAGGCCGCCGGCCTGCTCGACGTTTCGGCCCGCACCTGGGCGCGGGTGAAGACCGGATCGTGGAGCGGCCGGCTGTCGCAGGATCAATTGCTGCGGGCGAGCGGGCTGATCGGTCTTTACAAGGGCTTGCATCTTTATTTCAGCGACCCGCTCGCCGACGAGTGGGTCCGGCTCGCCAATTCCGGTCCCGCCTTCGGCGGGCGCCGGCCGGTCGACGTAATGATGGCGGGCGGCCTGCCGGCGATCCTGCAGACACGCGACCATGTCGATGCGCTGAGGGGCGGCGCTTGACCCTTTCCATCACGGCGATCGCGGAACCGGCGACGGTGCGGCTGATCTCGACGGCCTATTTCAAACCGCCGGTGCTGCGCCCGCTCGTCGACACGGACGAAGAACTGGCGCTGCTGGCCGAGATCGAGGGACTGACCAGCCGGCGGCTGCGCGCCGAACGCGGCACTGTCGGCGGGCTCGACGCGCGCGAATTGCTGTATCGCGCCTGGGGGCACACCCATGTCAACGCCGCCTTCGCCTACTCAAGGCCGGAGGGAAACCGCTTCAATGACGGCGCGCGCGGCGCCTGGTACGCCGCGTTCGAGGATCTGACCGCACTGGCCGAGATCGGTTATCATCGCACCCGCGAACTCGCCCGTATCGGCCGCTATCACGACGAAGGCGTCTACCAGGCGCTGCTGGCCGGCTTCATCGGCGATTATCACGACCTGCGCGGCGTTGGTGGCGGCCTCGCCTGCCTCGACCCCGATCCGGCCGTCGGCTATCCCGCCGGACAGGCCCTCGCCGGCGAACTGCGCGCCAACGGCGCGCGCGGGCTGATCTATCCTTCGGCCCGACGGCCGGGCGGCACCTGCCTGGTCGCCTTCGAGCCGCATTGCGTGCAGAACGTGCGCCCCGGCGCGCGCTGGAAACTGCTGTGGAGCGGAACGCCCGACTACACCGTCACCACCGACTGAGCGGGCACCGCCGCCCGGCGTCAGTCTTCCCGGTCGGCAGTCGGCTGTTCGGTAAAGCCTTCCATGTCGGAAATTTCCTCCACGTCGCGCTGGATCTCCAGCGGGCTTGTGACATAGGCCGTCAACAGTCGCGCGATCGAATGCAGCGCGTGTTCGTGGATACGCTCGTAACCATGCGAGGCATCGACGCCGAAGGCGACGAGCGCGGTGCGCACGTCGTGCCCGGCCTCGACCGCCGACGCCGAATCGGAACGGTAGAAACGGAACACGTCCTTCTGGAAGTCGATCTCGTTCTCCCGGCACAGCTCGACCAGCTTTTTGGTCAGATGATAATCGAACGGTCCGGTCTGGTCGGCCATGGCGACGGTGACGCCGAATTCCGACGAATTCTGCCCGGGCGCGCTGGTGCCGTTGTCGACCGTCACCATCGAGGCGACCTCCGGCGCGACGATCGCCGTGGCGCCGGTGCCGACTTCCTCGGCGATCGTGAACAGGAAATGGATGTCGACCGGCGTGCGCGCGCCAGTGCGTTCCAGCGCCTCGATCGTGGCCAGCGTGATCGCCGCGCCGGCCTTGTCGTCGAGATGACGCGAGACGATGAAGCCGCTGTCGAGGAACTCCGGCTGCGGGTCGATGGCGACGATGTCGCCGACATCGATCCCCAGCGCTCGGGTCTCCTCATACGAGGTCGTGCGCTCGTCGACCCTCAGTTCCAGATTGGTCCAGCCGACCGGCTGGGTGTCGATTTCGTCATTATAGGTGTGGCCGGACGCCTTGAGCGGCAGGATTCCGCCGCGGAAATATCGCTCTTCGGAGTAGATGTTGGCGCGCGCGCCCTCGGCGAAACGCGCCGACCAGTTGCCGATCGGCACGAGATCGAGCCGTCCGTTCGGCTTGACCAGCTTCACCTGGGCGCCGAGCGTGTCGAGATGGGCCACGACCGAGCGCGCACCGTCGCGCCGACTGCCCTGGCGTACCGCCCGGATCGCCCCGCGCCGCGTCAGTTCCGGCCTCAGGCCCAGCCGCTCCAGCTCCTCGGTGCAATGGCGCACGACCGTGTCGGTGAAGCCGGTCGGGCTGTCGATCGCCAGAAGCGCCTTGAGCTGCTCGACAAGATAGGTCGTATCGATCGCAATCCCGCTCACGGGGCCACCTCCGCCCCTTCGGAGCCCGAAATCTCCGCCCAAGGCATACGCGCGTGCGGAAACAGAAGGTCGATGAAGCGCTCGGCCGTCGGCTGCGGTTCATGATTGGCCAGGCCCGGCCTCTCATTGGCCTCGATGAAGACATAGTCGGGTTCTGTCGGCGACTTCACCATCAGATCGATTCCCACGACTGGGATGCGAATTGCCCTGGCGGCCGCGCAGCCGGCCTCGACCAGGCGCGGATGCACGATCCCCGTGACGTCGTGAATCGAGCCGCCGGTGTGCAGATTGGCAGTCTTGCGCACCACGATCTCGCGACCGGCCGCAAGCACCTGGTCGAGCGCGATCGACTGGGCGGCGAGACAGCGCACGGTTTCGTCGTCGATCGGGATCGTGCTTTCGCCGCCGGTGGCGGCGGCGCGGCGGCGCGACTGGTGTCCGATCAGCGTGCGCACGTCGTGCTCGCCATCGCCCACGACCAGCGGCGGGCGGCGCACGGCGGCGGCGACCAGCTTGCCGTCGATCACCACCAGGCGCAGATCCTCGCCCTCGAAACAGGATTCGATCAGAACCCGGTCCGACACGCTTCTGGCCTCGGCGACCGCCTTGACGACCTCGTCCATGGTCTGGAGCCCAACCGCAACCCCGCGCCCCTGTTCGCCGCGCGCCGGCTTAACCACCACGCTGGCGTGGCGCTTCAGGAACGCGGCCACACTGTCGGCATCCTCGTCGGCCTCGATCTGTTCGGGCACGGCAAGTCCGGCGCGCGCGACCACGCGGCGGGTCACCGCCTTGTCGTCGCAGATCGACACCGCTACGCCCGAAGTCATTTCCGACAGGCTCTCGCGGCAATGAACGGAGCGCCCGCCGTAGGTCAGCCGGAAAAAGCCGCCCTCCGCATCCGTCACCTCGACCTTGATGCCGCGCCGGCGGGCTTCGTCGACGATGATGCGCGCATAAGGATTGAGTGCGTCGTGCTCCTGGATCGGCGTGGCGAACAGTTTTTCGTTGATGGAGTTCTTGCGCTTGACGGCAAAGATCGGAATGCGGCGAAAACCGAGCTTTTCGTAAAGCGCGATCGCCTGTTCGTTGTCGTGGATCACCGACAGGTCCAGGAAGGCGGCGCCGCGGGCCTGGAAATGCTCGGCCAGCCGGCGCACCAGCATCTCGCCGATGCCGGGATGGCGCGACTGGGGATGGACGGCCAGGCACCACAGCGACGACCCCCGTTCGGGATCGCCGAAAAGCCGCTGATGGTCGATGCCGGTCACCGTGCCGATCACCTCGCCGGTTGCCTCTTCCTCGGCCACGAAATAGGTGATCGAGCGGCTGTCGCGCTGTGCCCAGAAGAAATCCGGATCGACCGTGACCATGCCGCGCGCGGCATAGATCGAGTTGACGGCCTCGGCATCATCACGCGAGGAAAGCCGGCGCACGAAAAAGCTGCGCGGCTTGCGCCGGCTCGGCCGGTAGGTCGACAGATCGAGCCGGTAGGTGTGCGAGGGATCGAGAAAAGTCTCCTGCGGCGCGAGCGCCAGAACCACGTGCGGGTCGCGGATGTAGAAGGCGATGTCGCGGCGCTTGTCGCCCTCCTCCTCCAGCGCGGCAATGATGCTTTCATTGTCGGGGAAGGTCTGCGCGAACAAAAGCCGCCCCCAGCCGCAATCGAGCGCCACCGCCTCGCGCATGGGATCGTGATCGCCCTCGCCGTGCGTGATCGGCGGTTTCAGTGAATCGGCGCGCAGGCGCTTGAGCCTGTGACCCAGCGCCTTGTCCGCACGGATGGAGTGGGGTTTGGACTCCGCGCCGCGATCCTTGGCCATTGGACTAGATCCCATGCGTCTGCAGCCACATCTCGAGCAGACCCGCCTGCCACAGCTCGGATCCGCGCAGCGGCGTGATGTGATCCGACGGCGCGGCAAACAGCGTCTCGAGATAGTCCTTGCGAAACAGGCCGCGCTCGCGCGCCGCCTGCGAGGTCAGTGCGTCGCGCACCATGTCCAGATAGGGGCCATCGACATATTTGAGCTGGGGAACGGGGAAATAGCCCTTCTTGCGGTCGATCACCTCGCTCGGCACAATCTGTCGGGCGACGTCCTTGAGCACCCCTTTGCCGCCGTCGCGGACCTTTTCCTCCGGCGGAATGCGCGCGGCAAGCTCCACCAGTTCGTGGTCGAGGAACGGCACACGCGCCTCTAGCCCCCAAGCCATGGTCATATTGTCGACCCGCTTGACCGGATCGTCAACCAGCATGACCGTCGAATCGAGCCTGAGTGCGCGGTCGACCGGCGTGTCGGCGCCCGGACGCATCAGGTGGGCCTCGACCAGTTCGCGGCTCGGGTCGACGCCGTCGATCCAGTCCGCGCCGAGCTGCGTCTTCAGCTCTTCATGCGTGCGGTCGAAGAACACCCTGGCATAGTCGCCGACCACGTCGTTGGAGTTCATCAGCGGCGGATACCAGTGATAACCGGCAAAAATCTCGTCCGCGCCCTGGCCCGACTGCACCACCTTGATATGCTTGGAGACCTCCTGGCTGAGCAGGTAGAAGCCGACATTGTCGTAGGACACCATCGGCTCCGACATGGCCGCGATCGTGCCGGGCAACGCATCCATGAGATTGTCGGACGGCACGAAGATCTTGTGGTGGTCGGTGCCAAAAGTCTTGGCGATCAGGTCGGAATAGACGAATTCGTCGCCCTTTTCGCCGTTCGCCTCCTCGAAACCGACCGAAAAGCTCATCAGTCCGGTCTGGCCGGCCTCGGCGAGCAGGCCGACGATCAGGCTGGAATCGACGCCCCCCGACAGCAGCACGCCAACGGGAACGTCGGCCACCATACGCCGCTTGACGGCGAGCCTGAGCGCCTCGAGCACCCGGTCGCGCCATTCCTCCGACGACACGCCGCTATCGGCCGGGTCGCGACCGAAGGGCGGGTCCCAATAGATGCTCTGACGGCTGCTGCCGTCGGCTTCGATGACACGGATCATCGCCGGCGGCAGCTTGCGCACGCCGGCAAGAATGGTGCGCGGCGGCGGCACCACGGCATGAAACGACATGTAATTGTGCAGGGCCGCCGCGTCGATGCCGGTGTCGACGTCGCCTGCCGCCAGCAATGCCGGCAGCGACGAGGCAAAGCGCAGCCGCTCCGCGTTTTCGGCCAGATAGAGCGGCTTGATGCCGAACCGGTCGCGCGCCATGACGATGCGGCCCGTCTCGCGCTCCTGAAGCACGAAGGCGAACATGCCGTGAAACCGCTCGACGCAACGCTCGCCCCAGGCATGCCAGGCCTTCAGGATCACTTCGGTGTCGCCGGTTGAAAAGAAGCGGTAGCCCTTTTCCTCCAGTTCGGCGCGCAGTTCGGGATAATTGTAGATACAGCCGTTGAAGGCGATGGTCAGACCGAGTTCCGGATCGCTCATCGGCTGGCGCGCGCGCTCGGACAGATCGATGATCTTGAGCCGGCGATGGCCGAAACCGGCATTGCCATGGATGACGATACCCGAACCGTCCGGGCCGCGGGGCGCCAGCGCGTCGGCCATTCTTGAAATTGCTATGGCGGAAGGCTCCGCCCTGTCGAATCTGATTTCACCACAAATGCCGCACATAGGCGCGCGTTCAAACCTCCAGTGTCTTAAAGGGGTACCATTGCTTTCGTGGCCGGTTTATTATAGTTCAAATGATTAGAAGTCAAATGATTGCCGGCTGCCGATGGACGAACATCAAACACTCAACGCGCGACGCGACGAAACGTTCCCGACCGGGGAATTGCGCGGCCTGATGAAATCGATCCGTCGGGTCGTGCGCGCGACCGATCTGCAGTCGCGCGCGCTGGCCCGCGCCAGCGGGCTGACGACACCGCAACTCGTGGTCCTGATGGGGGTGGCCGAACTGGGCGAAGTGACCACCAACGCGCTTTCCCACTACGCCGATCTCAGCCCGGCGACAGTCGTCACCATCCTCGACAATCTGGAAAGCCGCGCGATCGTCGAGCGATACCGCTCGACCACCGACCGGCGCATCGTCTATACAAGGCTGACCGAAAAGGGCCGCGACATGGTCACCAACACGCCGGGCTTTTTCGGCGTCGACTTCGTCACCCGCTTTGCCGCCCTGCCCGAAAAGCGGCGCCGGGCGATCCTCGCCGGGCTGGAGGAACTGGCCGGGCTGATGGGCCGAGCGTAGGGCCGGTCGGGACAGATATCCGGGAGAAGGCCCATGGCGAACAGGTTGTCACCCCGGCTCGCCGCGATCGTCGAGGCGCTGCCGCTGCGGCCGGGACTGCGCGTACTGGAAATCGGCTGCGGGCCCGGCACGGTAGCGCGGGCGATCGCCGAACGCATCGGCCCGCATGGCCATGTGCTCGCCATCGACCGTTCGGCCAGGGCGATCGCCCAGGCGCACACAACCTGCAGGGCCGAGATCGAGGCCGGACGGCTCAGCCTGCGCCAGGTCACGGCCGAAACCTTCGTGCTGCAATCCGGCGAGGCGCCGTTCGACATCGCCCTGGCGGTCAGGGTCGGTGCGCTCGACGGCCGGCATCCGGACGCCGGCCGGCACGCCCGCCGGTGCATCGCCGCCGCGCTCAAGCCGAACGGCACGCTTTACATCGACGGCGGCGACCCGCTGCAGAAAGTCGACTTGGACTGAGGCGCACACGCCGGAGCTCATTGCAGGGACGGACCGGTCTTAAAACAGGCGCCCGCCGTCCGGCACGTTTTTGTCGACCGTCGCCAGCACCACGGCCCCCTCCTCGTCAGGAAAGCCCAGGGTCAGCACTTCCGACAGGAATTTCCCGATCTGGCGCGGCGGAAAATTCACCACCGCCATCACCTGACGCCCGACCAGTTCGTCGGGCCGGTAGTGCTTGGTGATCTGCGCCGAGGATTTCTTGACGCCGATCGCGGGACCGAAATCGATCCTCAGCTTGATGGCCGGCTTGCGGGCCTCGGGATAGGGCTCGGCGACGACGATCGTGCCGACACGGATATCGACCTTGTCGAAATCGGCAAAGCCGATCTCGGGCTTGCGCTCGGGCTCCTGGCTCATGACGACGGTCCGTTTCTAAAAAATGCGCGCCGCGGCGGAGGGCTCAGGCGTTGCCCTGGGTCTCGAACAGGGTGCCCGACAGCGCGTCGCGCGCCGAAACGCCGGACCAGACGACGAACTGGAAGGCCTGGAAATAGCACTCGCAGGCCTCGAGCGCGCTCGCCAGCAGCATCTCGACCTGCTGCGCGGTCGGCTCGGCGCCGCCGGCCAGCAAAAGCGCCTGGCGGAACATGATCGCGCCCTCCTGCTCCCACAGGTCGAAATGGCCGATCAGCATCTGCTCGTTGATCAGCGCCAACAGCCGCATGACCTCCATCACCCGGGCATCCGTCACCTTGATGTCGAAGGCGCAGGCCAGATGCAGCGCCTCGTATTCTTCCATCCACGAAAACGAGATGTGATAGTCGGTCCAGTTGCCGGCGACCGAAATCGCGATCTCGTCGTCGCCTGCGCGTTCGAAAGCCCAGTCATTCGCGTGCGCGACCTGCTCGATGACATCGACGGGATGCGCGGTTCGCGCGAGGTCGAGTTCCAGAAGGCTCATCAATAATTCCCTGTGATTGTGGACGCGCGCCCGCGCGCGCCGCCTAAAATGCCTACGCGCGACAAACCGAACTGCCGGGTTACAAAACACCGGCCACATCGCTCCCGGCCGGAACGCCCCTCCCCGGCGCATGACCCGATACGAATCATGCAGTAAATTCAGTGTATTGATGCAGAGTCCGAGTTCCAGCGCTTTTTTCCCGCATACCGCACCGGCATGTGGATAGATTTTTTGCCGGCTGCGGCCCGCGCCGCGTAAGGGATTCTGCGTGAAGCTTTTTTCGCGACAGGGGGCTGTGGACAAGCGCCCGAAAAAAATCCCGACCTAGGAGTCGGAGCCGGACTTTTTGGGCGTTTTCTTGTCGGACTGCGCCAAGCTGGCCTCGATCTCGGCCAGCCGCGCGGCAAGCGTCTTGTTTTCCGCCCGCGCCTTGATCGCCATCTCGCGCACCGCCTCGAATTCCTCGCGCTGGACCACGTCCATCGAGTTGAGGATCCGTTCGGCCTGGGCGCGGAACGCCGTTTCGACCTCGTTGCGCACGCCCTGCGCGGCACCGGCCGCGTCGGTGAGCAGCTTGGCGAAATCGTCGAGAATGCGGTTCGGTCCGTTGCTCATGGCGTTACCCTGCGAACTTCAGCGCACCGGTCCCAAAGGCTGGCCCAACACGCGCAAATCGCAATTAGGCCTCCCGCGAAGCGATTGCAAGGGCGGCGGGCCCGTCGGCGCGCGGATGCGTCGACTTGACCTTGCCGGGCCGCTCCCGCATTTTCGCGCCGACTCACCCATAATGATGGGTTTTGACCCGAGCGGAACGTGCCGTGCCAGACCTGTTGATCCTTCCCCTCGCGGCGCTGCCCTTTCCGCAGATCGATCCGATATTGATCGAGATCGGCCCGCTGGCAATCCGCTGGTACGGGCTGGGCTACGTGGTCGGCATCCTGTTTGCCTGGTGGTACGGCAAGCGCCTTATCGTCAATCAGCGTCTTTGGGGCGCCGGCGGGCCGCCGATGCGGCCCGAGGACCTCGACGATTTCGTGGTCTGGGCCGCGGCCGGCGTCGTCCTCGGCGGGCGCATCGGCTATATTCTGTTTTACGATTTCGCCCGCTATCTCGACGATCCGCTGGCGATCCTGGCCGTGTGGCAGGGCGGCATGTCGTTTCACGGCGGTTTTTTGGGCACCACGCTGGCGATGATCCTGTTCGCGCGCTCGCGCGGCATCGCCACATGGCGGCTTTTCGACGTGATTTCGGCCGGCGTGCCGGTCGGCCTCGGCCTGGTCAGGGTCACCAATTTCATCAATTCCGAATTGTGGGGCCGCACCAGCGACGTCCCCTGGGCCTTCGTCTTTCCCAATGGCGGGCCGGAGCCGCGCCATCCGAGCCAGCTCTACGAGGCGGTTCTCGAGGGGCTGATCCTGTTTTTCGTCCTGCGCGTGCTCACCCACCGCTTCGGCGCGCTGCGCGCGCCGGGCCGGGTCGCGGGGGCCTTCGTCGCCGGCTACGGCGCCTCACGCATCATCGTCGAATTCTTCCGCGAGCCGGACGCCCATATCGGCTATCTCGCCGGCGGCTGGCTGACCATGGGCATGGTCTTGTCCGTGCCGATGGTGCTGGTCGGACTTTGGATGTTCGCCCGCGCGCGTCCGCAGGCGCCCGACCCCGGGACGGCATGAACCGGCTGGCCGAGAAAATCGCCGGTCTGATCCGTCAGGCCGGCCCGATCAGCGTGGCCGACTACATGGCGCTGTGCCTGTTCGATCCCGAGCACGGCTATTACACGACCCGCGACCCGTTCGGTGCCGAGGGCGACTTCATCACCGCGCCGGAGATCAGCCAGATGTTCGGCGAACTGGTCGCGGTCTGGCTCTACTCGGCCTGGCATGCAAGCGGCAAACCGCAGCCGGCGACGATCGCCGAAATCGGTCCCGGTCGCGGCACGCTCGCCGCCGACATCGCCCGCACGCTGGGCAAGCTCGATCCCGAGTTCGCCGCCGGGTGCGACCTCGCCCTGATCGAGGCGAGCCCCCGGCTGGCCGACATTCAAAAGCGCATGCTGGCGGCGACCGTGATGCCGGCATCCTGGCCGGGATCGGTCGAAGCCTTGCCCGACCGGCCGGTGTTCTTCATCGGCAACGAGATTTTCGACGCGATCCCGACACGACAGTTCGTCAAGACGGGCAACGCCTGGCGCGAACGCGTCGTCTCGCTCGACGAGAGCGGCGCCTTTCGCTTCGCGACCGGGGTCGACACGCTCGACGAAGCGCTTTTGCCGCGCGGGGCCGACAGGGCCGCCGACGGTGCCGTGTTCGAGATCGCGCCGGCGCGCACCGCCCTGCTCGACACCGTCGCCGACCGGATCGCGCGCCATGGCGGCGCGGCGCTGTTTTTCGATTACGGCCATCTGGAACCGGGCCTCGGGGATACGCTGCAGGCCGTGCGCGGCCACGACCATTGCAACGTCTTCGAAACGCCGGGCGCGGCCGACCTGACCAGCCATGTCGACTTCTCCGCGCTGGCGGCCGCCGCGCGCGCCCACGGCCTGGCGCCCCACACCATGACGCAAGGCGCCTTTCTGCGCGCCATGGGCATTGCCGAGCGGGCCGGACGGCTGGGCGCGGCCGGCGATGCGACCCTGCGCGACGGTCTCGCCGGTCAGGTCGAGCGCCTCGCCGGCACCGATCAGATGGGGGAACTGTTCAAGGTTCTGGCGCTGCTGCCGCCCCATCTGGACGTATATCCGTTCCCGGCGGCGGATTGACTTGGCCATGTCCCTGCCCCACGATCCGCGCCGCTGCGGCAACCAATGGCAAGATGCACGATGCTGAACGAATTGAGGCCGGAGCCTCTGCGATCCCCGGCGCTTGACGAGCTTGAGGGGATTCGCCACGGTTTTTTCACCCGCGCGGGCGGTGCCTCAATGGGACTTTACCGCGGTCTCAATGTCGGCCTCGGCTCGCGGGACGACCGGCAGACCGTACTTGAGAACCGCGCGCGCGTGGCGGCGTGGCTTGGCGTGCCGGGCGCGAATCTGTGCACGCCGCACCAAATCCATTCACCCGATATCGTCGTCGCCAACGCGCCGTTCGGCACGCAGCGGCCGCGCGCCGACGGCGTGGTCACGGCCCGGCCGGGCCTGGCCATCGGCATCCTGACGGCCGATTGCGGTCCCGTGCTTTTCGCCGACCGCGCCGCCGGCATCATCGGCGCCGCCCATGCCGGCTGGCAGGGCGCGCTGAACGGCGTGCTGGAAGCCACGATTGCCGCGATGGAGGAGCTTGGCGCGCGCGCCGAACGCATCGTCGCCGTGCTGGGGCCGGCGATCAGCCAGGCCAATTACGAGGTCGGGCCTGAATTCGTCGCGCGTTTCACGCTTGCCGATCCGGCCAACGCCCGGTATTTCACCGCGTCCGCGCGTCCCGATCATGCCATGTTCGACCTCAACGCCTATACGCTCGACCGGCTCGGCATGACCGGCGCACAAGCCTCGCAGCTGATACGCTGCACCTATGCGGAGGAGGATCTTTTCTTCTCCTACCGCCGCACCACGCATCGCCAAGAAGCCGATTACGGCCGCCAGATCTCGGCAATCGTCCTGGAGGAGAAGTGATGGCATTGCATTTCGAGCGCTCGGAGTTCGACGCGCGCAAAGACCGCCTGTTGATCGAGATGGCCGATCGCAAGCTCGACGCCATGCTGCTGTTCGCACAGGAGAGCATGTACTGGCTGACCGGCTACGACACGTTCGGTTTCTGCTTCTTCCAGTGCCTGGTGGTGAAGGCCGACGGGCAGATGGTGCTTTTGACCCGTTCGGCCGATCTGCGCCAGGCCCGCCACACCTCGATCATCGAGGATATTCGCGTGTGGACGGATCGCGACGGCGCCGACCCGACCGTCGATCTGCGCAACCTGTTGAACGACCTCGACCTGCTGGGATGCCAGATCGGCGTCGAATACGACACGCACGGCCTGACCGCCTTCGAGGGCCGGCGGCTCGACGAGCAATTGCGCACATTCGGCAAGATCTCGGACGCGTCCGGCCTTGTCGGCCGCCTGCGCCTGTTCAAGAGCCCGGCCGAGATCGTCAAGGCGACCAAGGCCGCCCAGCTCGCCGACGACGCCCTCGACGCGGCCCTGCCGCTGATCAAGCAGGGCGGCGACGAAGGCAAGATCCTGGCCGCCATGCAGGGCGCGATCTTCGCCGGCGGCGGCGACTACCCCGCCAACGAATTCGTCATCGGCTCGGGACCGGATGCGCTCTTGTGCCGCTACAAGGCCGGCCGGCGCAAGCTTAGAAAAAACGATCAGCTGACCCTGGAATGGGCCGGCGTTTTCCATCATTACCACGCCGCGATGATGCGCACGGTCGTGCTTGGCAAGGTCTCCAAGCGCCAGCAGGAATTGTTCGAGGCCGCGCGCGACGCCATGGCCGCCGTCGAGGAAGCGATGGTCCCCGGCAAGACGTTCGGCGACGTGTTCGACGCGCATGCGCGGGTGATGGAAAACCATGGCCTGACCCGCCACAGGCTCAATGCGTGCGGGTATTCGCTCGGGGCGCGCTTTACCCCCTCGTGGATGGACAGGCCGATGTTCTACGCCGCCAATCCCGAACCGATCGCCCCCGACATGACGCTGTTCGCCCACATGATCATCATGGACTCAGACACCGAAACCGCGATGACGCTGGGCCGGACCTATCTGACCACCGACGGCGCGCCCAGCTCGCTGTCACGTCACGATCTCGACTTGATCGTGCGGTGAATGGGGGTCTTGGCTGACGTCTTTCGCTGTTCAATCGGATCGTGAAAGCCTTTAGAGTTGCCAAGAAGCCAAACGACGGGAGTGCAAGGGAAGATGCGCCAGACGACGCCGCGCGTTGGATGCTGCCTGCTTCTGTGCGCCGTCCTGGCCGCCTGCAACAGCACCGAGGCCACGCTCGATCCCGCCTCGGTCGGGACCGACAAGCGCGCCAGCGCGGCGAACGCCCTCGTCCCGCAGGAGACGGCCAACGGCGTCGCCACGCCGGGCGCAACCGGCGCCGTCCCACCGCAAACCGCCAACCTGGCGCAGGCGGATGTGCGGCTGCAATTCGCCCCCGTGGTCGGCGCGACCGTGCAGGCGGCCACACCGCTGGCGCAGCGCATTTCGGCGCGGGCCAGCCAGCGCGGCATGGCGATCACCGCCGGCGGAGCCAACCCGCCCACCCATCTGGTAAAAGGGTATTTCTCAGCCATCACCGAGGGGCGCGAAACCATGGTCATCTTCGTGTGGGATGTGCTCGACCCGGCCGGCAATCGTCTGCACCGCATACAGGGTCAGGAAACGGTCGGCGCGGTCGCGCCCGATCCCTGGTCGGCCGTGCCGGCCGCAACGATGGAAACCATCGCCGAGCGCACGATCGACGACTTGTCGGGCTGGCTTTCGAGCCAAAGCGGCTAGAGTGTTGCAAGGCGCAGGGGACGCCGGTTCACCATTCAAAAAAATGTTAAAACAATAGGTTAGCGCCGGCCTGCGATCCCCGCAAAAGACAGAACGGCTCCAGACATGGTGCCTCACGACGGCGCCTCGCCGCCCTCGCCCTGCGCTCTGGCCCACCGCGCATGGAAACCCTTTCTTTGGATTAGCCCGAGAATCCTGCCGTGCGCGCTTGCAATAGCGCGGCTGATCGCTAAAAGCCGCCTACATACCTTGCCGACCGCCGGGGACGCTGCATGAAACTTTTCGCGGGCAATTCAAATCGGGTGCTGGCCGAGGCCGTCGCCCGGTACCTGAACACGCCGCTCGGAAAAGCGAGCGTCAGGCGCTTCGCGGATCAGGAAATCTTCGTCGAAATTCAGGAAAACGTGCGCGGCGAGGATGTCTTCGCGCTGCAATCGACCTCCTATCCGGCCAACGATCATCTGATGGAAATGCTCATCATGATCGATGCGTTCCGCCGCTCCTCGGCGCGCCGCATCACCGCGGTAATTCCCTATTTCGGCTATGCCAGGCAGGACCGCCGCGCGTCGGGCCGCACGCCGATCTCGGCCAAGCTGGTCGCCAACCTGATCACCCAGGCCGGCGCCGACAGGGTACTCACCCTCGACCTGCATGCCGGCCAGATCCAGGGATTTTTCGATATCCCGACCGACAACCTGTTCGCCGTGCCGGTGCTGGCGCGTGACGTCAAGGCCCATTACGACCTTGCCAACGTCATGGTGGTGTCGCCCGATGTCGGCGGCGTGGTGCGCGCCCGCGCGCTGGCCAAGCGCATCGACGCGCCGCTCGCCATCGTCGACAAGCGCCGCGAACGGCCCGGCGAATCGGAAGTGATGAACGTGATCGGCGACGTGCGCGGCAAGGACTGCCTGTTGATCGACGACATCGTCGATTCGGGCGGCACCTTGTGCAACGCCGCCGACGCGCTATTGGGCAACGGCGCCACCAGCGTCACCGCCTACATCACCCATGGCGTGCTTTCGGGCGGGGCCGTGGCCCGCATCGCCGGCTCCAGGCTCAAGGAACTGGTGATCACCGATTCCATCCAGCCCACCTCCGGCGTCCAGGCCGCGCACAATGTCCGCGTCGTGACGATCGCCGACCTGATCGGCGAGGCGATCTCGCGCACGGCCAGCGAGGAATCGGTCTCCAGCCTGTTCGACTGAGCAAGCCCGTGCGCCAGAGCCGTCCTGCTTCTCACGGGATCGCAGGCCGGCTCTAACCTGTTGTCTTAACGCGTTTCCGAACGGCGAACCGGCTTCCACTTCGCCTGGAAACGCACTAACCGGCGGCAAGCCGGACCGCCATGCCCGCCAGCGCGGCCAGTCCCAGAACGACGACCATGTTGGCCTTGAGCCCGATCAGCGCCAGCGCGGCTGCCGCCGCGATCGCGGCCGCCACGGGATCGAAACTCGCCGGATCGGGCACCGGCCATTCGAACGGACCGAACCGCGCCTGCCCGACGGTCGCAAACACCACGTGCAGCGAGAACCACAGCGCGAGATTGGCGATGACGCCGACCACGGCGGCCGTCACCGCCTCGAGCGCCCGCGCCAGCCAGCGCACGGCGCGGACCGTTTCGACATAGGGTGCGCCGGCGAAAATCCACAAAAAGCAGGGCACGAAGGTGAACCATAGCGTCACCAGCGCGCCGCCGAGCCCGCCCACCAGCGGCTCCAGCCCCGCAAGCCGCGCCCCGCCGAGAAAGCCGACGAAGACCAGCACCAGGATCAGCGGTCCCGGCGTGGTTTCGGCCAGGCCGAGACCGGTCAGCATCTCGTCCGGCCGCAGCCAGCCGTGCACCTCGACCGCCTGCTGGGCGACATAGGCAAGCACGGCATAGGCGCCGCCGAACGTGACAGTTGCCATTTTGGAAAAGAAGCCGGCCTCCTGGGCATAGACATGCGCGCCGCCGGCCACGGCCGCGATCGCAAGCAGTGGGCCGAACCAGATCGCCAGCCAGGTGACGGTCGTGACGACAAAGCGGCGTGCGCTCGGCCGCGCCCAGTCGGGCACCGCCGATGCCGGCTGCGGCGAAGCTGCGATGCCCCGGCCACCGCCCGTCCCGCCAACCCAATGCGGGACCGCTCCGGCGGTTGCGGCCAGGACGATGATCAGCGGAAACGGGATTTTCAGGAAAGCGATGCCGACGAAGGCGGCGAGCGCGATCAGCGCCATCAGCGGCCCCTTGATGGCGCGTCTCGACACTCTGATCAGCGCTTCCAGAACCACGGCGAGCACCGCCGCCTTGAGGCCGAACAGCAGCCCCTGGACGAGCGGCACGTCGCCAGCGACGAGATAGGCCGCCGACAGGGCGGTGATGACAAGCGCGCCGGGCAGAACGAACAGGATACCGGCGATCAGCCCGCCCCGCACCCCGTGCCCCAGCCAGCCGGCATAGGTGGCAAGCTGCATCGCCTCGGGGCCCGGCAGCAGCATGCAATAGTTGAGCGCGTGCAGGAACCGCGCCTCGTCGAGCCATTTCTTCTCCTCGACCAGGATGCGATGCATCAGCGCGATCTGGCCGGCCGGCCCGCCGAAGGACAACAGGCCGATGCGCGCGAAGGTCACGCTCGCCTCGGCAAGGCTTGGCGACGAGGCCGGGCGGTCCGACTGGATCGCCATCACGCCATCCTCGCCGGCCAATTATCGGTTTCACCGGCGGCGTGGCGGCACCAGCCGTAAAGCGCGTCATAGATGATCATGCCCTTCTCGAGCTGGACCAGATCGTCGGGTTCCGTCGCCGACAGCCCAAGCGACAGGGCAAGCAACCCCGCCGCCTCGGGTTCCAGGTCGACCATGGCCGTATCCGCGCCACGGACAATGCGCGCAAGGTGGTCAAGCGCCGCGTCGGCGAGACCGAACGCCGCGATCATCGTGTCGAATGTGCACCGCTCGCCGCGATGCGAATAAGGGACGTCGGCGACGTCGTAGGGAATGGCGCCGATTTCGCCGGCCACGTCGCCGACCCATTCGGCCGCCACGAAATGAAACACGGCCTGAGGGTCGACAAAACGGCGAATCAGCCAGGGGCAGGCGATGCGATCGATCTTGGGCCGTTCGCGGGTCACCCATACGCTGACACGGCCCGACACATCGACACCGTCGACATCATTGGCGACTGTCACCCCGCCGGCCCGTACATAGGCGTCGAAACCGCCCTCGAGCACGGCGACCTCGACTCCGGCGACGGCAAGCGCAGCGGCCGCGATCTCGCTGACATTGTGTCCGTGGGCGCAATAGACGACCACGCGTCGGCTGGCGCCCGGGGCCGGTAGACGGGCCGCCGCGTCGCCGGCATCGCGTTTGATCGAACCGGCGATCCGCCGGCCGCTTTCACGGTAGGCCTGCTCGCGACGCACGTCGATCACGACCGGCCAGGCACCCGTACCGGTGAGGGCGATCAGGTCACTGCACGAAAATCTTCGAGGCATGGGATATCCTCCGCAAAAAGCCTGCGAAGGCGGAGCTTGGGCCGAAGCCTCAACGGGGAGTCCACCCATGCCCCCGTATCCGGCAGGCTATGCCAGGCAAGTCGGTGTTTCAAGCGCAATCCCCGAACAGCCCGCCTTCATTCCGGGTTTGAAGCGCCCCCGTCGCGGAACGCCTCGCGTACGGCATCCACCATCCCGTCGACCGCGGCCCCGTTGGAGCGCGGATTGCGGTAGAGCACCACGCGCGAGGTGTCGATGTCGCAGAACCCATCAGCCGGGCCGAGTTCACGGCAGTCCGGCGGGATATTGCTGCGCGAGATGGGCGCGATCGCCAGTCCCGAGGCGACGGCCAGCTTCAGCCCGCCGCTGGTGTCGCTGCGATAGGCGATACGATAGTCGAACCGGTTCTGCTGCAGCGAGCGCATGGCGAACTCGGTGCACCAGCCGCTGGATTCATAAAGCGCGATCGGCAGCGGCCGTTCCAGATGCTGATTATGCTCGTCCGAGGTCACCCACACGGTCGGATCGATCCGCAACGTCTCGCCGCTCGGATTGTCTTCCCATTCGAAGACGATGGCCAGATCGAGCTGATTGGCCTTGAGCGCGGTCAGATTGCGGGCGGACGGTCCGTAATGGGCGGTGATGTCCACTTTCTGGTGAATGCGGGCGAAACTTCCGAGCGCCTGCGACAGCACCGAATATCCGTATTCCTCCGGCACGCCGATACGCACCAGGCCGCTCAGCGACGGCGCGCGGAACGAGGCCTCAGTCTCCTCCAGCAAAGCAACGACCCGGCGCGCATAAGGCAGAAGCTGTTCGCCCTTGCGGGTCATCGCAACGCCGCGCGAACCGCGTTCGAACAATTGCTCCCCGACGGTTTCCTCGAGCCGCTTGACCTGCATGCTCACTGCCGATTGAGTCCGGCCGATACGGTCCGCCGCATAGGTGAAATTGCCGGTATCGGCCACCGCCACGAATGTGCGCAACTGATCGCTGTCGAGTTGGATCGGACATCTCCACCATCAGATTTTCTGATGCCAGACATAACTGCAATTCGTTTGAAACATGTCAAGCGCGGACCTATCTCATGGCCAATCCAACGCATGAGGTGGTCGCCATGGCCCTCGCACTCGAACTGCCGACAAGAACCAGCTGGTTCGCCCGACTGAGAACAACCCTAACCGCGCCGGCCACCCCCGCGCTCGACGCGCCGACGCGCGCGCTGCTGGCAAAACGCGACGACCGGCTGTTGCGCGATATCGGCCTCAGCCGCGCCGCGCTTGAAGGCCAGGACGCGGTTGTTTTCGACGACCTGGCGCGGCAGCGCCGGCTCTGGCAGCTTTGACGCCCGTCTACCGCCAAACGATGCCGGCCCTCGCAAGCGAACATGCCGGTCGTGAAGAACGGTTCTCGATGGCGGCGTAAGCAAACGCCTGAAGGAACTGCGGATCGGACAGTTTCGGGAGACCTCACTCTCCTCGCTTCCCGCCGGCTTTCGGGCCGGCGGGTCTTTTTTTTGTCCGCTCAGGGATCGTAGTCGGCATCGGTCACAGGCTCCTGCCACGCCACCGTCTCGCCATCGAGCGCTTCCTGCATGGCGATATGCGTCATGCCGGTCTTCGGAGAGGCGCCATGCCAGTGCCGCTCGCCGGGCGGGATCCATAAAGTGTCGCCGGGCCGCAGCTCCACGATCGGACCGTCCTGGCTCTGCGCGCGGCCGAACCCCGACACGACGTAGAGCGTCTGGCCGAGCGGATGCGTGTGCCAGTTGGTGCGCGCCCCGGGCTCGAAATGCACGGCGAGCGCGCGCAGGCGCGCCGGCGCCTCCGCCTCCACGATCGGATCCTGCCACACCGTGCCGGTGAACCAGTCGCCGGGCGCGCGTCGGGACGGCCGCGTGCCGCCGGAAAGATGTTTCATCGCCGCTCTCTTTCTTCTCGCGTTCGGTTCTGTCGGATTTGGACCCTCAAGCACGGTGCGCGTCAAGCCGCGCCGTCTCAACGAGGGTTCCGCCGATCGAGACCGCGCCGGATGCCTCCCGCGGTGCCCGCAGGCTTCTTGCCTTTTCCGGCATGTTCGCCTATAGCACCGCCACCCGCGTAGACACCCTTGGAGGCAACGCGGCGGAAGGCCGCCCGACCGGCGGCTTTCGACGTTTACGGCACTGGCCCAGCCACCCGTGGACGCTCCAGCAACGCGAAAGGAAAAGCCATGAGCGAGAGCTATGAGCTCACGGCCGAGGCGCGCGAACGGGTCGGTAAGGGGTCCGCCCGCGAAATTCGGCGCAACGGTAAGATTCCCGCCGTCATCTACGGCGAAAAGCAGCCCCCGCTGCCCATCACCCTGCCCTACAAGGACGTGCATCTGCGCATTGCCGCCGGCGGGTTCATGACCACGCTGGTCACGATCAATATCGACGGCAAGAAGGTTCAGGTCCTGCCCAAGGACTACCAGCTCGATCCGGTGCGCGATTTCACCATGCATGTCGACTTCCTGCGCGTCGGCAAGGGCACGATCGTCACGGTCAACATCCCCGTTCATTTCGAGAACGAGGAGGAGTGCCCCGGTCTCAAGCGCGGCGGCGTGCTCAACATCGTGCGGCACGACATCGAATTCACCTGTCCGGCGAACGCGATCCCCGACGCTATCACCGTCGACCTGACCGGTCTCGAGCTCGGCGATTCGATCCATATTTCGGCCGTCAAGCTGCCGGAAGGCGTGAAGCCGACGATTACCGATCGCGATTTCACCATCGCCACGATCGCGGCTCCGGCCGGCCTGAAGTCGGAAGAGGACGCGGAAGCGCCCGAGGCGCCCGAGACCGAGATCGTCGGCGAAGAGAGCACCGACGGCGAAGGCGAGAACGAGGCGGAATAGGCCCGGCCTGCCGGGAGTGTGCGAGCAGTGCTGATTTTTGCTGGCCTCGGCAATCCCGGCCCAAAATACGAGAACAACCGGCACAATGTCGGCTACATGGCGGCGGACGCGATAGCCCGCCGCCATTCCTTTTCGCCCTGGTCGAAGAAGTTCAAGGCCGAGATCGCCGAGGGCCGGCTGGCCGGCGAAAAGGTGCTGCTCGTCAAGCCGCAGACCTTCATGAACCTGTCCGGCCAGGCGATTGGCGAAGCGTTGCGCTTCTACAAACTTTCGCCCGCCGATCTGGTCGTGTTCTACGACGAACTCGATCTTGCCGCCGGCAAGGTCAGGATCAAGACCGGCGGCGGGTCGGGCGGCCATAACGGCATCAAGTCGATCGACGCCCATTGCGGCAAGGACTATCGGCGCGTGCGCATCGGGATAGGCCACCCCGGCGACAAGGCGCTGGTCCACAACCACGTGCTCGGCGATTTCGCAAAGGCCGACCAAACCTGGCTCGAGCCGCTGCTCGAGGCCACCGCAGACAGCGCCGCGCTGCTTGCCAAGGGCGACGACAACGGCTTCATGAACAAGGTGAGCCTGGCCGTGCCCGGCGCGGCAAAACCGGCGCGCCCGGCGGACGCGACGGCCAAGACGCCCCAGGCCAAGGGCCAGAGCCATATCCGTCAGGCCCGCCCCCAAACCCCGACAACGCCACTGCCCGAAAGCGGGCCGATGGCGGCGATGTTGAAAAAACTGTTCGGCAAATAGGACGACCGGCACATAGCCTGCGCGGCGCAGTTTCGGCACCACCGGCGGGTGCTGCGCCCGCCAGGCGGAAAGACTTGACGATCATCAATCCTTTCGCCCATACGCCGGGGCGATTTCTGGCACAGGACCTCTGCACCATGGGTTTCAAATGCGGCATTGTCGGGCTGCCCAATGTGGGCAAGTCGACACTTTTCAACGCCCTGACCAAGACCGCGGCCGCGCAGGCGGCGAACTATCCCTTCTGCACGATCGAGCCGAATACCGGCGAGGTGGCGGTGCCCGATCCGCGCATGGCCCCGATCGCCCGGGTGGCCGGCTCCAAGGAACTGATTCCGACCCGGATCTCCTTCGTCGACATTGCCGGCCTGGTGCGCGGCGCGTCGAAGGGCGAAGGGCTCGGCAACCAGTTCCTGGCCAATATTCGCGAGGTTGACGCCATCGTGCATGTGCTGCGCTGCTTCGAGGACGACGACATCACCCATGTCGAAGGCCGCATCGATCCGGTTGCCGATGCCGAGACGGTCGAGACCGAACTGATGCTCGCCGACCTGGACAGCCTGGAACGGCGCATCGTCCAGACCCGCAAACGCGCCACCGGCAAGGAGAAGGAAGCCATCGCGGCACTGCCGATGATGGAAAAGGCGCTCGCGCTCCTGCAGGACGGCAAGCCGGCGCGCCTGCTTTTGTCCGGCATCGCGGCGGAGGATTTGCGCATCCTCCAGACCTTGAACCTTCTGACCTCGAAGCCCGTGCTTTACGTATGCAACGTCGCCGAAGGCGACGCGGCGACGGGCAATGCGGCCAGCGCCGCGGTCGAGGCGATGGCCGCGGCGCAGGGCGCCCGCACCGTCGTCATCTCGGCCGAGATCGAGGCCGAGGTCGCCCAGCTGCCGGACGCGGAAGCAGCGGAATATCTCCAGGCGATGGGGCTCGAGGAGCCCGGCCTCGACCGGTTGATCCGCGAGGGTTATGCGCTGCTCGACCTGATCACCTTCTTCACCGCCGGCCCGAAGGAAACCCGGGCCTGGACCGTGATGAAGGGCGCGAAGGCGCCGCAGGCCGCCGGCGTCATCCACACCGATTTCGAGCGCGGTTTCATCCGCGCCCAGACGATCGCCTATGACGATTATGTCGGCCTCGGCGGCGAGACCGCCGCCAAGGAAGCCGGCAAGGCCCGCGACGAGGGCAAGGAATATGTCGTCCAGGACGGCGATGTGATGGTGTTCAAATTCAACACGTGAGCGTCCGCCCACTTTACGATGCCCGGCCGCCGGTTCATTTTGGCCGGCCATGAACACCCAGTCCCATATTCTGATGGGCGCCGCGTTTTTCGGCCGTCCCCTGCCCCGCCTGGCCTGGGCGGGGGCCGCCGGCGGCATCCTGCCCGACCTGCCGATGTACACGTTCGTGGCCGTGCTCGGCCTGCTCGGCTATTCGGTTTCCGACATTTTCGATCGCCTTTACTGGGAACCATGGTGGCAGATCGCCAATGCGATCGGGCATAATTTTCTGCTCTGGGGCACGCTCACGATCGTCGCCGCGCTTGCGGTTGCCCGGTCGCGCACCGGCCAGCCCCCGGCGCCCTCTCCCGCGCCCGATAGCGAAACGGCCGGCGCCGCGGCGCTCGTCTTCGCGTTTTCGGCCTCCGCCCTGCTGCATTCGCTGATCGATTTCCTCACCCATCGCGCCGACGCGCACATGCATCTCTGGCCGCTGTCGGACTGGCGCTTCCGTTCGCCGGTGTCGTATTGGGATCCGGACTACTACGGCAACTGGTTCGGCCTGTTCGAGGCCGCGCTCGGCGTCGCGCTGATTGTCGTGCTTTTCCGCCGCTACCGCGCGCTGCCGCTGCGTGCCGGATTGCTGGTCGTGCTCGGACTTTATGTCGCCGTACCGGCCTTTTTCTACCTCACCCATCACGGATGACGCCGGCGCCCGCTCTGGCCCCACCGAACGCGCAGCGATAGCGCTTGCGCAGCGGCCGCAAACCGGCGAAAACCCGTTCGCACTTGAACAGGTTTTGCGATGACGGACACAAAGATCGCCTATGAGGATTTCGAGGTCGGCGGCACGATCGAATTCGGTCCGCGCGCCGTGCTGGCCGAGGAGATGATCGATTTCGCGACGCAGTACGATCCCCAGCCCATGCATCTCGACCAGGCTGCCGGCGAGGCCAGCCTGCTCGGCGGGCTCGCAGCCTCCGGCCTGTTCACCGCCTCGATCTTCATGCGCATGATGTGCGACGGCTACCTGCTCAATTCCACGTCCCAGGGTTCGCCCGGGCTCGACTATGTCAATTTTCGCCGTCCGCTGATGGCCGGCGACACGGTGCGCGGCCGCACGACGGTCCTGTCCAAACGCGAATCGGCCTCCCGGCCCGGCCTGGGTTTCGTCTCCGTCAAGCACGAGCTGTTCAACCAGAACGACGAACTAGTCTGCGAGATGGCCAATACCGGCATGTTCTTGATGCGCGACGGCGGGGCGGCGGCATGACCCTCGACGCGGCACTGGCCATCGGCGAAACGGTCACGCTCGGCCGTCACACCTTCGAGGCCGACGAAATCAAGGCGTTCGCGTCGAAATACGATCCGCAGCGCTTTCATGTCGACGAGGAGGCGGCCAAGGCGAGCGTGTTCGGCAGATTATGCGCCTCGGGCTGGCATACGGCCGCCATGTGGATGAAACACACCGTCGCCTCCTTTCCGGCCACGGCCGAACGGGCACGGGCACGCGGCGCCACCCTTACCTTCGGTCCGGCCGCCGGGCTGCGCGAGTTGAAATGGCTGAAGCCGGTCTATGTCGGCGACACCATCACTTTCACCCGCACCGCCGAAAGCCACCGCGCGCTGGTGTCGAAACCCGGCTGGCGGCTGCTGTCGAGCCGCTGCGAGGCCCACAACCAGAACGGTGAACCGGTGATGCGTTTCGTGTCGCTGACGCTGGTGAAGGCCGAGTAGGCTCAGCCGCCGTCGACGCGCCGGCGCGTTTCGGCGTCGACCAAGGCGCGCAACCGGCTGAGCAGCGGATCGCGGCTGGTCTGCGCCACGCCGTAATCGAGATTGAACGCGTAATCGAAATCCGGCGCGTTGCGGCCGATCAGGTGCTGAAGCATCGTCTCCAGCTTGTCGAATCCCTTGGCCAAGACCGCCTCCGGCGACGTGGCGGCATTGTACTCGTCCCAAAGCGCCAGCATCTCGGCGCGCAAATCCTCCGGCAGCGGCGCGCACAACGTTTCCAGATCGGCGCGTTCGCGTTCGGCCCGACCGTCGTCGCCGGCCTGGTGGATGGCCGGCACGTCGCCGGAAATCGCCTCGCCGAGATCGTGGACGATGCACAGCTTGAGCAGCCGCAGCAGGTCGCGACCGGCCAGCTCGCGCTCGAACAGAAGCGCCAGCAGGCACAGCCGCCAACTGTGCTCGGCCGTGCTTTCGGCACGCCCCTTGCTGGTCACGCCGCTGCGCAGCGTATCCTTCAGCCGCTCCGCCGCCTGGACGAAGGCGATGATCCCGGCAAGGCGTTCGGTGTCGGCGGGCGCAGGTGATTCCATCGCTTCAGGCTAAGACCGATGGCGCCGAAAGGAAATCGGCGGCGCGCGAAGATGTCTGCACTGGCGGAAGCGCAGGCGCTGAGCGCCGATACGCTCAATGTCCCTCGTACGAGATCAATGTGCGGACCGGAACGTCGAGCGCCTCGAGCTTCGCCCGTCCGCCGAGCTCCGGCAGGTCGATGACAAAACAGGCCGCCACGATGTCCGCCCCCATCTGCCGCAACAGCTTTGTCGCGCCCTCGGCCGTGCCGCCGGTCGCGATCAGATCGTCGACCAGGATCACCTTTTCCCCCGCCTCGACCGCGTCGCGGTGCATCTCCATCTCATCGATGCCGTATTCGAGGCTGTAGGCGACCCGCACGGTCTCGTGCGGCAGCTTGCCCTTCTTGCGGATCGGAATGAAGCCGGCCGAAAGCTGGTGGGCGATCGCCCCGCCCAGGATGAACCCCCGCGCCTCGATGCCCGCGATCTTGTCGACCTTGGTGCCGGCATAGGGATGGACGAGCTCGTCGACGGCGCGGCGGAAGGCGCGCGCATTGCCGAGCAAGGTCGTGATGTCACGAAACGTGATGCCCGGCTTCGGATAATCGGGAATCGTGCGGATCGCCTCGAGAAGCGTATTTTCCAAACTGGTCTTCATTGGCCCCTGCCCCGTTGCAGGTCAGTTTTGACGGCAGCGGCGGCAAAAGAAAAGGGCGCTCGAGGCGCCCTTTCCGGAAAACATGCGGATAAGTAGACCGCTCAGTGCTCGATCCGCGACCAGATCTTGCGTTTGGTCAGATAGACCAGGCCGGCGAACAGCAGCAGGAAGACGATCACCCGGAAGCCGGTCTTCTTGCGCTCTTCCATATGCGGTTCCGCCGCCCACATCAGGAAGGCAGCCACGTCCTTGGCGTACTGGTCGACGGTCTGCGGCGAGCCGTCATCGTAGGTCACCATGTCGTCGAACAGCGGCTGCGCCATCGCCAGCGAGGCGCTGCCGATGAAATAGGGGTTGTAGTAGGTGCCGTCCGGCACGTCCAAGCCCTCCGGCGGGGTCTCCTCGTAACCGGTCAGCAGGGCGTGGATATAGTCCGGCCCGGCTTCGGCGTACTGGGTGAAGACATCGAACACGAAGGTCGGAAAGCCGCGCTCGACCGCGCGCGCCTTGGCGATCAGCGAAAAATCAGGCGGGGCCGCGCCGCCATTGGCGGCCGCGGCGGCTTCCACGTTCGGGAACGGCGCAGGAAAATAATCGGCCGCGACTGCCGGGCGGTCGAACATGTCGCCGCTGGAATCCGGCCCGGCCTGCACGGTGTATTCGGCCGCGAACGCCTTAATCTGCGCTTCCGAATAGCCGAGATCGTGCAGCGTGCGGAACGAAACCATATTCAGCGAATGACAGGCCGCGCAGACTTCCTTGTAGACCTTCAGGCCGCGCTGAAGCTGCGCCTTGTCGTAGGTGCCGAACGGGCCGGCAAACGACCAGTCGAGCTCCTTCGGCTTCTTGATCGGGAAATGGGTCGGTGCCGCGTCGTGGGCGTCTTCGGCCGCGACGGCCGGTCCGGCCAGTCCGGCGAAGACGAAGGCGAGCGCCGCGAAACCGCTCAGGATGGTCTTCATGCGGGAGTTCCTTTCAAGCTTCACGGTCCGCGCCTCAGGCATTCTTGTCCGGCGCCGCAGTCGCGGCATCCGGTAGCGCGGCAGCGCTTCCGGCGTTGCGTGCCAGCACGGCCTCGGTGATCGACCCAGGCAGCTTGCGCGGCGTTTCAAGCAGGCCGAGCACCGGCATGATGACGATGAAGAAGGCGAAGTAATAAAGCGTCGCCAGCTGCGCCATCACGACATAGGTCCCTTCCGCCGGGCGCGAGCCGAGCCAGCCCAGGAAGATCGCATCGAGCACGAACACCCAAAAGAACAGCCGGTACCAGGGCCGGTAGGCGGCCGAGCGCACCTTCGAGGTATCGAGCCAGGGCACCACGAACAAGACCGCGATCGCGCCAAACATGGCCAGCACGCCGCCGAGCTTGGAATCGATCGGGCCGACGTTGAAGGTGATCGCCCTGAGGATCGCGTAGAAGGGCAGGAAGTACCATTCCGGCACGATATGGGCCGGCGTCTTCAACGGGTCGGCCTGGATGTAGTTGTCCGGATGGCCCAGGAAGTTGGGGATGTAGAAGACGAAATAGGCGAACACGATGAAGAACACCACCATCGCGAACGAATCCTTGATGGTCGCGTAGGGCGTGAAGGCCACCGTGTCGGTCTTCGACTTGACCTCGATGCCGGTCGGATTAGTCTGGCCGGTCACGTGCAAAGCCCACACATGCAAAACGACCACGCCGGCGATCATGAAGGGCAGCAGGTAGTGCAGCGAGAAGAAGCGGTTGAGCGTCGGGTTGTCGACCGCAAAACCGCCCAGCAGAAGCTGCTGGATCCACTCGCCCACCAGCGGGATGGCGGTGAAGAACCCGGTGATGACGGTCGCGCCCCAGAAGCTCATCTGGCCCCAGGGCAGAACGTAGCCCATGAAGGCGGTCGCCATCATCAAGAGATAGATGATGCAGCCCAGGATCCACAAAAGCTCGCGCGGCGCCTTGTAGGAACCGTAATAGAGCCCGCGGAAAATATGGATATAGACGGCGACGAAGAACATCGACGCGCCGTTGGCGTGCAGATAGCGCAGCAGCCAGCCGGAATTGACGTCGCGCATGATCTTCTCGACCGACCCGAAGGCAAGCCCCGTGTCCGACGCATAGTGCATGGCCAGCACGACGCCGGTCAGGATCTGCGCCACCAGCATGATCGAGAGAATGCCGCCGAACGTGTAGGCGTAATTCAGGTTGCGCGGCACCGGATAGGCGACGAAGGAATCGTACATCAGCCGCGGCAGCGGCAGACGCTTGTCGATCCAGCGTTCGAATGCGGTGTTGGGTTTGTAGGTTGAATGTCCGCCGGCCATAATGCTCTTCCCCAGCTCCTCAGCCGATCCGAATGGTGGTGTCGGAAATGAATTCGAAGATCGGCACGGCCAGGTTTTCCGGCGCCGGACCTTTGCGGATACGCCCGGCCGTATCGTAGTGCGAGCCGTGGCAGGGGCAGAACCAGCCCCCGAAATCGCCGGCCTGGCCAAGCGGCACGCAGCCGAGATGGGTGCACACGCCGACCATGACGATCCAGTTCTCCTTGCCCTCGCCGGCGGAGCGATCGAGATCGGTCGCCGGTGCGTCGGAGGAGATGTTGGCGTTGCGCGCCACCGGATCCTTGAGCTCGTCGAGCTCGACGCCGTTGGCGGCCTCGACCTCCTCGGCCGTGCGGTTGCGGATGAAGACCGGCCTACCGCGCCATTTGGCGGTTACCGACATGCCCGGCTCGATCGCCGACACGTCGACCTCGATCGTCGACAGGGCGAGCGTCGAGGCATCCGGGCGCATCTGGTCGATGAACGGCCAGGCCACGGCACCAGCGCCGATCACGGCCGCCGTTCCGGTCGCCACATAAAGAAAATCCCTGCGGTTGGGATCGTGGGTTTCGTTGACGCTCACAGGTCCTGTTCCTCTCGCGATTGTGAGCCGCACCCCGCACCCCGGCATCCCGGATCGGGGTTGTCCGTGCGCATGCGCACGGACGGGCTGGAATCCCGGCAATTGGCGATGGTTTCTAGGCGCGATGGTTTCGCTTGTCCATATGATTGCCGGACAGGTGGGCAGTTTGTCGCGGGCTTTTTTGGCGCAAGCCAAACGATCGCCCGCGTAGCGCATGACCGCGCGCCCCCAAGCGGCTTTTTCCACAACACCGACCGGCTACCGCGCGCCAAGGCGAACCAGCACTTCGCGCGGAATGCCGTATTCGCGGATCACGCCGTCATGCCGGCGCAGGCCGCACAATTCGCGCTGGATGAAATAGCCGTGGACGGCATCGGCCGCCGCCATCAGGACCTGACTGCGCTCGGGCGCCGCCCGGTCGAGATTGCGCAGGCTTGCGAGCGCCTTTTCGACCTTTTCGCCGGCACGACCGAGCGCCGAAGCCTTTTCGGCCAGAATATCGACGTCGAGCGCAAGCAGCGGCGAATTGCCGGCGATCAGGTGGCCATCGGGGGAACGCCGGACCAAGCCCGCCTACTCCGCCGCGACACGGCCCGGCAGAAAGCCGCCCGACTGGCGTTTCCACAACTGCGCGTAAAGACCGCCTTTGGCCACGAGGTCGGCATGGCTGCCATCTTCCACGATGCGGCCCTCGTCGAGCACGACCAGCCGGTCGAGCGCGGCGATGGTCGACAGCCGGTGCGCCACCGCGATCACCGTCTTGCCCTCCATCATGCGCTCCAGATTGTCCTGGATCGCCGCCTCGACCTCCGAATCGAGCGCCGACGTCGCCTCGTCGAGGATCAGGATCGGCGCGTCCTTCAACATCATCCGCGCGATCGCGATTCGCTGGCGCTGGCCGCCCGACAGCTTCACCCCGCGCTCGCCGACATGGGCGTCGTAGCCCGTGCGCCCCTTCTGGTCGGCGACCTCGACGATGAAGTCGTGCGCGGCGGCGCGTTTGGCCGCCTCGACGATCTCGGCCTCGCTGGCGCCTGGCCGGCCATAGGCGATATTGTCGCGGATCGAGCGATGCATCAGCATCGGCTCCTGGCTGACCACCCCGAACTGGGCCCTGAGCGAGCCCTGGGTCAGGGTGCGGATATCCTGGCCGTCGAGCAGGATGCGCCCGCCCTCGACGTCGAACAGCCTGAGCATCAAATTGACGATGGTCGTCTTGCCCGCGCCCGACGGCCCGACCAGCGCCATGCGCTCGCCCGGCCTGACATGCAGGTCGAAACCGTCGATCACGCCCGTCCCCTTGCCGTAGTGGAAGGTGACGTCTTCGAAACGGATATCGCCCTTTGCGCGCGCCATCGTCTCCGCGCCGTCCGCGTCGCGGATCGCCGGCAGCACGGAGATCGTGCCGGTCGCGTCCTGGATGGTGGCGTAGGAGCGGATCAGGCCGTTGATGTTGAACATCATCCAGCCCGACATGTTGTTGAGCCGGAAGACCAGCCCGAGCGCAGCGGCGATCGCGCCGGTCGAGATCGTGCCTTGCGTCCAGTTCCAGACCGCGATCGTACCGACCGAGGCCATCATCGCGCCGTTGAGGAAATTCACCGCCGCGCGCACGGTGGTGATGGCGCGGGTGAGCCGCACCACCGCGTTGAAGAAACCCTCGAGCCCGTCGCGCACGAAGGCGTGCTCGCGCCGGCCCGAATCGAACAGCTTGACCGCCACGATATTGGTGAAGGCGTCGACCAGCCTGCCGTTGAAGATCGAGCGCTGGTCGGCCGTCGCGCGTCCGGCGCGCCGCAGCCTGGGCAACAAATAACGGATGATCAGCAGATAACCGCAGAACCACACCGCCACCACCAGACCCATCAGCGGATCGAGCGCCACCAGCAGCGACGTCGCCAGGATGACGAAGGTGAGGAACGACCAGATCGACTGCAGCACCGACACGATGAAATCGCCGACCGCCTCGCCGCCCTGCATGATCTTGGTGGCGATGCGTCCGGCGAAATCGTTCTGGTAGAATTCGTAAGGCTGCTCGATCACGCGACGAAAGGCCTGCCAGCGCACCATGGCGAAAAAGCCCGGTACGATGACCTGCTGCTCCACGATCGCGGCACCGACCATCACCGAGGCGCGGATGACGAAGACGAGCAGAAGAAGCCCGACAAGTTCCGGCCAGTGCTGGGCGAACAAGGTGGCCGGCTCCGCCCTGTCGAGCAGGTCGACCAGCCAGCCGATCGACCAGTAGAGCCCGGCGTCGACCGCGCCCACCAGCCCGCCGGTGATCAGAAGCAACACGAACGGCCCCTTCGCCTGGCGGGCGAAATACAGGATGAAACGCCAGGCATCCTTGGGCAGGACCTCCTGTTCGGTATCGTGAAACGGATCGATCACGCCTTCGATCCGCCGCCAGAAGCGGTCGGGCTTGTCGTCCTGCGAGGCGGGATGCCTATCCGTCGATGCCGTCATTGGCCTTGTTTATCCGAGCCCTTGTCTATCCGATTGCGTCTCCATCCGTCCCGCCCGAGGGAGCGGGGACGGATGGAGTTCTACCGCGTTTCACTCCGCGGCCTGCGCCGCTTCCAGATCGAGGAAGCCGCCGGACTGTCGTTCCCACAATTGGGCGTAGAGCCCGCCCTGCGCAAGCAACGCCTCATGCGTGCCCTCCTCGATCACGCGCCCCTTGTCCATCACCACCAGCCGGTCCATGGCCGCGATGGTGGACAGCCTGTGCGCGATCGCGATCACCGTCTTGCCCTCCATCAGCCGATAGAGGTTTTCCTGGATCGCCGCCTCGACCTCCGAATCGAGCGCCGAGGTCGCCTCGTCGAGAATCAGGATCGGCGCGTCCTTGAGCATGACACGCGCGATCGCGATGCGCTGACGCTGGCCGCCCGACAGTTTCACGCCGCGCTCGCCGACATGGGCGTCGAAGCCTTTACGCCCTTTCGGGTCGGTCAGATCGGCGACGAAATGCAGCGTCTCCGCCTTCGCCGCCGCGTCCAGCATCATGTCCTCGGTCGCGTCCGGCCGGCCATAAAGGATGTTGTCGCGCACCGAGCGGTGCAGCAGCGAGGTGTCCTGCGTGACCATGCCGATATTGGCCCGAAGCGAATCCTGGGTGACCTCGGCAATATCCTGGCCGTCGATCAGGATGCGTCCGGCCTCGATGTCGTAGAACCGCAACACGAGATTAACCAGGGTCGACTTGCCCGCGCCCGAGCGGCCGACAATGCCGACCTTCTCACCTGGACGGATCGCAAGCGACAACTGCTCGATGACGCCCTTTTCCTTGCCGTAATGGAACCGGACATTGTCGAACACGATGCTCCCTTGCGAAACCTCGAGCGGGCGGGCGTCCGGCTTGTCCTCCACCAGCCGCGGCAGCGAGATCGAGTTGATGCCGTCGCGCACCGTGCCGATATTTTCAAACAGCGCCGACAATTCCCACATGATCCATTGCGACATGCCCCACAGCCTGAGCACCAGGCCGAGCGCGACGGCGATAGCGCCGACCGTCACAGCCTCGGCGAGCCACAGCCAGATGCCGAGCGCACCGACCGCAAACAGGCACAGCGAGTTCAGGACGTAGAGCACGCCGTAAAGCCCGGTCACCAGCCGCATCTGCCGGTAGACCGCGTCGAGGAAGCTGGCCATGCCGTCGCGGGCGTAGCTCGCCTCGCGATTGGCGTGCGAAAACAGCTTCACCGTCTGGATATTGGTGTAGCTGTCGACGACGCGGCCGGTCATCAGCGAGCGGGCATCGGCCTGCACTTCCGCAACGCGACCGAGCCGCGGCACGAAATAGCGCATCAGGAAGATGTAGGCGACCAGCCACGCCGCGATCGGGGCCGCCAGCCGCCAGTCGGCCACCGCCACGATGAACAGCATGCCGGCGAAATAGACGGTGACGTAGTTCAGCACATCAAACAGCTTGATGACGCATTCGCGCACGGCGAGCGCGGTCTGCATCAGCTTGGTCGCGATGCGGCCGGCGAATTCGTCCTGGTAGAAGGTCATCGACTGCTTGAGCAGGTAGCGATGCACCTGCCAGCGGATGCGCATGGGATAGTTACCCATCAGCGATTGCTGGCTGACCAGCGAGTGGAGCCACACCATCAAGGGCAGCGCGAACAGCACGACGGCGCCCATGCCGGCGAGCTTCCAGCCTTCCTCCTGGAGAAAGGTGGCGCGGTCCTTTTCCGCCAGCCAGTCAACGATGTTGCCGAGGAAGGAAAACAGCCACACCTCGGCGATGGCGATCAGCGCCATCAGGATCGCGGCCGGCACGAGAGAAGGCCAGGCGCCACGCGTATAATGCAGGCAAAACGCCATCAGCGTGCGCGGCGGCTCTTCCGGCTCGTCCGGCGGAAACGGATTCAGTTTTTGTTCAAACCAGTGAAACATGGTTGGCCTCGAAAAAATCAATATAGGTCGAAAGAACGCCGGCAGGAGCGGTCGAAACCCCCGTGCTGCCAGCACGTGTCAGGAGACGCTTCGGTGCTCGACAACAGATCCGGCTCGCGCGCCGCACCCCACGGTGCCGCCGCCGCGATCGCAAGTGCGAGCGCCACAAGGCTCGCGGCGACAAGCGTACCAGCCAGCAGCGCCGACAAATTCGCGCCTGTGCGGTCGCGCGGGATCGGATGGGAGGCAAACGGCAATGACATAGATCGAATCCTTCGAGGTCGGGAACGGGACCCGGCGGGATTCGAAACGTGGCAGCTCTACATCTTTGGAAGCGTCGACCCGAAATCCGCCGTCAGGCGTGATATCCGCCCATGGGGCAGACTGTGGATAGCAACATCATGATCGCCATATCTGCCTCCGCGTTTCGGGTTGACGAGGACGGTCATATAGCCTTTTTCGACCATGGAAACCAGCGTCATATTTTAGTGTTCTCTCATCCGCCGGCCGCTGTTGCCGATCTGCCACGCCTTTCACGGAGCACGCCATGAACGATACCGACCGCGGGCCGCGTCTCGCCCTCTACCAGCCCGACATTCCCGGCAATACCGGCGCGATCCTGCGGCTCGGCGCCTGCATGGGCATGGCCGTCGATGTGATCGGCCCGGTGGGTTTCGACCTGTCGGACCGGGCGCTGAAGCGCGCCGGCATGGACTATCTGGCCATGGCCGCGCTCACCCGGCACGACGACTGGCCGGCGTTCGCGGCCTGGCGCGAGGCCGAGGGCCGGCGTCTGGTGCTGTTTACCACCCGCGCCACCCTGCTCTATACGCAGCTGGCGTTTGGACCCGGCGATATATTGCTGTTCGGGCGCGAAACGGCTGGCGTTCCCGATGCCGTGCAGGCGGCGGCCGACGAGCGCGTGCTTGTCCCCATGCCCGGCGGCGGACGCAGCCTCAATCTGGCCATGACAGCGGCAATGGCGGCCGGCGAAGCCATGCGGCAACTGGCGACGGGTGAAACTCGGGACGCGCCGTTACCCAGTCACGGTCGCTGCTAATCGGCCGTCGGCAGGCGGCGCATGGTGAATTCGATCACGTCGCGCGGACGCTCGCACCAGCTTTCGATCGCGGTCCAGTAGGCCTGCTTCGGCCAGCGGTCGAACCATTCGCGCGCCTTCGCCCGCGCATCCGCGCGCGGCAGCACGAAGGTTTCGCGCAAAAACCCGTCGCGCGGCAGGCGTTCGCCGTGGCTGCGGTGTTTGTCGAGCCTCTTCTTAAGCCCGTCGAGGGGCGGTCTCGGCGGTGTCCGCACGCAAAGCCTCTCCCAAGATCGGCCTCAAGCCTAGGATCGAATCCGCGCCAAGGCGAGTCTTTTCGTGTCGCCTGCCGTCGTGCGGCGATCGGCGGGCTGGCCTCCGGGCGCGCATGGCTCTATGGGCTTGGCAGGATCGAGGACCAGCGAGGACGCGCCATGCAACGCCCGGAGATTCCCGCCGACATGCCGGACGGCATCGAAGACAAGAAGGAAACGGCCAGGACCTGGTTCGAAAGCCTGCGCGACCGTATCTGCACCGATTTCGAGGCGCTGGAGGACGCGCTGACGGGCCCGCTTCGCGAACGCCCGGCCGGCCGCTTCGAACGCAAGCCCTGGCAGCGCGATGGCGGCAAGGGCGGCGGCGGCGTGATGTCGATGATGCACGGCCGCGTCTTCGAAAAGGTCGGCGTGCACACCTCGACCGTTCATGGCGAGTTCTCGCCGGAATTCCGCAAGCAGATCCCAGGCAGCGACGAGGATCCGCGCTTCTGGGCCTCCGGCATTTCGCTGATCGCGCATCCGCACAATCCCAACGTGCCGGCCGTGCACATGAACACCCGCATGGTGGTGACGGCCCGGCAATGGTTCGGCGGCGGCGCCGACCTGACCCCGGTGCTCAACCGGCGCCGCACCCAGGAGGATGCCGACGCGCGCGATTTTCACGCCGCCATGCAGGCCGCCTGTGCCCGCCACGAGGTCGCGGATTATCCGCGCTACAAGAAGTGGTGCGACGAGTATTTCTTTCTGCCGCATCGCAACGAGCCGCGCGGCATTGGCGGGATTTTTTTCGACTGGCTGCATTCCGCCCCGCAGGCTGGCGGCTGGGAGGCCGATTTCGCCTTTACCCGCGAGGTCGGCTCCGCCTTCGCGACGATCTATCCCGAGCTCGTGGCCCGCAATGTCGACACGCCCTGGAGCGAGGCCGACCGCGAGGAACAGCTTGTGCGGCGCGGCCGCTATGTCGAGTTCAACCTGCTTTACGATCGCGGCACAACGTTCGGCCTGAAGACCGGCGGCAATGTCGACTCGATCCTGTCCTCCATGCCGCCAATGGTGAAATGGCCGTAAAATCCGGGCCCCACCGCCAATCGTGATCGCGCCGGGGGCAACGATTGGCCCGATTTCGTGTTATTGTGGACGAACCCGCACGCAGAACGGATCCAGGAGGAAAACCATGAAGGAATATCATTGCGGATCGCTCGTTCCCGGCTGCGAATGGCATACCAGGCACGAGGACGAGGCGGAGATCATGCGCCGGGTCGTCGAGCATATGCGGCTCGACCATGGCGAGGAGGTCATCCGCGAAACGATGGTCGAGGCCATCCGCTCGCGCATCGAAAAGACGCGCAACGCCGCCTGACGCAATTCAGCGCGTGCGCCGCCGCGCCCGGCAATGAAGTTGCCGGGCGCCGTCAGGACAGGATGGTCTGTTTCATGTCCGCCGCGCGGGCAAGCAGCGCGTCGCGATCCAGAACAAATCCCGAATCGATCCAGATTTCTTCCAGATCGCGCAGCGCATTGCCCATTTTCGGGCCGGCGGGAATACCGATCGCGATCAGATCGGCGCCGCCGAGCGGAAAGTCCGGCATCGTCCAGCCGTCGAGGAATTTGTTCAGCCGGTAATAGCCGCCGGCCTCGATCATCGCCGTGTCGTCGGTGACGGCGCGTGCCCGCGCCGAGGCGAGCGCCAGCCGCAGCCGGTCATCGAACCCGGCGCGGCCGGCCCGGTAGGCGAGCCGCGCCAGTTCGGTTTCGCTCGCCGTGTGGCCGATCTGCGGCGTCGCCGCCCAGGCAACCAGCCGGTCGCGCTCGGCATTCGCGAGTTTCAGCCGCTGCGCCAGCGCGGCCATGCGCGGCGCGTCCGGCGGTACGATCGCTGCCAGGCGCATCAGCGGATCGGCCGGCCAGCCAAGGTCGCGCTCGGCCCGGACAAGGCCGTGAATGGCGTCGATGCCCCATTTTTCGCTCTCGGGAAGGATGGCCGTCAGAACGCCGGCCTGGCGCATCCACAACAGCGCGCGGGAAGGGTCTTCGGCCGCCAGCAGGCTCTTCAGCTCCGACCACACCCGTTCGGCCGAAAGCGTGTCGAGCCCCTGCTTGAGCCGCGCACAGGCTTTTAGCCCCGCCGCGTCGGGCCGGCCCGAGCCGTAGCGCGCGAAAAACCGGAAAAACCGCAGGATGCGCAGATAGTCCTCGCGGATGCGGGCCTCGGCGTCGCCGATGAAGCGCACAGCGCGGCTGTCGATGTCCGTAAGCCCGCCGACCAGGTCGACGATACGTCCGTCCGCTTCGGCGTAAAGCGCGTTGATCGTGAAATCGCGCCGCTCGGCGTCGGCCTGCCAGTCGCGCCCGAAGCGGACCCTGGCGCGGCGTCCGTCGGTTTCGATGTCGGCCCGGAGCGTGGTGACCTCGTAGGCGACGCCGTCGGCGATGACGGTGATCGTGCCGTGCTCGTAACCGGTCGGCACGGCCTTGTAGCCGCCGCGTTCGGCGCGCGCCACGGTCTCGTCGGGCAGGCAGGTGGTGGCGATGTCGACATCGCCGACCGCCTCGCCCAAAAGCGTGTTGCGGATCGCCCCGCCGGCAATCCGCGCCTCCTCGCCGCCCTCCGACAACAGGGCCAAGAGACGCTGCAGGGCCGGCGCCGCAAGCCAGGGCGCGGTGTCTGCGATCGAAACCGGTGTCACGCGTAGAGCCTTTCGTAAACCGTGCGGATGATCCCGGCTGTAATGCCCCAAATATACCGCTCGCCATGCGGCATGGTGTAGAAAAACCGTTCGCGGCCGTTCCACACCCGGCTTTCGCGGCGATGATTGGCCGGGTCCATCAGGAAGCGCAGCGGCACCTCGAAGGCGTCGTCGACCTCGGCGGGATTGATGGTCATGTCGAAGCCGGGGCTGACCGTGGCCAGCACCGGCGCGATCCGATAGCCGCTGCCAGTGACGTAATCGGGAAGGCGCCCGACAATGTCGACATGGCCGGGGTCGAGACCGATCTCCTCGCGCGCCTCGCGCAGGGCGGCAAACTCCGCCGTGGCGTCGTCGGGATCGATGCGCCCGCCCGGAAAGGCGACCTGGCCGGAATGGTTGCGCAGCGCTGCCGTGCGCGTGGTCAACAACAGCGTCGCCTCCGCGCCGCGGTCGATCACCGGCACCAGGACCGCAGCGTCGCGCAGCCTGTTGCCCAGGATCATGTCCTTGAGCGCGGGGTTGAGCACGTGATCGCCCAGTTCGACGGTATGCGGCGCCTTTTCGCGAACCGCGCGGCGGCTGAATTCGGCCGCCGTATATTCGGTGGCGTGACACAGGTCCATCGCTACGCGCTCAGCCGTTCGAGCTCGGCCGCCGGCATGATCGGGAAGACGACGCCGCCGGAGCGCACTGCAAACATCGTCTCGCCGTCGACCTCGATGTCCTCGCCGAGTTCGACCAGTTCGTACATCACCGCCCGCGCCACCAGCGCTTCCAGCCGCCCGCGCACCAAAAGATAGGGCTTGAGCCCGCCGGTCTCGTCTTCCAGCACGAAACGCAGCGGGTGGGCTTTTCCCGCTTCCACCACATCGCCGACATTGGTGCGGAAGGTGAGCGTGCGGTCGTCGCCCGTGCCCGACGCGGCCAGTTCGACCGCCAGGAACGGCGCGTCCTCGACCTTGATCTCGACCTTTTCCACCGGAGTGACGAGATAGGTCTTGCCGTCGTCGTCCTTGCGCAGAACGGTGGAAAAAAGCTGCACAAGCGGCATGCGCCCGATCGGCGTGCCCATGTAGAACCAGGTGCCGTCGGCACGAATCTCCATGTCGATGTCGCCGCAATTGGCGGGGTTCCAGCGCTCGACCGGCGCAGCCCCCTTGCCGGCCCGCGTGGCGCGCGACACCAGCGCGGCGAGCGACGCGGCGTCGCCGGCCTCGTTCAACCCCTTGCCTTTTTCCCCGGATTGATCGGTCATGGTCACGAAATAGTCACTGTCGTTCCGCTTGTCAGCCACTTTGGCCGTTTTAAGTTTAAGGTGCATATACCGAAGCGGCGCGAATCGGGAGATCATGCCGCCAGTGACGGTCGATCAGCGAAGGGAAAACGGATGGGCGTCACGGTGAAGCAACAGGCGATCGACGAAAAACAGATGATCGCCGCGGCGGAAGGCGCGCTGGCCGATATTTCGCGCACGCGAGAGGCGGTCGGCCGGGTCGTTTTCGGCCAGGAGACGGTGGTCGAACGGACCATGGTCGCCATCCTGGCGGGCGGACACGCGCTGCTTGTCGGCGTGCCCGGACTTGCCAAGACCAAGCTGGTCGAGACACTGGGCACGGTGCTGGGGCTCGATTCCCGCCGCATCCAGTTCACGCCCGACCTGATGCCGTCCGATATTCTCGGCTCCGAGGTGATGGAGCAGGACGACAACGGCAAACGCTATTTCCGCTTCATCCCCGGCCCAGTCTTCTCCCAGCTCCTGATGGCCGACGAGATCAACCGCGCCAGCCCGCGCACCCAATCGGCGCTGTTGCAGTCGATGCAGGAATATCATGTCACCGTGGCCGGCGCGCGACACGACCTGCCCGCCCCCTTCCACGTGCTCGCGACCCAGAACCCGCTCGAGCAGGAAGGCACCTACCCGCTTCCCGAGGCCCAGCTCGACCGCTTCCTGATGCAGGTCGACATTCTTTATCCCGATATCGAAGCCGAGCGCCGCATCCTTCTGGAAACCACCGGCGTCGAGGAGGCGAAGGCCGAAAACGTGCTGTCGTCGCAGCGCCTGCGCGAAATCCAGGCGCTCATCCGCCGCATGCCGGTGCCCGAAAGCGTCGTCGAGGCGATCCTCGATCTGGTGCGCTCGGCGCGCCCGGGCAATGGCGATGCCGCGACCGACAAGCATGTCGCCTGGGGTCCGGGGCCCCGCGCCAGCCAGGCTCTGACCCTGTGCGCGCGGGCGCGGGCGCTCTATGACGGGCGGCTTGCCCCGTCGGTCGACGACGTGCACGCGCTGGCCGAGCCGGTGCTGCAGCACCGCATGGCGCTGACCTTTTCGGCGCGCGCCGAGGGCATGAACGTGCGCGACGTGATCGCGAGGCTGGTGAAAGAAGGCAGTTGATGGCGGCGCCGATAGGCCAGGCGGCCACCCCGGTCGCACCAAGCGATGCACTGGCCCGGGGACGGTCGCGCGCCGCCCTGATTCCCGATCTGCTGGTCGACGCGCGCCGTATCGTCAACACGGTGATCGCCGGCTGGCACGGCCGGCGCCGGCGCGGCATTGGCGAGAATTTCTGGCAGTTCCGGCCCTATGTCGAGGGCGAGGCGACCGCGCGCATAGACTGGCGCCGCTCCGCGCGCGACGATCAGCACATTTTCGTGCGCGACCGCGAATGGGAAGCCGCCCATACGGTGTGGCTGTGGGCCGATCCCTCGCCCTCGATGCTCTTCCGCTCCGCCAGCGCCTCGGTGTCGAAGGATTCGCGCGCGCTGGTCCTGGTGCTGGCGCTGGCCGAATTGCTGTCGCGCGGCGGCGAACGCATCGCCTGGCCCGGCCTGTCCGACCCGTTCGTGGCCCGCAACGGCGCCGAGCGCCTCGCCTCCAGCCTGCTGCAGGCCAAGACCGTGCCCGACCGGCCCGAGCTTGCCGCCATCCGCCGCTTTTCCGACATCGTCATCGCCAGCGACTTCCTCGATCCCGTCGAGGAAACCATGGCATGGCTCGACGTGCTGGCACGCCACGGGGTGCGCGCGCATCTCATCGAGATCGCCGATCCGGCCGAGGAAAGCTTTCCTTATGCCGGTCGTACCGAATTTCGCGATCCCGAGACCGGCGAGAAACTGACCGCCGGCCGGGCCGAAACGCTGGGTGAGGACTATCGCCAGGCCTATCTGGCGCGCCGCGAGGCGCTGGCGGCCTGGTGCAAGCGCCTGTCGTGGAGCTACACGGTCAATCACACCGACAGGCTGGCCTCGGAGGCGCTTGTGCAGGTCCATCTGGCGCTGAGCGCGGGTTTCGCCCGCTCGGCGGGGGGGCTGCGATGAGTTTCCTGGCGTTCGGCCAGCCTCTGGTGCTGCTCGGCCTGCTGACGCTGCCGGTCATCTGGTGGCTGCTGCGCTTGACCCCGCCCAAGCCCCAGGCCGAGATCTTTCCGCCGCTGCGCATCCTGGCGCGGGTGCTGAAAAAGGAGGAGACGCCGCATCAAAGCCCGTGGTGGCTGACCCTGCTGCGGCTCCTGATGGCCGCGCTGGTGATTGTCGCGCTCGCCGAACCGGTCTTCCGGCCGCGCGAAAAACTGCAGACCGCCGGCGAGGCGCTGGCGCTGGTGATCGACAATGGCTGGGCGGCGGCGACCGACTGGGACCTGCGCGTGGCCACCGCCGAACGGCTGATCGCCGACGCCGCTGCAAGCGGCGCGCCCGTGGTGCTGGCGCTGACGGCCGAAAAACCGAATGCCGACATCGGTCCGTTCGACGCCGAGGAGGCCCGCAACCGGCTGCGCGCGGCCGAACCCAGACCGGTGCCGGTCGACCGCGCCGCGATTTTCGGCCGCGTGGCCGGCGCTTTGGACGCCCTGCCCGCCGCGACGGTCGCCGTGCTGTCGGACGGGCTGGCCAGTGCCGGCGACGAGGCCGCCTTCGCGCAATTGCTGGGCGGAACGGCCAGCGAACTCATCTGGATCACGCCGGAGCGGCTGGCCATGATCGGACTGACCGCGACCGAAAACCGCCCCGACCATTTCGCGGTCACCGCGACGCGGGCGGCGGCCGATACCGGTCCGCGCCAGGTGACGGCCGGCGCCTTCGACGATCGCGGGCGCCGCATCGCCGACACAACCTTCGCTTTCGCCCCGGGCGAGACCGTCGCAACGGCCGAATTGCTTGTGCCGTTCGAACTGCGCAACGATTTCGCCGCCATCCGTGTCGACGGCGAGAACCAGGCCGCCGCCGTCAGGGTCCTGGACGAAAACGCCAAGCGCCGCCGGGTCGGACTGGTCTCGCAGGCCGAGGGCGACCAGGCCCAGCCGCTGCTGTCGCCGCTCTATTACATCGAACGCGCGCTGGCGCCGTTTGCGGACCTGGTCGAGGCGCCGACCTTTGACCTCGCCGAGGCGATCCCCGACCTGCTCGATCAAAAGCCTGCCCTGATTGTCATGGCCGATGTCGGCACCCTGCCGGACACGGCCCATCGGGCGCTGATCGAATGGGTCGAGGGCGGCGGAACGCTGGTGCGTTTTGCCGGCTCCCGGCTGGCCGCGGCCGACAAGGACGACGAACTGCTACCGGTCCGCCTGCGGCTCGGCGAACGCGCGCTCGGCGGCTCGCTGACCTGGACCGAACCACAGCCGGTGGCCGAATTTCCACCCAACGGACCGTTTGCCGACCTGACGCCGCCGCGCGACGTCACCGTCACCCGCCAGGTGCTGGCCGAACCGACGCCGGACCTTTTCGACAGAACCTGGGCCAATCTCGCCGACGGCACGCCGCTGGTCACCGGCGCGGCGCGCGGCGAGGGAACGATCGCGCTGTTTCACGTCACTCCCGAGGCGACCTGGTCCAGCCTGCCGATCTCCGGCAGCTTCGTCGACATGTTGCGGCGCCTGGTGCAGATGTCGCGCAACCAGGGCGCGATCGAGGCCGCCACCGGCGGCAATCCGCAGACGCTGGCGCCGTTTCGCATGATCGCCGCCGACGGCACGCTGGCGCCGCCGCCCCCCGACGCCAGGCCGCTCGCGACCGGCGGCGCACAGGCGGTGACGATCGAAAACCCGCCCGGCCTCTACGGCACCGAGGAAGGGCTTCTTGCCCACAATCTGCTTGGCGCCGAGGCCAAGCTCGTCGCAATCGCCCCCCCGGCGACGGATCTGCCCGTCTCGACCTCCGCCTATGCGCTCGACCAGTCGCGCGACCTGCGCGGCCCGCTAATCGGGCTGGCGCTGGCGCTGATGGCGCTGGACACGCTGGCCGTGTTCTGGATCGGCGGCATGTTTGCCCGCCGGCGGCGCGCCCTATCCAAGGTGGCGGGCGCGGCGTTTCTGGCCGTCGCGCTCGGCGCCGGTCTTTTGGCCGGTGGCGCCGGCGAGGCCGCAGCGCAGGACGCCAGGCCGGGCGATGCCGAGGCGATCGCCGCGATCTCGACCACCCGTATCGCCTATGTGCTGACCGGCGACGCCGCGATCGACGCCGTCAGCCGCGCCGGCATCGCCGGGCTCTCCCGCTTCCTGATCGACAAGACCGCGCTCGAGCCCGGTCCGCCGGCCGGCGTCGACATCGCCAATGACGAGCTGGCGTTTTATCCGCTGATCTACTGGCCGGTCGATCCGGCCGCGCCGATGCCCTCGCAGGCCGCCATCGCCCGCATCGACGCCTATATGCGCCAGGGCGGTTCGGTGCTGTTCGATACCCGCGACCAATATGCGACCGGCTTCGATCTGTCGGGCGCGGCAAGCCCGGCCACGCGGCGGCTGCGCGATATTCTTTCCGACCTGAACGTGCCGCCGCTCGAGCCGGTGCCGGAGGACCACGTGCTGACCAAGTCCTTCTATATCCTGCACGACTTCCCCGGCCGCTACGCCGGCGGTCCGCTGTGGGTGGAGGCCTCGCTCAACGCGCAAAGCAGCGACGGCCGGCCGGTGCGGACTGGCGACGGCGTCTCGCCGATCCTGATCACCGCCAACGATCTGGCCGGCGCCTGGGCGATCGACGCCAACGGCGATCCGCTGTTGCCGACGGTGCCGGCCGATCCGATGCAGCGCGTCTACGCGCTTCGCACCGGCGTCAACATCATGATGTACATGCTGACCGGAAACTATAAGTCGGATCAGGTGCACGTGCCGGTCCTGCTCGAACGGCTCGGGCAGTAGGAGCGGCTGATGAACTGGTCGCTCGCCTTCGAACCGCTCCTGTCCTGGCCGCTTATGGCGGCCCTCGCCGTGCCGATGGCACTGCTTGCCCTTGCCGCGCTCTATTTTCGCCAGCGCGGCGCGCTGTTGCGCGTCGCCGCCTTTGCCGCCCTGGCGCTCGCGCTCCTCAATCCGGTTCTGCTCGACGAGGAACGCGACCCGCTGCAAAGCGTGGTCGCCGTCGTGGTCGACCGCAGCCAGAGCCAGGATATCGGCGCGCGCCAGGCCACCACCGACCAGGCGGTGGAGGCGTTGAAGGCGCGCCTCGGCCGCTTCAGTCAGTTCGACGTGCGCGTGGTGGAAGCCGGCCGGGCGAGCGAGGCCGACGACCGCACCCAGACCCGGCTGTTTTCGGCGCTCGAAAGCGCGTTCCGCGACGTGCCGCCCTCGCGCATCGGCGGCGCGGTGATGGTCACCGACGGCCAGGTGCACGATGTGCCGGGCGCCTTCGACGGCCTGCCGGGCCCGCTGCATGCGCTGATCACCGGCGACCAGGGCGAGCGCGACCGTCGCGTGCATTTCGTCAACGCGCCGCGTTTCGGCATTGTCGGCAAGCCGCTGACGATGTCCTACCGCGTCATCGGCACCGGCGAGGATGGAACCCCCGTCGACGTCCGGGTGTCGATAAACGGCGAACAGGTTGCGCTGGAGCGCGCCATCTTCGGCTCGGAAATGCCGCTTGAGATCACCGTGCCGGGCGCCGGGCGCAACATCGTGGAACTGTCGGTCGAACGCGCCGACGGTGAGATCACCGACACCAACAACCGCGCGATCGCGATCGTCGACGGCATTCGCGAAAATTTGCGCGTTCTGCTGGTGTCGGGCGAACCGCATGCCGGCGAGCGGACCTGGCGCAACCTTTTGAAATCGGACGCGGCGGTGGATCTGGTGCACTTCACCATTCTGCGCCCCCCCGAAAAACAGGACGGCACGCCGATCAACGATCTGTCGCTGATCGCCTTTCCCACTCGCGAATTGTTCGTCGAGAAGATCAACGATTTCGACCTGATCATCTTCGACCGCTATCAGCACCGCGACGTGCTGCCGATCCTGTATTACGACTACATCGCGGAATATGTCGAACGCGGCGGCGCGCTCTTGATCGCCGCCGGCCCCGAATATGCGGGCGAGCAGTCGATCTCGCGCACGCCGCTGATGTCGGCCCTGCCGGCCCTGCCGACGGGAACCGTGATCGAGGAGGCGTTTTATCCGCGCCTGACGGAAACCGGCGCCCGCCACCCGGTGACGCGCGGGCTGGAAGGATCAGGACAGGAACCGCCGAACTGGAGCCGCTGGTTCCGCCTGGTCGGCATTTCGCGGCCCCTGGGCGACATCGTCATGAAGGGGCCGCGCGAGGAACCGCTGCTTTTGCTCAACCGCAATGGCGAGGGCCGGGTCGGCATGTTCCTGTCGGACCAGGGCTGGTTGTGGGCGCGCGGCTTCGAGGGCGGCGGGCCGCATGTCTCGCTCTACCGCCGCATCGCCCACTGGCTGATGAAGGAACCGGAGCTGGAAGAGGAGCGCCTGACGGCGGCCGGGCGTGGCATGACGCTGGAAGTGAACCGGCAGACGATGAGCGAGGAGGCCGGCCCGGCGCGGATCATCACCCCGTCCGGCGCGACGATGGACCTGCCGCTGGTCGCCGGCAAGCCGGGGCTTTTCTCCGGCAACGCCACGGTCGAGGAAATCGGCCTTTACCAGGTCGCCAATGGCGATCTGACCGCGCTCGCCCATGTCGGCCCGGTCAACGCGCCGGAATTCGCCGAGACCGTATCGACCCCGGACGTGCTGCGTCCGGCGGCCGAGGCGACCGGCGGCGGCGTCCGTCGCCTCGCCGGCCTGGGCGGGGGGCTGGTGATGCCCGGCATCGTTCCCGTGCGCGCCGGCACCGAAGCGTCCGGGCGCGACTGGATCGGCCTGCGCACGACCCGCGACAGCGTGCTCAAATCGGTCAATCGGGTGCCGTTGTTCGCCGGCTTTTTCGGCCTGGCGCTGCTGCTGTTCGCCTTTTGCGCCATGTGGTATCGCGAGGGACGCTGAGCCCACGACACCGGATCAGCCCCGGCGCGGATCGCGCCCAGACACGCTACGCCGGAACCGCGTGATCGGCGTGAACCATCACGCCCTGCAGCGCATCGAGCGCGCCCTCGGAAATCTCGTGGATCAAAAGCCGGTTCGGATCGACCGGACGCGGCATGACGATGCGCCGGGCCGGAATGCGCCGGAAACCGAGCGGACCGTAATAAGGTTCGTCACCGACCAGAATCACCGCCGGGGCGCCCGCCGCGCGGGCCGCCTCGATGGCGACGCGCACGAGCGCGCGCCCGATCCCCCTGTCCTTGAAGGCCGGCTTCACGGCCAGCGGACCGAGCAGCAGCGCCCGCCCCGAACCGGCCGCCACCCGGGTCAGCCGAACGGTGGCGACCACCTGGCCGTCGTGCATGGCAACGAAGGACAGCGCGCGCTCATGCGGGCCGCCTTCGCGGATCTTGTAGGCCGCGCGGGCATAACGACCGGGCCCGAAGGCTTCCGCGTTGATGTCTTCGATGGCGTGATCGTGTTCGGCCGTCTCGGCCAGATAGGCAATGTCGAGCATGATAATCCGTATCGCAAAGCGGTGACGACAGCCGCCCGTGGGCGGAAGGCGAACGCGGCTAGCCGCGCGGGCGTGGTCGTCGTCGCTGGATACGGTTCATGGCTGATTTTTGCCCCCTTGGAAAAATCCAGCTAGCACCAATTCGCCCACCCGTCCACGCGAAAATCGGCCCGTTGCGGGCGACGTCGCCGCTGCGGTGACGATCCGTTCAAGCCCGAACGGGCTGTGAAATCTGGAACCGACGCCTAAATTGGTCTCCAACAAGGGAGTTGCGACATGGGTTTGCTCGTCGACGGACAATGGTCCGACAAGGGATACGACACCAAAAAATCGGGCGGACGGTTCGTGCGTTCCCAATCCCGGTTTCGCGACTGGGTGACACGGGACGGCGCGCCGGCCGAAGGCCGCGAACGCGGCTTCAAGGCCGAGGCCGGGCGCTATCACCTCTACGTGTCGCTGGCCTGTCCCTGGGCGCACCGCACCTTGATCGTGCGCGCGCTCAAGAAGCTCGACGACGTGATCTCGGTCGCCGTCGTCGACCACTTCATGGGCGAGAACGGCTGGACCTTCCGAAAGCGCGACGGCGCCACCGGCGATCCGCTTTACGGCGCAAATTTCCTGCACCAGATCTACACCAGGGCCGATCCCGCCTATTCCGGGCGGGTGACCGTGCCTGTGTTGTGGGACCGGAAACAAGAGACCATCGTCTCGAACGAATCCTCCGAGATCATCCGCATGCTCAATTCCGCCTTCGACGCATGGGGCGACGCCAGCGTCGACCTCTACCCCGCCCGGCTGCGCGCCGAAATCGACCGGTGGAACGAACGCATCTACGAGCCGGTCAATAACGGTGTCTATCGCTGCGGCTTCGCCACCACGCAGAAAGCCTACGAGGAAGCCTTCGGCGAGCTTTTCACGACCCTCGACGAGATCGAAGCGCATCTGCGGCACCATCGCTATCTTGCCGGCGAGCGCCTGACGGAGGCCGACTGGCGGCTTTTCACCACGCTGGTGCGTTTCGACCCGGTCTATGTGGGGCACTTCAAGTGCAATCTGCGGCGGATCACCGACTACCCCAACCTGTCGAACTATCTGCGCGAACTCTACCAGGTGCCCGGCATTGCCGGCACGGTCGATCTCTTCCACATCAAGCAGCATTATTACGCCAGCCACGAAAGCGTGAACCCGACCCGCATCGTGCCGGCCGGCCCTGCGCTCGATCATGACGCCCCGCACGACCGCGCGCGGCTGCGCGCCGCCGCCTGAGCGCGGGGCGTGACGGCTACCAGTAAGGGGAAACCGGCGCGCCGCCAAAAATCTCGTCGATGCGCCGGCGTGTGGCCGGAGTCGTTTCTGCCGGCAGGTCTTCGAGGCTGAAAAAACGCGCTTCGACGATCTCGCGGTCCGGCGTCTTCTTCGCTGTCTGGTGAAATCCGGTGACGAGATAAAGCGCAACGTGATCGCGCCGGCTGGCGTTGCGGTTGAAATAGACCGCCTTCAGCGCCGCCGGCGCGGTAAGTTCGACATTAGCCTCCTCGCGCAATTCGCGCGCCAGCGCCTCCTCCAGCGTCTCGCCCGGTTCGACGCCGCCGCCGGGAAACTGCCAGCCCGGCACGTAGCTGTGCCGGACCAGGAGCACGGACCGCTGCTGTTTGCCAACCACGACCGCGCGGGTGCCGAGCGTCATCGGCCTGCCGAGCAGAAATGCGACATGCATCAACCGGGCACGCAACCGCGACCAGCCCGACGATGACGCGCCGGCCGCGCTCACGGCCGCACCCAAGCCGACCGGGATACGCACGCAGGCCGTTTCATTCGCCGTCGAACCGCTTTAGGTTCGCTCCCGTAACCGCAGCCTCAGATCGAACCGCATGTTTCGCCTCGCGCATATTTCCGACATCCATCTCGGCCCCCTGCCCGATCTATCCTACCGCGAGCTCGCCTCCAAGCGCATCACCGGCTACGTCAACTGGAAGCGCAATCGCAAGCATCTGCTGAACCCCGGCGTGACCGAGGCACTGATGGCCGGACTTGCCCAGGCCGACCCCGATCATCTCGCGGTGACCGGCGACCTGGTCAATCTGGCGCTCGATGCCGAGATCGAACTGGCCCGCGAATGGCTGACAGCCCTGGGCCGGCCGCACGACGTCTCCGTCGTGCCGGGCAATCACGACGCCTATGTGCCGGGCGCGCTCGCCAAGAGCTGCCGGGCGTGGCGTCCCTGGATTACCGGCGAGAAGACCGGGGTCGGGCTATCGGAATACGGCTTTCCCTATCTGCGGGTGCGCGGCGACGTGGCGCTGATCGGCGTGTCGTCGGCCCGCGCCACCGGCCCGTTCATGGCGCTCGGCCATTTCGGCGCGACCCAGGCCGCGCGCCTCGGCCATCTGCTGCGCCTTGCCGAACAGCGCGGCCTGTTCCGGGTGATCATGATCCATCACCCGCCCGTCCGCGGGGCCACCTCCGCCCATAAGCGGCTGTACGGCATCGGCCTGTTCCAGCGTGTCGTGCGCCGTCACGGCGTCGAACTGGTGCTGCACGGCCATACCCATCTGCCGACGCTCCATCATATTCCCGCGCGCGACGGTCCCGCCCCGGTCGTCGGCGTCACCTCGGCCAGCCAGGGCCTCGGCGGCAAGAAGCCGGCGGCCCAGTTCAACCTGTTCGAAATCGCCGGCCGGCCCGGCGCCTGGACGCTCGACCTGACGCGCAAGGGCGTAACGGGCGCCGCCCTGGCGCTGCGCGAGATCGAACGAACCGCGTTGCTGCGACCGCTTCAGCCGGCGGCGAAATAGGCCGCCACCCGCTCCCAGTAGATCGCCGCGGCGACCGCGAAGGCGACCGCCGCGCCGGCAAGCACCATGACCAGCCCCGACAGGAACGCCCTGAGCCCCTGTCCGGCCCGGCGCGCCCGGCCGGCACGCAGATCTGCCCCGGCCGAAGACGGTGTTGCCGCGGTCCCGACGCCAGGCTCGTCCTGCGCAGTCCGATCCGCGGTTGCGGCCGTCTCCGCGGCGTGCGAACGCAAGGACTCGACCGTGCCGTCGAGCCAGCGCTGGCGCTCGATCATGCGCTCGGCGATATAACGCGTGACCTGGTCGGCCACCGGTTTGATCTCGGTCGATTCAGCAAGCACGGTACGGCCGAGCCGCGTGTCGCGGATGAGCCGATAGGTGCGCCGGTCACGTCCGAGCGCGACATGGGTGACGGCGTCGATCCACAGCCGCGGCTGGACGCCGGAGGAGATGGCGAAGTCGAACTGGATTTCCTCGACCGGCACGTCGGCAAACACCGGCTCCAGTTCCTGCGCCAGAAGTTCGAGGCGCATGCGCGCCGCCTCGCGCAGTTCCACGACCACGTCCTCGCGATCGGCCGAGGCCGTCCTGACCTCGCGCAGCGCCTGCGCGAGCTTTCCCTGCGACGGTTCCGCCGCGAAATTCTGTCTGTCGTTCATGACCGATACCTGCGCCGATCGTGGAGGTTAACATTTCCTTAACACAGTGTTCGCCCCGGCCACAAAAAGTATCGGCAGGAATGGGCAGCTATGTCGGCCAGAAATACCCCCCGCCCTTTGGTAATCGCCGCCCGGTCAATTATGTGTGGGGCGGAAGATTCGCGCGGGAAGAACGACATGGCGGTTGCGGAACGGTTCGGATTGGCCTTGCGGAGCCGCGCCCGGCGCAAGCCGACAACGTTTCCGGCACTTCTCGACGAGACGTTCGACCGTCATGAGCGCGAAGGCCGGCGGCTGCAATTGCGTGGACGCGTGGCCGCGCTGGTGGCGATCTATGTTCTGGTCGCCGCCGTCGCCCCCTATCCGGAGACCTTCTATTATCAGTCCCTCGTCATCGTCTTCCTGCTGACGGGGTTCATCCCGGCGGTGATCGACCGGCTGGGCTGGCTCAGGAACTGGCACCTCTACCTGTTCGTCACGCTCGATTTCGCGTTGATGACGGTGATGATGCTGTATCCGAATCCGTTTTCGCCCACCGACTATCCGCCGCAACTCGCATTGCGTTTCGAGGCCTTCGGCTATTTTTTCGTGCTGATCGCGGGTCTTGCCTTTTCCGACCAGCCCAGATTGGTGCTGTGGGGCGGCTTCGTCGGCATTGTGAGCTGGGTCGTCGGTCTTTCCTGGCTCGCCTCTCTGCCCGACAGCGTCATCTATTCGCCGTTCGCCCCGGGGTCGTCGTCGCTGGACCAGGCGGAACGGATCGCGCTGATCGCCAATCCCGGTCTGATCAATCTCTCGGTCGAGACCCAGACCATGGTCGTGTTCGGCATCGTCGCGATGATCCTGGCCGGCGGGGTGGCGCGGTCGCGCCGGCTGGTGTGGCGCTACGCGGCGATCGAGCGCCAGCGGCTCAATCTCGCGCGCTATTTCCCCCCGGCGACCGTCGACGAACTGGCGCGCGACGACCTGCCTTTCGCCGAGATCCGCGAGTTGAACGCCGCCGTCCTGTTTGCCGACGTGGTCGGCTTTACCCGCTGGTCGGAGCGCCATACGCCCGTCGAGACGATAAGCCTGCTGCGTGAGGTGCACGGGCTCTTGGAAGAAGCGATATTCCGCCATGGCGGCACGCTCGACAAGTTCATCGGCGACGGCGTGATGGCCACGTTCGGCACGCCCGAGCCGGTGCCGCAGGATTCGCTCAACGCCGTAGCCTGCGTCAACGCGATCCTTGAGGACGTCGCCGGGCTCAACGAGCGCCGCCGCGCCCGGGGCGCCGAACCGGTCCAGATTGCCGTCGGCCTGCATTACGGCCCGGTCGTGGTCGGCAATATCGGCACGGAAAGGCGATTGGAACTCGCCGTCATCGGCGACACGGTCAATGCGGCAAGCCGGCTGGAGGAACTGACCCGTATCGTCGGCCGGGCCGCCGTAATCAGCGACGACGTCGTTGCCGACATCCGCCAGCGCGATTCCCAGGCCGCCGACAGGCTTATGGCGGGTTTCGAGTTTCTCGGTGACAACCAGCTCGAGGGACGGCGCCAGGAACTTGCGGTCTGGGCGAGCCGGGCGCCACTGGCAGCGCATGAGAGCCGCCGTCCCAAGCGGCCGCAGCGCCCCTGAGCCCGGTCGCCGCCGTCAGCGCATGTTCTGGCAAATCAGATGGAGGACGTCGGCCGCGCATTCGTCGACCAGCATGTGGCCGGCGCCGGCGAAGGCGTGCAGCGCCATGCGGGGCGGCAGCCCCTCTGTGTGGGAAAACGGCAGGATCCGGTCCTCGCGCCCCCACAACACCTTGACCGGCATCGCCAGGCCGGCCCGCAAGCTGTAGGGAATGACGCCCTGGCGCTCGCCGCGGAACAACGACGCGGCGATCTCGACCAGCTTGTCCGTCTGACCCGGACGGGCGATCGCTTCGGCGTAGGGCGCCACCAGTTCCCGGACGAGCACGAAGTCGGGCGCGTACATGCCGCGCAGCGCCGCATCGAGCGCCTCGGGCGTATCGGCCGCGGCATAGCGGCGAAGATGCGCGGCATCGATGGTCTCGCCGTAGCCGCCCGGCGCCAGCACCGTCAGCGAGGCGACCCGCTCGGGCGTGCCGGCCGCGATCAGGGTCGCGATCGCGCCGCCCATCGAATGGCCGACGAGATGAAAGCGGCCGATGCCGCGCGCGTCGAGATCGGCAAGCACGGCCCTTGCCGCCACCTTGGGCGGGCCAGCCTCGGCGAAGGTCAGCGACCCGCCATGCCCGGGAAGATCATAGGCGATGGTAAAACGGGACGCGGCGACAGCCGGCTGGATGTCGCGCCACACGAAATGACCGGCGCCGAACCCGTGCAGAAACACCGCCGGCTCGCCGCCGGCGCCGATTTCACGGGCAAAAAGCGTATCCGACATGCGACCTCCTCCCGTCCCGACCTCAAAATCCCGTCATGCGGCAAGACCGGAAATCATCCGCGGCCGGACCGGCCGGCCACGGATATGCATCGATCAGGGCGCCTGCCGCCTACCGCCCCACAATGCGGTTTGCCGCCGACACCACGGCCTCGAGCGAGGCGGCGACGATATTGGTGTTGATGCCGACGCCGAACAGGCGTCCTTGCGGATACTCCACCTCGACATAGCTGATCGCGGCCGCGTTGGAGCCACGCTGCAGGGAATGCTCGGAATAGTCCAGCACCGACAGCTCGACCCCGATATGGCGCGAGAGCGCGTCGACGAACCCGTCGATCGGCCCGGTCCCCGTGCCCCGGATCGTTATTTCCTCGCCCTTGTCGAGGATCACCGCCTCCACCACCCGCCGGCCCTTGGCGCCGCTGTCGGGATAGGTGTGGTGATCGACATAACCCAGGCGCGCGCCCGGCTGATCGACATAGGCCTCCATGAAGCTGTCGTGAATTCGCTTCGATGGCAGCTCCTTGCCTTCGGCATCGGTGATCTGCTGGACGTGCCGGGAGAACTCGACCTGCAGGTTACGCGGCATATTGATGCCGTAGTCGGCCTGCAACACATAGGCGATGCCGCCCTTGCCGGACTGCGAGTTGATGCGGATGATCGCCTCATAGGTACGGCCGACATCGGCCGGGTCGATCGGCAGATAGGGCACTTCCCACAACTCTTTGTTGGCCTTCTTGATCGCCTTCATGCCCTTGTTGATGGCGTCCTGGTGTGAGCCGGAAAAGGCGGTGTAGACCAGTTCCCCGACATAGGGATGGCGCTCGGGGATCTTCATCTGGTTCGAATACTCGAACACGTCGCGCATGCGCGTGATGTCGCGGCAGTCGAGCAGCGGATCGACGCCCTGCGTGTACATGTTGAGCGCCAGCGTGACGAGATCGACATTGCCGGTGCGCTCGCCATTGCCGAACAAGGTGCCCTCGACCCGGTCGGCGCCGGCCATCAGCCCGAGCTCGGTGGCCGCGATCCCGGTGCCGCGGTCATTGTGGGGGTGCAGCGAAATGATGACGCTGTCGCGCCGGTCGATATTGCGGCACATCCATTCGATCTGGTCGGCGTGAATGTTGGGCGTCGACATCTCCACCGTCGCCGGCAGGTTGATGATCAGCCGATCCTGCGGCGTGGGATCGACGATCTCGATCACCGCGTTGCAGATCTCCAGCGCCACCTCGAGCTCGGTGCCGGTAAAACTTTCGGGCGAATACTGGAAGCGGTAGCCGCCACCCGCCTTGGCCGCCATGTCAGTGATCATCTTGGCGGCGTCGGTGGCGATCTGCTTGATGCCGACGACATCCTTCTCGAACACCACCCGGCGCTGCAACTCGCTGGTCGAATTGTAAAAATGCACGATTGGCGTGCGCGCGCCCTCGAGCGCCTCGAAGGTGCGGGCGATCAGTTCCGGCCGGCACTGCACCAGGACCTGCAGATCGACGTCGTCGGGCACGCCGCCCTGCTCGATCGCCCAGCGCGCGAAGTCGAAATCGGTTTGCGAGGCCGACGGAAAGCCGATCTCGATTTCCTTGAAACCCATGTCGACCAGGAGCTGGAACATGCGCGCCTTGCGATCATGTCCCATCGGGTCGACCAGGGCCTGGTTGCCGTCGCGCAGGTCGACGGAGCACCAGATCGGCGCCCGTTCGATCCGTTTTTCGGGCCAGGTCCGGTCGTGCAGGCCGACTGCGGGATAAGGCTGATATTTTCTGGCCGCGTCCGGCATGCCGGCCGGCGTGGTCTTGATCGGGGATTGTTCGTTCATCGTCTTGTCTCCGGCGTCTCCACCCATCGGGCCAAGACCCGAAAGGGAGCGCAATCATCGCTATCATGGTGCTGGTTGTGCGAGGAGCAACAGGCCCGGTCAGGCATATCGACCGCCGGGCGCTCCTTCAGCGGACCCGGCGATCGCCGATAAGACCGAGCAGAAGAAGGGTCGAGGAAAGCGCACGCGAAACCGCCGGCGCAAAAAACGGGCGCAGGGCTGAACGCATATCTGTGCGTGCGGTCGACATAGGTCGTCCTATACCGGCACTGCCGCGCCGTGGCAAGCATCCTTCGCCCGGCGCGGCGATCTGTGCGCCGCACACCGGCAAAGCGCTTGCATTCAGCGCCCAAGAATCCGATTCAAGTCCAATTGATTGGTTGAAAAACGCACAACATACTCGGTAGTATGTCGCGAAAATCGAGAGGAAGCAGCATGGCGTTCGTCCGTGCCAACGGCATTGTTCTGCACTATGAGGACCGGGGCGACCCGGCCAAACCCGCGCTGGTCTTCGCCAATTCGCTCGGCACCGATTTCCGCATCTGGGATGCGGTCGTGGCGCGGCTGGGAGACGGCTTCCGCCACATCCGCTACGACAAGCGCGGCCACGGCCTGTCGGCGGCACCGCCGCCGCCCTACCGGCTCGACGACCATATCGACGATCTCGAGGCGCTGCTTGCCCATTGCGGGGTGGACACCTGCGCCGTTGTCGGCCTGTCGGTCGGCGGCATGATCGCGCAGGGCCTGGCGGCCAGACGGCCGGATCTGGTCAAGGCGCTGGTACTGATGGACACCGCCCACAAGATCGGCACCGCCGAAATGTGGAACCAGCGCATCGACGGCGTGACGAAAAACGGCATCGCCTCGCTGGCCGACGCGATCATGGAACGCTGGTTCACCCCGGCCTATCGCAGCCCCGACAATGCCGACTATGCCGGGTATGTCGCCATGCTCACGCGCACCCCGGCGGACGGCTACGCCGGCACCTGCGCCGCACTTCGCGACGCCGACCTGACCGCCGGCACCGCGGCGCTGACGCAGCCCACCTTGTGCGTGGTCGGCGACCAGGACGGTTCGACGCCGCCCGATCTGGTGCGGTCAACGGCGGACCTGATCGCCGGCGCCCGCTTCGAGGTCGTCCAGGATGCGGGACATCTTCCCTGTATCGAACAACCGGACGCGGTCGCAGGGCTGCTTTCCGATTTCCTGAAACAGGCCCGCCTGCCATAATTGCGCGATAGTGGTGCCGCGTGATCGGTGCCGGCCAAGGGAGAGATTTGATGACTGAAGCCGTGACCGTCACCCGAGACGGCGACATTGCCATCGTAACGCTCGACAACCCGCCCGTGAACGCGCTCAGCCTGCATTTGCGCAAGCCGTTGCACGAGGCGCTCGTGGGCCTGCGCGACGACGATGGGGTGCGGGGCCTGGTGCTGGCCTGCGCTGGGCGCACCTTCGTCTCGGGCGCCGACATCACGGAATTCGGCACCCCGAAGGCGCTGGAACGCCCCAACCTCCCCGACCTGATCGCCGCGCTGGAATCCTTTGCCAAGCCGACCGTGGCCGCCATTCACGGAACCGCGCTCGGCGGCGGGCTGGAACTGGCGATGGGGTGTCATTTCCGCGTCGCGGACGCCGGCGCCAGATTCGGCCTGCCCGAAGTCAAGCTCGGCCTCCTGCCGGGCGCTGGCGGTACCCAGCGCCTGCCCAGGCTGATCGGCCCCATGCAGGCGTTGACCTTGATCGTGTCGGGCAATCCGATCGGCTCGGGGGATGCGCTCGCCGCCGGGCTGGTCGAGGCGGTCCATGACGACGCATTGCTGGCCAACGCCGTCGCCTTCGCCCGCGCCAAGGCCGATGAAGGCGCGGCCCTGGTGCCAGTGAGCCGGCGCGAGGACAAGCTGGCGGAAGCCAAGAACGATCTCGACGGCTTCGACGCCGCGGTTGCCGCCCTTTTGAAGAAGAAACGCGGGCTCGACGCGCCGAAACGCTGCGCGCAATCCGTCCGCAACAGCCTGACGATGCCGTTCGAGGAAGCGCTCGCCACCGAACGGAATTATTTCGTCGAGCTCGTTCAAGGCGAGCAGTCGCGCGCCCAGCGCCATTTGTTCTTCGCCGAACGCGAGGCGGCCAAGGTCGACGGCGTCGGCAAGGATGTCGCCCCGCGCACCGTCAAGCGCGTCGGCGTGATCGGCGCGGGCACGATGGGCGGCGGCATCGCCATGTCCTTCCTCAATGGCAGCGTCCCCGTCACCATTTTGGAGGTAAACCGGGAGGCGCTCGACCGCGGCATCACCACAATCGGCAAGAACTACGACATTTCGGTCAAGCGCGGTTCGCTGACGGAGGAGGCCCGCGCCAAGCGCCTCGATCTTCTGACCGGTACCACCGACTATGCCGATCTCGCCGAATGCGATCTGATCATCGAGGCCGTTTTCGAGGAGATGGCGATCAAGAAGGAGGTGTTCGCCAAGATCGAGGCCGTAGCGCGGCCGGGTACGGTGCTCGCCTCCAACACGTCCTATCTCGACATCGACGAGATCGCCGCCTCCACCGGCCGCCCGCAGGACGTGGTTGGGCTGCATTTCTTCTCGCCGGCCAACATCATGCGGTTGCTGGAGATCGTGCGCGGCGCCAAGACGGCGCCCGCCGTGCTCGCCACCGCGCTGTTGCTTGCGCGCCGGATCGGCAAGGTGCCGGTCGTGGTCGGGGTCTGTCACGGCTTCGTCGGCAACCGCATGCTCGCCGCCCGTTCGGCTGAACTCGAGGACCTGCTGCTGGAAGGCGCCACCCCGCAGCAGGTCGACAAGGTTTTCACCGATTTCGGCTGGCCGATGGGACCGTTCGCGATGGGCGACCTCGCCGGCCTCGATATCGGCTGGCGCAACCGCAAGGCGCTCGGCAAGACCGCCGCGATCGCCGACGCGTTGTGCGAACAGGGCCGCTTCGGCCAGAAGACCGGCAAAGGGTTTTACCTCTACGAGGCCGGCGCGCGCACGCCCACGCCCGACCCCGCGGTCGAAGCCCTGATTGCGGAAAAAGCCACCGAGCGCGGCATCGAGCGTCGAGACATCGCCGGCGACGAAATCACCGAACGCACGCTCTACCCGATGATCAACGAAGGCGCGAAGATCCTGCAGGAAGGCATCGCCACCCGAGCCTCCGACATCGACATCGTCTGGGTCAACGGCTACGGCTTTCCGATCGGCAAAGGTGGGCCGATGTATTGGGCCGAGAGCGAGGGACTAGCCAAAATCGTCGAGCGCCTGGAATTCTGGCACCAACAAACCGGCAAGCAGGTGTTCGAGCCTGCCGCCCTGCTGAAGGAGGCGGCGGCATCCGGCATCAGCCTGGCTGCGCTCCGCAAGGGCAAGGCCGCCTGACCATGGACCTCGCCTCCGCTCCCTGGAAGGCGAACTATCCGCCGGGCCTGGCGCCCGACACAACGCTCGAGGGCTGGCCGGTCCACAGCATTGTCGACCGGGCCGCCCAGCGCTGGCCCGACAAGGAAGCGGTGCGTTTTCGCGCGGCGCGGCTAAGCTTCGCGACGCTCAGCCGCGAGACCGACCGGGCGGCGCGCGCGTTTCTGGCAGCCGGCGCCGGCCCGGGCACAAGGGTGGCCCTGCTCCTGCCCAACACGATCTACCACCTGTTCGCCTTTTTCGGCGCGCTCAAGGCCGGCGCCACCGTGGTGCACCTCAGCCCCCTCGACAGCCGGCGCGTTCTTTGCCACAAGCTCGCCGACTCGGGCGCACGGCTGCTGGTGACCACCAATATCGGCGAGCTGGCGTTGCGCGCGGCCGAACTCGCCGCGAACGGACTGATCGATCTCCTGGTGGTCGGCCAGGATGCGAAATTCGGCCCCTCCCCGCTTACGGGACCGCTGCCGGACACGAACGATTTCAAGACGTTCGACGAGTTTCTGGACTCAGGCCGACAACAGGCTGACTCAAGCCCTCAACGCGTTGAATCACTGCCTGAAGTCGAGCTCGCCGATCTGGCGCTGGTGCAATATACCGGCGGCACGACGGGCATGCCCAAGGGCGCACTGCTGACGCACGAAAATCTGTCGACGGCGGTCGAGAGTTACGATCTGTGGTTCGACGGCTGGGGCCTGATGCGCCCGGCGCAGGAGCGGGTGCTGCTGTTCCTGCCGCTGTTTCACATCTATGCGCTGACCGCGGTGATGCTGCGCTGCGTGAAGAACGGCCACACACTGCTCGTTCACACCCGCTTCGACCCGCTGACCGCGCTCGACGAGATCGAGGCCGGCGCGACCAGCTTTCCCGGCGTACCAACCATGTGGATCGCGATCTGCGCCACCCCCGGCTTCGAAAGACGCGACTTCTCCTCGCTGCATTACTGCGCCTCCGGCGGCGCGCCGCTGCCCGTCGAAGTCGCCCGCCGGCTGAAAGACGCGACCGGGCACGACCTGCTCGGCGGCTGGGGCATGACCGAGACCGCGCCGGCCGGCACCAACATCCCCCTCGACCGGCCCGACAAGGTCGGCACGATCGGCGTGCCGCTGCCGGGCATCTGGATCGACGTGGTCGCGCTCGACGCGCCCGATCGCGTTCTGCCGCGGGGCGAGACCGGCGAGTTGCGCGTTTTCGGGCCGAACGTGACCGCGGGCTACCTCAACCGCCCCGAAGAGACGGCGGCCGCCTTCGCCGGCGGCGGCTTCCTGACCGGCGATATCGGCTTCATGGACGCGGAAGGTTTTTTCACCATTGTCGACCGCAAGAAGGACATGATCCTGTCCGGCGGCTACAATGTCTATCCGCAATTGATCGAGCAGATGATCTATGAGCACCCGGACGTCGAGGAGGTGCTGGTGATCGGCGTCGCCGACGCCTATCGCGGCGAGGCCGCCAAGGCCTTCGTCAAGCTGCGGCCCGGCGCGCCCGCGCTGGTGCTGGAGGACTTGCGCGCCTTCCTCAAGACCCGGCTCGGTCCGCACGAAATGCCAAGCGCGCTCGAACTGCGCGACGCGCTGCCGCGCACCCCGGTCGGCAAGCTGTCGAAACTGGAACTCAAGCAGGAAGAGGCGGCGCGGCGCAAGGCCGCCCGCGCCTCGTAGGAACAGGTCCAAGGAGAATTGCCATGGCCGAAGCCGTCATCGTTTCCACCGCACGCACGCCGATCGGCAAGGCCTATCGCGGCGCGCTCAACGACACGCCCGGCGCCACGCTCGGCGGCCACGCCATCGAATACGCGCTCAAGCGCTCCGGACTGGAGGGCGGCGAGATCGAGGACGTGGTCATGGGCTGCGCCATGCAGGAGGGCGCGACCGGCCTTAACGTCGCCCGGCGGGCGTTGTTGGCGGCGGGCCTGCCGGTCTCAGTCGCCGGCACCACGATCGACCGGCAATGCTCCTCCGGCCTGCAGTCGATGGCGCTTCTGGCCAACGCCATCCGCAATGACGGCGTGAAGGCCGGGATCGCCGGCGGGCTGGAATCGATCAGCCTGGTGCAGAACGACCACCGCAATACGTTCCGGCTGATGGACGATAAGCTGATGGCGATCAAGCCGGAGGTCTACCTGCCGATGATCGACACCGCCGAGATCGTCGCCAAACGCTACGACATCTCGCGCGAGCGCCAGGACGCATACGGCCTGCAATCGCAACAACGCGTCGCGGCGGCGCGCGAGGCCGGCCGCTTCGACGCCGAGATCGCGCCGATTTCCGTACGTATGGCCGTCGTCGACAAGCAGACCAAGGAAGTTTCGCACAAAGAGGTCACGCTGGAACATGACGAGGGGCCGCGCCCCGACACCTCCGCCGAGGGGCTGGCCGGGCTGAAACCGGTGCGCGAGAACGGCGTCATCACCGCCGGCAACGCCAGCCAGCTCTCCGACGGGGCGGCGGCCTGCGTGATGATGGAGGCCAAGGACGCCGAACGGCGCGGCCTTGCCCCGCTCGGGATCTTCCGCGGCTTCGCGGTCGCCGGCTGCGAGCCCGACGAAATGGGCATCGGCCCGGTCTTCGCCGTGCCCCGCCTGCTCGAACGGCACGGGCTCAAGGTCGACGACATCGGCCTTTGGGAACTGAACGAGGCGTTCGCCGTGCAGGTGATCTATTGCCGCGACAAGCTCGGCATCGATCCCGAAAAGCTCAATGTCGACGGCGGCGCGATCGCGGTCGGCCACCCCTACGGCATGTCGGGCACCCGCCTCGCCGGCCACGCCCTGATCGAGGGCAAGCGCCGCGGCGTCAAATACGCCGTCGTCACCATGTGCATCGGCGGCGGCATGGGCGCGGCGGGATTGCTGGAAATCAACTGAACACGGCCCGCGCCGGTTCGCCGGACCGCAGCCTGCCCGGCCTCGGGCAAGACGGCGGCCAGGCGGTCCGGGACGGGATCAACGACCAGGAGCTTCACATGGACCTTCGCTACACCGATGAGGAACTCGCCTTTCGCGAGGAGGTACGCGCCTTCTTCCGCGACACGCTGCCCGCCGACATCCACGAGAAGATGATCGACGCCGAACATGTCGGCAAGGACGACTTCGTGCGCTGGACCCGCATTCTCAACGAAAAGGGCTGGGCGGTGCCGCACTGGCCGGTCGAGCATGGCGGCACCGGCTGGGGACCGATGAAGCAATATATCTATCTGGAAGAACTGCAGAAATATCCGGCGCCGCAACCGCTTGCCTTCGGCGTCAACATGGTCGGCCCGGTGATCTACACGTTCGGCAACGACGATCAGAAGGCCCGCTTCCTGCCACGCATCGCCAATCTCGACGACTGGTGGTGCCAGGGCTTTTCCGAGCCGGGCTCCGGCTCCGATCTCGCCTCGCTGAAGACCCGCGCCGTGCGCGAGGGCGATCATTACATCGTCAACGGCCAGAAGACATGGACGACGCTGGCCCAATATGCCGACTGGATTTTCTGTCTGGTGCGAACCGACCCGGCGGCGAAGAAACAACAGGGCATTTCCTTCCTGCTGATCGACATGACATCGCCGGGCGTCGAGGTCCGCCCTATCGTCACCATCGACGGCGGCCGCGAGATCAACGAAGTGTTTTTGACCGACGTCAAGGTGCCGGTCGAAAATCTGGTCGGCGAGGAAAACAAGGGCTGGGACTACGCGAAATTCCTGCTCGGCAACGAGCGCACCAACATCGCGCGCATCGGCGTCTCCAAGCAGCGCGTGGCGCGCATTCGCGAGCTGGCGGCCAAGGAAATGTCGTCGGGACGGCCGCTGATCGAGGACGAACGCTTCCGCGAGAAGCTCGCCTCGATCGAGATCGACCTGAAGGCGCTGGAGATGACGCAGCTGCGCGTGGTCGCCGCCGACGCCAAACGCGGCAGCACCGGCCGCCCCGACCCCGCCTCCTCGATCCTGAAGATCAAGGGATCGGAAATCCAGCAGGCGACCACCCATCTGCTGATGGAAGTCATGGGACCCTACGCCGCGCCCTACCTGCCCGAGGGCGACGATCGCTGGAACGAACCCTCCAACGTGCCGGACTACGCGCACTTCGCCGCGCCATCCTATTTCAACAACCGCAAGGTGTCGATCTATGGCGGCTCGAACGAGATCCAGAAAAACATCATCGCCAAGGCGGTGCTTGGGCTTTGAATGCGGACCGGGTCGCGCCACGGGTGCGCGCGGCCGCACTATCCTTCATCCGCCGCGTCGGCCCAGGCGGCCGGCATTCCACGATGGCGCCAAACTGACAGGGATCAGGACAGACGATGGATTTTGACCTTTCCGAGGAACAATCGATCCTGAAGGATTCGCTCGACCGGCTTCTGGCCGACAAATACGGGTTCGAGGAGCGCAACCGCATCCTGAAATCGGACGCGGGCTGGAGCGCTGCCATGTGGGGCCACTATGCCGAGATGGGGCTGATGGCGCTGCCGTTTGCCGAGGAAGACGGCGGCATCGGTGGTGGGGCCGTCGAGACGATGATCGTGATGGAATCGCTTGGCCGGGTGCTGGCGCTGGAACCCTATTTCGCCACCGTGATCCTGGGCGGCGGCTTCCTGCGGCTCGGCGGCTCGGCCGAGCAGCGCGCCGAATGGGTGCCGCAGATCGCAGAGGGCGCGCTCAAGCTCGCCTTCGCCCATACCGAGCGCGATGCGCGTTTCGACCTCAACCATGTCGAGACGACGGCCCGCAAGGACGGCGGTTCATACGTGCTGTCGGGCGCAAAGAGCGTCGTGCTGCACGGCGACTGCGCCGATCGCCTCGTGGTCTCCGCCCGCACGGCCGGCGGCGCGCGCGAGGAAGGCGGTGTCGGCGTCTTCCTGATCGACGCCAACGCCGATGGGGTCTCGCGGCGCGGCTATGCCACCCAGGACGGTCTGCGAGCGGCCGAAATCACCCTCGACGGCGTGAAGGTCCCGGCCAACGCCGTTCTGGGCGACCCCGAAAACGGCCTGCCGCTGGTGCGCCATGTCGTCGACCAGGCGATCGCCGCGCTGTGCGGGGAAGCGGTCGGCGTCATGGCGGCCATGCATGCGCTGACCGTGGACTACATGAAGGTCAGAAAACAGTTCGGCGTGCCGATCGGCTCTTTCCAGGCGCTGCAGCACAAAGCCGTCGACATGTTCGTGGCATTGGAGCAGGCGCGCTCGATCACCATGTTCGCCACGATGATGGCGGACGAAACCGACGCCGCCGAGCGCGCCCGCGCCATGCACGCGGCCAAGGCCGAGATCGGGCGCGGCGGGCGGTCGACCGGCGAAAACGCCATCCAGATTCACGGCGGCGTCGGCATGACGATGGAATATGCGATCGGGCACTACTTCAAGCGCATGACCATGATCGACGTCGCCTTCGGCAATGCCGATCATCATCTGCGCGCGCTCGCGCGGGCCGGCGGGCTTTTTGCCGATACGGCCGCAGAAGCCGCCATCGCATAGAATAGAACCGGCAACGCGCTTCGGCGACGACCGGTCGCGGCGCCCCCAGTCGATCGGGGGGCTTCGCACTGCCCGGATCACACGGCAGCCGCAATTTCGTCGCGGGTCTCAGTCTCCTGCGCCGGGTCGCAATAGAGGCGGTAAAGTGTTGCCAGCACTTCGGAGACCTGCGGCGAGGCGACCCGATAGTAGACCTCCCGCCCGGCGCGACGCGTGGCCACGAGGCGCTGCAGGCGCAGCTTGGCGAGCTGCTGGGACAGCGCCGACTGGCTCATGCCGACCGCTTCGGCGAGCGGATGAACCGCCATTTCGCCATTGAGCAGGTTGCACAAGATCATCAGCCTGTTCTTATTGGCGAGCGCCGAAAGGAGCTCCGCCGCGCTTTCGGCGGAACGATCGAGCAGATCGATATCCATGCGCATATTTTTTTCCTTGAACATATGAATACATAGTCATATATAGCGAGCGAACGGCAATCGCAACCCCAACCCAATCCGGTAGCGTTCTCATGACAGAATTCACACCTTACCTATCCCTTTTCGGCGGCGTCCTGATCGGACTGGCCGCCATCGCACTGATGGCCGTGCACGGCCGCGTGGCCGGCATGACCGGCATCCTGAGCGGCGTCATCCCTCCCGCGACACCCGACTGGGCCTGGCGAGCGGCCTTTCTTGCCGGCGCGGTCGCGGCACCGCTCGTGTTCATCGCGGCGGGTGGCAGCGTTGCCTTTTCTGTGCCCGTGTCGACGGCAGCGCTCATCGTCGGCGGCTTGATCGTCGGCATCGGCGCCACCTACGGCGCCGGCTGCACCAGCGGCCACGGCGTATGTGGGATGGCGCGGCTGTCGCCGCGCTCGATCGTCGCCACCATCGTTTTCATAATCGCGGCCTTCGCGACCGTGTATGTTGTCCGTCATGTGATCGGAGCCTGAAAATGAAGATCGTTTCCGCATTTCTGATCGGTGGCCTGTTCGGCATCGGCATTGCCCTCTCGGGCATGGCAAACCCGTCCAAGGTTTTGAATTTCTTCGATATCGCAGGCACTTGGGATCCCAGCCTGATCTTTGTGATGGGCGGGGCACTGATCACCACCGCGATCGGCTATCGCCTGGTGTTCGGCGCCCGTGAACGCCCGCTCTTCAGCGCCCAGTACTCCCTGCCGACCGCCCGCGACATCGACATGCCGCTTGTCGGCGGCTCGGCCCTGTTCGGCATCGGCTGGGGCATTGCCGGCTTTTGCCCGGGCGGCGCGGTTCCCGCGCTCGGCCTCGGCCATCCGCAAACCCCGATCTTCCTTGCCGCGATGATCGCCGGCATTGTCGTGGCGCGATGGGTCAAGACCCGCATGGCCAAGCCCGCAATCGCCTGAACACATATTTCGACGAAGGAGAGCACCTATGACCTCCCCCTTGCCCTTTACGCCCGACCTGTCGGTCAAGCCGGACGTCACGGCCTTTTTCGACGAGGCCACCAACACCGTTACCTACGTGGTCAAGGACCCGCAGTCCAAGGCCTGTGCCGTGGTCGATTCGGTGATGGATATCGATTACGCGGCCGGCCGCATCACCTATGATCACGCCGATCAGATCATCGAGCATATCCGCAAGAACGATCTGAAGCTGGAATGGATCATCGAGACTCACGTCCATGCCGATCATTTGTCGGCCGCGCCCTATATCCAGGAAAAGCTCGGCGGCAAGCTCGGCATCGGCGACAGGATCACCATCGTGCAGGACACGTTCGGCAAGGTCTTCAACGAAGGCACCGAATTCCAGCGCGACGGCTCGCAGTTCGACCGGCTGTTCAAGGACGGCGACAGCTACACGATCGGCTCCATGACCGCCTACGCCATGCATACGCCCGGCCACACGCCGGCCTGCATGACGCACGTGATCGGCGACGCCGCCTTCGTCGGCGACACGCTGTTCATGCCCGATGGCGGCTCGGCCCGCGCGGACTTTCCCGGCGGCGACGCCCGCGAGCTCTATCGCTCGATCAAGCGGGTGCTGGCCCTGCCCGACGAAACCCGGCTGTTCATCTGCCACGATTACGGCCCGAACGGCCGCGACATCAAATGGGAAACGACGGTCGCGGAGGAGCGCAAGCACAATATCCATGTGCGTGACGGCATCTCGGAGGACGAGTTCGTCGCCATGCGCGAAGCGCGCGACGCCACGCTCGACATGCCGAAGCTGATCATTCCATCGCTGCAGGTCAATATGCGCGCCGGACACTTGCCTCCTGAGGAAGATGACGGCAAAACCTATCTGAAAGTGCCGGTTAACGGGCTTTGAAGCACCCCGGCAGCCAGTTTCATCACGCAGTACCGCAAGAGGTTCAAGACATGGAAATCCGCCAGATCGACCAGGATTTCGCCGTCGCCGGCCAGATCGGCGCCGAGCACGTTCAGGCCATCGCCGACGCGGGCTTCAGAAGCGTGGTCTGCAACCGGCCCGACAGCGAGGAAGGCGCGGTGCCGCACGACCAAGTCGAGGCGGCGGTCCGCGCGGCGGGACTGGAGTTCCGCTTCATCCCCGTCGTGTCCGGCGCGGTGACGCAGGACGACGTGTCGGACATGGCGGCGGCCCTCGCCGCACTGCCCAAGCCTGTGCTTGCCTATTGCCGCACCGGCGGACGCTGCACGAACCTTTACGGCCTGGTGCAGCAGACGGCCGGCTGAGGCAGCGGGGCGGCCCGGGCCGCCCGTTCCCTCGACCCTGAAACCCGACAAGACCACGCGCCGGCGCATGCCGCCGGCCGAAGGCGGCGTGCGCGCCGAAGGAACCTGTGGCATGAACAAGACTCGCGCCAACAAGACCGGCCTCCTGCGCCGATACCTGCCGGTTCTCGACTGGGGCCGGGATTATGGCCGCGGTATGCTGACCGACGACCTGCTGGCGGCGGTGATCGTTACGATCATGCTGATCCCGCAATCGCTCGCCTACGCGCTGCTGGCCGGCCTGCCGCCGGAAATGGGTCTCTACGCCTCCATCCTGCCGCTATTGGCCTACGCGCTGTTCGGCACCAGCCGCGCGCTGGCGGTCGGGCCGGTCGCCGTCGTGTCCTTGATGACCGCGACGGCAGTCGGAAGGATCGCCGAACAGGGCAGCACCGACTATGTGACGGCGGCGATCGCGCTCGCCTTCATGTCCGGCGTCATCCTTTTGGCGATGGGCCTGTTCAGGCTCGGCTTCCTCGCCAATCTGCTGTCGCACCCGATCGTGTCCGGTTTCATCACCGCATCCGGCCTGCTGATCGCCGCCAGCCAGCTCAAACATGTGCTGGGCATCGACGCCGGCGGTCACAACCTCCTCGAAATCGTCACATCGCTCGCGCAGAACCTTTCCGCCATCAACCCGGTCACCGCCACCATCGGCGTGCTGTCGGCCGCCTTCCTGTTCTGGGTGCGCAAAGGCCTGAAACCGCTGCTCATACGCGCCGGGCTCGGCGCGCGAACGGCCGACGTGATCGCCAAGGCGGGCCCGGTCGCCGCCGTCGCCGCGACCACCCTGGCGGCCTGGGGCTTCGGGTTGAGCGAGGCCGGCGTCAAGCTTGTCGGCGCCGTGCCACAGGGATTGCCGCCGCTCACCATGCCCGACTTCTCGCCCGAGCTGTGGACCAGCCTGTTCGGCTCGGCGGCGCTGATTTCCATCATCGGCTTCGTGGAATCGGTCTCCGTGGCGCAGACGCTGGCGGCCAAGAAGCGTCAGCACATCGAGCCCGACCAGGAACTGATCGGGCTTGGCGCCGCCAATATCGCGGCCAGCGTCACCGGCGGCTATCCCGTCACTGGCGGCTTCGCCCGCTCGGTCGTCAATTTCGACGCCGGGGCCAGAACGCCGGCGGCCGGCGCCTTCGCCGCCGTCGGTCTGGCGCTCGCAACGCTGTTCTTGACGCCGCTTTTGTTCTTCCTGCCGCAGGCAACGCTCGCCGCGACCATCATCGTGGCCGTGCTCTCCCTGGTCGACTTTTCGATCCTGCGCCGCGCCTGGACCTATTCCAAGGCCGATTTCGCCGCTGTCGCCGTGACGATCCTGGCAACGTTGCTGGTCGGGGTCGAGGCCGGCATTTCCGCCGGCGTGGCGCTGTCGGTGCTGATCTATCTCTACAACACCTCGAAGCCGCATATGGCCGTGGTCGGCCGTGTGCCCGGCACCGAGCATTTCCGCAATGTCTGCCGCCACACGGTCGAAACCCAGCCCGGCATCCTGTCATTGCGCGTCGACGAAAGCCTCTATTTCGCCAATACGCGCTATCTCGAGGACAGGGTCTACGATCTCGTCGCCCAGACGCCGGACATCCGTCACGTCATCCTGATGTGCCCGGCCGTCAACCATATCGACATGAGCGCGCTGGAATCGCTCGAGGCGATCAATCACCGCCTGGCCGACATGAACGTCACGCTGCACCTGTCCGAGGTCAAGGGTCCGGTCATGGATCGGCTCCAGCGCACCGACTTTCTCGAGCACATGACCGGAGAGGTCTTCCTGTCCCAGCACATGGCGATCGCCAAGCTGGCGCCCGCCGCGACGGCTCAATAAAGCCAGCGCAGCAGGAACAGCGAGATCGACGGGAACAGAACCAGGATCACCGTACGGGTCAGATCAGCGGCCACGAACGGCGCGACACCGCGATAGGTGTGCGAGATCGGCGTGTCCTTGGCCATCGAGTTGATGACGAACAGGTTCATGCCGACCGGTGGCGTGATCAGCCCCACCTCCACCACGATCAGCACCAGAATGCCGAACCAGATGGCGAACTCCTCCGCCGTCAGCCCGTAATCGAGCGCCGTGACGATCGGAAAGAAGATTGGAATGGTCAGCAGGATCATCGACAGCGAATCCATCACGCAGCCGAGGATCAGGTAAAGCAGCAGGATGAAGATGAGCACGATCCAGGGATTGAAACCCTGGCCCGAAATATAGGCCGCGATCTCCTGCGGCACCTGCGACAGCGCCAGAAAGCCGTTATAGATCGAGGCGCCGAACACGATGAAGAAGATCATCGCCGTGGCGGTCGCCGTCGCCAGGACCGAATCGATGAAGGTCTTGCGTGTCAGCCCGCCATTGACGAAGGCGATCAGCCCCGTGCCGGCCGCGCCGATCGCCGCGCCTTCCGTCGGCGTGAACCAGCCGAAATAGATGCCCCCGACCACTGCGAAGAACACCATCAGCACCGGCCATACGTCGACAAGCGCGCGGAACCGTTCCTTGTAGGGCGCGCGCGGGCTGGCGCCGGCGGAATCCGGGAACACGCGCACATAGATCGAGATCGCGATCATGTAACCGATCGCCGCCAGGACGCCGGGCACGAAGGCTGACAAGAACAGCTTGGCGATGTTCTGCTCGGCCAGGATGGCGTAGATCACCAGCACGATCGACGGCGGGATCAGGATGCCGAGCGTGCCGCCGGCAGCCAGCGTCCCTGTGGCCAGCGCGCCGGAATAGCCGTAGCGGCGCAGTTCCGGCAGGGCCACCTGGGCCATGGTTGCGGCGGTGGCCAGCGACGAGCCGCAGATCGCGCCAAAGCCCGCGCAAGCCCCGATCGCCGCCATCGCGACACCGCCACGGCGATGGCCGAGCCAGGTTTCGGCCGACTTGAACAAGGCGCGCGACATGCCGCCCAGGCCCGCGAACTGGCCCATCAGCAGGAAAAGCGGGATGATGGACAGCGAGTGGTTGGAAAAGGTCGAATAGGTTTCCAGCTTCAGCTTGCCCAGCATCGGTTTCCACGTGCCGGTGACCAGATAGGTGCCGACGATGCCGCACAACAGCATCGACAGGCCGATCGGTAGCCGCAGGAAGATCATGAGCAGCAGGACGGGAAAGGACCAGACGCCAATTTCGAGATTGCTCAATGCCCGCCCCCGTGGCGCTGCGCAAAAAGCGTCCGGCCTGTCGCCACTTCCCGCACGCGCATGGCCGTCATGTAGATGGAGATGGTCACGGCGACCACCGCCCCGATCATCGCGGCGGCAAACCCCCACCAGATCGGAAACTGCAGGATGAAGGTCGTCTCCCCATAGCGAAGCTTGTCCGCCAGTCCGTAGGCAAGGCGCCAGGTCAAGGCGATCAGCGTGAGCGTCATCAGGATTTCAGCGACCAGGTCGATCCAGCGATTGGCGCCGGCCGACAAATAGCTGGTGAACAGATCCACCGTCGCATGGCCGCGGTTGAGCTGGCACCAGGGCAGGAAGGCGAAGACGGCAAACGCCGTTCCCGCCTCGACCAGTTCGAAATCGCCCGGCACCGGCGCCAGGCCGAACGGCACCAGCGAACGCCCGGTGATGCTGACGACCGTCAGTACGGTGATCGCGGCCAGGACGATACCCCCGGCAATCGCCATCATCCGGGCGAGCGCGTATATGATGCCGGAAATCGTTTCCATGATCCTCCCCGCTCGCAACCTCCTGGCTGCGGTCGCCCCGTCGATCGGCACAGGGTCGTTTTAGCTATGCCATATAACAATTAAATCTCGCCGACAAGCCTTGATGCCACGACATCGTTTGATGCGCAACGATCCGGGATGCAGGCGGCCTTCGCGACGCATCACGTCTGCGTGGCCGCATGGGCGTCACGGGCCGGAACAGGGCTTGGGGCGGGCTGGAAAGCCCGCCCCGCTGTCGGCCTGACAGATCACATATTGGTGTATTTGTCGATCAGCATGCGGGCTTCGTCGATCAGCGCCTGACCGTCGATCCCTTTGGCCTTCATCTCCTCGATCCATTTTTCATAGACCGGCTGGGCGGCCTCTTTCCAGCGGGCGACTTCGTCCTCGTCAAGCGTGATGATATTGTTGCCGCGGTCGACGGCGGCCTGCTTGCTCGGCCCGTCAGCCGACGCCTGGGTCCGTCCGGCGAAAGCGGAGAATTCGCGGCCCGAATTGTCGTCGATCACCTTCTTCAGATCGTCGGGCAGGCTTTCGTAGCGCTCCTTGTTCATCGCCAGAACGAAGGCGGTGGTGTAGAGGGCATGGTCGCCGCCGAACTCGGTATGGTTGTTGACCAGTTCCGGCACTTTCAGCGCCGCCGTCACTTCCCAGGGAATGACCGCCCCGTCGATAACGCCTTTCGACAGCGCCTCGGTGACCGCGGGCACCGGCATGCCGACCGCCGTCGCGCCGAGTTCGCCGAGCAGACCGGTGATGATGCGTGTCGGTGCGCGCAGCTTCAGGCCCTTCATGTCGGCGAGCCCGTTGACCGGCTTGCTGGAATGGATCATGCCCGGTCCGTGCACCCAGGTGCCGATGATGTGGACGTCCTTGAAGTCGGTGTCCTTCATCTCCTTGTCGAACAGGTCCCAATAGGCCCGCGACGTCGCATCGGCATTGGTCATCATGAAGGGCAGTTCGAACACTTCCACGCGCGGGAACCGGCCGGGCGTGTAGCCGACCACGGTCCAGATCACGTCGACCGTGCCGTCGATCGCCTGGTCCATGAGCTGCGGCGGCGTACCGCCGAGCTGCATCGACGGATAGTGCTCGACCTTGATGCGACCGCCCGAGGCCTCCTCGACATCCTTGGCCCACACATCGAGCACCAGCTTGGGCACATTCGCCTGCGCGGGCAGGAACTGGTGCATTTTCAGCGTCACTTCCTGTGCGAAGGCAACGCCTCCGGCCAGGAACGTGGAGGCGGTGACCGCGCCGGCGAGCGCCAGCGATTTCAAGGATTTCATTTTCATTCTGTTCCTCCCAATTGATCCGGATCCGGAGCCTGGCGACTGAAGGCGACGACGAGCGTCCGGTCGGAATCTATCCTTAGCGGAAAAAGTGTAACAATAAAGCGGGAACCGGCGATTTTATCGTAACATTATTGCGCGCGATTGCGCACGGGGCCTTGGTTCGCGCCGCGCGGCAAGCCGCATTCACCGCACCGGCAACCCGCCGGCCTCCTTGAGCGTTTCAAGCACGATCGCGGTCTTCACATGCTGCACGGACTCGTGCGGCAGCAGCACGCCGTTGACGAATTCCGACAGCGAGCGCAGGTCCGGCGTGACGACCTTGAGCACATAGTCCATTTCGCCGGTCAAGGCGTGCGCCTCCTGCACTTCCGGCAGGCGCGACAGGAGTTCGGCGAAGCGGCGCGCATTGTCGCGATTATGCGTGGCAAGCGTGACGGAGATGATGTTGACCAGCGAATAGCCGAGCTTGTCGCGGTCGAGCACGGCGCGATAGCCGCGTATGTAACCGTCCTCCTCCAGCCGCTGCCGACGCCTGGAACACTGTGACGGCGACAGGTTCACCCGCTCGGCGATATCGTTGTTGGTCAGGCGCGCATCCTCCTGCAAATGCGCGAGTATCTTGCGGTCGAATTGATCGATCTGCGTCACGATTCCCTCATAAGACCTATTCAGCGCACGATTTGTGCATAGAAAGACCATTTCGCCGCCCAGATTGCAAGCCCCGTGCGGGGCCGTCGCGTTACACTGTGAAAAATCGCAAACGCGCCTTTCCCGCGCCGCCGACACCGAGGAGGACAGCATGGGACCGTTCCCGCACGACGCGCCACCGGCCGAAATCACCGAAAACAATCCGGCCGGAACGGACGGCTTCGAGTTCGTCGAATTCGCCCACCCCGAGCCGCAAAGGCTCGACGAGCTGTTTACCCGGATGGGGTACAGCGCGGTCGCCCGGCACAAGACCAAGGCAATCACCGTCTGGCGCCAGGGCGACATCAACTACATCGTCAATGCCGAGCCCGGCTCGCACGCGATGCGCTTCGTCGACCAGCACGGCCCCTGCGCGCCCGCAATGGCCTGGCGGGTCGTCGATGCCAGGCATGCTTTTGAACACGCCGTGTCGAAGGGCGCCACGCCCTATGAAGGCGACGACAAGGCGCTCGACGTGCCGGCGATCGTCGGCATCGGCGGATCGCTGCTTTATTTCGTCGAAAAATACGGCGACAAGGGCTCCGCCTACGAGGCCGAATTCGACTGGATCGGCGCGCGCGACCCGAAACCCGAAGGGGTCGGGTTCTATTATCTCGACCACCTCACCCACAATGTCTATCGCGGCAATATGGACAAATGGTGGGACTTCTACCGCGAGCTGTTCGGGTTTTCGCAGATCCATTTCTTCGACATTGACGGTCGCATCACCGGGCTGGTCAGCCGGGCCATCACCTCGCCCTGCGGCAAGATCCGCATCCCGCTGAACGAGTCCAAGGACGACACCAGCCAGATCGAGGAATATCTGAAGAAATACCGGGGTGAAGGCATCCAGCACATCGCCGTCGGCACGGACGGCATTTATGACGCCACCGACAGGCTGGCCGAAAACGGCCTGAAATTCATGCCCGCACCGCCGGAGACCTATTACGAGCGCAGCCACGAGCGCGTCAGCGGCCATGACGAGCCGGTCGAGCGCATGAAGAAGCACGGCATCCTGATCGACGGCGAAGGCGTGGTGAATGGCGGCATGACCAAGATCCTTCTGCAGATCTTCTCCAAGACCGTGATCGGCCCGATCTTCTTCGAATTCATCCAGAGGAAGGGTGACGAAGGTTTTGGCGAGGGCAACTTCCGCGCCTTGTTCGAATCGATCGAGGAGGACCAGGTCCGCCGCGGCGTCATCGGCAATCAGGCCGCTGAATAGGCAACTGGCGACGTGCGAAACGAAAAGCGGCGCTCACCCCGCCGCTTTTTTCCGTCGCCGTTTTCCGCGTCTCCACGCCCAGCCGGCCCCGCCTATGCCGGCTGGTTGACGAGAACCCAGCCACCCATCAGCACGAAACCGACCGCGACCAGCCCCAGATAGGTGAGCATGCGCCGCCGCAGCGCCTGGGTCTCGGGATCGCGGGCAACCTTGTAATTGGTGACCGTGAACGGCATTGCCGCGTAGCGCGGCAGTCCGGTGCGGTTGCGCAAGCCCTCCGAGCGTTCTTCGATCCGGTAGCTGAAGCGGATCGCCTGGACAAACAGCGCCAGCACCGTCACGGCCCACAGGCTACTGACCATGAAAAACAGGCTACCCAATTCCCGTGCCCTCCCCGGCTAAAGCATGTCTCCCGAAAGTGGGACCCGGTTCGGGATCAAGACATGCGCACAATCGAGGCCTGACGCGCACCGAGTGGCCCTGAAAGGTCGCGACACGCCGGCCGGCCGGCAAGATAACCGAAGCCGCCGACTTTACAATCTCTTGCCCGCCGCCGGGTTCAGGGCTGGTATTTTTCCACCGTCTGCTCGATCGCGCCGAAAATCGAATGACCTGCCTCGTCCTTCATCTCGATGCGCACCGTGTCGCCGAAGCGCATGAAGGGGGTTTTCGGAGCGCCGGTCTCGATCGTCTCGATCATGCGTATCTCCGCAATACAGGAATAGCCGACGCCGCCCGCCTCGACCGGCTTGCCCGGCCCGTCGTCGAGCTTGTTGGAGACAGTGCCCGAGCCGATGATCGCGCCGGCCGAAAGCGGCCTCGTCTTCGCCGCATGCGCGATCAGGGTCGGGAAGTCGAAGGTCATGTCGGTCCCGGCATCGGCGCGGCCAAACGGCTTGCCGTTGAGATCCACCCATAGCGGCAGCGAGACCTTGCCGCCGTCCCAGGCGGCGCCGAGTTCGTCCGGCGTGACCGCGACCGGCGAAAACGCCGAGGACGGCTTTGACTGGAAGAAACCGAACCCCTTGCCGAGCTCGGCCGGAATCAACCCGCGCAGCGACACGTCGTTGACGAGCATCACAAGCCGGATCGCCGCGCGCGCCTCATCCAGGCTTGCGCCCATCGCCACGTCGTCGACGATGACGGCGACCTCACCCTCCATGTCGATGCCCCAGGCTTCGTCGGCCATCACGATCGGATCGCGCGGCGCCAGAAAAGCGTCGGAGCCGCCCTGATACATCAAGGGGTCCGTCCAGAACGAGGCCGGCATCTCCGCGTTGCGCGCCTTGCGCACCAGTTCGACGTGATTGACATAGGCGGACCCGTCCGCCCACTGAAAGGCGCGCGGCAGCGGCGAATGCGCGTCGTGCTCGTGAAAGCGCTCCGCCGGCACGGACCCGTGCTCCAGACTTTCGGCCAGCGCCTCCAGATGCGGCGCGATCCGCCTCCAGTCGTCGAGGGCGCCCTGCAGTGTCGGCGCCAGGAACGAGGCGTCGGCACAACGTGTCAGGTCGCGCGAAACCACCGCCAGCCTGCCGTCGCGGGTTCCGTCTTTCAGCGTCGCGAGTTTCAAGTCCGCCTGCTCCCATGCTGTTGGCCGGCCCCGGCCCGGTCAAGAATACCGGCCGGGTTTGACCCGTTACGAAATTTGTTGCACCCGTAACGATCAAAAGTGCAACCATCAACGATTCTCGCCATGTCTTCTTCCCGCCATGAGACCATGGATGCGGCCGCGCTGGAACTGGAAAACTTCCTGCCCTATCGCTTCAACCGGCTGGCCGACGCGGTCAGCCGCGATTTCGCCCGTATCTACAAGGACCGCCACGGCCTGACCCGGCCCGAATGGCGGCTGCTGGCCACCCTCGGCCAGTACGGAACCATGACGGCCACCGCCGTCGGACGCCATTCGGCCATGCACAAGACCAAGGTGTCGCGCGCGGTCACCGCGCTGGAAAGACGGCTCTGGCTGACCCGCCGGCCCGACGGGGCCGACCGGCGGGTGGACAATCTCGCGCTGACGAAGGCCGGCGCGCGCGTCTATCGCGAACTCGTCCCGATCGCGCGCGATTTCGAGCAAAAACTTCTCGCCCGCATCAGCCCGCAGGATCGCGCCGCGCTTCTGGCCGGCCTGCGCGCGCTCGAACGCGCATTCGGTTGAGCGTCGCCCCAGCTCGTCCGGCGCGCGGCACACGTCCTACCAGTCCATCACCACCTTGCCGGCGCTGCCGGCGCGCATCGCCTCGAAACCGTCCTGGTAATCGTCGATGCCGATGCGGTGGGTGATCAGGCCCGATACGTCGAGCGGGCCCTGCACCAGGGCAATCATCTTGTACCAGGTTTCGAACATTTCCCGGCCGTAGATGCCCTTCAGGGTCAGCATCTTGAAGATGACCTTGTTCCAGTCGATCTCGAAGGCGGTCGGCGCGATGCCCAGAATGGCGATCTTGCCGCCATTGTTCATCACATCGATCATGTCGCGAAAGGCGACCGCCGAGCCCGACATTTCCAGCCCGACATCGAAACCTTCCTTCATGTGCTCCTCCTCCATCACGTCGGCGAGCTTTTCGCGCGACGCATCGACCACGTGATGGACGCCGAGCTTGCGCGCCAGCGCGAGCCGCACCGGGTTGATGTCGGTGATGACCACCTTGCGTGCGCCGACCGCCTGGGCCACCAGCGCCCCCATGATGCCGATCGGCCCGGCGCCGGTGACCAGCACGTCCTCGCCCACCAGATCGAACGACAAGGCGGTGTGGACGGCGTTGCCGAGCGGATCGAAGATCGCCGCGATCTCGTCGGGCACGTCGTCGGGGATGGCGACCACATTGTGCTGCGGCAGGCTGAGATATTCGGCGAAACTGCCCGGCCGGTTGACGCCGACGCCGAGCGTGTTGCGGCACAGATGGCCGCGGCCGGCACGACAGTTGCGGCAATGGCCGCACACGATATGCCCCTCGCCCGACACGCGCTGGCCGACCCGGTATTCGCTGACGGCCTGACCGACATCGACGACCTCGCCGACGAATTCGTGCCCCGTCACCAGCGGCACCGGCACGGTCTTTTGCGCCCATTCGTCCCAATTATAGATATGGACGTCGGTGCCGCAGATCGCCGACTTCCCGACCTTGATCAGGACGTCGTTGGGGCCGATCTCGGGCACCGGCACCCGTTCCATCCAAATCCCCGGCTCGGCTTTCGCCTTCACCAGCGCCCGCATCATGTTGGACATGGCTCAAATTCCCAAACGTAACGAAAAACCGCCTCGCAAGTCGCGCCTCGACGCCGCCTGCCGTTCGTCGAAACCGAAACAGTCAGGATTGCTCCAGTTCGATCACATTGCCCTCCGGATCCCTCATATAGACCGCCACGAAGGCTGACTTGGACGTTCCAAGAGCAGTAATTTTCCCCTGATCCGTTCCGCCCAACCGAATGATTTCGCTTCTCACCGCTCGAATATTTTCCACCTCGAAGGCAATGTGAGCAAAGCCCGGCTCATGACGTGTGGTGATGGGCGCGTTCTGGTTTCCTGTCTTGGTGAATTCCCAGAAACGGCTTCTCAACGCCAGATACCACGACGTTCAGCGGTCACCGACAGCCTCACGCAATCTGCGGGCCATGTCCATGCGCTGATGGAGAATCGCGACGATCGCGACATGATTGTCGGACCGCAATTTCCAGAACACAAAATGACTCCCGTATCGCGCAAAAAACCCGTCCACACGGAACTCGCTCGGAATGGGCTGCCATGCCAGCCGCCTTTCGGCGATGTCCTCGAACAGGGCGAACACGCCATCCAGATATTCGTCCGCCTGAACCGGGCCAAAGCGATCGAGCGTATAAAGAAATACCTCCTCCAGCCGTGCCGACGCGGCCGGCTGGAGGAAGTATTTTTTCATCGTCGTGCCCGCGCCAGCGCCCTTCGCCGGATATCGTCCGCCGAAAGATGTTCGTACTCGCTGTCAGGCGTGGCAAATCCATCCTGCAATCGCAGCTTCATGGCCTCGAACGTTTCCCGCTCGGCCCGCTCCTTGTCGTGTCGAATGAGGGAACGGACATATTCGCTGACATTTTCGTAGTCGCCGCCAGAAATCGTCTCGGTCACGAAGTCGCGAAGCGAGCCGCTGACGCGCACATTGAGGTTCATCGTTTCCGACATCGATCATCTCCCGAAGCGCTTTGCGACAATATCTTTAATATTGTCGCTGATCAAGCAATGATGCCCAGCTCCCTGCCCACCGCGCCGAATGCGTCGACGGCCCGGTCGATGTCGGCAGGCGTGTGCGCCGCCGACATCTGGGTGCGGATGCGCGCCTGGCCCTTTGGCACGACCGGGAAGGAAAAGCCGATCACGTAGATGCCGCGTTCCAGCAGCCTGTCGGCCATGGCACTTGCCAGCGCGGCGTCGCCGATCATCACCGGGATGATCGGATGGTCGGCGCCGGCAAGCGTGAACCCGAGCTTGCTCATTCCGGCCCGGAAGCGCGCCGCGTTGGCGTAAAGCCGCTCGCGCAGCGCGCCGCCGCCTTCGATCAGGTCGAACACTTTCAGCGACGCACCGGCGATCGCCGGCATCAGCGTGTTGGAAAACAGATAGGGCCGCGAGCGCTGGCGCAGCCAGTCGACCACCTCGCGCCGGCCGGCCGTGTAGCCGCCGGACGCCCCGCCGAGCGCCTTGCCGAGCGTGCCGGTGATCAGGTCGACACGGCCTTCCACGCCGCAATGCTCGGGCGAACCGCGCCCGCCGGCGCCGACGAACCCGACCGCGTGGCTGTCGTCGACCATCACCATGGCGTCGTGTTTTTCGGCCAGGTCGCACACGCCCTCGAGATTGGCGATGATGCCGTCCATGGAAAACACGCCGTCGGTCGCGATCAGCCGGAACCGCGCGTCGGCCGCCTCCTTCAGACAGCGTTCCAGATCGGCCATGTCGTTGTTGGCGTAGCGATAGCGCCTGGCCTTCGACAGCCGCACGCCGTCGATGATCGAGGCATGGTTGAGCGCGTCGGAGATGATCGCGTCTTCGTCCGACAGCACCGTCTCGAACAGGCCGGTATTGGCGTCAAAACACGACGAATAAAGGATCGCGTCCTCCATGCCGAGGAAGTCGGCGATACGCGCTTCGAGCTGCTTGTGCTCCTCCTGCGTGCCGCAGATGAAGCGCACCGAGGCCATGCCGTAACCGTAGCGGTCGAGCGTCGTCTTCGCCGCCTCGCGCAATTCTTCGCTGTCGGCGAGGCCGAGATAGTTGTTGGCGCAGAAATTGAGCACTTTGCCGCCGCCTGCGACCGTGATCTCGGCCGACTGGGTGGACGTGATAACGCGTTCGGACTTGTAGAGCCCGGAACGCCGCAGCTCGGAGAGTTCGCTCTGCAGATGGGTAAGAAATGCCGTCGTCATCAAGGACCTCCTCGGTTCTTGTCGCGCATTCGGCGCATGCAAACAATGGCCTCCAAGCGCACGCCGCGCTATTCGCGCCGGATTGTCGCGGCAGGGCCGGGCGTGTTGAGAAAGCAAATATTAGGACTGCGCGGCTAGCGTGAAGGCACTGCCGGGAAGGAAAGACGGTGCCGTGACCGGAGAATTGTCCGACGACAACGATCGCGACCTCATTTTGTCGATGCGCATGGACGCGATGCTCAATTCATCGCCCGCATCGTTTCTCAGCATTGTCGGCGCGCTGATCGCGGTCTACGTCTACTGGGCGCCATCGGTTGCGTTTGGCCTGATCGCCTGGCTGATCTGCATCGTGGCCGTCGCCCTCACCAATTTGCTGTCCACACTCCTTTACGCCCGCGGCCTGCCGTCGGGCTGGAACGCCCGTTCCTGGGCGCGCTTCGTCTGTGTCATGCATCTTTTGTCCGGCCTGACCTGGGGCGTCGGCGGAGGCTGGATGCTCAGTTTCGCGAACGAGCATCAGGCGCTCGTGACCGTGTCGATCGGCCTGGCCGCCGTCACCGTATCGATCCCGTCGGTCGTGCACCTGCCGGCCTATAATCTGTTCCAGCTGCCGATTTTCTGGTCCTACGCCGTCGGCGCGATAGCGAGTTCGCTGCAATACAGCTGGCCGATCGCGATCGGTTTCTTTCTTCTCGGCGCCTTTGCCATCGTCATCGGCCGGGTACTGGGCTACCAGCTTTCGACCGCGCTACGCCTGTCGATCGAAAACAGGCGCCTGGCCCAGCATCTGGAAGAACGCAGCGCGGCGCTCGAGGCCGCCAACCGCGAACTCGAGATCGAAAGCCACACCGACCCGCTGACCGGCCTGGCCAACCGGCGCCGGCTGATGAGTTTCGCCCGCGCGGTGCGTGGTCGGTGCGCCGTGATGATCCTCGATATCGATCACTTCAAATCCTACAACGACACGTTCGGGCACGTCGAAGGCGACGCCTGCCTGGTGACGGTGGCCAAGACGCTGATCGGCAGCGTCCGGCCGGAGCACGATCTCGTCGCGCGCCTCGGCGGTGAGGAATTCGCGGTCGTTCTAAGCGACGTCAGCACGCAAGAGGCGCTCGCACGGGCCGAAACGATCCGCGCGAATGTCCAGGCGCTACCAACGTCGGGCGCGCAGCGCGTCAGGCGCCGGGTCACCGTCTCCATCGGCGTGTCGATCCGTGAGGCGGAGCGGCCGAAATCCTTGTCGGACCTGATGGAGGAGGCCGACGCGGCCGTCTATCGCGCCAAGTCGGATGGTCGCAATCGGATCTGCCTCGACACCCGCCCGCGCGCACGGGACGTAGCCTGACCGGTATTCCGGCCAGAGCCTGATCTCCTTCTCGACGCCCTCTTCTCGGCGCCCTGCGAAGATACGCGTCTGGCCCTTGCAGGGACGTGGTGTCCCAGCCGGGACACCACAATTGGGTATTCAGATCCGGCCGGAGGCCCCGGCAGGACAGGCTTGCCTCAGAAAAACGCCTGTAGGCCGGTCTGGGCGCGGCCCAGGATCAGCGCATGCACGTCGTGCGCGCCCTCATAGGTGTTGACCGTCTCCAGGTTCTGCGCGTGGCGCATGACGTGGTACTCGATCTGGATGCCGTTGCCGCCATGCATGTCGCGGGCGAGCCGGGCGATGTCGAGCGCCTTGCCGCAATTGTTGCGCTTGACGATCGAGATCATCTCCGGCGCCATGCGGCCTTCATCCATCAGCCGGCCGACGCGCAGCGAGCCCAGCAGCCCGAGCGAAATGTCGGTCTGCATGTCGGCGAGCTTCTTCTGGTATAGCTGCATGCCGGCGAGCGGCTTGCCGAACTGCTTGCGCTCCAGCCCATATTGCCGGGCGCGGAACCAGCAATCCTCGGCCGCTCCCATCGCGCCCCAGGAAATGCCGTAGCGCGCCCGATTGAGGCAGCCGAACGGCCCCTTCAGGCCCGACACGTTCGGCAACAACGCATCCTCGCCTACTTCGACGCCGTCCATGACGATTTCGCCGGTAATCGAGGCCCGCAGCGAAAGCTTGCCGCCGATCTTCGGTGCCGACAGCCCCTTCATGCCCTTTTCCAGCACGAAACCGCGGATCTGGTTGTCGTGCGCGGCCGACTTGGCCCACACGACGAAGACATCGGCGATCGGCGCGTTGGAGATCCACATCTTGGAGCCGGAAATCCGGTAGCCGCCGTCGATCTTGTCCGCCCGCGTCTTCATCCCGCCGGGATCGGATCCCGCATCGGGCTCGGTCAGGCCGAAGCAGCCAATATACTCGCCGGACGCCAGTTTGGGCAGATATTTCTTGTGCTGCTCGGGCGTGCCGTAGGCGTGGATGGGATACATTACCAGCGAGGACTGCACGCTCATCATCGAGCGATAGCCAGAATCGACACGCTCGATCTCGCGCGCCACCAGCCCGTAGGTGACGTAATTGGCGCCGAGCCCGCCGAGGTCCTCGGGGATGGTGATGCCGAGCAGGCCCGCTTCGCCCATCTCGCGGAAGATCGCCGGATCGGTCTTTTCTTCCATATAGGCTTCCTGCACGCGCGGCGCGAGCTTGTCGGCGGCGAACGCGGCCGCCGCATCACGCATCATGCGCTCGTCTTCGGTCAACTGGTCTTCAATCAGGAACGGATCGTTCCACACGAAGCTCGCCGGCTTTTGAGCGGACATAGTCAAACAACCTCCCGGTCTGGTCTGCTGGACAGGGCCGCGACCATGGCTGGCATCGAAAACCCTGCAAACGAAAAAGCCGCCTTTTCCAGCGGCATCGTCGACCATTGTAGACCCTCAGGCGATTTCACGCTAACAACTATTTCGGACCGGATGATGCATTTTTTCGATAGATGACGAGCATAAGAACCCGATGCGCCGCGCCTTTATCCCGACGGTTTCAGAGCTTCAGGCGTTTCGTGCCTGTGTTCGCTTCGGCACCACGATGCGCGCGGCCGATCATCTTGGCTTGACGCAGAGCTCGGTCAGCCGCTCGGTCGGGCAGTTGGAGGACAGGCTCGGCGTCCATCTGTTCCACCGCGTGCGCCAGCGCCTGGTGCTGTCGGATGCCGGCCGGCGTTTCCTGCGTGACGCCGACGCCATTCTCGACGACCTGCACGAGGCGGCGGTGCGCGTCATGGCCTTCGGCGGCCAGGCCGACGTGCTGAGCCTTGCCGTGCTGCCGACCTTCGCCGACCGCTGGCTGATCCCGCGCCTCGGCCGCTTCCACAAGCTCGCCCCGCACGTCACCGTCGACATCGCCGTCCGGCTCGATCCGGTCGATCTGGAGGCCGAGCCCTTCGACGCGGCCATCCAGCGCGGACCGGTCGACCAGGCGACGACCGGCATCGTGCCGCTGTTCGACGAGGAGCTGATCGTGGTGGCCGCGCCCACGCTGCTCGCCGGACGCCAATTTCTCGACGACGCCGAACTCGCCGCCCTGCCGCTTTTGCAGCAATCGACGCGGCCGACCCTGTGGCTGGAATGGTTCCAGGCCGCCGGCATCGACCCGCGCACCACCCTGCGCGGCCACCGCTTCGAGCAGTTCTCCATGCTGATCGAGGCCGCCGCCGCCGGGCTCGGCGTGGCGCTGGTGCCGCGCCTGCTGGTCGAAACCGAGCTCGAAAACGGCCGCCTGGCGCTCGCCTCGCAAAACGCGATCGCCGGCCAGCATCCCTACCGCCTCGCCTATCGGCCCGGCGGCGAGGATCAGCCGGGCCTGCGCGAGTTCCTGTCCTGGATCGAGGATGAGAGGCGCGAGACCGGCTGAGGCGGTTCAGATCCGCAGCGCGTAGCGAATACCGTCATAGATCGCGGCATGCACGTTGCGCGCGGCGACGGCGTCGCCGATCCGCGTCAGGTCGAACGGCGCGGCCGCGTCCTTCAACGGAAACACCGTCCCGCCGCTGACAAGCCGTTCGTAGTCGACAGCGCCGCGATTGCGCGACAGCGGCTTGAGCGCCAGATAAAGCTCGTCGAGCGGCGCGGTGCCGTGTTCGGCCACCACCTGGTCGACCAGCCGTTCCTCGCGCCACTCGGGCGCGAAATCCGAGCCGAGCACGGCGGCAAGCCGGTTGCCCTCACGGCGCACGGCCAGAAGCCTGGTGTTGATCGTCACCAGCACGCCATGCCGGTGGAAGGCGCGCATATAGGGCACGTGGTTCATGCCGCCCATTTCCGGCGCGAAAAACCGTTCGGGCGAGACCAGTTCGACCGCCGCGCCCGAAGACGCGGCGAGTTCGGCGGCGCTCATGCCCTGGTGGCCGCCATTATCGTCATAGACGAGCACCGAACCGGCCGGCTTGGCCGCGCCGGAAAGAATGTCCCAGCTCGTCGTCACCAGCTCCGCGCCCGCCTCCAGCGGCGGCGGCTGCGGCAGGCCGCCGGTCGCAATCAGCACCATCTGCGGGCAAAGCGCGGTGACGTCGTCCTGCTCGGCCCAGCAATCGTAGCGGATGTCGACGCCAAGCCGCTCGAGTTCGGCAAGCCGCCAGTCGACGATGCCGATCAGTTCGCGCCGGCGCGGGTTCTGCGCGGCAAGCCGCACCTGTCCACCGGCCAAAGGCGCGGCTTCGAGCACCGTCACTTTGTGGCCGCGTTCGGCCGCCACCCGCGCCGCCTCCAGGCCGGCCGGTCCGGCGCCGACCACCACGACCCGTTTCAACGGCCCGTCGCTGCGCGTAATCACATGCGGGATCGTCGCCTCGCGCCCGGTCGCCGCATTGTGGATGCACAACGCCTCCCCGCCCTCGTAGATGCGGTCGAGGCAATAGGTGGCGCCGACGCAGGGGCGGATGCGGTCCTCCTCGCCGGCCAGCACCTTTTTCACGATATGCGGATCGGCGATATGCGGCCGGGTCATGCCGACCATGTCGAGCTTGCCGGCGGCAATCGCGTGCCGTGCGGTGGCGACATCGGCGATGCGGGCAGCGTGAAAGACCGGAAATTTCGTGTCCGCCCGGACAGCGCCAGCGAAGTCGAGATGCGGCGCCGACGCCATGCCGCTGATCGGGATCACTCCGGTCAGCGCGGCATCGGTCTCGATATGGCCGCGGATGATGTTGAGGAAATCGACCTTGCCGCAGGCGGCGAGCCGGCGCGCGATCTCCATCCCCTCCTCGCGCGACAGCCCCTTTTGCCAGTCCTCGTCGGCGACCAGGCGCACGCCGACGACGAAATCCGGGCCGACGGCCGCGCGCACGGCTTCGATCACCTGAAAGGCGAAACGCAGCCGGTTGTCGAGCGCCCCGCCGAACGCGTCTTCGCGCCGGTTCGTCGCCGGCGACCAGAACGAATCCATCAAATGGCCGTAGGCCTCGAACTCGATGCCGTCGAGTCCGGCCGCCTGCATCCTTTGCGCCGCCGCGGCGTAGTCGGCAACGATGCGTTCGATGTCCCAGTCCTCGGCCTGCTTGGGAAAGGCGCGATGGGCCGGCTCGCGCACCGGCGAAGCCGACAGGACCGGTAGCCAGTCGCCCGTGTTCCAGCCCGTGCGCCGGCCGAGATGGGTGAGTTGGATCATCACCTTGCAGTCGTGTTCGTGGCAGGCCTCGGTCAGCTCGGCCAGCCACGGCACGATCTCGTCGCGGAAGGCGTGCAGATTGCCGAACGCGGCCGGGCTGTCGCGCGACACCAGCGCCGAGCCGGCGGTCATGGTCAGCGCCATGCCGCCCCTGGCCTTTTCGGCATGATAAAGCCGGTAGCGCGCCTTCGGCAGGCCGTCCTCGGAATAGGCCGGTTCGTGCGCGGTCGACATGACGCGGTTCTTCAGCGTCAGATGCTTGAGCCGATAGGGCTGGAGCAGCGGATCGTTGGTCATGGCATCACCGGGAGGTCAGTGTAGCGGCAGGCGGCGATAGCGGCCGGGCTTGGCCGGGTCGTCGAAATGGCTCATCGGGCCGTTCTCGGAAAAATGCGCCGCCCAGCGTTTCATCGCCGCCGGGTCGAGCTCCACGCCGAGCCCCGGCCCTTCGGGAACCCGGACCGTATCGTTCTTTTGCCGGAACGGCCCGTCGCGAATGACGTCGCCGACCTGCCAGCGAAACAGCGATTGCGAGGCCTCCGTGATCCACGGCGTGGCCGCCACCACGTGCAGATAGGCCGCCGTCATGATGCCGAGATCGTTGGAATAGCACCAGAACCCCTTGCCCATCGCCTCGCAGGCGGCGATGAATTTCAGCGTCTTCGACAGCCCGCCCAAAGCGGCGAAATTGCATACGAATGTGTCGGGCGCACCCAGCGCCACCGCGCGGCGCAGGTCGGGCACATGGGTGGAAAAGGGGATGGCCGAATGCTGGCGCAGCGCCGCCATCTCCTCGAACGTCGCGACCGGATCCTCGTAATTGCGGATATTGTACGGCTCGATCTCGCGCAGCACCCAGCGCGCGGTCGTCAGCGACCACTGCATGTTGGAATCGAGCTTGATCTGGACGGCCTCGCCCAGCGCCTCGCGCAGCATGCGCACGGTGCGGATTTCGAGCTGCGGATCGCCGAGGATCAGCTTGCCCTCGAAGATCGAGGCGCCGTGCTCGGCCCGCATCCTCAGGCAATAGTCGACGATCGCTTCCGGGCTCATCTCGCCGCCGGCCCCGTCCTGCGACGGTCGGAAGGCGAAATATTCCGAAAACGGGATTTCCTTGCGCACCGCGCCGCCGAGGAGCTTGTAGAGCGGCAGGCCGAACGCCTTGCCGCGAATGTCCCACAGCGCCAGTTCGACCGCGCCGAAGGCGACCGAGGCGGCGTTCTCGCCGGTATTGGCGGTGATCTGCCAGGGCGGCACGCAGCGCGCCTCGCAATCGGCGAGATCGAGCGGATCGGCGCCGATCAGCGCCGGCGCGATCTCGGCCTTGATCACCTCGCCGAAATGCCACCACGGCGCCTCGCCGAGCCCGACCAGCCCCTGGTCCGTTTCCACCTCGACGATCGATTTCGACGCCCCGCCATAAAGCCCCGCCGTCCACCAGAACGGCGCATCGAAGGGCACGTTGACGTGGGTGACACGAATCTTGGTGATCTTCATTGGCCCGACCGTCCGCTCGCTTTCGTCGCAGCATTCCCCCACGACGAAGCGCGCGGTCTTGCCCCGCTTATCCGGGCGACAGGCTGCATCCTCAATACCATGCGTCCTCCATCGCCGCGTCCTTGCGCGCGATGAAGTCCCTGAGCGCCGCGTCCACCCCCGCGTCGAGGGGCGGCGCCTCGAATTCGGCAAGCCGCTTCTTCCACAGACGGTTGGCCCGCGTCGCCGCGTCGTCGGCGCCTGCCGCCTCCCATTTCTCGAACGGGTCGTTGTCGGCCGTCTCGCTGTCCCAGAACGCCGTCTGGTAATTGGCCATTGTGTGCTGGCAGCCGAAGAAATGGCTGCCCGGCCCGACCTCGCGAAACGCATCGAGGGCGAGCTGGTTGTCGTCGATCACGACACCGTCGAGATAGGAATGCAGCGCGCCGCACAGATCGGTGTCCATGACGAATTTTTCATAAGACATCGACAACAGCCCGTCGAGGAAGCCGGCCGAATGCAGGATGAAATTCGCCCCGCAATGGATCGCGGCCAGCATCGACATGGTCGCTTCCGTCATCGCCTGCGCGTCGGGCAGTTTCGAGGTGGTGAAATTGCCCGAACATCTGAGCGGCAGGCCCAACCGGCGGGCGAGCTGGCCGATCACCATCGAGCCGATCGCCGGTTCCGGCGTGCCGAAGGTCGGCGAGCCCGAGCGCAGCGACATCGACGACAGGAAATTGCCGAAGATCACCGGCGCGCCCGGCCGTTCGAGCTGGGCCAGCGCGCAACCGGCCATCGTCTCGGCCAGGGACTGGGCGATGGCGCCGGCATTGGTGACCGGACCCATCGCACCGCCGAGGATGAACGGCACGATCACCGTGCCCTGGTTGGCGCGCGCATAGGCGCGCAGCACCCTGGTCATCGTGCCGTCCCACACCAGCGGCGAGTTGACGTTGAGATTGCCGAGGATGACGCAGTTTTCCTCCACGAACGGCGCGCCGAACAGCAGGCGGCACATCGCGATCGAATCCTCGGCCCGTTCCTCGGCCGTCACCGAGCCCATGAACGGACGGTCGGAATAGCGGATATGGCTGTAGACCATCTCAAGGTGACGCTTGTTGACCGGCAGGTCGACCGGCTCGCAGATCGTGCCGCCGGAATGGTGCAGCCACGGCGAGGCCTGGCCGAGCCTGATGAAATTGCGAAAGTCCTCGATCGTGCCGTAACGTCGCCCCTGGTCGAGATCCATCACGAAGGGCGAGCCGTAGGCCGGCGCGAACACGACCGCGTCGCCGCCGATCCGCACGGTCTTGTCCGGGTTTCTGGCATGCTGGGTAAAGCTCGACGGCGCTGTCTTCAGCAATGCGCGCAACAGGCCGGGCTCGAAAGTGACCCGCACGCCGTCGACGCGCGCTCCGGCGCGCCGCCAATGGTCGAGCGCCGCCGGATCGTCGCGGAACTCGATGCCGATCTCGGCCAGGATCCGGTCGGCCGTGGCCTCGATGCGGGTGAGGTTTTCGTCCGACAGGATGTCGTAGGTGGGAATGTTGCGGATGATATAGGGTCGGCCGGGGCCCTGCCCGGCATGTTCCCGCTGCTCGCGCCGCGCGCTGCGTCCGCCGCGTTCGCGGCGCCCGCCGCCAGTGTTGACCCGTTTCGCCGCCGCCTCCATGGGACCTCCCGAACACAAGCAAGCAAAAGCAGGATCGAGGCTATCTGCGTCGCGGCCATTTGTGATGCTGGAAAATATTCAGTCTTTCTATAAGCTCGGATTATGCAAAGCCTGCGTCACCTGCTACCGTCGGCCGGCAGCCTGATCGTCTTCGAGGCCGCGGGAAGGCTGGAAAGCTTCACCGCCGCCGGGCGCGAATTGGGGATGAGCCAGGCGGCCGTCTCCTACGCCATCCGCGGTCTGGAGGACCGGCTCGGCCTGCCGCTGTTCGAGCGCCGCCACCGTCAGGTGCGTCTCACCGAGGCTGGCAGCCGTTTCTTCGCCGACGTATCGCTCGGCCTTTCCCACATTCGCAAATCGGCCGAGGATCTGCGCCTGGTCGCCAGCGGCGGCCATGTCACGCTGTCGGCCTCGACCGCGTTCGCCTCGTTCTGGATGATGCCGCGCCTGCAGCTTTTCCGCGAGCAGGTGCCCGGCGTCGACCTCCGCATCCAGACGGCCGAGCGCGACCTCGACATCGTCACCGAGGGCATTCCACTTGGCATTCGCGGCGGCGATCCCAAGGAATGGCCGCGCTACGAGGCGCTGCCGCTGGCAAAGGAGGTGATCTTTCCCGTCGCAAGCCCCGCCTACGCCACCCGTTTCGGCACGCCGGAGACGGTGGCCGAGCTGCACGCGCATCGCCTGATCCATCTGGAAGAACCTTATCGCGAGGCTGCGAGCTGGACCGACTGGTTCCGCTCGGCCGGCTTCACCGGCCAGGTGGCGAGCCGCAGCCTTTTGATCAACGATTACGCGCTGGTCATCCAGGCGGTGATGGAAGGCCAGGGCATCGCGCTGGGATGGCAGCATCTGGCCGGGCGGCTGCTTGACAGCGGTCTGCTGGTGCGCGTCACCGACCACGCCATGGCGACCGGCAAACGGTTTTTCGTCGTCTGGCCGCGCGACCGCGAGCTCACGGACAATGCCCGCACAGTCCGCGACTGGCTGTTAAGTCAGGCCTGACTCTGGTCGGCAGCGGCAAGATCGGCACCCCGCCCCCGCTGTCCTTGCCGGCGAATCCGGCTATAAGCGCGCCATGCCCATTCGCAAGCTGACCGACACGATGATCAACCAGGTCGCCGCCGGCGAGGTCATCGAGCGTCCGGCGAGCGTGGTCAAGGAACTGGTCGAAAACGCGCTGGACGCCGGCGCCGGCCGCATCGAGGTGACGACTGCCGGCGGCGGGCTCAACCTGATCCGCATCATCGACGATGGCAGCGGCATTCCCGAGGACGAACTGCCGCTCGCCGTGGCGCGCCACTGCACCTCCAAACTCTCCGACGACATCCACGATATCCGCTCGCTCGGCTTTCGCGGCGAGGCCCTGCCGTCGATCGGCGCCGTCGCCCGGCTCGTCATCCGCTCACGCGTTCGCGGAACCGGCAGCGGCAGCGAAATCCGCGTCGAGGGCGGCGTTTTGAGCGGTCCGCAGCCGGCGCCGGCCAATCCGGGCACGATGGTCGAAGTACGCGACCTGTTTTACGCCACCCCGGCCAGGCTGAAATTCATGAAGGGCGAGCGCGCCGAAACCAGCGCTATCGCCGATATGGTCAAGCGCATCGCGGTCGCCTTTCCGCAGGTCCGCTTCACCCTGACCAGCGGCGAGCGCACGCGCCTCGACTTGCCCGCCGAGGCGCCGGGCCCAAATGGCACGCTCGGCCGGCTCGCCCGCGTGCTGGGCGACGAATTCGCCGACAACGCGCTTGCCGTCGAGGCCGAGCGCGAGGGAGTGCGCCTGTCGGCGCGGATTTCCATTCCCTCCTACAGCCGTGCCAACGCGCTGCACCAATTTGCCTATGTCAACGGCCGGCCGGTGCGCGACCGCCAGGTCGCAGCGGCGATCCGCGCCGCCTATGCCGATGTGCTGCCGCGCGACCGGCACGCGGTCGCCGCCCTGTTCTTGACACTCGACCCCGCCCAGGTCGACGTCAATGTCCACCCGGCCAAGGCCGACGTCCGTTTTCGCGATCCCGGTCTGATACGCGGTCTGATCATCGGCGCCATCCGTCAGAGCCTCGCCGAGGCCGGCATTCGTCCCGCCACCAGCGCGGCCAGCGACCTGGTCGACGCCTTTCGCCCGGGCATGGCCGCCGGCCGGCCGGCCGCTGCCTGGCCCGGCCACGACGCGCCCGGCTCCTGGCAGCGCCTCTTTGCCTCGCCGGGGTTCGACCCGGCGCGCTCGCCGCACCGACCGCTCGGCGACGGCTTCGCCGAAGACGACCAGGCCGCGCTGTTTGCCGCCGCCGCGCCCGGCGCCGATGCACGGGCCGGCGAGTTCGCCGCGCCGGCCGAGTTGCTGAGCGCGCCGCTCGGAGCAGCGCGCGCGCAGGTGCACGAGAACTACATCGTCGCCCAGACCGCCGAATCGCTGGTCATCGTCGACCAGCACGCCGCGCATGAACGCCTGGTCTACGAGGCGCTGAAGACCGCGATCCACGCCCGTCCCCTGCCCGCGCAGCTTCTGCTTCTGCCGGAAATCGTCGACATGGCCGAGGACGACGCCGACCGGCTGGCGCGCCATGCCGACACGTTGCGCCATTTCGGGCTCGGCCTGGAACGTTTCGGCCCCGGCGCGGTGGCGGTGCGCGAGACGCCGGCCATGCTGGGCGAGACCGACACGGCCGCCCTTGTCCGCGACCTTGCCGACGAGATCGCCGAAAACGACACCGCCGACACGCTGAAGGCGCGCCTCGACCGCATCGCCGCGACCATGGCCTGCCACGGCTCGGTACGCTCCGGCCGCCGCCTGAAGGCCGAGGAGATGAACGCGCTGCTGCGCCAGATGGAGGCGACCCCCGGCTCGGCGACCTGCAATCACGGCCGGCCGACCTATATCGAGTTGAAACTGGCCGATATCGAGCGCCTGTTCGGCCGCCGCTGACGCGGTTTTGACCCCGGGTCGGTCGCAGATCGCCCGCGCCGGCTTGACCCGGCAGCCGAAATATGGCGCTTAGGTCGCACATCGCAACCAGGGAAGCGGACGATGAACCGGTTCGAAGGACCAGGCGCCAAGGAAGCGCGATTGCGCTATCTCGACGGAGACTTCCAGGTCACCAGCCCGGGATCCTTCGTGCGCTGCGCGGTGACCGGCGAGCCGATCCCGCTCGACGAGTTGCGCTACTGGAGCGTGGCGCGCCAGGAGGCCTATGTCAGCGCCACCGTCTCGCTCGGCCGCGAGATCGATCTCGACCCGGACCTGCGCCGCCGCGGCTGACCGCGCTCGGCATCACGCCACATTGCCAGCACCCGATATGAAACGGCCCGGCGGCCACTGGCGTCCGGCGCCCCCTACCCATGCCGCGATACGCCGTGACGCCGGGTCTCATAGGCCTCAACCGTTGCCGCGACGATGCGCTGCGGCGCGTCGGCCGGCTCGAAGCCAAGCCCGATTTCAAGAACCGTGACCGTCTCTGCCAGGGCGCGCGCGGCGTCGGAGCCGGTGGCAAGCCGCACCGCATCCTTTTCGGTCGTGATCAGCTCGAGATCCTGCCCAGCCGCATCGGCGGCAAGGTCGGCGATTTCGTCCTCCGCGAAGACGTGATGATCGCCGAAACGGCGGCGATCGACGACGGTCCCGCCCGCCGCCTCGACGGTCAGGAAAAATTTGTCCGGATCGCCAATCCCGGCAAAGGCGAGGAACCGTCGCCCGCGCAGGGCACGGGCCCTTTTCGGTTTGACCGTCGCCGCGTAGACCGGCTTGCCGGCGCGTGAGGCCCGGCGGATGACCCCGGCCGCCTCGTCGCCATCGCCGACGGCGAGCACGGCGTCGGCAAACGCCATCTGCCGCACCACCGGCGCGCGCAGCGGACCGCCGGGCAGGATGTGGCCATTGCCGAGTCCGCGCCGCGCGTCGATGACGATCAGCGCGCAATCGATATGGATATGGGCGCTCTGGAAGCCGTCATCCATGATCAGGAAATCGCAGCCCCTGGCGATCAGCGCTCGCGCGCCCTCGGCCCGTTTCGGCGTTACGACGACCGGCGCATGTCTGGCCAGAAGCAGCGGCTCGTCGCCGACATGGCGCGCGGCGTCACGCTTGGCATCGACGAGATGGGTGTGCGCATTGGTTCCGCCATGGCCACGCGACAGAATGCCGGGCCTGTAGCCGGCACGCCTGGCCGCTCGCGCCATCGCGATCGCGGTCGGCGTCTTGCCGGCGCCGCCGACGGTCAGGTTGCCGACGCAAAGCACAGGCACGGCCACCTTCTCGCGCGGCGCATGCGCCATGCGCCTGCCGGCGACAAGCCCGTAGATCCAGGACACCGGGAAAAGCGCGCGCGCGCGCCAATCCGCTTTTTCCCACCAGAAAAGGGGGGCCTCGCTCGCCACTGTCAGCGCCTCCTGGCGCTCGCGTCCTCGAGCCGCGCCTTGACGATCAGCGGCTGGATATAGGGTTCAAGGGCACGCAAGGTGGTGGCAAGCGCGCCGCGCATGTCTTCCACGGCCGCGCGGCCGGCAACGATCATCTCGCGGCGCTTGCCTTCATTGTTGAGCAGGAAATTGACCGCGCCGGCCAGCATGTCGCGGTCGTGAACCAGCCGCGCGCCGCCGCGTTCGATCAGTTGCTGATAGGCGTCGCGGAAGTTCTGGACGTTCTTGCCCGAAAGCACGGCCGTGTCGAGCATCGCCGGTTCGAGCGGGTTCTGGCCGCCCTCGGCCATCAGCGAACGTCCGACAAAGGCGATTTCGGTCAGACGCAGATAGAGCCCCATCTCGCCGATCGTATCGCCCAGAAGGATGTCGGTGTCGGGCGTCACCGGCTCGCCGCGGCTCCGACGGGCGACCTTGAGCCCCTTTTCGGCGAACAGTGCCAGCAAGGCGTCGGCGCGCTCGGGATGGCGCGGCACGATGATGGTCACAATATCGGGATGGCGCTTTTTCAAGAGCGCGTGGACGTCGGCGGCGATCGCCTCTTCGCCCTCATGGGTCGAAACCGCGGCCCAACTCGGACGCGCGCCGATATCGCCGCCCAGTTGCGCAAGGCACGCCTGATCGACCAGCGGCGGGTCGGTGTCGACCTTCAGATTGCCCGAAACCGTCACCGGCCGGGCGCCGAGCGCGGCGAAACGCTCGCCATCGACGTCCGATTGCGCCACGACGTGCGCCAGATTCTCCAGAAGCGCCTCGGCCAGATGGTTCCGCTTTTTCCAGGCCGCGAAGGATCGGTCCGAGAGACGGCCATTGACCAGTACCTGAGGAACCCGACGCGCGCCGAGCTCCAGAATGGTCATCGGCCAGATCTCCGATTCGGCGATGATGGCCAGGTCGGGCGACCAGTGCGACAGGAACCGGCTGACCGCCGGCTTCAGGTCGAGAGGTACATATTGATGGATCACCCTCTCGCCGAGCCGTTCCCTGACGACGCGCGCCGAGGTGACCGTGCCCGTGGTCATGACGACGCCGATGCCGTAACCCACGATGCGCTCGATCAGCGGGATCACGGCGTTGGTTTCGCCGACGCTGGCCGCATGCATCCACACGATCGGCCCGCGCGGGCGCGCGACGCCGGTAAAGCCGTAGCGCTCGCGCCGGCGACCGGCCTCTTCCTTGCCCCGCGTCGAGCGCCACGCAACATAACCGCCGACCAGCGGATAGGCGGCGGCACCGGCCAACCGATAGGCCGACAGCAGCGTGCGTGCCCAGCGTTCGCTCATTGCCGTGCGCTGACCAGGCGGTAGGCCTCGGCGGTAACCGCGTTCAGCCCGGCGGTGATTTCACGGCGCTTGCGCTCCAGCTCGGCATCGTCGGCATCGGCAGGAACATGGATCGGATCGCCGAGCACCACGGCCTTGCGCCCGAACGGCAGATTGATGGTGGTCTTGTCCCAGCTGCTCTCGATCACCTTGCGGCGGCTGGTGGCAAGCGCGACCGGCACGACCGGACGGCCGGAAATCCGCCCCAGCATGACGATCCCCAGCCCCGCCTCGCGCGGCGTTCCATGTGGAATATCGGCGATCATGGCAACCGCCTTACCGCCGTCAAGCGCCTTTTTCAGGGCGAGCAGGGCCCGGACGCCGCCTTTTTCGAGCGTGCGCGCGCGGTCGCGTCCGCCCGAGCCGCGCACGATCTCGAAACCGAAACGTTCGGCGACCCGCGCGTTGAGCTCGGCGTCGCGGCTGCGCGAAAACAGCGCCGCCATCTCAGCGCCTTTCGGTTTCAGGCAAGGAGCCAGGATGTGCTGGCCGTGCCAGAAGGCGGCGATCCCGGGCGCATGCGCGTCGAAGGCGGAGCCGGGGTCGTGCGAGCCCTTCACAGTCTTGTTGGTGGCGTAGATAAGGCGCAGCGCGGCCCCGATCACCATCGCGATGCCGTCGAGCACGAAGGTCGAATTGGCGAGCGGCACCCGCACCTTGCGCCACAGTCTCTTGGTCATCGCCGGTCGCTTTCCCGCGCGCGGGGCCGACGCATCGTCAAGGCGACCCAAATGCTCATCCGTCATCGGATCCGTCCCGCTACCCGTCCGTCTCTGGATCGAGAAGACGATGCAGGTGGACAATGAAATAGCGCATATGCGCGTTGTCGACGGTGGCCTGCGCCTTGGCCCGCCAGGCCGCTTCCGCAGCCTTGTAGTTCGGATAGACCCCGACAATGTCGAGCGCGTCGAGATCGCGGAAATTGACGCCTTCGAGGGAATCGAGCTCACCGCCGAAAACCAGATGCAAAAGCTGCTTCTCGCCGGTGCCCTCAGCCATTTCCTTGCCCGCCATCATGTTCGAAATTCCGAATCTGCTTAAATCATTCATGCGCGGATGGAAACACACGCAATTCCGTTTACGTAAAGAGCGCGGGTCGATTCATTCGTTCGCCGCAACATTGAACGATCCAATCGTGTGTTCTCTCACGCACCCTGCGTGTCGATGGTCTTTGCAAGCGCCCGCACCAGATCGCCGCTGCCGGCGACCAGAGCGCCATGGCGCACGTCCGCCCCGCCATAGATCGGCGCTTGTCCGTATTCGTTCAAGATCAGCCCGCCCGCCTCCGACAGGATGAGGTCGGCGGCCGCCAGGTCCCAATCGTGCGAATTTGGACCGACGAAGGTTGCATCGAGCCGGCCGCAGGCCAAAAGCGCGAGCCGGTAGGCGAGCGAGGGCACGTAGGAGGCCGGCGTTATGCCGGAGCGAAGCGGTTCGGCGACTGCGCCGACGAGGGTTTTCGGACCGCCGACCATGGCCGGTTCGCCGGGCTGCCTGACGGTTATGCCGCGCCCGTCCAGAAAGGCACCTTGCGCCGGGGTCGCCCAAAAGGTCTCGGACTTGGCCGGGCATTGCAAAACGCCGGCCAGCGGCTTGCCGTCCTCGATGACGGCGATGCTCACGCACCATGCGTCGCTGCCGGCCAGAAACCCGCGCGTCCCGTCGATCGGATCAACGACGAAGGTTCGCAGCGCATCGAGCCGCTCTGGCGAATCCTGTGTTTCTTCCGACAGCCAGCCATAGTCCGGCCGAGCCGCCGTCAGGGTCTCGCGCAGGAAACGGTCGACCTCGATGTCGGCCTCGCTGACCGGCGAGCGGCCGCCCTTGAGCCAGACGTCCGGATCCTTGCCGAAATAGCCGAGCGCGATCTGCCCGGCCTCTTCCGCCGCCTCGCGGATAAGATCGAGATCGGCGTCGTGAAGGCGGGCCCCAGGTTCAGTCTCCCGCAAGCGTCATTCCTTCGATCAAAAGGGTCGGCGCGGCGGTGCCGAAGTTTCGGTCGATGTCGTTTGCTGGAACCATGCGCATGAACATGTCCTTCAGATTGGACGCGATCGTGACTTCCGACACCGGATGCGTCAGTTCGCCGTTCTCGATCAGAAAACCCGACGCGCCGCGACTATATTCGCCCGTCACCATGTTGACGCCCTGCCCGAACACATCGGTGACGTAAAATCCGGATTTCACCGACGCGATCAGTTCCTGCGGCGCCACCTCGCCGGGCTCGATCGCCAGATTTGTCGAGGCCGGCGTAACCGACGATCCCGAGCGCACGCCGCGCCCGTTGGTGCGAAGGCCGAGTTCGCGCGCGACCGCAGTCGACAGGAACCAATGCGCGAGCACGCCCTTTTCGACCATCACCAGGGTTTCGCCGGCAACCCCTTCGCCGTCGAAGGGCCGTGACGAGGGGCCGCGCACGCGACGCGGCGCGTCGGTTACCGTAATCGCGGCCGCGGCCACGGGCTTGCCCATGCGGTCGCGCAGGAAACTGGTCTTGCGGGCCACCGCCGCGCCGTTGATGGCGCTCGCCAGGTGCCCGGCGATGCCGCGCGCCACGCGCGGGTCGCACACCACGGTGATCGGCCCGCTTCCGGCCTTGCGTGCACCGAGCCGGCGCACCGCGCGCTCGCCAGCCCGCCTGCCGATTTCCTCGGCGGGGTCGAGGTCGGACCAATGCAGCCGGGAAGAAAAATCGTAGTCGCGCTCCATCGCCGTGCCCTCGCCGGCGATCACGCTTGCCGCGCGCGAGAACCGTGTGGCGGCATAGTGCCCGAAAAACCCGTTCGAGGTCGCCAGCACCAGTCCGCCGAGACCGGCGCTGGCCGAACTGCCGCCCGAATTGGTCACGCCCTTGACCGCCAGCGCGGCTTCCTCGGCTGCCAGAGCGTCGGCGCGCAGTTGCTCGCTCGCCGGCTCGGCGGCATCCAGCAGATCGAGATCGGGAAACTCGGCTGTAAGCTCAGCCGGATCGGCAAGCCCCTGGAAAGGATCTTCAGGCGAGGCCTTGGCCATGGCAACGGCACGCTCGGCGAGCACGGCAATATCGGCGCCGCTGCTGGCCGAAACGCTCGCCACGCGCCCGCCGACGAACACCCGCAGCGCGACGGCGTCGTTTTCCGACGAATCGGTCGATTCCACCTTGCCGAGCCGCACCGAGACGCTGGACGAACGGCTTTGCATGACGACCGCATCGGCCGCGTCGGCTCCGGCGCGCCGGCCCGCTTCGACCAGCGCCGTGACGAGATCGCCGAGCTTTTCAGTATTCATGCGGTCTGACATACGCTATTTCCGGTGGGAAGCCTCGCCATGTGGCGGGATCGGCGGCGACGCGGACAGGTTCCATCTATTGCGCCGCAGGCTCATGTGCAATGGCGCGCATCGCCGCGCTCGAACAATATCCGGGGAGATCCATGGCAGCCGAAGGCGCGACCTATTTCTCTCAGGCGCTTCTCCTGCTCGGCGGAGCGGTGATCGCCGCCCCGCTTTTCAAGCAGATCGGCCTGGCGACGGTTCTTGGCTATCTCGCCGCCGGCGTGGCGATCGGCCCGGTGGCGACCCTGATTGCCGGCGGCGAGGAACTGCTGCATGTCGCAGAGCTCGGCGTGGTGCTGTTGCTGTTCGTCATCGGACTGGAACTCAAGCCCTCGCGCCTGTGGGCGATGCGTCGCGACATTTTCGGCCTCGGGCTCAGCCAGGTGATGGTCACCGGTCTGGTCCTGACCGCGGTCACGCTGGCTTTCACCGATCTGGCCTGGCAACCCGCCACCATTGTCGGTTTCGCGCTCGCGCTTTCCTCGACCGCCTTTGCCATGCAGCTGCTTGAGGAACGCGGCGACACCAACCGCCATTACGGCCAGACATCGTTTTCCATCCTGCTGTTTCAGGATCTGGCGATCGTTCCGCTGCTGGCGCTGGTGCCGCTGTTTGCGCCCGGCGGCAACGAAACCGGCCGCACCGGCCTCGAACAATTCGCGATCGCGGTGGTCGCGGTCGTGGCTCTGCTTGCCGCCGGGCGTTATCTGCTCAACCCGCTGTTTCGCATCATCGCCAATACCGGCGCCAAGGAAGCGATGATCGCGGCCGCCCTGTTCGTCGTGCTCGGCGCCGCCGCGCTGATGCAGTTCGCCGGCCTGTCGATGGCGATGGGCGCCTTCATCGCCGGGGTGATGCTGGCCGAATCGTCCTATCGCCACGAGCTGGAAGCCGATATCGAGCCGTTTCGCGGCATCCTGATCGCACTGTTCTTCATGGCGGTCGGCCTGTCGCTGCAGCTCGACGTCATTCTGGAAAACTGGCTGACGATCATCGTTTCCGTTCCCATTCTGATGGCGATCAAAGGCATTTGCATCTATGCGCTGTGCCGGCTTTTCGGGTCGCCGCACGCCGCGTCCGTACGGGTTAGCCTGCTGCTGCCGCAGGGCGGCGAGTTCGGCTTCGTCATCTTCTCGGCCGCCGCATCGGCTTCGATCTTCCCCGAGACCACCGCCTCCCTGCTGATCTCGATCGTGACGCTATCGATGGTGCTGACGCCGATCGCCGCCGGGCTGTCGCGCTGGCTCATTCCCGCCGAGGAGGCCGAAACCATGGAGGAGGATTTCGACGGCGCCGGCTCCGACGTGCTGATGATCGGTTTTTCGCGCTTCGGCCAGATCGCCGCGCAGATCCTGCTGTCAGGCGGCCGCGACGTCACCATCATCGACCATTCCGCCAACCGGGTGCGCGCGGTGGAAAAGTTCGGTTTCCGTATCTATTTCGGCGACGGATGCCGCAAGGACGTTCTTGAGGCAGCCGGTATTCGCCACACCAAGATCGTCGCGATCTGTACCAGGGAGAAGGAGACGACCGACCGGATCGTAGACCTGATCCAGATGGAATACCCCCACGCCAAGCTCTATGTGCGGTCCTACGACCGAACGCACGCACTTGAACTGCGCGCCAAGGGGGTCGACTACGAACTGCGCGAAACCTTCGAGTCCGGGCTCCTGTTCGGTCGCCGGACCCTGGAGGCCCTGGGTTTCGACGAGGAAACCGTCGCCGGGATCGGCGAAGACGTGCGGCGCCGTGACGAGGAGCGCCTGGCGATCCAGGCGGTCGAAGGCCTTTATGCCGGCAATCACATGTTGAAGACCCGGCCGATGACCCCCGAACCGCTGATCAAGCCGACCCGGGAAGCGCGGCGCATCGACAGGGATGTCGAGGCGACCGGCAACACCGAAAAAGCCCGGTAAGCTCCTCCTTGACCTCATTCCTGCTGGAGCCCGACCGGATGATCGCATTTTCACGTGCCCGCGCCTTCGCCCGGACAAGGCCCGAGAACCAGGCGGGCCCGGCATGATCGTCGAACCGGAAACGGAGTCGCCGCCGCCGGCCCAGGCCAAGTTCACGACGGGATCGACGATGCGCCACGTCGTGGTGATGACGGCCACCGGGTCGGTCGGGCTGGTGTCGATCTTTCTCGTCGACGCGCTCAACCTGTTCTACATCTCCCTGCTCGGCGTCCAAGAACTTGCCGCCGCGATCGGCTTTGCCTCGACGCTGATGTTCTTCACCGTTTCGGTCGGCATCGGGTTGACGATCGCCACCTCGGCGCTGGTTTCGCGCGCTCTCGGACGCGGCTCGCGCGACGACGCGGCCGCCGCCGGCGGCGCCGCGCTCGTCTACATGGCCGCCACGCTCGGGCTGATGACGGCGGCCGCCTGGCCGTTCCTGCGCGAACTGCTCAGCCTTCTCGGCGCGGAGGGCAGAACCCTCGACATGGCGACGCGCTTCCTGCAGATCGTGCTGCCATCGGCGCCGATCGTCGGCGTCGGCATGGCGCTGACGGGCGTCTTGCGCGGCACCGGCGACGCCCGCCGCGCCATGTACGTGACGCTAGCAAGCGGGTTCGCCGCCGCGATCCTCGATCCGCTATTGATCTTCGGCTTCGGGCTCGGCCTCGACGGCGCCGCCATTTCCACGGTTCTGTCGCGTATGGTGATGATCGTTGTCGGCCTGCACGGCGCCCAGGTCGTGCACGGACTGATCCGCTGGCCGGACCGCGCCCGCTTCATGGCGACCGCGCGGCCGTTCTTCTCGATCGGCATTCCAGCCGTTCTCACCCAGATCGCGACACCGGTCGGCAACGCCTATGTCACCGGCGTCATCTCCCGCTTCGGCGACGAGGCGGTGGCCGGCTGGGCCATTGTCGGACGCCTGATTCCCGTCGCCTTCGGCGCCATTTTCTCGCTCTCCGGCGCGGTCGGCCCGATTCTCGGTCAGAATTACGGCGCCCGGCGTTTCGACCGGCTCTACGAGACCATGCGCAGCAGCCTGATCGTCACGGTGGTTTATGTGCTGTTTGCCTGGGCGTTGCTTGCGCTGTTGCGCGATCACATCGCCGCCCTGTTCAACGCGCAGGGCGGCGCGCGCGATCTGGTGGTGTTTTTCTGCCTGTTCGCGGCCGGCAGCTTCCTGTTCAACGGCGCGCTGTTCGTGGCCAATGCCGCCTTCAACAATCTCGGTTACCCGAGCTATTCGACGGTCTTCAACTGGGGCCGCTCGACGCTTGGCGTCATCCCGTTCGTGTGGGCCGGAGCGCATTTCTACGGCGCGGAGGGCGTGATCGCCGGCTGGGGCCTGGGCGCGGTAATGTTCGGCCTGGCGGCGGTGGTGGTGTGTTTCCGGGTGGTGCGCCGCATCGCCGACGATCCGCCCCCCGAACCGCCCCTGCCCGGTCCGCCGCCGGCCGGCCAGTCGCCGTTTTCGACCGGCAAGGCATCGACCGCGGGATGAAGTCGCCTATTCGGCCGGAATCTTCTCCACAGACGCCACGGCCACGTCCACCGCGCGCTTCAGTTCGTCCTTGATCGTTATCGTGTCGGCCATGACGGCGTCGATCTTGAGGAAATCGAGCACCCGGAATCGCGAAACCGGCGGCCGCAGCAGGATCGCCGGTCGGGACGACTGCAGCTTCAGCGCGATGATCGACTGCATCATCAATTGCGTGGCGCCGAACATCAGGTCGATCGAGTTCGGCATCTTGGTGGCTTCCGGCGCCGGCGCGCCGACCACGTCGATGCCGATCACGATATCGGCCAGGCCCTCGACCAGGTCGAACGGCACCGGATTGTAGATACCGCCATCGATCAGGATGCGCCCGTCGCGCCGCACCGGCCGGAACACGGCCGGTATCGCCGCCGACGCGGCAAGCGCGGAATTGAGCTCCCCGGTATCGAACACGGCCAGGTCGTGACGATAATAATCGGTTGCCGTGACCTTGAGCGGTATTTCCAGTTCCTCGAACGTGGCCGGGATGGCGTCGGGCAGGAAGGACTTCAGAATGCGTTCGACGTTGAACTGACTGACGCGAAAGCCGCCCGACACGAACTCGGCAAAACTGCCCGGCCGCGCGCGCCACATCCGCGTGGCGACCTCGGAGCGGCGCCCGAGAATGGAACGGGCATAGTCGTGGATGTCGCGCCCGCTCATGCCTGACGCCATGCCGGCGCCCATGATCGCGCCGATCGAGGAGCCGCTGATCGCACGCGGCCGGATGCCGAGTTCGTCGAGCGCCTCGATCACGTGGATATGGGCAAGGCCGCGCGCGCCACCGCCGCCGAAGGCGACCGCGAACGTGGGACCACTGCCGGCGCTGCCGCGCTCGCCCCCTTTATCCCACACTGCTCAGTCCTCCTTGTCCGTACCCGCCGCCGGTCCGACGATCATCACCGCCGGTTCGGCCGAGAGCAAGCGTTTGGCCACCTTTTTTACCGCGTCCAAGCTGACGGCGTCGATCAGCGCCTCGCGCCGTTCGATATAGTCGATACCGAGATCCTCCACCTGCAAATCGACCAGAGTGCGCGCGATCGCCATCGAAGTGTCGAGATTGCCGATCGCGTAGGCGCCTTTCACATAGGCCTTGGCGTCGGCGAGTTCCTGTTCGCTCGGCCCGTTCTCGGCCATCTCTTTGACCACGTCACGGATGACGGCCAGCGTCTCGGCCGCGCGGTCGGCACGGGTCGATGTCCCGATCATCAACGCGGAGGAATAGTCGCGGTTCACGATTCCCGAGCCGATACCGTAGGCCAGGCCGCGCTTTTCGCGCACTTCGGTGAACAATCGCGACGAAAACGTGCCCCCGCCCAGAACGTGGTTCATCAGATAGGCGGCGAAGAACTCAGGATCGTCGCGCGCCATGCCGGGATAGGCCAGGCGGAGCGATGCCTGCGGCACGTCGAAATCGAGCGCGATGCGCTGATTGAGTTTCGGGTCGACCTGCTTGACCGGCGCAAGCTGCGAGGCGGCCGGCAACGCGCCGAACACACGGTCGAGCTCGCTCTTGAGCGTCTCGGCATCGATCGCCCCGACCACGCCCACGACCAGATTGTCGCGCGCAAACAGGCGGCCATGAAACGCCGTCAGATCGCCGGCGCTCAGCCCGGCCAGCGTTTCGGCCGTGCCCTCGCTGCGCCGCGCATAGGGATGTTCGCCATAGATCGCGCTGGTCCAGGCAATATCCGCGCGCGTTCCAGGGTCGCGCTCGCGCGCCTTGAGCCGTGCGATCAGCTGGGCGCGGATGCGTGTTAGCGGCTCCGCGTCGAAACGCGGCTTGTTGACGGCGAGCGCCAGCAGTTCGAACGCCGCGGCCCGTTCCTCGGCAAGCATGCGCATCGACCCGTAAAACGCATCGGCGCCCGAACTGAACGACATTTCCGCGCCGCTGGCGTCGAGCCTGTCCTGAAACGCCTTGCGTTCGAGATCGCCGGCACCCTCGTCGAACAGGCCGCTCATCAGCTGCGCCAGGCCTTCCTTGCCGGCCGGGTCCTGGGTGCTGCCGCCCTCGAAGGCGAAGCGGATCGAGATCAGCGGCACGGAATAGTCTTCCACCAGCCAGGCGGTGATGCCCTTGTCGCTGACTACTTTCTGGATTTCGACCGCCGCGCGGGCCGGCGCGATCGCGATGAAGGCGCTCACCAGCAAGGCGACACAGGCGGCAAGCGCCACGGCCGGGCGTAACGGTGCCGCGGTGAGGATCGGTTTTTGCATCGGACGGAAAAACATCACGGGCGTGTCTCCTCGAGCGGCAACAGATAACCGGCCACCGACCGGTCAGGCACCAGATAGCGTTGCGCGACGGCCTGCAGCTGCTGCGCCGTGACCGCCTCGATACGCTCGGGCCATTTTGCGATGTCCTCTATCGTGCCGCCCGTGGTCAGGGTCGCGCCATAGATATGCGCCATGCCGCGCTGACTGTCGCGCGCGAAGATCAGCGAACGGACATAACGCTTCTTGGCGGCGGCAAGTTCGTCCTCGCTCACCCCCTCCTCGGCGATCCGCGCGATTTCGGCGTCCAGCGCCTTCTCGACCTCCGCAATCGTCGCTCCGCCGCGCGGCCGGCCGTAAATCTCGAAGCTGGTGTCGTCGAGGGCGTCCGACTGGTAGTAGGCGCCTACCGACGAGGCGATTGCCTGTTCGACCACGAGCGCCTCATAGGCGCGGCTGCGCACGCCGCCGCCAAGGATTTCCGACAGAAGGTCGAGCGCCTCGGCCTCGCCGGAAGCCCCGGTGGCATAGGACGGCACCACCCAGGCCTTGCGGAAGGAGGGTTGCGACACGCGCGCATCGTTCAGCGTCACCGTGCGCCTGGTATTTTGTTCCGGTTCTCGCGGCCGCAGGCGCGGCGGCAGCGCCGGGCCCCGCGCCACCTTGCCGTAAGTCTGTTCGGCGAGCGCGCGCACCCGCTCGGCCGAGACGTCGCCGGCCACCACCAGCACCGCGTTGTTGGGCGCGTAATAGCGCTCGTAAAAGGCGATCGCATCGGTCCGGTTCAGCGCCTCGATCTCGTGCATCCAGCCGATCACGGGAACGCCGTAGGGATGGTTCTGGTACAGCGTGGCGTTGACTTCCTCGCCAAGCAGGCCGCCCGGTTCGTTCTCCACCCGCGAGCCGCGCTCTTCCAAAATGACGTCGCGCTCCGGCGCGATGACCGCCTCGGTCAGGACGAGATTGCGCATGCGGTCGGCCTCATAGGCCATCATCGTCTCAAGCGCATCGGGCGTCACCTGCTGGAAATAGGCGGTATAGTCGTAGGAGGTGAAGGCGTTTTCCTGGCCGCCGATCTCCGCGACGCGGCGTGAGAATTCGCCCGGCGCGTGATTGGTCGTGCCCTTGAACATCAGATGCTCGAAGAAATGGGCGATGCCGGACTTGCCCGGCGCCTCGTCGGCGCTGCCGACCTTGTACCACAGCATGTGCGTGACGATCGGCGCCCGGCGATCGGGTATGACGACGATTTCAAGCCCGTTGTCGAGCACGAACCGGCTGACCGCCGATTGCCCGTCCGGTTTCGGTCCGGTCGCCGACGGGGCGGCACTGGCGGCGGAAAGCATGATTGCGCCCGACATGACGGCAGCGGCCGCCAATCGAAAACGAAACCGGACGTCAGGCATGGTCGATCACCTCGGCAGTGGATTTGTCCCGCGCAGCGTAACGCAACGCGGCTATGGTCTGAACGCAAGCGCCGATGAACTCTTCGGCATCGGCCGCGCGCATACGGCGCTCACGCGAGGAGCATGAACCGGAGGATCGTGTCGCCAAAATGGCGCTCTTCGACAATCTTCAGACCGGCAGGCGGCGCAAAGGCGGCCGACGCGGCCTCTTCCAGCACCACCAGCGCATCGGGCTTGAGCCAGCCGCCGGCAAGCGCGGCGGCGATCGCGCGCTCGCCCAGTCCCTTGCCGTAGGGCGGATCGGCAAAGACCAGATCGAAGGGCATGATCGTGCCCGCGTCGCCGAGCCGCGCGGCATCGCGGCGGAATATCTTGGTGCGCCCCTGCAACCCGAAGCTTTCGACATTGGCGCGGATCAGGGCGCGCGCCGCGGCGGCCTCCTCCACGAACAGGCAAAAGCCGGCGCCCCGCGACAGCGCCTCCAGGCCGAGCGCGCCGGTGCCGGCGAAAAGGTCGAGCACACGCGCGCCTTCGGGCTGGCCGGAAAATCGGTGGGCGAGAATGTTGAACAAGGCCTCCCGGGCGCGGTCGCTCGTCGGCCGGATGGCATCCGAGCGCGGCGTGCTCAGGGCCCGACCGCGGAATTCACCGCCCACGATCCGCATCAGCGTCCTTTCGGCTTCGCCCGCGGACCGGCCTTGCGCGGGCCGCCGCCGGGCTTGCCGGAAAAGCCGCCGGGCTTACCGCCCCTGCCGGCCGCGCCGCCCGGTTTTGCGCCGGGCCTGCCTGCCGGCTTGCCCCCAGCGCCGGCCTTCCCCGCCGGACGGGGCTTGCCGGTATTGCCCTTGCCGGCGAAATCCCTGCGCGGGCCAGCGGGCTTGCCGTCATGGCGGCCACCTTCGGCCTTGCCCCGCCCCTCGCTTTTGTCGCGCTCGGGCCGCGCATAGGGCTTGCGCGAGGCATCGCCGCGCCCTTCGCCTTTGTCGCGCTCGGGCCGTGCATAGGGCTTGCGCGGAGCCTCGCCGCGCCCTTCGCTTTTGTCGCGGTCGGGTCGCGCATAAGGCTTGCGCGGGGCCTCGCCGCGTCCCTCGCTTTTGTCGCGGTCGGGCCGTCCATAAGGCTTGCGCGGGGCATCGCCGCGCCCTTCGCCCTTGTCGCGGTCGGGCCGCGTATAAGGCTTGCGCGGGGCATCGCCGCGGCCTTCGCTTTTGTCGCGGTCGGGCCGCGCATAGGGTTTGCGCGGAGCCTCGCCGCGAGCGCCCTTCCGCTCCCGCGCCGGTTCGGTCTGGTCGTCCGCCTTGGCCTTGCCGGGCGGTCGGGCGCCAGGCGCCATCCACACATTGGCCGAGCGGGCGCGACGCGGTTCGGCCGTTTTCTTGGCCCCGAAATCCTTCCGTTGCGGCTTGGTGTCGAGCCGCGACAGCGCGCCCTCCCGGCGATCGTCGCGCGACCGGCGCTTCGACTTGATCAGACCGCCCTCACCGGGCTCCAGCGGCTCGCGGCGCCGGCGTTCGCCCTGCACGGCCTGATCGCGCGCGGGCCGGGCCGGAGACGCGGCGACGGGACTGTTGGAAAAAGGCGTGACGACCGGCGCATCGAAATTGGCGCCGGCTTCCTCGATAAGCCGTTCGCCGAGCTGATCGCGCAGGGTCTTGCCCTTGACCTCCAAGACCGCGCCTTCGGCGAGGTCGGCAAGCTGGAAGGGGCCGAAGGAGATGCGGATAAGCCGCGTCACCTCCAGGCCGAGCGACCCGAGCACGTTCTTGACCTCGCGATTCTTGCCCTCGCGCAGGCCGATGCTGAGCCAGGCATTGCTGCCCTGCTGGCGTTCCAGCGTGGCGTCGATGGAGCCATAGAAAACCCCGTCAACGGCGATGCCGTCGGCAAGCGACTTCAAGCGCGCCTCGTCGACCGCGCCATGCACGCGCACCCGGTAGCGCCGCAACCAGCCCGTCGACGGCAGTTCCAGCGTCCGCGCGAGCCCGCCATCATTGGTCAGAAGCAGCAGCCCCTCGGTATTGATGTCGAGCCGGCCGACCGTGATCAGGCGCGGCAGATCCTTGGGCAGGGCGTCGAAAATCGTCTCGCGGCCTTCCGGATCGCGATTGGTGGTGACTAGGCCGGCGGGCTTGTGGAACAGAAAAAGCCGCGTGCGCTCCACCGCCGGGATCGGCTGGCCATCAAGGTCGATCCGGTCGGCCGGTCCGACATTGATCGCGGGACTGTCGAGCACCCGGCCATTGACCGCCACGCGCCCGGCCGCAATCAGCATTTCGGCCTCGCGCCGCGACGCGATGCCCGCGCGGGCGAGGCGCTTGGCGATCCGCTCGCCGGCCTCGCGTTCTACTTCCGGCGCGCCACGTCCAAACGTCTTCGCCCGCTTGGCGAATCCCGGCTTGGCGCCCGCCCTGTCCCCGCCGGCACCGGGTTTGCGATCCTGGCCGCGCGGGCCGCGGCCCGGCTTGTCATCCTTCGACATGGTCTTGTCTTGTCTTTCTTGTTGCCTGCACGTGACCGAAAGCGGCCACCGACATGGGGCCGTCTCATCGAAACCCGATCATGTTCTGCCCGTCGCCGGGACGCGATCTTTTTGCGAAACGCCCGTGTGTCCGTCCGTTGGCTCTGGCGTCGGCCGTCCCGCGCGGCTAACTATCAGCAAGCCCGAGGGCATGCGAGAGAATTATCCGATGGAGACGCCGTGAAACGTCCCGATTTCATGGGCGAGGCGCTGGCCGAGGCACAGGCCGCCGCCGCGCGGTCAGAAGTGCCGGTCGGGGCCGTCATCGTCGCCGACGGGGCCATCATCGCCCGGGCCGGAAACCGCACCCGCGAACTGAACGACCCGACCGCCCATGCCGAAATGCTCGCCATCCGACAGGCCTGCCACGTCGCCGGTTCGCAGCGCCTCGACGGGGCCGATCTCTACGTCACGCTGGAACCCTGCGCCATGTGCGCGGCGGCGATCTCGTTCGCGCGCATCCGCCGGCTTTATTTCGCCGCCGCCGACATCAAGGGCGGTGCGGTCGAAAACGGCTGCCGCTTCTTCGCCTCGCCCACCTGTCATCACGCGCCGGAAACCTATTCAGGCTTCGCCGAACGCGAAGCGGCCGCGCTGTTGCAGGAGTTTTTCCGCGAACGCCGCGACTAGAGCCGACACCGTCATGTGCGCCATCGCCGAACCCGGCGCCGCGCATCGCTTACCAGGGCACGAGATCGCGCAGGCTCCAGCTCCCCTTGGTGCCGCCCTGCTCACGGCGCTTCTTCTTGCGCCACTCGTCCTCGCCGACATCGCCGACCGGCGCCGAGGCGGCGGGCGCGCGGTAGTCGAGCGGCGGCTCGGACAGATATTTTCGATTGGTGGGATTGCCCTGATTGTTCTCCGCCAGCCGGCGGTTGAATTCCTTGCGGCCCCGACCGCCGCTATTCTCGAGAATCGATTTGCCGTTGATGTCGACCGGATCGCCTTTCGTATGCCTCACGGGCATGCGCTTATTTCTGCTCCCGGCGCCGTCGACCACGTCCGGTTCGAAATTATAGGCTTCGCTGCCGATCGAGGCCTCGGCGCGAATGCGCTCGCGGCGCTGTTCGGGCGATTCCGGCCAGGCCGGGTTCGACGCGGTCACGACGCCGTCCTGCGGCACCGGCAGGTTGTCGGTCGAGGCCGGTTTGACCAGTTCGGGACGCGGCTTGTACTGGATCGTCTTCTTGTCCTTCGGCCCCAGCGACAGAACGCCGGTCAGATCCTCCAGCAATTGCTGGTCGGCGGGTTTATCGGTGCCGTAGGTCGGTGAGCCCATGCAGGCCGACAGCGAAACGGCTGCGACGGCAAGCATCAGGACTTTCGGTCCGGCGGGACCGCCTGTGCGCAAAACGCCAGTTGTTTTCACTTCAAACCGCCTCTTGGTCTTGCAAATCTGCCCGTCCGCACCGTCTTGAGCCGAAAATCCGGCAACAAATTGACGGGACATCGGCCCGCCTTTTACCTGAAGCCCGAAACAAGAGCAACGCGCCCGCCCATGGGCAGGCGCGTCTGCCTGATCACAATCGTCCCGCCGCCTGTAACTCGCGCAAGGCCGCGGCATCGCGCGCCGACACGTCGGGAAAGTCCGGATCGGAACCGACATCGTCGGTGAAGCGCCAGGAGCGCGCGCATTTTGTGCCCGCCGCGCGGACAAAGACGACGCCGACGCCATCGACATCGGCAAGGGCGAACGCGCCGTCGGGCGCAGCGCCGGCCACCAGCTCGGCGCCGCTGGTGATCGCGATCTCGGCGAGATCCACGCCGTCGAGCGCGGCCAGAAGCTCGGCGTCGGCGACGTGGACGACCGGGGCCGCCTCCAGCGACGAGCCGATCGTCTTGCGGGCCCGCTCCAGCTCCAGCGCCCCGGTGATGACGCGCCGCACCTGCCTGATCTTGCGCCATTTGGCGGCCAGCGCGTCGTCGCGCCAGTCGGCGGGAATCTCGGGAAACTGCTCCAGATGCACCGACACCGCATCGTTGTGCCGTGCGAGCCAGGCTTCCTCCATGGTGAAGGGCAGCATCGGCGCCAGCCATTTCACCACCGCGTCGAACAGCCGGCGCACGACCACGATCGCCGCCTTGCGCCTGAGGCTCGACGGCGCGTCGCAGTAGAGCGCGTCCTTGCGGATGTCGAAATAGAACGCCGACAGGTCGACGACCATGAAATCGACCAGCGCGCGGGCGATGCGCTTGAAGTCGAAATTGTCGTAGCCGGTGCGCACCAGCCCGTCGAGCTCGGCCAGCCGATGCAGCATCAGCCGTTCCAGTTCCGGCATGTCGGCCTGCGCCACCTCCGCGCCGTCGTCATGCGCGAGCGTGCCGAGCATCCAGCGGATCGTGTTGCGCAGCTTGCGATAGGCGTCGACATTGGTCTGGATGACGTTCTTGCCGAGGCGCTGGTCCTCCCAATAGTCGGTGGTCGACACCCACAGCCGCAGGATGTCGGCGCCCGACTTGGCCATCACGTCCTGCGGGAAGACCTGGTTGCCGAGCGATTTCGACATCTTGCGCCCGTCCTCGGCCATGGTGAAGCCATGGGTGATGACGGTGTCGTAGGGCGCGCGCCCGCGCGTGCCGCAGCTTTCCAGCAGCGAGGAGTGGAACCAGCCGCGATGCTGGTCGGAGCCTTCCAGATAGACGTCGGCCGGCCATTTAAGGTCGGGCCGGTCCTCCAGCGTGAACGTGTGGGTGGACCCCGAATCGAACCAGACGTCCAAAATGTCGGTCACCATCGTCCACGGCTCGCCGGCGCGCGCGCCCAGGAAGCGCTCGCGCGCGCCGTCGGCGAACCAAGCGTCGGCCCCCTCGTTCTCGAACGCCTCGAGAATGCGGGCATTGACGGCCTCGTCCTTCAGCACGGTGCCGTCCTCGGCGGCGAAGACGCAGATCGGCACGCCCCAGGCGCGCTGGCGCGACAAGACCCAGTCGGGGCGCTCCTCGATCATCGAGCGCAGCCGGGTCTGGCCGGGGGCCGGCACGAAACGGGTGGCGTCGATGGCGTTAAGCGCCCGCGAGCGCAGCGTGGTGGCGTCGCCGAGATCCTTGTCCATATGGACGAACCATTGCGGCGTATTGCGGAAGATCACCGGCTTCTTCGAGCGCCAGGAATGCGGATAGGAATGTTTCAGCCGCCCGCGCGCGAACAGCATATCCTTTTCGATCAGCGCTTCGATGACAGCCTTATTGGCATCGCCCTTCTTGCCGTTATCGTCGATGACGCGCGCCGCGCCGCTTTCGCGGTCAGGCCCAAAACCCGGCGCGTCCCTGGTGAAGAAACCGGCGTCGTCGACGGTGAACGGGATCGCGGTGTCGATGCCGCGCGCGCGCAAATCCTTGCCCGCGTCCATCCAGGCGTCGAAATCCTCGCGGCCATGACCGGGCGCGGTGTGCACGAATCCCGTGCCGGCGTCGTCGGTGACATGGTCGCCGGCGATCAGCGGGACGTCGAAGGCGTAGGGCGCAGGGTCTCCGCCCCCCTCCCCCTTGTGGGGAGGGGTGAGGGGTGGGGGTACGTCAGCGCCACTACCCCCACCCGCGTCGCCATCGCTACGCTCGGCCCCGCGACCTCCCCACAAGGGGGAGGTAGGCCAACCGGCCAGCGGATGCGCGAGAGTGATCGAAGCGAGTTCGTCGGCCGAAACCGCGCGCAGGCGCTTATAGTCCAACTTCGCCTTGGCGAAGGATTCTTCGGCCAGCGCGTCGGCGAAGATCAGCTTTTCGCCGGCCCGCGGTCCGAAATCGTTCTCGGCGGCGGTAACCTCGTAGAGTCCGTAGGCGATGCGCGGCGAAAACGACACGGCACGGTTGCCGGGGATGGTCCAGGGCGTCGTCGTCCAGATGACGACGAAAGCGCCACGCAGATCAGCGGGCCCTTCCGTCACCGGAAACTTCACCCACACCGTGTCGGATTCGTAGTCGTGATATTCGACCTCGGCCTCGGCGAGCGCGGTGCGCTCGACCACCGACCACATCACCGGCTTGGAGCCGCGATAAAGCTGGTCCGACATGGCGAATTTCAGCAATTCGCCGGCAATCCGCGCCTCGGCGTGGAAATTCATCGTCGTGTAGGGCTGTTCGAAATCGCCCTCGATGCCGAGTCGCTTGAACTCCTCGGTCTGCACCTCGATCCAGTGCTGGGCGAAGTCGCGGCACTCCCGGCGGAACTCGTTGACCGGCACCTCGTCCTTGTTCTTGCCCTTGGCGCGGTACTGCTCCTCGATCTTCCATTCGATCGGCAGGCCGTGGCAGTCCCAGCCGGGAACGTAATTGGAATCGTAGCCGCGCATCTGGAAGGAGCGCGTGATCATGTCCTTGAGGATCTTGTTGAGCGCGTGACCGATATGGATGTTGCCGTTGGCATAGGGCGGCCCGTCATGCAGCACGAAGCGCGGCCGTCCGGCCGCCTCCGCGCGCAGTGTCTTGTAGAGCTGCATCTCCTGCCAGCGCGCCACGAGTTCCGGCTCCTTCTGCGGCAGGCCGGCGCGCATCGGAAAATCGGTCTTCGGCAGATAAAGGGTCTTGGAATAGTCGAGCTTGTCGGACGTGTCGGTCATGGTCTCGCCGTGTCGGTGGCCGCGGGGCAGTCGCGCCCGGGCCGGGCTGAAAAGAACGAAGGGGATGCGCGAAGCGCAGAACTACCCGGACCTTCCGGCAGCCTCAGGCCGCCCGCAGGGCCGGGCCCGTAATTCGTATCGCAATCCGGCGAAGGCGAGCGCTTTTCCACATGATGGCGTTCTTTAACCGAGCCGGCGGCGAGAATAAAGAGCGCAATTCACCACACCGCGCGCCCGAGCCGCTCGAACACCAGGCGCCGCATCCAGCGCGTGACGGCCTGCGGTCGCAGGCGCCCGGCGAGCGCGACCAGCCGCGCCCTGCGTCCGGGAACGATCAGACGCCGGCCGTTGATCGCCGCGTCGAGGATAACCCGCGCCGCCATGGCCGGTTCCAGGCGCATGCTTTCGTCCGCGCCGTCGGGCGCGTGCCGGGCCGCATGCTCGGTCTTCAGCGGCCCCGGGCAGGCGAGCGTGAGCGAGACGCCGTGCCGGGCGAAGGGTTTCCGCACGCTTCTGGCATAGATGGCGAGCGCGTCCTTGGAGGCGGCGTAGGCGGCCGCGCCGGGATAGCCGGTGAAATGCGACAGCGACGACACGAAGCACAGCCCGCCACGCACCGCGCCGGCCATCATCAGCGCCGCAGCCATCACCATCGGCGTTTCGGCATTCACCGTCAAAAGCCGGCGATAGGCCTCGGCCGGGATGTCCTCGAACCGGCCGGTGGCGCTGACGCCGGCATTGAAGACGACGAGATCGAACGGCCCCGCCCCGACCAGACGCGGCAGCATCCGGTCGACGGCGTCGCGATCGGCGAGGTCGCACACAAGATCGCTCACGCCGTGCCGGTCCGCGCCCGCCACGCGGTCGACCGCAATCACCGCGTAGCCGCGTTCGACCAGCAGTGCGGCCATGGCGCAACCGAGCCCGTGCGTTGCTCCCGTGACCAGCGCGCGCTTCATCGCGGCTTCGGCGCCCGCCGCCAGGCAAAGCGGGCAAACGACAGCGTGGTTGCCGGCCGGTCGGAAGCGGCCGCGCGCTCGATCAGCATGGCCATCGTGTCCGGCGGCGCGAACAGGCGCCCGAGACGGCCGGGATCGTGGCCGGCCTTGGCGTGCATCGCGGTCGCCGTCGGACCGGGATGGACGATCCTGACCTCGACCCTGCCGCGCCATTCCTCGGCGAGTGCGCGCGCCAACCCGTTAAGGCCGGCCTTCGAGGCGGCATAGCTGGCAATATCCGGCGCCCCGCGCCGTGCCGTCGACCCGACGAGCACCAGCCGTCCCCGGGCGGCGGCAAGACGCGGATAAAGCGCGCGGGTGATCAGCACGGCGGCAACCAGATTGGCATCGAGCGTGGCGCGCAATCGCGCGGCCGGCTCGTCTGCCGGATCGCCGACGAAACCGGTGCCGGCATTGAGCACCGCCAGGTCGAGCCCGTCCCAGCCGAGCCGGGCGAGCGCGGCCTCGATCGCGGCCACCGCGGATTCGGGAGCGGTCTGGTCCGCCCGCGCATAGGCGACCCCCTCCGGCAGCACCGACCGCACCGCGTCCTCGGACCTGCGCCCGGTCAAGAGCAGCCGCGCGCGCGGCGAAAGCCGGTTGGCCAGCGCAAGCCCGATGCCCGACGTGGCGCCGGTTATCATGACGCGATCGGTCATGCCGGGCGGCCGCAGCCCGATTTCGGTTTGGGCTTCGGTCTTGGCCGGCGCGCTCTTGGACATGACCACGTGTCTTAGTCGGTTTCGCCGCCGGGCGAAATCACGCTGCCGTGACAGCCGGCCGCGACGGGGCGGCCGGTGCCTACATGGAAAAGTCGAAACGATAGGTGGCCGAGGCGCCGACCAGCACCTGATCGGCCGACCCGCCCTGGCGCACGATGCTGGAATCGGCGGCCGGGCCGAGCAGGCGCGAATACTCGACAAACGCGCTGGTGGTTATCTTCTCGGTCGTCTTCCAGGTGACCGCGCCGCCGACGCCGGCCGATTTCAGGCCGCCATCCGGATCGTAGACCGCCAGTCCGCTTGCCGCAGATTCAATCGCGTCGACACCGTAATAGGCGTCGAAATAGCCGCCAGTGGCAAAGGAAAGCCGCGGGCCGCCCGACAGCCGCACGGCAGGCGTGATATCCACGAATGCGTCGGCGGCAAGATCGGCCACCACGCCGCTATGGGAACGGATGCCGTGGCGCACCTCGCCGCGAATGCGCAGCCAGTCGAGCGGATAGGCTTCCGCGAACGCGCCGGCCTCGCCGCCCCAGCGCACATCGCTGAGCCCGACAAGCCGCGGATGGTCGGCGGAATCGCGGCCGAACAGCACCTTGCCGGTCGCGCCGGCACGAAAATCGCCTGTATCGATGAAGGCCAGCGAAATATTGTCGTTGCGCGAGGAAAACCGGGTGCCGCCGCCGGCGCGCCCGAGCGAGATCAGCGGCGAGGCCGAAAACAGGTAATCCCTGGCGCCGTCGTAATCGGGAGCCGTGAACACGGTGACGCCGACGGTCAGGTGCCAGTCGCCCGACCACCATGCTTCGGCCTTGGCCTCCGAAGCCGTGAGCGCCAGTCCTGCGGCCAGCGCCGCGCCGAAAATTCTGAATGCCATATCGGTGATTGTCCCCTTTTGCCGCCCGGCGGGTCTATCTCAATCGCAATAGGCTGAAACATCCCTTAACCGACACTCGCATACGCATGTCGGCGCATCGCGGATCAGGCGCGCGGGTCAAAAGGCGATCCCGCCATCCAGCTCCGACAGCGGGCGCACACCCGACAGCAACGCCCTCGCCTCGGCCTCGTCGCGGCGCATCTGCGCGCACAGCGCCTCGAGATCGTCGAATTTTTCCTCGCCGCGCAGGAAACCGAACAGCGACACCCGGCAGGTCTCGCCGTAAAGGTCGCCGTCGAAATCGAAAATGAAGGTCTCAAGCAGCGGCGCGCCGTTATCATCGACCGTGGGACGCCGGCCGAAGCTGGCCACCCCGTCGTGCAGGCTGCCATCGGCGCGGCGCAGGCGCACTGCATAGACGCCGTGCCGCAGCGCGGTCTGCGGCGGCAGCGCCATATTGGCGGTGGGAAAGCCGAGCGTGCGGCCGAGTTGCCTGCCGCGCACCACCTCGGCCTCGACCGTGTAGCGATAACCGAGCAGGCCGGCGGCGGCCGCCGCCTCGCCCTCGGCGAGGAGCCCGCGGATGCGGCTCGACGAGATGATCTTTCCGTCCTCGTCGCCAAAAGCCTCCACCAGCGTGACCGCGAAACCGTTGCGCACGCTCGCGGCCTTCAAATAGGCCGGATCGCCCTGACGGTTGCGGCCGAAATGAAAGTCGAAACCGGTCACGGCATGCGCAATCCCCAGGCCGTCGACCAGAACATGCTGGACGAACTGCTCGGCGTCCTGACCGGCGAAGGTCCGGTCAAAGCGTTGCTCGACCACCGCGTCGAAGCCGATCGCGGCCAGAAGTCCGGCCTTGAGCGGCGCCGGCGTCAGGCGGAACACCGGTTGCTCGGGGCGGAACAGCGTGCGCGGATGCGGCTCGAAGGTCAGCGCCAGAGCCGGTGCGTCACGCTGCTTCGCTTCCGCCAGCGCCTGCCCGAGAACGACCTGATGTCCGCGATGCACGCCGTCGAAATTACCGATCGCGACCACGCCGCCGCGCCAGCCGGACGGCAAGTCGGCGACAGCGGCGAGGCGGGTGAAACCTGTCTGGTTCATCTGCGGCATCCGTGCCCGGCGCCCGTCAGCGCAGATACGGCATGACGGCGACCGGGTCATGACCATGCTTGGCGAGAAAGGCCGCGAGCCGTTCCGGATCCGGCCGGCCAGGCTCGCCGTAGTCGCGCGCATGAATGCCGCCGGAGATGTAAAGCGCATCGATGTCGTTCTGCGCGGCACCCTTGATGTCGGTGAGCATGCCGTCGCCGACCGCGAGCGCCTGGCCGGCGCCGATCGGCTCGCCGGCAATCTCGCTCGCCTCGGCCAGCGCCAGTTCGTAGATCGGCCGATGCGGCTTGCCGGCGATCAGGGTCCGCCCGCCACGCAGCCCGTAGTCGCGCGCCAGCGCGCCTGCGCACCACACGAGCCGGTCGCCGCGCTCCACCACGATGTCGGGATTGGCGCACACCATCGGCAGGTCGCGGGCGCGAAAGCGCATCAGCATCTCGGCATAGTCGTCGGGCCCTTCGGTTTCATCGTCGACAAAGCCCGTGCAAATCACGGCGGACGCCTCCGGCTCCTCGACGAGTTCGACATCGATGCCCTCGAAGAGCGACAGGTCGCGCTCCGCCCCGAGATGGAAAACCCGTCGCGGACCCGAGCGGATCAGGTCGCGCGTGGCGTCGCCCGAGGTGACCAGCCGGTCATAGGCGTCAGCCGGGACGCCGAGCGCGCGCAATTGCACCTCCACCTCGCGGCGCGGGCGCGGCGCGTTGGTGACCAGAACGACGATCTTGCCGGCCTGGCGCGCGCGTTGCAACGCGGCAATCGCGTCGGCGAAAACATGGACGCCGTTGTGAACCACCCCCCACACGTCGCACAGGATCACGCGGTAACGTCCGCTGATATCGTCGAGCCTGTCGAGCGTGATCGGTAAGTTGGACATGAAACTCCGCCTGCGGATCGGGGACACCCGCCCGGACGGGCGCGCTCGGCACCGGGAATTAACCGAACCGGTTCACTGTGTCATCAGGTTTCGCTTAACGTGATGCGCCTGTCGTGGGAAACTGGAGCCTGTGGACGGATGGGAGACGAGTTTGGCCGTGACGCGCCTTTGCGGACAGGGATATCGAGGCCGATGCCCAGGCAGCGTGGGTTTCGGCCTGGGCGCCGCCGGCCTCGCCATGGCGCCGACGGTCGCCCATGCCGCGGCGGGCGAGGTTTCGACCACCCTTCTCGTTGGCGCCGGCACGCTGGTGGCGTCGCTTCTCGCCCTGATAATTGCGATCGTCGCCTACCTGCGCGCAAAACGTGTCTCCGACCAGTTCGAACTCCTGCTGCGATCCGTCGACCACGCCCTGAAGCAGGTGGCCTCGACAAGCAGTTCCAGCGCCGGCACGATCGCGGAAATGCACGAAACCATTCGCGGTGAAATCCAGACGCTGTCGCAGCGGGTCGCCGAACGGAACGAGGACAAGCCCAACGTGGTTTCGATTGACGCGGCCCGGTCGAAACCGGAGGAAACCGTTCAGCCAAGCCATACCGACCGCGCCGTCGAACTCGTCTTGTCGCGCGCGCTCGCCCAAGAGCGCATCCAGCTCAGTCTGCAGCCGATCGTGTCGGTCAGCGCCAACGCGGCTGCCGGTTTCGACGCCTTCGTCCTGATCGAGCTCGAAAACGGCGAAACGGTCAATGTCGGCCGGATCGCCGAAAACGCCGACCTGCCGCGCGCCAGGCTGGAGCGGCTCCTGCTGTGTCGCGCCGCCGAAGCCGCCCGCCGCCTTTTGGGCACTGGCGGCGAGGCAACGCCGCTGCACTGCCCCGTCTCCGACAGCCTTTTGCAGGACCGCGACGAGTTGCGCCTGGCGATCAAGTTCCTGGCGCTGCATCCCCCGCTGGCGCGGCTTGTCGTCTTGTCGCTGCCCTCCGCCATTTTGACCAATGCCGGCACCGGGCTGCGTTCGGCGCTGGAGGAATTGCTGGAAACCGGCGTGACGCTCGCCGCCGAAGGCTGGGACGGATCGACGAAGGCGCTGCCCGCCCTACGCGAGCTGCAGGTCGGGCATCTGAAATTGGGCGCGGACCGTCTGCTGGACCGCACCAAGAAGCGGCGCCGCGACCCGGCAGGCCTCGACATCGTCAACGCGGCCGCCGAAGCCGGCATCCAGGTGATCGCAACCGGGGTCTCGAATGACGAGGACGCCGTCAATCTGCTCGACCTGGGCATCGACTTGATGATCGGCGATCGCTTCTCGCCGCCGCGGCGGGTGCGTTCGGGCATAGGACGGGTCGCCTGACGGCAAAGGGTTAACGGCGACTGAACCCGTAGCCGGCAATTCGACGCTTTGTACATACCGGGCCTTAGCGGGTTTCTGTCATCCTGTTTCAGTCCATTAGGATTGCAGGGGTGCACGAACGATGCTTCGGAAGTTTCTTCGCGACAGACGCGGCGACTACATGATCGCAACGGCGATCGCCATCGTGCCGATCATGGGCGCTCTGGCACTCGCGATCGATTATGCCGAGATCACGCGCCAGCGCGCCACGACCCTGAACGCGCTCGACGCCGCCGGTATTGCAACCGCCCGCCGCATCGTGGAAGGCGCCACCGAAAAGGAGGCAAAGCAATACGCGCTGGCCTTCTTCAAGGCCAATCTGCCGGGCGCCGACACCTCCAAGACCACTTTCAACGTCATCATGCCCACCAGCAAGCAGGGCGGCGGTCTTTTGACCATCGAGGCCGAACATCCCTACAAGCCCTATTTCCTTTCGGCCTTCAGCAAGCTGCTCGGCGCCAAGAGCGACGAGATAAATTTCGCCGCCAAGACCCAGGTCAGGCTGAAGAACACGCTTGAGGTGGCGCTGGTGCTCGATAATTCGGGTTCGATGAACTACAGAGGCTCGGGGTCCGGCAATAGGCGCATCTCGCTGCTCAAGGACGCCGCCAAACAGCTGGTCAAGAAACTCGCCGACGAAGCCGAACAGATGAAACAGGTCGCCAAGCCGGTTCAGTTCGGGCTGGTTCCGTTCGCCGCGTCGGTCAATGTCGGACCGGGCAATGCCGGGGCGAGCTGGATGGACACGGAGGGCCGCTCTCCGATCCACCACGAGAATTTCGACTGGTCGACCATGCCGGCCGACAAGAATGTCGTGCAGGCGGGCGGGGTCTACGTCAAGAGCGGCGAAGCCTGGCAGGACGCAGAGGGCGCCGTCGTCACCCGTTTCACCCTTCTCGACGAGATGAAACGCATCACGGGCAGGACCTGGGAAAGCAATTGGGAATACAGCTGCACCAGATACAAGCGGGGCCGGTGCAGAGAATATGGCTGGGTCGACAATGGCGAGTACAAGTACACCTATGGCGGCTATGCGAGCTGGCAAGGCTGCGTGGAAGCCCGCCCCTATCCCTACAACACCAATGACACGGCGCCGAACAAGAGCACCCCGGCGACGCTGTTCGTTCCCATGTTCGCGCCCGACGAAACCGATCTGAACTCGGGTGGCCGTGCGTCGAACAGCTATTGGTCGGACGTTACCTCCGGCAATTCCTCCTATCGGCAGGGCTTCATGCCGAAATATTTCACACCCTCCTCGACCTCCAGCGCGGCCGGCGAGGGCGAAGGGCCCAACTATTCCTGCACGACCAAGCCGATCACGCCGCTGGTCGACGTGACCGTGGCCGCCGGTCTCAACAAGATCAACGACGCCATCGACGACATGAGCCCCAACGGAGGCACCAATGTGCCCGAAGGCCTGGCCTGGGGCTGGCGCGTGGTTTCGGGCGCCGCCCCCTTCAGCGAAGGTCGGCCCGATTCCGAAAACGGCAACGACAAGGTGGTGATCGTGCTGACCGACGGCGAAAACACCTACTACACCCCCGGCTCGCTCGGTCATTCCGACGATGCCGACAACAAATCGATCTATTCCGCCTACGGCTACACCGCAAAGTCCCAACCCGGCGCCTCCTTCACCCGGCTGTTCATGGGAACCGGCACCGGCATCAACAAGTCCGGCTATTATAACGACAACTACACGGCGGCCATGAACGACCACATGCAGCAGCTCTGCGACAACGCCAAGTCCGAGGGGCTGATCCTGATGACGGTCTCGCTGGATCTGAGCGAAAAGAAGTCCGGCGAAAAGGAAGCCATCCAGGCGCTGGAGGAATGCGCGTCGGAGTCCCGCTTCCGCAAGGACCCGAACAACCCGTCCAAGGCGGCGAAACTGTACTGGAACGCGACCGGCGGCAACCTTTCGGAAAAATTCGAGGAAATCGCCGACGAATTGTCCAATCTGCGCATCGTGGGGTAACAGCGCGCGCCTGGCCGCCGCGTGGCGGCCGGCGCAGCGCGGAACGGGGTCGCCGCGAACAGCCGGCCGGCATGCCGCTCGGCGGCTCGGCCGGCGGCGGGCCTGCCAAGACATCCGGGCAGATCGTCAACGCGGGTTCCACACCGCGCCTTCAGAAGGAACCGGGCACGACCTCGCAAGAGTGTGCCCGCCCTGGCTCTTGCAGACCGTCCCCGTTAACCCCAAATGCGGGTCACGGTTGACGCCCGCCCGTGCCAATGCCACCCCGCACGCAGCGATCCGGCTCCGCACGGCGCGCAAATCGCCCTCTCCCAATCCTTGACACGACCCGGACGACCAACTATCTCAGCGCTCGTTAGCACTCTCCTTGGATGAGTGCTAACGCCTTCCGGATCCACCGGAACATATTTCCAGTCACACCGTCCGCATTGAGGATATGCACATGGCTAAGTCGAAGTTTCGCCCGCTTCATGACCGGGTGGTCGTCCGCCGGGTCGAATCGGAGGAAAAGACCAAAGGCGGCATCATCATTCCCGATACCGCCAAGGAAAAGCCGCAGGAAGGCGAGATCATCGCCGTCGGCTCCGGCGCACGCGACGAGAGCGGCAAGCTTGTTCCGCTCGACGTCAAGGTGGGCGATCGGGTTCTGTTCGGCAAATGGTCGGGCACCGAGGTGAAGCTCAATGATGAAGATCTCCTGATCATGAAGGAGTCTGACATCATGGGCGTGATCGCCTGACCCGACCCGTTTCAAAACCATTCAACCGGACATTCGGGCGCGAGCCCAGGAGTTAGGATATGGCCGCTAAAGAAGTGAAATTTTCCCGCGACGCGCGCGAACGCATGCTGCGCGGCGTCGACATTCTCGCCAACGCCGTCAAGGTGACGCTCGGCCCCAAGGGCCGCAACGTCGTCATCGACAAGTCGTTCGGCGCGCCGCGCATCACCAAGGACGGCGTCACCGTCGCCAAGGAAATCGAGCTTGAGGACAAGTTCGAGAACATGGGCGCGCAGATGGTGCGCGAAGTCGCCTCCAAGACCAACGACATCGCCGGCGACGGCACCACCACCGCGACGGTTCTGGCCCAGTCGATCGTGCGCGAGGGCGCCAAGGCGGTGGCCGCCGGCATGAACCCGATGGACCTCAAGCGCGGCATCGATCTGGCCGTTGCCGAAGTCGCCGCGGACCTGGTCAAGAAGGCCAAGAAGATCAAGACCTCCGAGGAAGTCGCCCAGGTCGGCACCATCTCCGCCAATGGCGAGAAGGAAATCGGCGCGATGATCGCCGAGGCGATGCAGAAGGTCGGCAACGAGGGCGTGATCACGGTCGAGGAAGCCAAGACCGCCGAGACCGAGCTCGAAGTCGTCGAAGGCATGCAGTTCGACCGCGGCTATCTCTCGCCGTACTTCGTCACCAATCCGGACAAGATGGTGGCCGAGCTCGAGGATGCTTACATCCTCCTGCACGAAAAGAAGCTGTCCAACCTGCAGGCCATGCTTCCGGTGTTGGAATCGGTGGTGCAGTCGTCCAAGCCGCTGCTGATTATTGCCGAGGACGTGGAAGGCGAGGCGCTGGCGACCCTGGTGGTCAACAAGCTGCGCGGCGGCCTGAAGGTCGCGGCCGTCAAGGCGCCGGGCTTCGGCGATCGCCGCAAGGCGATGCTTGAGGATATCGCCATCCTCACCGGCGGCCAGGTGATCTCCGAAGATCTCGGCATCAAGCTCGAAAACGTGAACTTGAACATGCTCGGCCGCGCCAAGCGCCTGCGCATCGACAAGGAAAACACCACGATCGTCGACGGCGCCGGCAAGAAGGGCGAGATCCAGGCACGTGTGGCCCAGATCAAGCAGCAGATCGAGGAGACGTCTTCGGACTACGACCGCGAGAAGCTGCAGGAGCGTCTGGCCAAGCTCGCCGGCGGCGTTGCCGTCATCCGCGTCGGCGGTGCGACCGAGGTCGAGGTCAAGGAGAAGAAGGACCGCGTCGACGACGCCCTCAACGCGACCCGCGCGGCCGTCGAGGAAGGCATCGTTCCGGGCGGCGGCGTTGCGCTGCTGCGCGCTTCGTCCACGATCAAGGCCAAGGGCGAAAACGCCGACCAGGACGCCGGCATCAACATCGTGCGCCGTGCGCTCCAGTCTCCGGCCCGCCAGATCGCCGAGAACGCAGGTGACGAAGCCTCCATCGTCGCCGGCAAGATCCTCGAGAACAAGTCGGTGACCTTCGGCTACAACGCCCAGACCGGCGAGTATGGCGACCTGATCGCCATGGGCATCGTCGATCCGGTCAAGGTGGTGCGCACCGCATTGCAGGACGCGGCCTCGGTCGCCGGCCTGCTGGTCACCACCGAAGCCATGATCGCCGAGAAGCCGCAGAAGGAAGCGGCTGCTCCGGCCATGCCCGGCGGCGGCATGGGCGGCATGGGCGGCATGGGTGGCATGGACTTCTAAGTCCGGCCCAACGCCGAAAACAGTCTGGAAGGGCGGCAGCGATGCCGCCCTTTTCCTTGCTCGCACAATGTGCCGCATGCCGTCGGTCGGGCAGCCGCAACGCCGACCAAGCGTGATGTCCGGGCGGGAATTCGATTTCGGGCAGCCCGCCGCGCTGGCACCACCGCGCCCAGCCGGTCGTTCCTGTGCGGATTGTCGCAAACGGACTTGCCTCGCCGATTCTCACGATCGCCGCGGCCTGATGGTGGCTCCCGCTACGCCTCGCGGCTGGCCAGCACCTTGTCGATGCGGCGGCCGTCGAGGTCGACGACCTCGAAGCGCCAGCCCTGAAGCTCCATGATCTCGCCGACCTCGGGAATGCGCTTCAGCCCGTCGAGAATGAAACCGGCCACGGTGTCGTAGCCCGGCCGTTCCGGCAGTTCCAGATAAAGCAGCGCGGCCATTTCGTCGGCCGGCATCGCCCCGCTCAGCAGCCAGGAGCCATCCGCTCTCTGCCTGGCCTCCGGCTCGCCGCTGTCGAGGTCGGAGCGGAAGGCGCCCGCGATCGCGTCGAGAATATCGGCCGGCGTGACGACGCCCTCGAAATGGCCGAACTCGTCGTGCACCAGCGCCATCGGCACGTCGGCCTCGCGCAGCACGCGCAGGACCCCGAGCGCGCCGAGCGTGTCGGGGATCACCGGCGCGGCGAGCATGTGTTTTTTCAGATCGAACTTGCGTTTGGAACTGATCGGCCCGACGAGATCGCGCAGCCGCACCACGCCGAGAGGCTGGTCGGCCTCGCCTTCGTGAACCGGCATGATCGAATGGGTGGTCACCGATGTCACGGCCTTGCGCAGCGCTGCCTCGCTCATGGCTGCGTTCAGCATCTCCACCTCGGTGCGCGGCGTCATCAAGGCGCGCACATTGCGGTCGCCGAGCCGCATGACCCCGGTAATCATCGCCTGCTCGGCGCTGTCGATGACCCCCGCGCTCTGCGCCTCGGCGACCAGGGTCTGGATTTCCTCGTCGGTGATGGCGTTCTGGGCCTCCGCCGACATGCCGAGCACGAACAGCACCCCCCTGGTGCAGATGTCGAGTAGCCACACCAGCGGAGCGGCGACCTTGGACAGAAGCTCCATCGCCGGCGCCATCGTGCATGCGAAGGCTTCGGCATTCTTGAGTGCGAGGTGCTTGGGAACGAGCTCGCCGATCAGCAGCGAGAAAAAGGTGATGGCCGCAATCACGATCGCATAGCCGGCGAGCCCCGCGCTGCTGGCCGGAACGCCCGCCTCCACCAGGATGACGCTCAGCCGGTCGCCCAGCGCGGCGCCGGAAAATGCGCCCGCCAGAATGCCGACCAGCGTGATGCCGATCTGCACGGTCGACAAGAACTTGCCCGGATCCTGCGAAAGCCGGAGCGCCGCCTTGGCGCCGCGCCGCTTCCGCGCCGCCAGGAGCTGCAGACGCGGCCGGCGCGCCGACACAACGGCCAGCTCCGACAGGGCGAAGACCCCGTTGAGGACGATCAGGACGGCAGCGACGGCAAGCTCAACCATGCGGACCCGACTAGCCCGGCATCGACGCACGGTCAACGTAAATGCCCGCCGAAGCCCGGCACCTTCGTTGACAGCGGTACCGCAAGCGGGTAGGAGCGCCTTCGGTCGAGGCACCTGCCGCTCGCTGGCCATTGGTCACGGTGAAGCCTCCTCGGACATTTCGTCGACTTCTGACGCGCCGGTGACATGGCAATGCGGGCCCCATTCGTCGTCCTCCGGCGCCAGGAGACCGACACATGTCAACGCCCCCGACCACCCAACACAATACGTTTCTGGAAGGCCCGCTGCCGGCGCTGTTCGTGCGCACCACGGCGCCGATCGTGCTGATCATGGCGATGAACGGCCTGCAGACCGTGATCGACGCCTATTTTCTGGGCGAGTTCGTCGGCGCCTTCGCGCTCTCGGCCGTCACGCTGATGTTTCCCGTCTATATGCTGCTCGTCGCGCTGGCCACGCTTGTCGCGGGCGGCATGGCGAGCGTTCTCGCCCGCCGCCTCGGCGCAGCCGATTTCGACGGCGCGCGCGCCGCCTTCCTCGGTGCGCACACGCTCGCGCTCCTGGTGTGTGCCGCACTGATCGCCGGTTTCGCGCTTGGCGGCACCGTCCTTGCCGATTGGCTCGCCAACGGTTCGGCCGAGCTGGCGCGCGACGGCTATCGCTACATCTCCATCCTGATCTGGTTCTCGCCGGTGATGTTCGTGCTGTCGATCAATTCCGACGCGCTGCGCTGCGAGGGGCGCATGGGTCTGATGGCGGCGGTCAGCCTGGTGACCTCCAGCGCCAATATCGTGTTCAACTACCTGCTGATCGTCGTTTTCGACTACGGCGTCGCCGGCTCGGCCGCCGGCACGGTCGCAGCGATGATGATGGCCTTCGCCGCCGTCCTCGTCTTCCGGTTGGGCGCGGCGACGCCCCTGAAGCTGTCGCTTCTCAAAGCCGAAACCTGGCGCCATGGCTGGAGCGAGTTCCTGGCGCTGGGCACGCCGCAGAGCCTGACCTTTCTGGGCATTTCGCTGGGCTCCGGCGCGACGATTGCCATGATCCAGGCCTGGGGCGGCGACGGTTATGCAGAGACGGTGGCCGCCTACGGCATCGCCACCCGTGTGCTCACCTTCACCTATCTGCCGCTACTCGGGCTGAGCATGGCGTTGCAGACGATCGCCGGCAACAATTTCGGCGCCGGTCTGTGGCATCGCTCCGATGCGAGCCTGCGGCTGGCCGTGTTGGTCGCGTTTGTGTTTTGCGCAGGCGTGCAGCTGACCCTGCTGCTGGCACGGCATACGATCGGCACGATCTTCGTCGACGACCCGGTGACGGTGGCTGAACTGGCCCGCATCCTGCCGATCATCACCGCCGCCTATTTCATCGCCGGTCCGCTGATGATTCTCGCCGGCTATTTCCAGGCGATCGGCGATGCGACCAGGACGGCGGTGCTCAATCTGTCGCGCACCTATCTGTTCGCGATCCCGCTGACCCTCGCCCTGCCGCCACTGCTCGGCGAACCGGGCATATGGCTCGGCGCGCCGCTATCGGAACTGTTGGCATTGAGCCTGGCCGTCATGGTGCTCGCGCATCGCCAGGCCACGACGGGTCGGCGCTGGGGCGTCTTCCACCAGCAGGCCTGACGGAGGCGGCGCTCGCCCCTGTCGCATCTGGCTTTCAAAGCCGCGCGACGGGGGCAGCGCGCAACCGAACCCACCCGCCGGCGGGACTACGCCACGCGCCGGAACGTGCTGAACTGGAATTTCTGCACCGCGCCCCAGGGCGTCTTGTGCTCGTGACGACGGCTGTCGACAAGGGCATAGCCCGGCCCAAGCAGGCGCGACAGGCTGTCGGCATCGTGCCGGACGACCGGCAGTCCGCTGCATTTTTCCGGACCGTCGGGCGCGAAAGTCCCGATGATCGCGTGACCTCCGATCTTGAGGCCCTTGCTCAGCCGCGCGACATAGGCCTTCTGATCCTTCTCCTGCGTCAGGAAATGCAGGGCGGCGCGATCGTGCCAGACAGCGTAGTCTTCCGGCGGCTCCCAGTCTCGCGCATCGGCGGTGATCCATTTTACCGCCCCGGCCCTTGCGCCCAGGCGCGCTCTGGCGGTCGCCAGGGCCGCCGCCGAAAGATCGAGCACGCTGACATGGGTGAACCCCTTGTCCAGCAGGCAATCCACCAATCGCGACGCGCCGCCGCCGACATCGATGATGGCATCGTCGGAACCCGCGCCGACAAGCTCAAGCAACGACAGGGAAATTTCCGGCTCCTCCTGGAACCAGCTCACCTCGGCCTCGGCCTTGCTGGTATAGACGTCGTCCCAATGCGTCTGCTCGCTGCCGCTCACGCCTGTCTCCATGGCTCAGAAATCTTGCCCCCCATATCGGGTGCCGCGCTCACGCCTGCAAGGTCTGCAAAACCATCCGCTCGGCCGCTACGGGTCGATGCCTCAGCGCGCCGGACGCTCGCCGCGCGCGCAGGCCTGTGCGCGTTCGGTGAGAAGCGCCTGTTCGCGCGCATTGCGCGTCAGCGTCGCCGCCCGCTCGAATTCGGCCCGCGCTTCGGCGAAACGGTCGAGCTTGGCCAGAAAATCGCCGCGCACGCTCGGCAGAAGGTGATAGGTCTTGAGCGCGTCCGCCGCGACCAGCCGGTCGACGATCTCCAGGCCCGCCGCCGGACCGTGCGCCATCGACACCGCCACGGCCCGGTTGAGCTCGACCACCGGCGAGGGCGCCGACCGGGCGAGTTCGGCATATAGCCGGGCGATGCGCTGCCAATCGGTCTCGTCCGCCGTCGCCGCGCGCGCGTGGCAGGCCGCGATCGCCGCCTGCAAGACATAAGAGCCGCGGCCGCCGAGCGCCTCGGCGCGGCCAAGCCCGGCAAGCCCGCGCCCGATCAACAGCCGGTTCCAGCGAGCGCGGTCCTGATCGAGCAACAACACCGGCTCGCCCTTGTCGTCGGTTCGCGCGCCGATGCGCGAGGCCTGGATCTCCATCAGGGCCACCAGCCCGTGAACTTCCGGCTCGTCCGGCGCCAGTTCGGCCAGGACGCGTCCAAGCCGCATCGCTTCCTCGCAAAGCTGCGGTCGGGTCCAGTCATTGCCGGCGGTCGCCGAGTACCCTTCGTTGAAGATCAGATAGATCACCGCCAGCACCGAGCCCAGCCGCTCCGCCATCTGCGCGCCGCGCGGCACCTCGAAGGGAACCTTCGCCTCAGCCAGCGCCTTCTTGGCGCGCACGATGCGCTGCGCCACGGTCGGCTCGGGAACCAGAAAGGCACGCGCGATCTCGGCGGTGGTCAGCCCGCCCACCAGCCGCAAGGTGAGCGCGGCACGCGCCTCGGCTGACAAAACCGGGTGGCACGCGGTGAAGATCAGGCTCAGGAGATCGTCGCCGACGGGATCGTCCATCGCCGCCTCGATCTCGGCCGACGGGTCAAGCCCGACCTCCATATCGCGGCCGAGTTCGGCATGTTTGCGCTCGATCAGCTTGTTGCGACGAAAATGATCGATGGCGCGGCGCTTGGCGGTCGCCATCAGCCAGGCTCCGGGCCGGTCGGGCACACCGGTCTGCGGCCAGCTCTTCAGAGCGGCGACCAGCGCTTCCTGCGCGAACTCCTCCGCCAGGCCGACATCGCGCAGCTGCCTCGTAAGGCTGGCAATCAGCTTCGCCTGTTCAATCCGCCAGACCGCCTCGATGGCGCGATGTGTGTCCGTGGCCGTCACGCTTCCCGAATAGATCGAGGGTCCCGACGACGCAAGTCACGCTTTGCACCCCCGCCGACTGGTTTCCCGCCGACCGCTGAACGAACCACGTTCCAATACCTTAGCGGTAATTGCAGCCGTAACGAACGCGGGCTCAGCGGCTCTGCATGTCGGCGAAGTCGGTGAGCGAACCTTGCATGTCTTCGGGAAAATCGTCCGTTTCCATCACCTGCCTGACCTCGATCATCTCGTCGGGCGCACCTGGGCAGCGCCTGGCCCATTCGATCGCCGCATCGCGCGAGGCGACGTCGATCACCCAGTAACCGCCCAGCACCTCCTTGGCCTCGGTGAAAGGTCCATCGGTAACCACCGGACGTCCGGTGTCGAAGCGCACCCGCGCGCCCATCGAGGGCGGATGAAGACCGTCGCATGCGACCAGCACGCCGGCCTGCTGCATCGCGCGATTATAGTCCATCATCGCGTCGAGCTGGTCCTTGTTGTCGGGCATGGTTCCCGGCGCGGCACTCTCGTAGCCGGCCGGGATCATCAGCATCATAAATCTCATCTGGTTCTCCTCCGGCGGTAAAGACGTACAAGTCGCATTCGCCCTAAAATTAATTCCGCCCCTCGATCCGCTCGCGCAGGTGCTGTTCGCGTTCGCGGACTTCCGCCGTGGCGGCCTCGCCGAAATCCTCCAGCTCGAAGATCGGCCTGATCTCGACCTGGCCGTCCCGAAACGGCGAGCGTTTCAGCCATTCGATCGCGTCCTGCATCGATTTGACCTGCAGGATCCAGAAGCCGGCGACCAGTTCCTTGGTCTCGGCAAACGGTCCGTCGACGACCATGCGCTCTTCGCCGGAAAAATCGATCCGCACGGCCTTTTTGGACGGATGCAGCCCCTCGCCGGCAAGCAGCACGCCCGCCTTCACCAATTCCTCGTTGAACCGGCCCATCTCGTTCAAGAGCTCAGTGTCCGGCATCACGCCTGCTTCCGACTCGGCCGACGCCTTGACCAATACCATCACGCGCATGGCGCTCTCCTTCGCTTATTGCCACGACCGGCCCGCTGCGGGACGGTTTCATCAACACGACGTATGACGCCGCGCAAGATCGACACGGAGAGCGTTATTTCATGCGGAAAAATCCTGCATGGTGGCGAGGGGGGCCGCGCGCGCCTATCTTCGCCGGCATGGAGCAGCCAGGACGAGACGCCATGACCGACACACGCACCGAAACCGACACGTTCGGCCCGATCGAGGTTCCCGCGGACCGCTACTGGGGCGCTCAGGCGCAGCGCTCGCTGGAGAATTTCGCCATTGGCTGGGAAAAGCAGCCTTTGTCGATCGTGCGCGCGCTCGGCATCGTCAAGCGGGCCGCCGCCGAGACCAACCTGGCGCTCGGGCGCCTCGACGCCGAACGCGCTGCCGCGATCGCGGCCGCCGCGCAGGACGTGATCGACGGCCGCCTCGACGACCATTTTCCGCTTTCCGTGTGGCAGACCGGGTCCGGCACCCAGTCCAACATGAACGCCAACGAAGTGATCGCCAACCGGGCGATCGAGAGGCTGGGCGGCGCCATCGGCTTGAAGGACCCGGTTCATCCCAACGACCACGTCAATATGAGCCAGTCGTCCAACGACACCTATCCCACCGCCATGCACATCGCCTGCGCGGAGCGTATCGTGCACGGCCTCTTGCCGGCGCTCGCCCATCTGCACGATGCGCTCGACGCCAAGGCGAAAGCGTTCGCAGACATCGTCAAGATCGGCCGCACCCACACCCAGGACGCCACGCCCCTGACGCTTGGCCAGGAATTTTCCGGCTACGCCGCGCAGGTCGCCTCCGCGATTGCCCGCATCGAAACCACCCTGCCCGGCCTGATGGAACTCGCGCAGGGCGGCACGGCGGTCGGCACCGGGCTCAACGCGCCGGTCGGCTTCGCCGAAAAGATTGCCGAGCGGATCGCAGCCATAACCGGCCTGCCCTTCATCACCGCGCCCAACAAGTTCGAAGCGCTCGCCGCGCACGATGCGATGGTGTTCGCGCACGGCGCGATCAACGCCGCCGCCGCCGCGCTCTACAAGATCGCCAACGACATCCGCTTTCTCGGCTCCGGGCCGCGTTCGGGGCTCGGCGAACTCGCCCTGCCGGAAAACGAACCCGGATCCTCGATCATGCCGGGCAAGGTCAACCCGACCCAGTGCGAGGCGCTGACACAGGTCTGCGTCCAGGTTTTCGGCAACAACGCCGCACTGTCCTTCGCCGGCAGCCAGGGCCATTTCGAGCTCAATGTCTACAACCCGGTGATGGCCTATAACTTCCTGCAATCGGTGCAGCTGATGGCCGACGCGGCGCGCTCCTTCACCGACCGGTGCGTCGCCGGCATCGAAGCGCGCGAGGACAATATCCAGGCCGCACTCGAACGCTCGCTGATGCTGGTCACCGCGCTTGCGCCCACGATCGGCTACGACAACGCCGCCAAGATCGCCAAGAGCGCGCATAAGAACAACACCACCTTGCGCGAGGAGGCGCTGGCGACGGGACTGGTCGACGCACAGGAGTACGACCGCCTGGTGCGGCCCCGGGCGATGACGAAGCCGGGATGAGATGGAGCCGTCGCCGTTCTCCGTTCAACAATCGTGAACGAACAGTCTCGCGACAGACACCTTTTGCCGCAGGCGCATGACCCTATCTTCGCGCCACCGAAAAAACCTCCGGAGAACACTCTTATGTCCACCAGCGTCATCCTGCTCATCGCGCGCATTCTGCTCTCGGTGATGTTCATCATGTCCGGCATGCAGAAATTCGGCGCGATCGACGGCACCGCCGGCTACATCGCCTCGGTCGGCCTGCCGGCCGGCACGCTTCTGGCCTGGCTCGCCGCCATTTTTGAAACGCTTGCCGGCATCGCCCTTCTGGTCGGCTTCCAGACCGGGCTGAGCGCGCTGGCGCTCGCCGCCTTCTGCGTCTTCACCGGCTTCGTCTTCCATTACGCGCCGGCCGACCAGATGCAGATGATCCTGTTCATGAAGAACATCACCATCGCCGGCGGCCTGCTCGCCCTGTTCGTGGCCGGCCCCGGTTCTCTGTCGGTCGATGCCCGCACCGGCAAGACCGTCACCGCGTAACCGATACGGTCGAGTTGCAGACGGCCCGGGAGCTCCCCGGGCCGTCTCAATCCCAGTTCCTGCCTATGCCGTCTCGTCGACCGCCAGGCCGAGTTCCGCGATCATGGTCTCGCGCATGATGAATTTCTGCGGCTTGCCGGTAACCGTCATCGGCAGCACGTCCTTGACCCGTACATGGCGCGGGATCTTGAAATGGGCGATCTGTCCCTGGCAGAAGGCGCGGATCTCGTCCTCGCTCGGCGCCTCTCCCGCCGCCACCACCCAGGCGCAGATCTCCTCGCCGTAGCGCGGGTCCGGCACGCCGAACACCTGAACCTCGCGCACCTTGGGATGACGGTACAAAAACTCCTCGATCTCGCGCGGATAGACGTTCTCACCGCCGCGGATGATCATATCCTTCACCCGCCCGACAATGTTGCCATAGCCCTGCGCGTCGATCGTGGCGAGATCGCCGGTATGCATCCAGCCGTCGGCGTCGATCGCTTCGGCGGTTCGTTCCGGCTCGTCCCAATAGCCTTTCATCACCGAATAGCCGCGCGTACACAACTCGCCCGACACTCCCACCGGCACCGTCGCACCATCCGCGTCGACGATCTTGACCTCGACATGCGGGTGTACCCGTCCCACCGTCGAGACGCGCTTTTCCAGCGGATCGTCGACATGGCTCTGGAAGGAGACCGGGCTGGTCTCCGTCATGCCGTAGGCGATCGTCACCTCGCTCATGTTCATGTCGCGCTGCACCCGCTTCATCACCTCGACCGGACAGGGCGCGCCAGCCATGATGCCGGTTCGCAGGCTGGACAGGTCGAAGCCGGCGAAACCGGGATGATCGAGCATGGCCACGAACATGGTCGGCACGCCATAAAGGCCGGTGCAGCGCTCGCCGGCCACCGCCGCCAGCGTCGCCTCCGGGTCGAAACCCTCGCCGGGAAAGACCATCGTCGCGCCCTTGGTCACGCAGCCCAGCGTGCCCATGACCATGCCGAAGCAATGATAAAGCGGCACCGGGATCGCCAGCCGGTCGGCCTCGGTGAAATTCATCGTCTGAGTGACGAAATGAGCGTTGTTGAGAATGTTGCGATGGCTGAGCGTCGCCCCCTTCGGCGCGCCGGTGGTGCCGCTGGTGAACTGGATGTTGATCGCGTCGTCCGGATCGAGACCGGCGCTGATCGCATCGAGCCGCGCATGCTCCTCGGCCCCGCCGAGTTCCATCACCTCCTGGAAGCCGAACATGCCGGGCGAACGCCCCTCGCCCATGCGGATGACGGTGGTCAGCGCCGGCAGGCGCGCCGCCTTCAGGCCACCCGGCACGGCCTCGTCGAGTTCCGGTGCGAGCTCGCGGATCATGCCGAGATAATCGGACGATTTGAACGCGGCCGCGGTGATCAGCGCCCGGCAGCCCACCTTGTTGAGCGCGTAGTCCAGTTCGTAGAGCCGATAGGACGGGTTGATGTTGACCAGCACGACGCCGATACGCGCGGTGGCGAACTGCGTCAGCAGCCATTCGCGCCGGTTGGGCGACCAGATGCCGACCCGGTCGCCGCGGCCGATGCCAAGCGCCAGCAGCCCCGCGGCAAGCCGGTCGACCTCTTCGGCAAATTCCCGCCAGGTCAGCCGGCTCCCCTCGGCGCAGAACACCGCGGCCTCGCGCGCGCCGAAACGCGCCACAGTCGCGGCAAGCCGGGCGGGAATGGTTTCCTCCAGCAGGGGCCGCGTCCGGTCCCCCACGACATGCGAAAGCCCGTCGACCGGCGTCAATTCCGGTTCCCGGGCCGGCTGAATGGTCATGCCTGTCCTCCCTGACGCCGCCGTCGACCTGGCGCGGGCGGCTTTCGGAGGAGTTTAGCACCCGGCGTCGCCGTCGCAATGCGCCGGCCGCGCTTCGGGACGGTGCCTAAAGCGCCCGGCCCACCTTGTCGCCGATCTCGGCCACCAGCGCCGCGTCGGCCGTCTCCCGCGCCTTCAGCGCCGTCACCAGGCACGCCTGCGATTTCAGGATGATGCCGTCGTCGAGCACGCGCAGATGATTGGCCTTCAGCGTCGAGCCGGTGGAGGTGATGTCGACGATCACGTCGGCCTGGCCGGCCGCCGGCGCGCCTTCGGTGGCGCCGAGGCTTTCCACGATCCGGTAGACCTGGATGCCGTGCATCTGGGAAAAGAACTGCTGCGTGAGGCGCCAGTACTTGGTCGCGATCCTGAGCCGGCGGCCATGGCGCTGGCGAAAATCCGCCGCCACGTCGTCGAGATCGGCCATGGTGGCCACGTCGAGCCAGATATCGGGCACCGCGACCACCACATCGGCCCGGCCGAAGCCCAGCCGCGCGGCGATCGCGACCCGGGCCTGCCAGTCGGCCAGGCTCTCGCGCACCAGATCCTCGCCGGTTACGCCGAGGTCGACGGCACCGCGGCCGAGTTCGCTGGCAATCTCCGAGGCCGACAGGAAGGCGACCTCGATGTCGTCGCGGCCATCGATACGGGCGCGGTAGCGGCGTGTATCTTCCGGCGCCACGACCGGCAGCCCGGCGCGCGCGAACACCGCCATCGCCTCCTCGCGCAGACGGCCCTTGGACGGCAGAGCGAGCGTGACGGTCATGGCGCGGCATCCCGCAGGGCCTCGATCCGGTCGAGCCAGACCGAAAAGCCGACGCCGGGAATGGGGTTTTGCGCGCCCAGAAGCGTCAGCAGCCGGTCGTAACGGCCGCCGCCGGCAAGCGGCCGCTCGCCGCCTGCGGCCGAGATCTCGAAGACGAGCCCGGTATAATAGTCGAGCGGCCGGCCGAAGGCGGCGTCGTAATGGACGCCATCGCCCGCCAGGTTGTAACCCGCGATCGCCTCCGCGCGGGCGGTGAAATTGTCGAGCGCGGCTCCCAGCGAAATGCCGGCATCGCCGGCGAACGCCGCCAGCGCGGCGGCCGCGTCGCCGAGCGGCGCGTGGATCGCCAGAAAGCGCTTCAGCGCCGCGAACGCCTCGGCCGACAACCTGACGCTTCTCAGCTCGGCCTTTTCGATCAGCCGGCGCGCGATCTCGCCCGGCGTGCGCCCGAGCGCCGCCGACAGGTCGGCCTCCTCCATGCCCGCCGCGATATGCGCCGTCAGCCCGTCATGATCGCCATCGGCGACGAAGGCGGCGACCGGCGCCGGCAGGGCGACGTTTTTGGGCGGATCGGCGAGGTCGGCGAGTGCCGCCTCGAGCTGGTCCGGCGCACCGAAGGCGCGGGCAAGCCGCATGCGCCAGCCGCGCGGCAGGCCGAGCGCGGCAAGCACGGCTTCAAAGATCGTCTGGTCGCCGAGCGTGACCGAAAGCGCATGTCCGGGCAGCGTCCGCTCAAGCAGCGCATGCGCATCGGCCAGCGAACGGGCGTCGGCGGTCGCGATGTCGGTCTCGCCCAGATCCTCGATGCCGGCCTGGAAGAACTCGCTGCCGCCCTCGCGGCGCTGGCGAAAAACCTCGCCGAGATAGGCATAGCGGCGCGGCGTACCGGCGCGGCTTTCGATATGGTCGAGACAGACGGGAATGGTGAATTCGGGCCTGAGACACAGCGTCTCGCCGGTCTCGCTCTCCGTCAGGTAGATGCGCCGGCGCAGATCCTCGCCGGCCATGTCCAGAAACGGCTCGGCCGGCTGCAGCATCGCCACCTCGACCATCGCCGCGCCGCGCTCGGCGAACACGGCCGAAATATCCTCGGCAAAGGGCGGACGCGCCATCATGACCGCCAAAAACCGCCCGCGCGCACGAAGCCCGCGCGCGAAGAGACAGAAGCCCGCATCACCGGCCGTCCCGCTCCCTGGCCTGTGCCTTCAATATGCGCTCGACCGTGGCGACAAGCTCGGCTTCGGGCACCGAGACCTGCGCCACGCGCGCCTCGCGCCATTCCTCGTTGCTGTCGATTTCGGCCGAGAGCCGGGCGCCCTCGAGCAGGTCCTTGACCTGCACTTCGCCCCGGTCGCGCTCGTCCGCGCCCTGGATGACGGCGACCGGGCAACCGCGCCGGTCGGCATATTTGAGCTGGTTGCCGAATTTCTTCCAGTTGCCCTGATACATCTCCGCGCGGATGCCGGCGGCGCGCAGCGCCTGGGTGAATTGCTGGTATTTCGCCATCGCCGCCGTGTCGCCGTCCATGACGGTAACCAGAACCGGCGGCCGCACCGGGTCCTGGCCGAGCTTGCCGAGATTCTTCAGCGCCGTGGCGAGCCGCGACACGCCGATCGAAAACCCGGTCGCCGGCACCGGCTGGCCGCGAAACCGCGACACCAGCCCGTCATAACGCCCGCCGCCGCCGACCGAGCCGAAGCGCACGATCTCGCCCTTTTCGTTGGGGATCTCGGCGGTGAGCTCGGCCTCGTAGACAGGACCGGTATAATATTCGAGCCCGCGCACGACGGAGGGGTCGATGCGAATCCGATCCCGGCCGTAGCCGGCGGCTTCCACAAGAGATGCTATCTGCTCCAGTTCGGAAGCACCCTCGCGCGTCATCGCTTGCAGCGCTTCGAAATTGACCGGCGTGCGATCGGGGTTTTCGCTTCTCAACGGACTGCGATAGCGGCCGTCTCTCACTTCCTGGAGAAAGCCCTCCTTCCCGACGAAATCGATGATGATCGCGGCCTGCGTCTCGTCCAGCCCCGCGCCCTTGGTGAAATCGCCCTCGCCCTCGCGCCCGCCGTCCCAACGGCCGGGACCGAGCAGCAGTTTGACGCCTTCCGGCCCGAATTTGTCGAGCTTGTCGATCGCCCGCAGCACGGTCAGCCGGCGGCCGGCATTCTCCGCGCCGCCGAGCCCGATCGCCTCCATCACCCCGTCGAGCACCTTGCGGTTGTTGACGCGAATGACATAGTCGCCGCGCGCAATGCCGAGCGCCTCCATCACGTCGGCCATCATCATCGCCATTTCGGCGTCCGCCGCCACCGAGGGCGCCCCGACCGTGTCGGCGTCGAACTGCATGAACTGGCGGAAGCGGCCCGGGCCGGGCTTTTCGTTGCGGAACACCCAGCCGGCGCGATAGGTGCGGTAGGGAAGCTGGATGTCGTTGAAATTCTCCGCCACGTGGCGCGCCAGCGGCGCGGTCAGGTCGTAGCGCAGCGACAGCCACTGCTCGTCGTCGTCTTGAAACGAAAAAACGCCCTCGTTCGGCCGGTCCTGGTCGGGCAGGAACTTGCCGAGCGCGTCGGCATATTCGATCAGCGGCGTTTCCACCGGCTCGAAGCCGTAAAGCTCGTAGACTTCGCGGATCCTGCCGCACATCTCCTCCACGGCGCGGATATCGGCCGGCGAACGGTCGACGAGGCCGCGCGGTAGCCGCGCTTTCATTTTCTGGGGTTTGCCGCTCATGTCGTGCTGCGTCCAGGCGATGGAGTGAACCGTGTGGCGTGAAATGTTTCTTCAACAAAAGAAACAACAGCCGGCGTGTAACCGATGCGGCAGGGAGCGGCAAGGGTCGGGCCGGTCAGCCCGGCCGGGCGAACTGCTCGCGTTCGAGCTCCACCACCTTCCGGCACACGCAGCCTTCGATATGGTCGTTGACCAGCCCCATCGCCTGCATGAACGCGTAGACCGTGGTCGGGCCGACAAACGACCAGCCGCGCCGCTTCAGCTCCTTGGAGATGCGCGTCGAGGTCGCCGTCTTCGGATTGGCGATAAGCGTGGCATAGTCGACGACGGAGGGCCGCTCCTCCGCTCCCGGCTCGAACGACCAGAACCAGGCCGCGAGCGAGCCGGCCTCGTCGGCCAGTTCGCGCGCCCGGCGGGCATTGTTGATGGTGGATTCGATCTTGCCGCGGTGGCGCACGATGCCGGCATTGGTCAACAGCCGCTCCACGTCGCGCTCGGTATAGAGCGCCAGCCGGTCGATGTGGAAATTCTCGAAAGCCTCGCGAAAATTCTCCCGTTTTCTCAGGATGGTGATCCAGGAAAGCCCGGCCTGGAATCCCTCAAGGCAGATTTTTTCGAACAGGCGCCGGTCGTCGGCGACCGGGCGCCCCCATTCATGGTCGTGATAGTGCTGGTAGAATGGGTCGTTGCCGTGCCAGAAACAGCGCAGCGCCCCGTCCTCACCCGCGATCAATCCGCTTTTCTGCTCGTCCATGCACTCGAAATCCGTTCGTTAACGCGCCCGGGGCCGGCTTTAAGCGCGCCTTTACCAGGTTCCTGAACCGGCCGGTAACCACACCGGACTCTTTCCTGACAGATCGGCATTTTAACGAACCGGATTCACCATTCCGACTCTCCGCGCCGCCACAATCGCCGTTGTTTCCGGGCGCCCCCTCGTTACGCGCCCGGTCATCAGACGAAATGTGGAGAGTACGTCCGATGCGAATTCTGTCCTTGTTTGCCGGCGCCGCCGCCGCCGTCGCCCTGCTGGTTTCGGGCGCGACGGCGGGCGAGCGTTACGGAAAACGCCCCCCGCTGACGGTCAGCCCCGACCTGAGTGCGCCCTGGGTCATGCAGTTGCAGAGAAAACCGACCCTCGACCGGTCCAACACGGCACGCCGCATCGGCAATGCCGAGGCCATCGCGCGCGCCCGTCGGACGATGGACCAGCCGCGCCCGGCTTATGTGCGGCGCGGCGGGGTTGTTTACGATCGCGGCGCGCAGGTCCGTTTCGCCGAGCCGCGCGCGACGCGCGCCCATCGCAATCGGCCGCTGGAGACGGCTGCCGTCGCCCGGCCGGCGCAAAAGCCGGCGCAGCCGCAGATGAACCCGATCTATCTGCCGCAGACGGTCGATTATGGCGGGCCGGAAAAACCCGGCACCATCGTCATCGATACCACACAGAACTTCCTCTATCTCGTCCAGCCGAACGGCAAGGCACGCCGCTACGGCGTCGGCACCGGCAAGCCGGGTTTTGAATGGGCGGGCACGCACAAGGTTACCCAGAAGCGCGAATGGCCGGACTGGCGTCCTCCGGCCGAGATGATCGCCCGCGAGCGCAAGAAGGGCCGCATCTTGCCCGTCCACATGAAGGGCGGCCCCGCCAACCCGCTCGGCGCCCGCGCGCTTTATCTGGGCTCGACGCTTTATCGCATTCACGGCACCAACCAGCCCTGGACGATCGGCCAGGCGGTGTCCTCGGGCTGCATCCGCATGCGCAACCAGGACGTGATCGAGCTTTACGAACGCGTCGGCGTCGGCACCCGGGTCAAGGTGATCTGACACCGACATAACGAGTCCCGATTTTCGCGGCGGGGGCAGTCGGTCGCAGCGCGACCGGCCACGACGCGGCGAAGGGGCGGCGTGCCGAGGGGGCGCGCCGCCCCGTTCTTTTTAAGCCCGGCGCAGCGCCTTAAACATTAGCTTTCCCTTATTCAGAATTCTGATGTAGGCAGGTCCTGGGAGATATCCGGCGACGATTCGCCGGTCGGCGCATGGCCGCGGCCACGCGCCGGAATATGGAACAGGCACGCGACGCGCCATTTCCTGACGGGCGGCGCGTGCCGCAGGGAGGGAAACCATGGACATCATCCTGTCCGTCTTCTTGCCGTTGGCGCTCGCCATCATCATGTTTTCACTCGGGCTCGGCCTCACGCTCGCCGATTTCGCGCGGGTGGCGCGCGAGCCGAAAGCGTTCGCGCTCGGCGCTGTCGCGCAGCTTCTGCTGCTGCCGCTGATCGCCTACCTGACCGTAATCGGCTTCGGGATTTCGGGCGAACTGGCGGTCGGCCTGATGATCCTCTCCTTCTGCCCGGGCGGCGTGACCTCCAACATCCTGACCCGCTTCGCCAAAGGCGACCTTGCCCTGTCGATTTCGCTGACCGGCGTCATCAGCCTGGTCTCGGTGATCACCGTGCCGGTGCTCGTCGGCCTGACGGCCGGCCATTTCCTGGGTGTCGACGCCCCGCCGGTCGACGTCACCGCGCTCGGCGTCGCCATGTTCGCCATCACCGCCGTGCCGGTGGCGATCGGCATGCTGGTCCGGCGCTTCGCCGCCCGTCTCGCCGATGCCGTCGAAACGCCGGTCTCCCACCTCGCCACGGCGCTGTTTTGCATCGTCGTCGCCGGCGCGCTGGCGTCCAACTGGACGGTATTCGTCGCCAACCTGCCGGTGCTCGGCCCCGCCGTTGTCGCCCTCAACGTGGTCATGCTTGCCATCGGCATAGCGCTGGCGCGAAGCGGCGGTCTCGACCGTGGCCGGTCGTCGGCGATCGCCATCGAGACCGGCATCCAAAACGCCACGCTCGGCATCACCGTCGGCTCGCTGATCAGCGAGCAGGCGACCGGCCTTCCGCCCTTTTCGCTGCCATCCGGTGTTTACGGCATCACCATGTATCTGGTGTCGGTCCCGTTCGTGCTGTGGCGGCGGCGGCTCGCGCCGGCCTAGAACCCGATCGCGCCTTCACCGTGGAGCGAAATGGAGCTGCGCGAGAGCTCAAATACCCTCATACTGCCGGCCGTCTGAATTCCCGCACAGAAGTCTGGAAAGAGACTTGCCGCAGGCGATCAGCTCGGCACTGACCCGGACGCGCACCTCCGCCTCCTGCGCGGCCAGATAGGGGATGCTCAGCGCAGCCGCGCAGGCGCCGGTTTCGTCGAAGACCGGTACGGCGATGGCGTGAATGCCGAGCGCATGTTCGCCCCGGTCGAAACCGATCCCGTCAGCGATGATGTCTTGCAGCGAGGAGGCCAGATCTGCCGGATCGGTCACGGTCGCGGGCGTCAGGCGCTCCATCGGTCCCGACAGAACGGCAGCGCGGAGTTCGGGCGAGGCATAGGCCAGCAGCACCTTGCTGGCCGCCCCCGCGTGAAGCGGAAAGCGTCGCCCGACCCTGGTACTCATAGCGTAGGGATTGTTGCCTTCCGCGACCGCCACCACCTTGGCTTCGGTCTCATCAATCACGGAGAGTTTGATATTATAGCCGGTCTTTTCCGCGAACGCTTCCATAAGGGGAAGAGCCGTTTCGCCCGGGTCCAACGGCGCGACCACATGCCGGGCCAGTCGCTTGAGACCGGGGCCGAGTTCATACCTGGTTTCGTCGATCCGATGCACGAGCGCCGCAGGTTCGAGCGAGTTCAGGATCCGATATGTGGTTGAGCGCGGCAGATTAAGCGCGGCCGACAATTCCCGGATCGTGCTGCGCGGCTCCTGAGCCAGCCGGGTCAGGATGAGGGTCGCCCTTTCCACGGCGGGAATGCGGTTTTGCGGCATGGTCGCATTCTCCTTTTCGGGACACTCGGGCACCCATCCGCCGGCTTCGCAAAACACCTAGTCATTCAGATGAGAACTGTCTAGGTCGCACGCATCAACGCCCAAGCGGCCCGACGCGTCGGGGCACGGCGGGTCGCATGGGCATTGCAGCCGGGACCTTGGGCGCGAGAAACATGCGCGCAGTGTCTAGCTTCTTCTTACCAGATCCGGATTGTCCAGCTTCCACTGCTCGAACTCTCCTTCGGCTTCCGGAGCAAGCGGATAGTATCGCCGCAGATCGCCCCCCTTGGCGAGCTGGATCCGCGAGAAGTCCTCCCATTCCGCGTGCTCGTTGCCGTGGCGGATGACATCCTCAGCATAGTCGATGGGGACCGAGACCGCGCCGTCGTCGTCTGCGATGATAATGTCACCCGGCATCACGAAGGTGCCACCACAGGCGACGGGACAATTGACGGCAAATGGCATCAGGTTGGTCTGGGTGTGGAAATTGGGGGTGGTGCCTCGCATCCAGAACCCCAGATCGGTTTCGAACGCCTTGGAGGCATCGCGAATGCACCCGTCAATGACCATGCCGATACCGCCTTTGCCGGCGAAATAGGTCAGCATCATTTCTCCAAAAATGCCGCTGCTCTCGTCTCCCCGGGCGTCCACCACGACGATGTCCCCGGGCTGGGTGTGATAGAGGACATGCCGGTGCAGTTGCTTTTCGCGATCGGCGTACTCGTCGTCACCGTAGAGGTCTTCGCGCTTGGGCATGAATTGCAGGGTGAGCGCCGGCCCCGCGATACGGCGCCCCCGCGTGAAGGGCCTGGCACCCTTGATGAACGGATCGCGGATCCCGAGCTTGTAGAGCTCGCTGCTGGCGGTTGCACTGCCAATCGCGGCAAGTGCATCGACCATGTCGCGGGGTGGGCGCTTGATGTCGGGTGTCTCCGTCATTTCGTTGTCCTATTTGAAAATTCAAGGCGCGGCTGCGGACCGTCGTGACATCGGTCGGCGACCGCGTTGCGGAATGTCGATCGGGCAGGATGTTGGAAGGCTCGGAGCGTTCGCATCGCCCCTCAGACCTCATCGCGCCGCGGCGCGGAGGCGAACGAGCGCAGCGCAAGACGCACGATGGGGCCCAGCCAGATGAGAATGACCGCAACACCGAGCACGAGACTGATCGGGCGCGAGAACAGCTCGATCGGATTGCCCTGCGCCTTGGCCATGGAAATCACGAAGTTCTCTTCCACCATCTGCCCGAGGATCAGGCCGAGAATGGCGGGAGCAATCGGGATGTCGTTTTCTTCCATGAAGAAGGCCAGAACCCCGAGGGCCAGCATGATGGCGACGTCGAACGCCGTGTTGTTGGACACGAAGGCTCCGACGATGCAAAAGACCAGCACAATCGGCATGACGACGGCGCGATCTATCTGCGTGATCCGGATCGCGCCCCGGATGACCAGCAGGCCCAGCGGGATCATCACAAGATTCGCCGCGAAAAAGATGAAAAACACCGCATACATGAGATCCGCGGAGTTCATGAAGATCAGTGGCCCGGGGGTGAGGCCCTTCATCATCAGGACGCCGATGGCGATGGCGGTTACGGAATCCCCGGGAATACCGAACACCAGTGCGGGAACCCATGTGCCGCCGATGGCTGCCGAGTTTGCCGCGCTCGCTTCGGACAGCCCGTCGAGCGATCCCTTGCCAAAATCCTGCGGGCGCTTTGAGAACCGCTTCGCGATGGCATAGGCGAACCAGGACCCCACGGCGGTGCCCGCCCCCGGCAGGATCCCGACCGTGATCCCGACCGCCGAGCCGCGCAGCAGGCCGATGGGGTTGCGGATCAGCTTCTGGACCATCGCATTGGCAACGCCCGTGACCTTGTCGGTCACGGCATGGGCCGCGCCGTCGGACGACAGCGCGAACCGGATCAGTTCAGGCAACGCAAACATGCCAACGAGTGCCGGCAAGAGCGGGATGCCGCCATACAGGTCGATCGCGCCAAAGGTGAACCGGGGCGCTCCGCCGATCGCACCGATCCCCACCGTCGAGAGCCACAGACCGATAAGCAGCGACATCGCCCCCTTGAGCGGAGATCCGGTGCTAAGCACCGCCGTGCACGACAGTCCGAGGAGCGCGAGCCAGAAATATTCGTAGGACGAGAACTTGAGACCGAACTCGGCCAGCGAGGGCGCAGCGATGGTTAGGGTCAGCGCGCCCAGAAGGCCGCCAACCGCGCTGAATCCCAGCCCCACGCCGAGTGCCTCCGCGCCCCGCCCGCGCCGGGTAAGGCTGTAGGCATCGTCGATATAGGCGGCGGACGCCGGAGTTCCGGGGATACGCATCAGGGCGGCGGGAATATCGCCCGCGAAGATGGCCATGGAGGTTGCGGTGACGATGGCGCCGATCGCCGGAAGGGGATCCATGAAGAAGGTGACCGGAACGAGCAGAGCCGCCGCCATGGTGGCGCTGAGTCCGGGAATCGCTCCCATGGTCATGCCGTAGAGGGCCGAAAGGGCGATGACTGTCACGACGTCGAGCCGCGCAACCAGCCAGAAAGCAGAAACGAGGGTTTCCATAGAAGTGGCTTTCGCTACGAAAGGGCCATGGGCATGACGCCAACCGGCAGCGTCACCGAGAAAACCCGCGTGAACAGAATATAGATCGCAATGACCGCTCCGGCGGACCAGGCCAGCGAGGACAGTGGCCGCCCTCGCCGCTCCAGCATGAAAATAAAGGCAACGATGATGCCGGTCGGAACAAAACCTAGCGGCTGAATGGCGAATACCGAGAAGATCGACAAAGCGATCAGCAATCCGGCGCTGAGAAGCGGATGCAGGCGCCAGGCCGGGGCGATCGCGGATGTCGCGGGCAAGCCGGCGCGCAACCGGGTCAGGATCAGAAGCGCGCCGACTGCCAGCATGGAGATCGCTATGAGGCGCGGGAAGAAACCAGAGCCGTAGGCGTCCATGGGCCGCGGCGGGTAGGTTGCGGCCTCGATCAGAATATATACGCCGCAAAGGCCGATCAGAGCCCCGGACACGATGTCGGGAACGCGGAAGACGGGCCGGTCGCCCTTTGGCGGTTCGCCGGTCTTGTCGTGATCCGTGGCTCTGTCGGGCATCGTTTACTGGACCAGACCGATTGCCTTGAACGTCTTGCCGGTTTCCTCGTAGGAGTTGGTCATCCACTCGCCGAATTCGTCACCGTAACGCACGACCACACCAAAACCCCGCTCACCCATCTGTTCGGCAAAACGCGGGCTTTCCAGGACGTCGGTCAGCGCATCGGTCAGAACCTGACGCACATCGTCGTCAAGTCCGGCCGGAGCGCCGATTCCGCGCCAGGTGCCGCCGGTCCATTCGACGCCGATCTGCTCTTTCACGGTGGGAACATCGGGAAAATTGGGATTGCGCTCTTCGGACAGGACCGCGATGGCCCGCACCTTGCCCGCTTCGCGCATCGGGCCGGATTCCGGCAGGCTCGTCGCGGTTGCATCAATGGCACCGGACGCCAGCTCCGTCATCGCGTCGGCGCCGCCCTTGACTGGCACCCACACGATCTTGCCCAGATCGACACCGGCCCCCAGAAGCGCGCCGGCAATCGCCGCCTGCGAGTTGCCGCCGGGAGGGGCGCCGACTTTGAACGTGCCGGCCGGTTCCGCCTTCATCGCCTCCACAAGTTCACCGAATGAGGTGAAGGGGCTGTCCGCGTTAACGTTCACGCCCGATGCATCGAAGTTGTAGAGCGCAAGGGGCGTCACGTCGTCCGGCGTGATCTCGGAAGTGCCGAGCCACTTGTATGTCCCGAGTTCGAAGGTGACGACCCCGATCGTATAGCCGTCCGCCGCCGCCTGCGTCAGCGCCGTATGGCCTACCAGCCCGATGGCGCCGGAGCGGTTCACGACATTGACCGGCTGCCCGAGTTTTTCCTCCAGAAGGCCCGCAACGACGCGACCCGTGTAGTCGGTACCGCCGCCCGCGCCGTACGGGACGATCAGGGTCAGCGGGCGGTCCGGAAAATCGGCATGGGCGACACCCAGGGTCAGCGAAAGCGCGCCAATCAAGACACCGACACCGTTCGCAACTGATTTTAAGTTCATCAATCTATTCCCCCAACTTGTTCACATTTGAATAATCAGTTTATATTAGATCAATAATGACAACTTGTATCGCGATGTCAAGCTGGATCAGGCGCGCCATGCCGGCTGAAAACGGACGCCAGCGAAGAACGCCACGGCAAACGATCTGCGGGGATCAAAACGGATTTGCGGTAGATCGAGTTCGGTCGGTGCGGCGTTGCCGCCGGCACTCGTCTGCAAATGTGGACGCCCATCTGGACACGGCTATCCCGCCCGCGGGCTCTGCGGACCACCGTCCCGGCCGGACGCCCATACGCCCCGCGATTCACCCGAGCGAAGGAATATGCGCTCCGGCTTTTGCTGGTTCGATTCGCCCTGACGCCGCGGTCCGGACGACAAGGCCAGCAAAGGCGAAACCCACAGGGGCAAAGCCGGCGTCTTTGAAAAGGTGTTCGCCCATCCCATCGACGACGCGGCTAGGACATCGATACGATGACACAGATACGATGACTGTCGGTTCGAGCCAGCTCTGGTCAGGCGGCCGGCAGGCCGGCGGGTTTCGGCCCGCCATAGGCCCAGTCGAGCAGTTCGACCGTATGCACCACCGGCAGGTCGGACCCGGCCCCAATCTGGGTCATGCAGCCAATATTGCCGGTCGCCACCAGCGCCGCGCCCGTCGCCTCGATGTTTTTCACCTTGCGCTCGCCCAGCCGGGCCGCGATCTCGGGCTGGAGGATGTTGTAGGTGCCGGCCGAGCCGCAGCACAAATGGCCCTCGCGCGGCTCCTTCACGGCAAAGCCGGCCCGGCTCAGGAGCGCCTTCGGCTCGCGGACGATCTTCTGGCCATGCTGCATCGAGCAGGCCGCATGATAGGCGACCGTCAGGCCGGGCGGGGTTGCGGGTTCGGGCAGGTCGAGGCCCGCCAGATATTCGGTGACGTCCTTGGCAAGCGCCGACACGCGCGCCGCCTTATCCGCATAGGCCGGGTCCAGCCGCAGCATGAACCCGTAATCCTTGATCGTTGTGCCGCAGCCCGACGCGGTGATGATGATTGCGTCGAGGCCGCCTTTGTCGAGTTCGGCCGTCCAGGCATCGACATTGCGCCGGGCCGCGTCCAGCGCGTCCGCCTCGCGGCCCATATGGTGCACCAGCGCGCCGCAACAGCCCTCGCCTGCGGCGACCACCACCTCGATGCCGAGCCGCGTCAGAAGCCGGATCGCCGCATCGTTGATGCCGGGATCGAGCACCGGCTGCGCGCAGCCCGAAAGCAGCGCCACCCGCCCCTTGCGCTCGCCTTGCGCGCCGTGCACGCCCGGCGACACCGAGGCGGACTTTTTCGGTACGCGTGCCGGGGCGAGCGCCAGCATGGCGCCGAGCGGCTTCAACGGCCCGATCCGACGGAAAAGCCCGGCGAACGGCCGGACGAGGCCGGCCAGCGACAACGCGGCGCGAAACCGCGCCGGATAGGGCAGCACCATGGCGAGCAGGCGCCGCGTCAGGCGATCGATCAACGGCCGGCGATAGGTCGTTTCGATATGCGCGCGGGCATGATCGACCAGGTGCATGTAATTGACCCCGGACGGGCAGGTCGTCATGCAGGCCAGGCACGACAGGCAGCGATCGACATGGGTGACGATCTCCGTGTCGGCCGGACGACCGTTTTCCAGCATGTCCTTGATCAGGTAGATGCGCCCGCGCGGACTGTCGAGCTCGTTGCCGAGCGTCACATAGGTCGGGCATGTCGCCGTGCAGAAGCCGCAATGCACGCATTTGCGCAAGATCGCCTCGGATTCGGCGATATGGGGATCGGCGAGCTGTTCGGGGGTGAAGGCGGTCTGCACGTCAGGTCCTGGATCGGGGAAGGAGAAAAGCAGGGGTGGGCACGGCGGGGTGCGTCTCGCCCGGCGGCGGCGATGCCGCCGATGCGCGCAGGTCCGCGCCCCTTCCCCCGAGGGCCCTCAAATCAGCCAGCTTTCCGGATTGTCGATCGGCTCCTCGCGCGAGGATTTCTGCAGGCCGATGACGATGCGCACGATCGCCCACACCGCGACTGCGATCATCAAGAGGAAGCCGATGCCGATCACCGCCAGCACGACGCAGATCACGCCGTAGAGCACGCCGATCCAGAAGGTGCGGATCGCCCAGGTATAGTGCGTCTCCACCCAGCCGCCCGCCTTGCCGCGGTTCATGTGCGCGAGCACGATACCGATCAGCGCCGTCACGCCGATGGCCAGGCTGACCAGGTAAAGCACGTAGATGATCTGGATGTTGGTCTTGCCGGCCTCGAGCCAGCGATCCGTCTGGCGCGGCTCGTTCGGACCGGAATTCATATCGCTCATCGTTTGTCTCCTCAATCTTGCGTTTCGAGGCTAGCAGAACTGCCGGCGGGATACATCCGCCCCGGATTGAGAACGTTTTGCGGATCGAATTGGTTCTTCAGCCGCGCCGACAGCGCAGCCAGCGACGCCGGCTGCGGCTGAAACACGGGCACGGACGACCGCCAGGCCGGCGCCGCCCGCACCAGGGTGGCGTGGCCGCCGCCATGTGCGGCAACCAGCGCGCGCACGATATCGGCCTCGGGTTCGCTTTCCATGCGCAGCCACACCAGCCCGCCCTGCCAGTCGAAAAAAGCATCGGCCGCCGCCTGCATCCTGAGCGCCATCACCAGCGCGTGCCCGCGCGTCGGCGGCACGGAGACGCGCCAGACCGGGCGTTCGGTGCCGTCGCAGAACGGCGCCACATCGCGGATTTCGCGCCAGAGCGTGCGCGAGGCGTGATCCTCGAGCGTCTCGATCTCGCCGCCCTTGAACAGGCCCGTCAGCACGTCGCGGCGATAGGCGACCGACGGGCCGAACCCTTCCAGGCGCAGCAGCGTCGACGCCGCGCCGGCAAGCGCGCCGGCGATCACGGATCCGGTCACGCTTTCGGGCAGATGCGCGGCGCCGGACACCTCGCCGGCCGATCCCATGGCCGCCGCCATCGCCGTCGCCGCGTCGGCATCGCTCAGCCCGCGCAGGACAAGCGTGGTCTCAGTCTCGGCCGCCGGCAGCACCTTGAAGGTGGTATCGGTGACGACGGCGAGTGTGCCCCACGATCCGGCCATCGCCTTGGACAAATCGTAGCCGGTGACGTTCTTGACCACGCGCCCGCCCGACTTGAAGGCCTCGCCGCGCCCCGACACGGCGTGGATGCCGAGCACGTGGTCGCGCGCCGCCCCGGCCTTGATGCGGCGCGGGCCGGCGAGATTGCCGGCCAGCACGCCGCCAATCGTGCCGCGCCCGGCCGGCGCGCCGAACAGCGGCCCGTAATCGAGCGGCTCGAAGGCGAGTTGCTGGCGCTTTTCGGCCAGCAAGGCCTCGATCTCGGCAACCGGCGTTCCGGTCCGGGCCGACAGGACCAGTTCCTCCGGCTCGTAAAGGGTAACGCCCGACAGGCCGGAAAGGTCGAGCGTATGCTCGCTCTGCACCGGACGGCCAATGCCGCGCTTTGTGCCGTGGCCGCAAATTTCCAGCGGCGCGTCCTCGCCGACCGCCCATTGCACGGCGGCAAGCACGTCCTCGGCGCGGGAGGGGGAAAATACGGTCATCGGATCGCGTCCACCAATCGTGCATCGATTCCAGATCTTGCCAACAAGCCTACGGCCTTCCGGTCGAACGACACGAACGTTTCCCCACCCATCGACGCGCCAGCGAGCGCGATAGCGCCATCGGCGAAATCGCCACCGGCCTCGAGCAACACCAGCCCGGCGGCCACAGCCGCATCATCGACCGAAACATTGGCCCGGTCGCAAACCATCCGGATCGACCGCGCGACCTTGTTCGGCGGGATGGCATATGTCGCCAGGAGAACCCACGCGAATTCGCACAGACAGGGCAACGGGATCACAACTGTTTCCGCCGCCTCGAGCAATTCTAGCGCCCTGTCTGCCTGAGAGACGTCGTCCCGAACGACAATCCGCACCAGAATATTGGTGTCGACCGTGATCCTCACTTCGACAGTCCCGCCCAGCCCTTCGCGATTGCCTCATTCATCTCTTCGATCGTTGCGACGTTCCCGGTCTCCTCGGCCAGCATTCCATAGATATCGGCCCACGGGCCTTTCGGCCGCGCAGCCCTGATCGACAGCGCGCCATCGGGCAATTGATAAACCTCGATTTTCTGCCCCGGTGCGACACCGAGATGTTTCAACAGTTCCTTTTTCAAAGTCACTTGGCCCTTGGCGGTCACCGTAAGCATCGTCATCGCATCACCTCTCGGCCAAAGTAAGGCGAAATTGCCTTACTTTCAAGCAAGAGCCAGTGCCCGGCCCTTTGCCGGATATTTTGCGTGAGCAGCATCGCTGTCAAAACCGCGGAATGTCGGGAAACGGGATTTGGCCGCGATGGATGTGCATGCGGCCGAGTTCGGCGCAGCGCCGCAACTGCGGAAACACCTTTCCCGGATTGAGCAGGTGCCGCGGATCGAAGGCGCATTTGACGCGCATCTGCTGGTCGAGATCGGTATCAGAAAACATCTCGCCCATCAGGTCGCGTTTTTCCACGCCGACGCCGTGCTCGCCGGTCAAAACGCCGCCGACCTTCACGCACAGTCGCAAAATGTCGGCGCCAAACTCCTCCGCCTTTTCCAGTTCCCCCGGATTGTTGGCGTCGTAAAGGATCAGCGGATGCAGATTGCCGTCGCCGGCGTGAAACACATTGGCAACGCCGAGCCCGTATTTCTGCGACAGCGCTCGCATGCCGGCCAGCACTGTCGGCAGCGCCTTGCGCGGAATCGTGCCGTCCATGCAGTAATAGTCGGGCGAAATGCGCCCGACGGCCGGAAACGCCGCCTTGCGCCCGGCCCAGAACGACAACCGTTCCTCCTCTGAGGTCGAGATGCGGCTCGTCACGGCGCCGTTCTTGGCCGCGATCGCCTCCACCGCGCCGATCAGGTGGTCGATCTCGGGGCCCGGCCCGTCGAGCTCGACGATCAGCAGCGCCTCGACGTCGAGCGGATAACCGGCCTGGACGAAATCCTCCGCCGCGCGGATCGCCGGCCCGTCCATCATCTCCATGCCGCCCGGCACGATACCGGCGCCGATAATGTCGGCCACGCACTGCCCCGCCGCCTCGCTGGAGGAAAAACCGACCAGCATGGCGCGCGCCGCCTCCGGCTTTTTCAGGATGCGCACGGTGATCTCGGTGACGACGCCGAGCAGTCCCTCCGAGCCCGTCATCAGGCCGAGCAGGTCGTAGCCTTCCGCGTCGAGATGGCTGCCGCCGAGCCGCACCACCTCGCCCGACATCAGCACCATTTCCACGCCCAGCACATTGTTGGCCGTCAGGCCGTATTTCAGGCAGTGGACGCCGCCGGCGTTCTCCGCGACATTGCCGCCGATCGAGCAGGCGATCTGCGAGGACGGGTCGGGCGCGTAATAAAACCCGTCCTGTTCGACGGCGTGGGTGATGGCGAGATTGGTCACCCCCGGCTGCGCGATCACCGCGCGGTTGGCGTAGTCTATGTCGAGGACACGGTTGAAGCGGCTCATCACCAGAAGCACCGCGTCTTCCAAAGGCAGCGCCCCACCCGACAGCGACGTGCCGGAACCGCGCGGCACCACGCGGATGTTGCGATCGTCGCAATATTTGAGAATTCGCGCCACCTGCGCCGTGGTCTCCGGCAGCACCACGACGAGGGGAAGCTGCCGGTAGGCCGTCAGCCCGTCGGTCTCGAAGGCACGCATCTCGTTGACCGTGTCGACGACGCCCTCGCCGGGAACGATGATTCGCATGTCGGCGACGATTTCGGCGCGCCGCGCCAGCGTCGCGGCGTCCGCTTCGGGCATCACAAGGCCGGACATGGTCTCACCTCCAACTGGTCAAAAGTGTTTACCAGTTTTGCGGAGCGAGGCAAACCATCTGTTCGAATCGCGTCCGGAAATGAGTTTGTTCACAGACGGTTCATGTCCGGGCAGCTCTTGATAGCGATCCGCAGACGGAAATAGCAAGCAGCCCGGCTGGCCGAAAACCGGGCCAGGAAATTTTCACACACGGCAACGTGAACCATACATAGACCTAACCGTATTAGGATCAGACAAACAGACCATGTTGTTCCATGACAAATATTGCCGATCTTGAGATTTTTTCACGCGTGGTTTCTGCCGGAAGCCTGTCGGGAGCGGGACGTGAACTCGGCCTGTCGCCGGCTGTGGTGTCCAAAAGACTGCGCAAGCTGGAAGACCGGCTGGGCACAAGGCTCTTGCAGCGCACCACCCGCCAGGTCGCGCTGACAGAGGCCGGACAGGGTTTTTACGAGCGCGTCGTCGCGATCATTGCCGGCATCGAGGAGGCGGAGGCCTTCGTCACCCGACGCTCGACCCAGCCGCGCGGCACCTTGAAGATTTCCGCGCCCACCTCGTTCGCGCGCATGCATATCGCGCCGCATCTCGGCGCCTTCATGCGCCAAAATCCCGATTTGTCGATCAATCTCGTCCTGTCGGACGATTTCGTCGACATTGTCGGTGACGGGTTCGACCTTGCCATCCGCATCGCCGAACTGTCGGATTCCAGCCTCGTGGCGCGCCGGCTGGCTCCGGTCGAGCGCGTCCTGGTCGCCGCCCCGTCCTACCTGTCTGAACATGGGTTGCCGCAATCGATCGAAGATCTGGAACGGCATATTTGCCTGCCCCAGCACAACAACGAGGCCTGGCGGCTCGAAGGTCCGCACGGGGCGATCGTCTACCGGGCCGAAGGACCGCTGCAGACCAATTCGAGCGAAGTGTTGCGCGAAGCGGTGATCGCCGGGATGGGTCTCGCCCTGCGCTCGACCTGGGATATCGGCGCCGAGATCGCCTCGGGCCGGCTGGTGCGCGTCATGCCCGAATACGCAGCGTCCAAGAGCGTGGCCATCCACGCCGTCTATCCCTCGCGACGCTTTCTGCCGGCCAAGGTGCGGCTATTCATCGACTATCTGGCCGAGCTTTACGGTCCCGTGCCCTATTGGGAAACCGCGCCGGCCGATGCCGAGCCCACACCGGTCGCCGCCGCGACGGTCGCACACGCGTCGAAGCCGAACGGAAGCGCCGAGCGCCCGGGCGGCACGCGGCCTTGAGCACAGGCGCCCCGCGTCCGCCCGGTCGCTGCTGCTAGTCTGCATGGTGGCGGCGGATACGCCGCACCAGCCACCAGACCGCCAGCACCACCGGCATGACGGCGATCGCGGTCGCATGCCCGGGCTTGAGCGGCAGGCCGAAATCCGCCGCGCCCTTGGCCAGATAACCGGCAAGCCCGACCACGTAATACGACACGGCCGCCACCGAGAGCCCCTCCACCGTCTGCTGCAGCCTGAGCTGCAGCTTGGCGCGCCGGTTCATCGAGCCAAGCAGATCCCTGTTCTGGCGTTCCACCTCCACGTCGACCCAGGTCCTGAGCAAGGTCGCAGCCCGCGCCAGCTTGCGCGACAGATTGGCCTGTCGTTCCTCGATCGAGCGGCAGGTGCGCATCGCCGGCGCGACCCGCCTTTGCAGGAAACCCGACCAGGTGTCGTAGCCGGGCACGGCCTCCTCGCCGAGCGCGGCCAGCCGTTCGTCCACGATGCCGTGATAGGCGCGGCTGGCGCCGAACCGGTAGAGACTGGCCGCCGCGTCCGCCTCCAGTTCGGCGGCAAGCTCTGTCAGTTCGTCCAAAAGCCCTTCGCTGTCGCGGCGTTCGCCCGAGCGCATGGCGCCGGTCAGCTGCGCCAGCCGGTCCTCGATGCGGCGAATGCGCGGTGACAGGGACTGTGCCAGCGGCAGGCCGAGCATGGCCAGCGTGCGATAGGTCTCCACATCGAGAAGCCGCTGCGCCAGCGCGCCCACCCGCGCCGAGGTCAGCCCGCCGTCGAGAAGCAGGATGCGGGTCAGGCCGTCGCCATCCTGGCAGAAATCGGTGGCGACCGCAGCCTTGCCGCCTTCCACCAGCGAATAGCACAGGCTCGCCGGGTCGAAATTTTCGATCAGCCGCTCGGCACGCGCGTCCCACGTGCGGATGTCGATCCGCACGCCCGAAATCACCGTTCCCGGCGCCGAAAAACCGTGTCCGAACGGTCCCGCGTCCTCTTCCTCGTCCCTACCGCTCGGCGGGCCTTCCCAGAAATAGGTGGAGAATTCGGTATGGCGTTCCCAGCGCAGCGTGCCGCGGCCCCATTTCATCGCATGGTGGCGGGCCTGGCGGTCCGGCGGCGCCACGCCTAGACGTCGCGACAGCTCGGCGAGAACGGCGTGGTCGACGGTGCTGCCGCCCTCGGTCATGAAGGCAAGCTGGACGAGCCTGCGCGGCGTCTCGATCGGTGGATGCGGGCGGGCGTGAACCTCGCCGAGGGCGCCGGCCCGGCCCTCGTAGGCCGGCAAGCCCATCACATTGCCGGCAAGCACGGTCTCGGGTTGGTTTGCGGCGTGTTCGTCGTTCATCTGCGTTCCCGCCTCCCCGACGGCTCCGCTACCTTAGTCTAACGAAACAGCCCGTCCATGCGGCATGGCGTCTTCGAAGCATGCCGTCACTCGCAAAGTGGATAAAAAAATTGACCACTGAGGCTGGTGTTTCTAAGACTGGGGCGATTGCCCTTCGCCGGAAGATGCCCTTGAACGAGGTCTACGCCCGCATCCAGCATGCCCGCACCGCCGACGAGGTCGTGGGCCGTATCGAGGATCTTATCCTCGAGGGTGTCCTGCGACCGGGTGATCGGTTGCCGGGCGAACGCGACCTGTCGAGCCGGCTCGACGTCTCGCGCCCGATCCTGCGCGACGCGCTCAAGCAACTCGAAACGCGCGGGCTGGTCGTCTCGCGCCATGGCGACGGCACCCGGATCGCTGATCTCATCGGCGAGGTGTTCACGCCGCCGGTGATGGAGCTGGTCGCCACGCACGGCAAGGCGATCGCCGACTATCTGGAATACCGACGCGAGATCGAGGGCGTCGCCGCCGGTTTCGCCGCTGCCCGCGCCACCGATGACGACCGCGCCCTGGTGTCGGACATTCTCGCGCGCATGCGCCAGGCGCACCGCCACGCCGATTTCGAGCGGGAAGCCGCTCTCGACGTCGAGTTCCACAACACTGTCGGCGAATGCGCCCACAACATCATCCTCCTGCACACGCTGCGCTCGTGCTACCGGCTCCTAGCCGACGGGGTCTTTTTTAACCGTGGGTTGATCTATGCGCTGCCAGACGCGCGCGATAGGCTGCTTCAGCAGCATGTCGCCATCGGCGAGGCGATCCTGGCAGGCGACCCGGACCGGGCCGCACGGGCCGCGCGCGACCATATCGATTTTGTGGAGAAGGCGATGAGCGAAGCCGAACGCACCCAGAACTGGCAGAAAATCTCGCGACTGCGCACAGTGCACCGCGCGGCCGCGCAAAAGCCCGCGCAGGGAGGCGAGCGTTGAGCGATTCTAGCCAAGCGCGGCCGAAGGTCGGCCTGTTCGTCACCTGTCTGGTCGATCTGTTCCGGCCCCAGATCGGCTTCGCCGCCGTCAAGCTCATCGAGGAGGCCGGCTGCGACGTCGCCGTGCCGATGGCGCAGACCTGTTGCGGCCAGCCGGCCTATAATTCCGGCGACAACGCGGACGCGCGCGAGATCGCGCAAAACACCATTCGCGCCTTCGAGGGGTTCGACTATGTGGTGGCGCCGTCAGGTTCCTGCGCCGGCATGCTTAAGAAGCATTATCCGCAGCTTTTTGCCGACGATCCGGCCTGGCGCGAGCGCGCCGAGGCGTTTTCAGCCCGGGTGCACGAGCTGGTGAGCTTCCTGACCGACGTCATGGGCGTCGGCGCGGTCACGGCCCGCCACACCGCCACGATCACCTATCACGATTCCTGCTCCGGCCTGCGCGAACTCGGCATCGCCGCCCAGCCGCGCGCGCTGCTCGCCTCGGTCGAGGGGCTGACGCTGAAGGAAATGCAAGATCCCGACGTGTGCTGCGGCTTCGGCGGCACGTTCTGCGTCAAATATGCCGACATCTCGAACGCCATTGTGGAGAAGAAGACGCAAACCATCGAGGCGAGTGGGGCCGACCTGCTTCTGGCCGGCGATCTCGGCTGCCTGATGAACATGGCCGGCAAGCTGAAACGACAGGGCTCGGCGATCGAGGCGCGCCATGTCGCCGAAGTCCTCGCCGGCATGACAGACACCGCGCCGATCGGCGGCAAGGGTTAATCCATCCACGGGGCTGAACGCCATGGAAGTCACCTCACCGACATTCAAGCAGAACGCGGTCCACGCGCTCGCGGACGCCCAGCTTCAAAAAGCGCTCGGCAATGTGCGTGCCGGCTTCATCGACAAGCGCCGCAAGGCCGCTGACGCGCTGCCCGAGTTCGACGCGCTGCGCGACGCCGCCCGTGACATCAAGGATCATACGCTCGCCCATCTCGACCTCTATCTGGAGGCCTATGAGGAGAAGGTGACGGAATCCGGCGGCCAGGTGCACTGGGCCGAAACGGCGGAGGATGCGCGCCGCATCGTGCTCGACATCTGCCGCATGCAAAACGCCCGCACCGTCACCAAGGGCAAGTCGATGATCACCGAGGAGATCGCGCTTAACGATTTCCTCAAGCTTGCCGGCATCAAGGCGGTGGAAACGGATCTCGGCGAATACATCATCCAGTTGCGCAACGAGCACCCAAGCCACATCATCGCGCCGGCGGTGCATGTGAACAAGGATCAGGTCGAGGCCGACTTCCGCCGCGCCCACGACTATCTGCCCGCCGATCGCGACCTGACCGAACCCGAAACCCTGCTCGACGAGGCGCGCCGCGTGTTGCGCGCCCAGTATTTCGAGGCCGAAATCGGCATCACCGGCGCTAACTTCCTCGTCGCCGAAACCGGCAGTTCGGTGATCGTCACCAATGAGGGCAATGGCGACCTGACCCAGCTCCTGCCGCGCGTGCATATCGTGGTCGCCTCGATCGAGAAGATCGTGCCGACGCTCAACGACGTCAGCCAGATCCTGCGCGTACTGGCGCGCTCGGCGACCGGCCAGGACATGAGCGTCTACACCACCTTGTCGACCGGACCACGCCGCAAGGGCGATCCGGACGGACCGGAGCAATATCATGTGATCCTGCTCGACAATGGCCGCACCTCAATGCTCGGCACCGAGTTCCAGGACATGCTGCGCTGCATACGCTGCGGCGCCTGCATGAACCATTGCCCGGTCTACCACGCCGTGGGTGGCCACGCTTACGGCTGGGTCTATCCAGGCCCGATGGGCGCGGTGCTCACCCCCTCGCTGATCGGCATCGACCAGGGCGGACACCTGCCCAACGCGTCCACCTTTTGCGGCCGCTGCGAAAGCGTGTGCCCGATGCGCATCCCCCTGCCCAAGATGATGCGGCACTGGCGCGAACGCGAATTCGAGCGCGGCCTCAACCCGGCCACGCAGCGCTACGGCCTGAAAATCTGGGCCGCCTTCGCCAAGCGTCCGAGGCTCTACAATTTCGCCGCCTCGATGGCGATCCCGCTGCTCGCCCTGTTCGGCGGACGAAAAAAACGGTTTTCGTTTCTGCCTCTGGCCGGCGGCTGGACCAGGCACCGCGACCTGCCAGCTCCGGAGTCGCGAACCTTCATGCAGCAATGGCGCGAACGCGAAAGCGGTAAGCAGAGGGCGGCGGCATGAGTGCGCGCGATGCGATCATGGGCAAGCTGCGCAAAACGTTGGGCGCCGGCACGGACGATGCCACCCGGCGCGAGACGGTTGCCAAGCGTCTGGCGAAACCGCCGAAAGGCATCGTGCCGGAGCGCGGCCAGGGCAGCGACGCCCACAAGGTCAAGCTGTTTTGCCAGATGGCCGAGGCGGTGGCGGCCAGCGTGACGCGCGTACGCTCGCCCGAGCGCGTGCCGAAAATCGTCTCGGACTATCTGCGCTCCAGAAACCTGCCCGCCTCCGTGCGCATGGGCGCCGACCGCCGGTTGAAGGCGATGCCTTGGGACAAGCTGAAATCGTTGGAACTGAAATATGGACCGTCGGACGGGTTCGACGAGGTCGGCGTCAGCCATGCCTTCGCCGGCATCGCGGAAACCGGAACGGTGGCGCTTTTGTCGGGCAAGGACAATCCGTCCACGGTGAATTTCCTGCCCGAGCACCATATCGTGGTGATCGACGCCAGGGACATCGCCGGCGACCTGGAAACCGTGCTTTCCAGCCTGCGGCGCAAATTCGGCAAGGGCCGCATGCCGCGCACCGTCAATTTCGTCACCGGCCCGTCGCGCTCCGGCGACATCGAGCAGAAGATCATCTTAGGCGCGCACGGCCCGCGCGCCCTGCACCTGATCGTCGTCGGCTGAGGCGGTCTTCGTGACCGGCATGCATTTCCTCGACGCCGCGGCGCCGGACGGGATGCGGCTTTACGCGATCGGCGACGTGCACGGGAGGCTCGACCTGCTGCGCGCCATGCACGGCCGGATCCGCGCCGAACTGATGCGCGACAAGCCGGCCGACTGGCGCATCATCCATCTCGGCGATTACGTCGACCGGGGCCCGGACGCCAGCGGCGTGCTCGCCTTTCTCGCCGAGCGCATCGCGCAGGACCCGCGCGTCGTGGCGCTTGCTGGCAATCACGACGTGAATTTCCGCGCCTTTCTCGACGACGGCGACACGACCGGTCTGTTTAGCCGCTTTGGCGGCATCGACACGGCACGCTCCTACGGGGTAAAGGCCGACTTTTCGAACCCGGCCGCGGCCGAAAAGAGCCGCGCAGCCCTTGCAGCCGTGGTGCCCTCAGCCCACAAGACCTTCATCGAGGGCATGCCGCGCTCGATCGCCTTCGGCGACTTTTTCTTCTGTCATGCCGGCATCAGGCCCGGCGTAGCGCTTGCCGACCAGGACCCGGACGACCTGATCTGGATCCGCGAGCCGTTCCTGAACCATGCCGGCCTGCATGAAAAAGTGGTGGTGCACGGCCACACGCCGCAAAGCGAGGCCGAGATCATGGCCAATCGCGTCAATCTCGACACGCTTGCCTATGCCAGCGGCCGCCTGACGGCCTTTGTCGTGGAAGGGCGTGAAAAGCGGCTTCTGCAGGCCGGCGCGGATTAGGAGATCAGTTCCGGCCGGCGCCGACGCCGTAACCGTCGGTGACGAGATGGCCCGAATGCGCGTCGGCCGAATAGATGCCGACCCCCCAGATCGCGATTCCGGAGAGCATGAGGAAGGAAAGAAGTGCAGCTTTCACGGGCGTCATCGTCTCTGTTGTCTTTCGTCGTATCAAAAATGATTGTGGTTACGATTCGGTTGCAGCAAATCAGAAATTTGTAACGGACCTTTGACTTCACCCCCGCGACGCCGGTGCCCGGGAGGGTGCGGCAGTGGGGCCATGCCATAATGTGCTAGTCCGTCCGGGGCCAGTCTTCTGTGAAGCGTTCCACATGCCGTTAAGCAGGCGTATCAAAAATGCCACGCTCGACGTCGGGTATAGCGCCACAATGACCGCAGCCACGCGCCGGCGCCGGATCGCAGATCGGGGAGACGAAGGAATGCCGTTGCAAAATCGGGTCGATCCCTTCGGCGAAATCCGGGCCACGACCGCGCGCGGGCTTTTTACCGGCAATCGCGGCGTGCTGCACGATCCCGAGACCAGGACGCTGACCGGTCGACGCTGGACCACCAGGGCCTGGATCGTATGCGAATGCGCGGTTCGCGGCCGCCGGCGCACGGTGATGGGGCGCAACACGCCGTCCGGCAATGCCGGCTGGACCGAGCTGTTTTTTCTCGACGAGGCGGCCGCGCTGGCCGCCGGTCACCGGCCCTGCTTTTTTTGCCGGCGCGAGGCGGCCACGACGTTCGCGTCCTGCTTCGCCACCGGCAACGGCCTTGACGCGGCGCGCGCGCCGGCAATCGACGCCATCCTTCATCGCGAACGGCTGACGCCGCTCCGCGAGCGTCCGCCGGTCGGGGCCGGTGCCGTTTCCGCCCTGCCCGACGGCGCCATGGTGGCATCTGAAAACCAGGCCCTTCTGGTCATCGGTGGCGCGCTGCGGCTCTGGGCCTTCACCGGATACGGTCCCGCGCCGGCTTTTTCCGCCAGCCCGGGTGCACGGCTGCGCCTTTTGACGCCGCCAGCCACGCTCGCCGCGCTGAAGGCCGGCTACAAACCCGTCCTGCACGAAACCGCCCACGCTCCGGCTTCGGCGACGGAACCGGCCGTTTAACGGCGTCGAAACCGTGCCGGGTAACGTCACGGTAGGGCGACTGACCTGGGCGCAGGGCGCACGCTCTAAGACGCATATCTGACGGAGAGCATGTGGGGCTGGACTGTTTTGCGCTTTTCGCCGCCTATGCGCTCTTGGCCCTGTCCTTCGCCGCGCGGGCGGTCCAGGGCCTGTTCGCGGGCGATGGCTTCGAGGCCTATCTTCCCTACGACGCCATGCTCACGCCGCACCTGATGGTCGCTTTGCCGCACGCGCCAGCAAGCGCGCCTTCGCCCTGTCGATCGCCTTTGAACGGACCGCCGCGATGCTGCGCCAGGCCGATGTCGCGCTCTATCGCGCCAAGCAGACCGGCCGCAACCGCGTCGAGCGCCTCGCCGCGTAAACCCGCCGTGCCAGCCCCGCGCGGCATCGTCGGGCAGGACCGCTCTTGACCGCCGCCGCCGGCACGCGCATTGCTCGCCCATGCGTGCCAATTATACGATGCAACGGCTGTTCCTCGACGCCGATCTGACGCCTGAGGCGACCGTCGCGGTGAGCCCGAACCAGGCCCATTACCTGCTCAATGTTCTGCGCATGCGCGAGGGCGCCGAACTGCTGGTCTTCAACGGACGCGACGGCGAATGGCGGTCCCGGCTTGCCGCGAGCGGCAAGAAATCCGCCAGCCTGACCCTGATCGAGCAGACAAGGCCGCAGCCCGCGCACGCAGATCTCCTTTATTGTTTCGCGCCGCTGAAAAAGGGCCGGCTCGACTATCTGGTGCAGAAGGCGGTGGAAATGGGCGCCGGCGCGCTCGCCCCGGTGATCACGCAGCACTGCCAGATGCACAAGCCTGGTATCGAGCGGCTCAGGGCCAACGCGCTCGAAGCGGCCGAGCAATGCGGCATCCTCGCCGTGCCCCCGGTCCACGCCCCCGTCAGGTTCGAGCAGCTTATTGCCGATTGGGACCCCGGCCGGCGGTTGATCTTCTGCGACGAGAGCGCCGAAACCAACAACCCGCTGGCCGCCCTGCGGGCTCTTGAAACCGACCGGCTCGGGCTGATCGTGGGCCCGGAAGGCGGCTTTTCCGACGCCGAGCGCCGCACCCTGCACGCCCTGCCCTTCGTCACCGCCATCCCGCTCGGTCCGCGCATCCTGCGCGCCGACACCGCCGCCGTGGCGGCGCTCGCCGTCATTCAGGCAACGATCGGCGACTGGCGCTAGGCCATGTCGCGCCAAAGAGCGCTTGATCCGTCAACCCGAACATGCCCACCGCCGGGAGCCTGACGCGCGTCGAACGTGCCTGATCGGACACGGCAGCGGGCAGACAGATCCACCAAGCCGAAATCCTCCGCCGGCATGCTTGCCAACCGCCCGGCGCCTGTGCGACCAGAGCGCCCTCTCCTCGGCGGGCGCGCATCGTGTCCGCCGCTTCGCTTCACCCTCGCCGCAGACAGGAAGGACGCCGGCCATGGCACGCGCGCTCGGGCTCGATTTCGGTACGACCAACTCCGTCCTCGCAGTCGCCGACCCGTCCGGGGCCGTCACGCACTCGCTGCCGTTTCGCTCCAGCGCCGGCACGAGCGACGCCATGCGCACCGCGCTTGCCTTCGTGAAGGAAGGGCGCAGCACGCAATCGTTGCGCGTCGAGGCCGGCGAAGCCGCGATCGGACTGTTCATCGAACATCCCGGCGACTGCCGCTTTCTGCAGTCGATCAAGACATTCGCGGCCAGCACCGTCTTTCAGGCCACCACCATCTTCGCCAAGCGCCATTCCTTCGAGGATCTGATGGAGGCTTTCCTGCGCCGGCTGGAAGCCTATGCGGGCGACGCGTGGCCCACCGGCATTGAGCGGCTGATGGTCGGCCGGCCGGTGCGTTTTGCCGGTTCGAACCCTGACGAGCGCCTGGCTCTCGAGCGCTATCAGGCCGCGCTCGCCCGGTTCGGTTTTCCCGAGATTCACTATATCTACGAGCCGGTCGCCGCCGCCTACTGGTTCGCCCAGCAGCTAACGCGCGACGCCACCGTGCTGGTTGCCGATTTCGGCGGCGGCACGACCGACTATTCGTTGATCCGCTTCGAACATCACGCCGGCGCCCTGCGCGCCGTGCCGCTTGGCCATGCCGGCGTCGGCGTTGCGGGCGACCATTTCGACTACCGGCTGATCGACAGGCTGGTCGCCCCGGAAATCGGCAAAGGCAGCCAGTTTCGCAGCTTCGGCAAATTGCTCGACCTGCCGGCCAGCTATTTCGCCAATTTCGGACGCTGGAACCAGCTGTCGATCTTCAAGACCACGCGCGAATTCGCCGAGTTGAAGTCGCTGCTGCGCCACGCGACCGAACCGGAAAAGCTTCAGCTCTTCGTCGACCTGATCGATTATGACGAAGGCTATCCGCTCTACCAGGCGATCGCGGCAACCAAGATGGCGCTGTCGGAGGCGACGGAGGCGGAGTTCCACTTCGCGCCGCTGGGCGCGGCCGGCCGCAAGACCGTCAGACGCGCCGACTTCGAGACCTGGATCGCCGGCGATCTTGCGCGCATGGAGGCAGCGCTCGACGAGGTACTGACCTGCACCGACACGCAGGCCGGCGCGGTCGACAAGGTCTTCCTCACCGGCGGCAGTTCCTTTGTCCCGGCCGTGCGCGGCATGTTTTCGCGCCGCTTCGACGCCTCGCGCATCGAAAGCGGCGGCGAATTGCTGTCGATCGCCCACGGCCTGGCGCTGATCGGCGAAAGCAACGACATCGGGCAGTGGACGCGCTGAGCGCCCCGGCGATCAAGCGCCTTTGAACCACCGGTCAGGTTTTTTTGCTTGATTGCGCCTGCCGCCTCGGCCATCACTCGCCCGCCGGCGCGAATTCGGCCACATCCTTGCCTGGGAAGCTTTCATGGCGCGTGACACGACCGATTTTCGCCCGATCGAAACCGTCGACGAGCTCGTCGATTACCTCGCCCAGGGCAACAAGCCCCGCGCCGACTGGCGCATCGGCACCGAGCACGAGAAATTCCCCTTCTACGCCGACGGCAACAGCCCGGTGCCCTATGGCGGCGAGAACGGCATCAAGGCGCTTCTGGAAGGCATGCAGCGCGTGCTCGGCTGGGAACCGATCATCGACGCCGGCAATATTATCGGCCTGGTGGAGCCGACCGGCAGCGGCGCGATCTCGCTCGAGCCCGGCGGCCAGTTCGAGCTCTCCGGCGCGCCACTGGAAACGCTGCACCAGACCTGCCGGGAAGGAAACGCCCACCTGGCCCAGTTGCGCCAGATCGCCGAGCCGCTCGGCATCCGCTTCCTCGGCCTCGGCGGCAGCCCGAAATGGACGCTGGCCGAAACGCCGAAAATGCCGAAATCGCGCTATGACATCATGACGGCCTATATGCCCAAGGTCGGCAGCCAGGGCCTCGACATGATGTACCGGACCTGCACCATCCAGGTGAATCTCGATTTTTCCAGCGAAACCGACATGCGCCGCAAGATGCAGGTGTCGCTGAAGCTGCAGCCGCTTTCGACCGCGCTTTTCGCCAACTCGCCCTTCACCGATGGCAGGCCGAACGGACTCAAATCCTGGCGCGGCGAGATCTGGCGCGACACCGACAACCGGCGCTCCGGCCTGCTGCCATTCTGCTTTTCGCCCGATTTCGGCTTTGCCGACTATGTCGAATGGGCGCTCGACGTACCGATGTATTTCGTCATCCGCGACGACCGCTACCACGACTGCACCCACGTCACCTTCCGCCAGTTCATGGACGGCGCGCTCAGGAATTCCGTTCCCGACGGCGTACCCACCATGGGCGATTGGGCCAACCATTTGTCGACGCTTTTTCCCGATGTGCGCCTGAAGCGCTTTCTGGAAATGCGCGGCGCCGACGGCGGACCGTGGCGGCGCATCTGCGCACTGCCGGCCTTCTGGGTCGGCCTGCTCTACGACGAGGCGGCGCTGGACGCCGCCGAGGCGCTCACCGCGGACTGGTCGTTCGAGGAGGTCGGCGCGATGCGCGACGCCGTCCCGCGCGAAGGGATCGACGCCATTTTCCGCGGCCACAGCCTGCGGGAGATGGCGCGCGAGGTGCTGGCGATCGCGCATACGGGGCTGAAAAACCGCGATCTGCGCAACCATGACGGCTATGACGAGACCAGCTTCCTGTCGCCACTCGACGAGGTGGTGGCGCGCGGCACCACCTCGGCCGACGAAATGATCGACGCCTTCCACACCCGCTGGGGCGGCTCGATCGAACCGGTCTTCATGGAATACGCTTACTGAGCTCCGCTCGTCGGCCTCTGCGATGCACCGGACAGCTGCCGGGACCGTTTGCGCGTCACCCATATTCGGATAGGCTCCTGGGGCGAAGAACGCTCCGGAGACCGCCATGCTGCCGCTCTACGACATGATCGCCAACGCCCAGAACGGGCAGGCCATGGATCTGCTGGCCCGTCAGTTCAACCTGAGCCAGCAGCAGACGCAGCTTGCGCTCGAGGCGCTGCTGCCGGCCTTCAGCCAGGGCCTGAAGCGCAACGCCGCCGATCCCTATGGCGTCGGCGCTTTCTTGTCCGCGCTCTCCTCCGGCCGCCACGCGCCTTATTTCGACGACGCCGCCAACGCCTTCTCCGCGCAGGGCGTCGCCGACGGAAACGGCATTCTCGGCCATTTGTTCGGCTCCAAGGAGCTGTCGCGCGCCGTTGCCGCCCAGGCCGCCGAGGCGACCGGTCTCGGCCAGGACGTTCTCAGGCAGATGCTGCCCGTCATCGCGGCGATGGTGATGGGGGGCCTGTTCAAACAGTCGACCGGCCAGTTGGACGGCGGCATGCGCGGCCAGTCGGTACAGCCCAATTTCGGCGCCGCCGGTTTCGGCGGGCCGGGCAATCCGCTCGGCGAGATTATCGCCGAGATGATGCGCCAGGGCGCCGGCGAGAGCGGCACCGCGCCGCGCCAGCCGCCGCATCCACAGGCCGCGCCCTCGCCCTTCGACAACCCGTTCGGAAAGATCCTGCAGGACATGTTCGGCGGCGCCATGCAGCAGCAGCCCCGGCAGCGACCGCAGCCGCGCGAACAGGAACGGCAGGCGCAGGACGACAACCCGCTCGGGCGCATCTTCGAGGAGATGATGCGCGGCGCGCGACCGCGTACGACCGAAGCGCCGGAGCCGGAGCCGGCGCAGCGGCGCCCGCGCGCCAATCCGAGCGGCCGGCCGCGCACGCCCTATGACGATCTTTTCGGCGACATGTTCGAAACCGGCCGTCAGACCCGTGACGAGTATCAAAAGAGCATGGAATCGGTGTTCGACCAGTTCCTGCGCGGCATGGACCGGCATCGCTGAGACCGACGCTCCGGGTGTTCGGCCCGCCACGAAAAAGCCCGGCCTCCGCGGGGTGAGAGGCCGGGCAGTGAGCAGGCAGAGCCGGGGGGAAAGCCGGCGGGAGTGTCTGGCCTGCGGGAAACGGTTCGAGCCGGTCAGTGGACCAGCCGCGCGCCTTCTTCGATCTGGCGGCGGCGCGCCTGCGCCATGGTGCCGAGAACCGAGGTCGGGTCGACGCCGCCTGGCGCGTGATAGGCGACGTGAAGGTCGCCGCGCACCAGGCCGATATCGGCAAGCTGGGCATCCGTCATCTCGCCGAGACGGTAGATTTCGCGACGGTTGTTCCAGGCGCGGAACCACAATGCCACCTGATCGGCGAACCGCAGAAGCGTAGCGGCCACGACGCGCGGCCGGGCGGTGGCGGGGGCAAGGGACATCGTTTCGTCGTCGATCCTGGTCATGGCGGTCTCCTTCGCGCTGAACGGGCACAACCGCTCGCGCGGTGACCATTCACCGCCGCTTGGAGAGCGTTGCACCCTTCAACGGGACGCCGGATTTCTCGCACGCAACGATTGATCAGTCGAACGAATGTTTCTAATCTTTAGGATCAAAACCACTGATGGGTAATGCCATGGCCACCCCGCTCGACCTGGACCAGCTCCAGACTTTTATCGCCATTGCCGACAGCGGCAGCTTTACCCGCGCCGCCGAGGAGATCCATCGGACCCAGTCGGCGGTGTCGATGCAGATGCGACGCCTCGAGGAACGCATCGGCAGGCCGCTATTCGAAAAGCACGGCCGCGTGAACCGGCTTTCGGAGGACGGCGAAAAGCTGCTTGCCTATGCACGCCGCATGCTGCGCCTCAATCGCGAGACGATCGCCGCCTTCGACGAGCGCAGCCTGGAAGGGCATGTGCGCATCGGCACGCCCGACGACTACGCCGACCGCTTCCTGCCCGAGATCATGGCCCGCTTCGCCCGCTCCAACCCACGGGTGGAACTGTCAGTCATCTGCGAACCGACGGTCAATCTGATCGAGCAGGTCAGGCGCGGCCTGCTCGATATCGCCCTGGTGACGCATGACGACGAAAAGGGCGCGGGCCAGGTCGTGCGGCGCGAGCCGCTATTGTGGGTCGCCTCGTCGAACCATTGCGTGCACGAAGAGGACATCCTGCCGCTGGCGGTCGGGCGGCCGTCCTGTCTGTGGCGCCGCGCCGCCATCGACGTGCTCGACCGCATGGAGCGCGACTATCGCATCCTGTTCACGAGCTGGTCCGCGACCGTCATCATCGCCTCCGTGCTGAGCGGACTGGCGGTGTCGGTGCTGCCCGAATGCGCACTGCGGCCCGGCATGCGGATTCTGGGCGAAAACGACGGGTTCGGAGTACTACCCGACTGCCGCATCGGCCTCATTCGCGGCCAGACGACACAGCCGGCGATCGTCGAGGCGCTGGCCCGCCACGTCTCCGAAAGCCTCGACAACATTTCCTTGCCGGCCGCCGGAGACGAGGCCGGTATCGATTTCGCCACGCCGGCGCCGGGCCGCGCGCGCCACCAGCGGCCGGGCGTGCTCCCGGTCTGGTGACGCGGAAGCCTATTTTTCCTGGTCGACCAGGCCGCGCACGAACCAGCGCTGCAACAGCACCACCACCAGCACCGGCGGCGCCATGGCGAGCAGCGTCGTGGCCATGGTGAGGTTCCAGCGCGTGTCGGCATTGTCGGTCGGCAGGGTGCGGGCGACCCCGATCACCACCGTGGTCATGTCGGCCTGCGTCGTCACCAGCAGCGGCCACAAATACTGGTTCCAGCCATAGATGAACAGGATCACGAACAGCGCCGCGATCGAGGTGATCGACATCGGCAGCAGGATGTCGAAGAAGAACCGCATCGGGCTCGCCCCGTCGACCTTCGCCGCCTCGCACAGCCCGTCGGGCACGACGAGAAAGAACTGGCGAAACAGGAAGGTGGCGGTTGCCGACGCGATCAGCGGCAGGATCAGGCCGGAATAGGTGTCGAGCATGGAAAAGTTGAGCCCGATATCGATGCCCGCCAGCGAGATGATCGACGTCAGCGGCCGGGCGACATTGGCCACCACCTCGAAGGTCGGCACGATCCGCACCTCCACCGGCAGCATCAGCGTGATGAAGATCGCCCAGAACGCCACCATGCGGAAACGGAAGCGGAAATAGGTGATCGCGAACGCCGAAAGCAGTGAGATCACCAGCTTGCCGGCGGTGATGCCAAGCGCCATCACCGTCGAATTCAGCAATTGGCGCTGCAGGTCGTCCTTGGTCCAGGCCGCGCGCAGATTCTCCCACAGATAGGCGCCCGGCGGCGTCATGAGGTCGAGGCTTTGCGCGCTGTCGGGCTGCGAGGCAATCACGAACGCGTAGTAGACCGGCAGGAAGATCGCCACCAGACCGATCGCGAGGATCAGCCAGCATGCGGCGTCGAAACGGGGTGTATGTTCGATCATGATCCCATCAGGCGTAGTTGACGCGACGTTCGACGTAGCGGAATTGCAGGAATGTCAGCACGATCACGATCGCCATCAGCACGATCGACTGCGCGGCCGACGAGCCGTAGTCCTGCGCCTGGAACCCGTCCTTGTAGACCTTGTAGACCAGGATGCGGGTGGCGCCGCCGGGGCCGCCCTCGGTGACGGCGTCGACGATGCCGAACGTGTCGAAAAAGGCGTAGATCACGTTCATGACCAGCAGGAAGAAGCTGGTCGCGCTCAATAGCGGCAGCACGATATCGCGCAGCCGCCGCAGCGGTCCGGCGCCGTCGATCGCGGCCGCCTCGATCAGGCTGCGCGGGATCATCTGCAGGCCAGCGAAGAAGAAGACGAAATTGTAGGAAACCTGTTTCCAGGCCGCCGCGGCGACGATCAGGACCATGGCGTCGGTGCCGTCGAGCAGCGGATCCCAGTCGATCCCTAGTTCCCTGAGCGCAAGGGCAAGCACGCCGAAGGCCGGGTGAAACAGGAAAAGCCACAGCATGCCGGCGATTGCCGGTGCCACCGCATAGGGCCAGATGACAAGCGAGCGCAACACCATCGAGCCGTGCAACACGCGGTCGGCGGCCACCGCAAGCGCCAGTGCCAGACCCATCGCCGTTGCCGTGGTGGCGAGTGAAAAGACCAGCGTGACGCGGATGGAATCCCAGTATTCCGGCGATGTCACAAGATCGCGGAAATTGTCGAACCCGACGAAAATCATCGTGTTGAAGAACGGATCGGACAGGAAAAACGCCTGCACGATCCCCTCGCCCGCCGGCCAGAAGAAGAACACGGCCAGCACTGCGAGCTGCGGCGCCAGCAAGAGCCAGGGCAGCACGCGGCCCTTGAAGACGACCTTCTTGTCACGACCCGACATGAGTGATTCCGCAAATAGAGGAGGAACCGCCGCCGGGCCTGGAGCGACGCGGCGGCGGCATGAGAACGGCGAGGCCGGACTGGTTACTCGACGGTCTTGGCGAACCGGCTCAGCAGCGGATTGCCGCGGCGCACCATGTCGTCGGCGGCCTCCTGGGCGCTCTTTTTCATCGACCAGACGTTTTCGAGTTCCTCGTTGATGATCTCGTCGACCTGGACCATGTAGCCAAGGCGAATGCCGCGCGTATTGTCGCTCGGCGCGCGCATCAGCTGCTTGATGGCGAGTTCCTGATGCGGAAACTCGTCGTAATAGCCCTTTTCCTTGGCCAGTTCGTAGGCGTCGACGGTGATCGGCACATAACCGGAATTCTGGTGCCAATCGTACTGCATCTCGGGACTGGCGAGGAAATTGAAGAAGGCGGCCGCGCCGTCATAGACGGGCTTGTCGAGCCCCTTCATCAGGAACAGGCCGGCGCCGCCGATCAAGGAGTTGCGCGGCGTCTCGTTGTCGGCCTCGACCGGCAGCAGCGTGGCGGAGAAGTCGAACTTGGCGTTCTGCGAGATGCCGCCAAACCCGGCCGAGCTTTCCAGCATCACCGCGCAGCGCTGATTGTAGAAAGCCTGATGCGCGCCGGTCCACTGGCGGCCCTGATATTCGTAGAGCCCGTCCTTGATCCAGCCCTGGATACGGTCCAGATGATCGACGAAACGGGTCTTGTTGAAGGTGAGTTCGGCGTCGGGATCCTGCATGCCGTTGGCCTTGGTGGCGAACGGCTGGTCCTCGACGAACGTGTAGTTCTTCAGGACCACCCATTCCTGCCACGACGAGGTCACCGGGCACGCGTAGCCGGCGTCCTTGAGCTTGCGCGCGGCCGCCTCCAGATCGTCCCAGCTCGCCGGCACCTCGGCGACGCCGGCCTTCTCGAACGCGTCGGCATTGTACCACATCAGCGGCGTGGAGGTGTTGAAGGGCATTGCCATCTGCTTGCCCTCGAACTGGTACATCGCCATCACCGGTTCGATGAAGCGCTCCCATTCGATCGTGTAGCCGGCGTCGGCCATCACCTGGTCGACCGGCACCACCGCATCGGAGAAGATCAGCGTCGGCACGGCCGGGCCGTGGACCTGGGCGATGGCCGGCTGCTTGCCCGCGCGCACCGCAGCGATCGTGGCGTTGATGGTGTCGTCATAGGTGCCCTTATAGGTCAGCACGATCTCGTAATCGTCCTGGCTGGCGTTGAACGCCTCGGCATAGCCGGCCAGCACCTTGCCGAGTTTGATGTCGGGCGAAAAGGCGTGCCAGAAATGCACCTGGGTGGTTGCAAGCGCCGTGGTCGACGACAGCGCGAGCATCGCACCGGCGACGAAAAGGCCGATAGATCCGTTTTTCATGATTGGTTTGCTCCTGTTGCGGGGACGAAGGCGCGGGTCGCGCGCTCTTGTCGAAAAAGGCGCCTTGCGGGGAAGGCCTGATAAGGATTAGTAAATTGCGATGACCGTTTTATGAAATTCGTTTATGACAAGCAGGTAACGCCGCGATGAATTTCACCCAGTTGCGCGCCTTCCGCGCCGTCGCCCAGACCGGCAGTTTTTCCCAGGCCGCCCAGCATCTGGGCGTCAGCCAGCCGGCGGTCACGGTGCAGATCAAGGGGCTTGAGGAAGCGCTTGGCGCGCTGTTGTTCCTGCGTGGCGGCGCGCGCGTGGAACTGACCGCTGAAGGCCGGCACCTGCTCGCCCTGGTGCCGCGCGTCCTGCATCTGCTCGAAGAGATGCAGCACAGCGTGGCCGCAACGCGCGCGCTGATGCGCGGCCAGCTGCGGGTCGGCGTTTCGACGCCGGCAACGATCCTCGGCCTGCTTGCGCTCTATTCCAGCCGCTACCCGGGCATCGACCTCGTGCTGCAGGATGGCAATACCAACGAGTTGATGGACGACCTCGACGGCAACCGGGTCGACGTCATCGTCACCTCGCAGCTTGCCTGCCGCAAACAGCTTTTCAACCTGCCGCTCGGACGCCAGGACCTCGTCCTCGTCGCCCGCTCCGATCACCCTCTGGCCGGAGAGGCCGAAATCGAGCCGCGAATGCTCGAGCGATGGCCGGTTTTGGTCCGCGAGGAACGGTCCGTCACCCGCGCCGTCTTCATGAACGCCATGCGCAAGGCCGGTATCAAGCCGCGCATTGCCGCCAGTCTCGGCAGTCGCGAAATGGTCAAGGAAGCGGCCGCGGCCGGCCTCGGCCTCGGCGTGGTCTTCGACGGCGAGGTCGGCCGGGACGCCCGGCTGTCGATGCTGCGCCTGAAGGTCGACGCCGATCTCGGCACCGAGGTCTATCTGAGCTGCCGTCCAGAACTCGCCGAACTGGGATCGGTCGGCGCGCTCGTCCGCCTTGCCCGCGAAGAGATCGCCGGCAAGACGTGAGCTAGTCCCCGCGCGCGAACAATTTGTGCGCCATCACGCCGACACCCGCCTCGACCGCCTCGCAGGCGTCCAGCACCATATCCTCGCGGAAGCGCCGCCCGACAATCTGCACACCGATGGGCAGGCCGCCATGGAAACCGGCGGCGATATTGCCGGCCGGCAGGCCCATGAAATTCATCGCGAAGGAATAATGCGCCTTGCCGAGCACCTCCATCGCGCCGTCGACGCCTTCGGCGTCGCGGTTCCAGCCGAACACCGGCCCGGTCAGGAACGGGGTCAGCACCAGCGGATAGTCTTGCATGAACAGTAGCCATTGACGCGTGAAGTGAGCCCGCTTGGCCATCGCCTCCAGCAGTTCCACACCCTCGAACGGCGCGAACAGCGAGAAATAGTCCTTGAAGATGCGCTTGATCGTGTCGCTGCCATATTTTTCGATATCCGCCCCCATCAGCGCGTGCACCTCGCCCATCAACGCGCGGTAGCCGATTTCGCCGCATTCGCGTACCAGCGGCGGGTCGATCTCCACGATCTCGTAACCGGCGTCGGCCAGGCAGTCGGCCGCCTTCATGATCGCCGCCTCGACGGCGGGATGCAGATCGAACTCGAACGTATCGCGCGTGACCGCGACGCGCAGCGGCCCCGCCTCGACCGGTCCCTCGAACGGCATCGGCACCATCCACGGATCGTGCGGATCATAGGCGATCAGCGCCTTCAGCCCGGCGCGTACGTCGCGCACCTCGCGCGCGATCACCCCCTGAACGGACATGATCTGCGCCAGAAGTCCGCGCTCGCCCCTGGCCGACGGATTGTAGGCGGGCACCCGACCGAGACCCGGCTTGACCGTGGTCGCGCCGGTCGCCGCGCTCGGGAAACGCAGCGATCCGCCGATATCGTTGCCGTGGGCGAGCGCGCCCATGCCGGACATCACCGCCGCCGAGGCGCCGCCGGACGAACCGCCCGGCGAGGCCCAGTCCGCCCAGGGGTTGAGCGTGCGCCCGTGCAGCTCGTTGTCGGTGGTCGCGCGGAAGGAGAATTCGGGCGTGTTGGTGCGCCCGATCACGATCGCGCCCGCCTTTTTCAGGTTCTTCACCACCGGTGCGTCGTCCGGAGCGATGATATCCTTGAAGGCCGCGACCCCGTTCGGCGTCGCCCGCCCCTTCTGGTCTACATTTTCCTTGATCGTCACCGGCACGCCATGCAGCGGTCCGACCGGCGCACCCGTCGCCGCCATCCTCGCATCGAGCTGTCGCGCCTCCTCGACCGCGGCATCGCCGAGATCGTCGACCACGGCGTTGATGGCGCCGTTGCGTGCACGCATGCGCTCGACATTGGCGGTGACGGCCTCCTCGGCCGAAACCCGCTTGGCCGCGATCTCCTCGGCCAGTTCGCAGGCGCTCAACTGCCACAGGGCGCGTTCGCTCATGCCAGACCCCTTTTTCCTTGCTTCGTTCGGCCGCGCGCCGGCACGACCGTCCCCAACCGGTAGCGCGCGGTTGTCGGCCCGGCAAGCCGCGCCCGCAAGGACCAGCAAAACGCCCGCGATGCGGCCAGCCGCCGCCGCGCGGTCGCACGGCGTCGTCCGCGCGGGCTTGACTTGACGGCGGCCGATCCCGCGAATGGGGCCATGAACGATTCCCCGACCAATGCGGCCGAATTCACCGTTTCGGAGATTTCCGTCGCGCTCAAACGTACCGTGGAAGACGCTTTCGGCCATGTGCGCGTGCGGGGCGAGATATCCGGCTATCGCGGCCCGCATTCGTCCGGCCACGCCTATTTCGCGCTGAAAGACGAACGCGCCCGCATCGAGGCCGTGGTCTGGCGCGGCACGTTCTCGCGCCTCAAGATCAAGCCCGAAGAAGGCATGGAGGTGATCGCCCAGGGCAAGCTCACCACCTATCCCGGCTCGTCCAAATACCAGATCGTCATCGACAGTCTCGAGCCGGCCGGCGCCGGCGCGCTGATGGCGCTGCTGGAGGAGCGCAAGCGCAAACTCGCCGCCGAGGGCCTGTTTGAGGACTCCCGCAAGAAACCCCTGCCCTATTTGCCGCGCGTCGTCGGCGTGGTCACCTCGCCGACCGGCGCCGTGATCCGCGACATCCTGCATCGCATTTCCGATCGCTACCCGCTGCATCTGGTCGTCTGGCCGGTGCGCGTGCAAGGCGAGACCTCCGGCCAGGAGGTGGCGAACGCCGTTTCAGGCTTCAACGGGCTCGCTCCCGGAGCAGGCCGGCCCGACATCATCATCGTGGCGCGCGGCGGCGGCAGCCTGGAAGATCTTTGGGGCTTCAACGACGAGGCGGTGGTGCGCGCGGTCGCGGCCTCGCAGATCCCGGTGATCTCGGCCGTCGGCCACGAGACCGACTGGACGCTGATCGACCTCGCCGCCGACAGGCGCGCGCCGACGCCGACAGGCGCTGCCGAGATGGCGGTGCCGGTCAAGGCCGAGCTGGAGGCGACGCTCGCCAGCCTGGCCGCGCGGCTTGCCGGCGCGATCTCGCGCACGGGCGAACGCAAACGCCAGGCGCTCAGGGCCTCCGCGCGCGCCCTGCCGTCGGCCGACCAGCTTCTCGCCCTGCCGCGGCGGCGCTTCGACGAGGCGGCCGCCAGGCTGGCGCGCGGCCTCCAGGTCAATGTCGACAGCAAGCGTCTGCGCCTGCGCGGGCTGCGCCTGACGACGGTCGCGCTCGAAAGACGCCTCGGCGAAGCGCGCCGGGCCGTTGCGCAGACCACCACGCGCATGTCCGGTGCCCAGGGCGCGCTGGTGCGCGATCGCCGCACGCGGCTGGCGACCGCCTTCGCGCGGCTCGGTTTCGATCCGCTGCTGCGCCGGGTCAGGACCGCCCGCGAGCACCTGTCGGGCCTCGCCCGCCGCCGCGACCGGGCGATAGCGCAAACGATCGAGCAGCGCAGGAACGGCCTCGCCAATACCGAACGGCTGCTGTTGAGCATGTCCTACAAATCAGTGCTCGACCGCGGTTTCGCGCTGGTCAGCGATGCAAACGGCAATCCGGTCAAACGCGCCGCCGGGCTCGCAACCGGCGATCAGGTGGCGCTGCGTTTCGCCGACGCGACAGCCGACGCCGTAATCGTCGGCAGCGAACCGGCAACGCCCCGCAAGCCGCGTCCGCCACGCGAAAAAACGGTGCCGGGCGGTCAGGGCTCGCTGTTCGAATAGGCCGATCACGCCTGCCGCGCGAATGCCGGCGCCGATCCATGTGTCCGGCACGATGTTTCGGGGCGGCGAGCCGGCTTGCGCCGGGCGCAAACCTGCCATGCACAAACGAGGCTTTTGTTTGTGCGGCGCACACCTATCTACCGGTCATCAGATTTGACACGCAGAAAGGGCAACCGCCGTGAGCCTTATTCACAATTATCGCAACTGGCGCCGGTACCGGCATGCGGTGAGCGAACTCAACCGCCTCAGCGACCGCGAACTGCACGATATCGGCCTTAATCGCGCCGAAATCCCGGTGGTCGCGCGCAGGACCCTCTAGATCCGGAATTCCGGCGGGTTTCCTCCTCCCTGCCCGCCGGTAGCGGGCGGCGCGCTCCTCCTCCCATTTCGCGCCGTCCGACGTTAGAAGGCCCGCCGTTCCTCCCCGGCGGGCCTTTTCTTTGTGGCAACGTCAGGCAAGGCCGTCGCACCGTCCGTGCGCCAGGGTGCAGCGGGTGAGCACCGCCTACCTTCGCAATCTCGCGTCGGTTTTCGCTCAAGGACAACCAAACATGCCTTGCCGCTCCTGTTGAGCCGCCGAACTCGCACAGGCCGGGTCGGATCGGGTCGCAGCGAAATCAGGCGCGTGCGGAAATCACGTTTGAGACATGCGGAAAGCGCAACGCCTTTCCATCAAGGTAATCGCCCAGCCCGGCAAGGAACTCGTCAATCGCCATTTCGATACTGGTTTCGGCGAGTTCGGACAGCTTGTCGCCCGTATGCATCCCACCCATGGCGCCTGCCGCAAAGGCTCTGCCATCGGGATGGCCGAGCATCAGGCTCACCGTCTCGATTGTGACGTCGCGAAACCCGGCACCTTCAAAAAGCTCTCGAATTTCGTCCGCGTCCGGCAGGCTGCAGATCGCGCGTACAGCCGCCCCGGCCTGCGGGCCGACATGCTTGTCCAGCGCTGCCGCCTGCGACTTGAGCAGTGGATTGACGGACAAGTCCTTCTGAACACAAAAAATGACCTTCCCGCCACGTTTCATGACACGACGCAATTCACGCAACGCCGCGGGACGGTCCGGAAAGAATTGAAGGGCCTGCTGGCAGAAGGCGACATCGAAACGGTCGCTCTCAAACGGCAAATCACCCGCATCGGCTTCAACCCATTCTGCCTTTTGCCCGAGCCGCGCGGCCAGGTCGCGCGCCACACCAAGCATGTCCCCATTGTGATCGGCGGCAGTCAGACTTCCGGTCGATAGGCCCGATTTTGCGATTTCCCGTGTCACAACGCCGGTGCCGCAGGCGAGATCGAGCACGTTCTCCCCGCCCTGGAGCGCCGCGCGATCGATCAGCTCCCGCGCCCAGGGTTCGAAGATTACCGGCACAAGGACGGATTGATAACGTTCCGCGAAATTCCGAGCATTCGTCGGGCCGTTGGCCATCTGGATTGCCCTCCTCGACCATTCGCGGAATAGGCTATCACAGTTCCATGAAATCGACCGGTTAGGGCCCGAAGCTGACCTTTGGATTTGCCGTGAGGGGGCGCACCAGCGCCGCGGATGGAGATAGGCTGCTTGCCCTCTGCGGCCGGCAAACCGAGCCAAGACGCGACTGCGCGCCAAGCGTGAGGCAAAAGGGCAAATGCCCGGGCTGTCAGGGTTTTTGAAAAATGGTACGGTTGGGTGGATTCGAACCACCGACCTCAGGAGCCACAATCCTGCGCTCTAACCAACTGAGCTACAACCGCACGGCGCCTCTTGCGAAAGGCTGGAGTGCAATACGGTCAAATTCCCCCGAATGCAAGGGCGGGCATGCCGTTTGAACGCATGAAAAAGGCCGGCTGAAACCGGCCTTTTTCCACGGTGCGCCCGCGAAGGGATCGGCGCGGCTTGCCGCCGCGCATCGATAGGCCGGATCACGCGGCCTTGATGTCTTTCATGGTCTTTTCAAACGCGGTCTTGACCGGCTTGGCGATGTCTTCGGCGGCCTTCGACGACACAGCCTGCATATCCTTGGCCTGATCGACCAGCATCTCGACATTCTTGCGCACGAAGCCGGTCTGCAGCTCGACAAACTCCGAGATGGTCTTGGCGCCGATCAGCGCTTCGAGATGACCGAAGCCGGCCTCGGCATTGGCGCGCATCGCGGCGACCGCCTTCAGCGACACTTCGTCGCCGGCCTGCTTCATGGTCTCGAAGCTTGTTTCCAGCGTCTTCTGCGCGTCCTCGGCACCGGCCTTGAACTTGGCGTAGGCGTCCTTCGACTGCTCGAGGCTCTTTTCGGCGAATGAGCGGAGCTGGTCGGTGGCTTTTTCAGCGTCGAAAGTGGGGAATTCGATCGTTTCTGCGGTTTTGGCGGTTTTCGACATGGAGGATCTCCTCTTCAAGTGACTGCGACCCGATGCAAGACAAAACAGGCCGCTTCATCTTCAATATAGCGCATTTGATTGTGCATTGCAACATGATTGCTGCATTGCAGCATTCCAGCGGATCAGGTTAACCAACCAGCCAGATTCCGCTCGCCAGACCGCCCCAAATTGTGGACGTTCGCGGTGGTCTCTTTTATTAACGAACTCTTAACACCGGGGCGGGTTCCAGCGAATTCGGATTGATGCGTATGGCGTCCAGCGACTACTCGTTCATAGATATCGCCGTAATGGACGAGGTCCGTTCCCGTTTCGCCGCCGGCGACGCGCTGGCTATACTTTCGGCCGATATCGGCGAGGTGATCTGGGCCAATGGTCCCGGCGCAAAACTGTTCGGCTACCCCGACATCGAGGCGATCCTGGGCGCCGAAACCGGGCTGACCGTCGCGCAACGCCGTCAGATCGCCGCCACGCCCGGCTTTCCCGAGATCGGCCGAGAACGACCGCTTGCTCTGCGCCTGTCCAGCGGCAGCACCAGCCGCGCGGTCACGTTCCTGGCCACCGGCCTCGACCTGCCGGATGGAGAACGGGCGATCCTGCTCGCCGCCCCCGCGCCGGCGGCAACCGCGCGCGACCCAGAAACGGTGCAGCGGCGCGCCATATCGGGTTTCACCGAAGCCGGCTATTTCGCCGCCCTGATCGACGAAAACGGCACCGTGCTGGCCGCCGCGCCCGGTTTCGACACGCTGGAAATCGCCCCGGCGACGCTTTTTGACCTCGTGCAGGAGGTCGCCGACGAAGGCGACCGGCTGGTCAAACGTCGGATCGCCGCGCACAGCGGCAACATTCCCGCCGGCATCGCCCGGTTGACGGACGCGCCTGCCATGCACCTGCTGATCGCGGTTGACGACGCCGAACCGCTGGCCGGCGCGCCCGCTTCTGTCGACGACAATTCGCCGGCCGACCCGCGCGCTGCCCCGCCCGATACCGCACCCGAAACCGGACCGGCCTTAGTCGACGACGGGCCCGGAGACGTGTTCGCCGCGGTTGGCGACGATGCGCTCGACGCAGACGAGACCGCCGCACCGGAGGATCGGCCCGTCGGGGCAAACGGTCGCGGTCAGGTTGACCGGTGGTATTTCGACACGGATCGCCCGGCGCGGTCGCAGGGCGCCGCCGACAAGGCTCCTTACGCCGGCACGCCGGCAACGCCCGAACCGCCGCGTGAGGCGGCGGATGACGGCGAGCCCGAGACATCGCCGCCCGACGACGCCGCGCTGCTTGAGACCCTGCAAAGCTCGGGTCCGCTGCGTTTTGTCTGGCGCACCGATGCCGACGGGCGCATCAGCATGATCGCGGAGGACTTCGCCGACGCGGTGCATATGCCCGTCGACGCGATCGCGGGCCGCGACTTCTCGGACCTGACGCAACGCTACGGGCTTGACCCCGATGGCGAAATCGCCGGCCTGCTGGCGCGGCGCGACACCTGGTCCGGCAAGACGGTCTTGTGGCCGGTCGAGGGCACCGCGCTGCATATTCCCGTCGACCTGGCGGCCTTGCCGATCTACGGGCGCGAGCGTCAGTTCGAGGGATTTCGCGGTTTCGGCATCGCCCGCATGGCCGACGCGGCGGTCGATCCGCAATCGCGCGGCCTCGCGCCCGCGGACAAAACGCCGGCCGGCGACGAGGTACAGGAGCCCCCCCGCGCGCCTGCCTCCGCTGTCGGCGCGGACACGACCGACCGACCGGCAGACGATGGAGACACGGAGGCGTCCGCGGTCGATGGTCGTGAAAAGATCGTTCATCTGGAAACGCGGCGCACCGGCCCGGTTGCGCGCACGCTGTCATCGAGCGAGCATGACGCGTTCCGCGAAATCGGCGACCGTCTCAAGGATGTGACCGGCGAGCGTGCGCTGCCGGAGAATGTGGAAGACGGCTCGTCGTCCGAGACCCGGCCTCCCGCCGACAATGACGACCGTAGGGTCGCCGACGCGCAGCGCCCGGACGAAACCGGTCGGACCGAAGGTTCCAGCGCCGACGGCCGCGCTGACGCCTCGTCCGCTGTCGGCCCGCGCACAACCGCGCATCCCGAAACCGACGGCGAAACCCCGCCCGGCGACAGCGAAACCGCCGGCAAGGATGCGGGCGCCGCGCGACCGGCTGCCGGCGCCGGCGACGCCGTCCCGCCCGACGCCGACAGCGCGCGCGAGACGGCATCATCCGGCGACATGCCCGCGCAACCGATCGCAGCACAAACGCGCGAGCAGCCCGCAGACCGGCCAGCGACCGCAATCGTGCCGTCCGCCTTCGCCGCGGCGGGCGCCAACGACCAGGCGCGCCAGGTCGACGTGTCGGTATTTGCCAAGCTGCCGATCGCGCTGCTTGTCCATTCCGGCGACGTTCTGCACTTCGGCAATCCGGCCTTCTGGCACATGACCGGTTATGCCTCGCTGGACGATCTCGACGAAGCCGGCGGGCTCGGCGCGCTGTTTGTCGAGCACTACGAGACGCTGGACAAAGACAAGGACGGCGCCGCCATGCTGCGGACCAGGGATGGCCGCGAATTTCCGGTCCGGGCGCATCTCCAGTCGGTGCCCTGGCGTGAGCGCAAGGCGCTGCTTCTGGCCCTGACGCCGCTCGAGCGGCCGGCCGAACAGGATCCGGCCTCCGACATCGCGCTCGCCGACGCGCGCGTGGCCGAAATGGGCACCATCCTCGATACCGCGACCGACGGCATCGTCTTGATCGACGACAACGGCACGATCCGCTCGCTCAACCGACCCGCCGAGGCGTTGTTCGGCTATGATGCCGCCGACATGACGGGCAAGCCCTTCGTGTCGCTGTTTGCCGTGGAGAGCCAGAAGGCGGCCCGCGACTATCTGCAGGGCCTGTCGGAAAACGGCGTCGCCAGCGTCCTCAATGATGGCCGCGAGGTGATCGGGCGCGAGGCGCAGGGCCGTTTCATCCCGCTGTTCATGACCATCGGCCGGCTGCCCGCCGGCGGTTTCTGCGCCGTGATGCGCGACATCACGCAATGGAAACGCGCCGAGGAGGAATTGACCAAGGCGCGCGCGCTCGCCGAAACGGCCTCCTCGCAAAAAACCGATTTTCTGGCGCGCGTCAGTCACGAGATCCGCACGCCGCTCAACGCCATTATCGGCTTTTCGGAACTGATCCTCGACGAAAAATTCGGTCCGATCGGCAATGAGCGCTACCGCGACTACCTGCGCGACATCAACCGCTCGGGCAATCACGTCCTCGACCTTGTCAACGACCTGCTCGACATCTCCAAGATCGAGGCGGGCGAGCAGGAACTCGCCTACGAGGCGGTGCCGCTCAACGAGACGCTGGCCGAGATCGTGGCCATGATGCAGCCGCAGGCCAACCGCGAACGCGTCATCATCCGCTCCAGCTATCCCGCGCACCTGCCCGATGTCGTGGCCGATCTGCGCAGCATCCGCCAGATCGCGCTCAACCTGTTGTCGAACGCGGTCCGTTTCACGCCGCCCGGCGGCCAGGTGATCGTCTCCACCGCCTATGAGGCGACCGGCGACGTGGTCATGCGCGTGCGCGACACCGGTGTGGGCATGTCCCGCGCCGAGATCGAACAGGCACTCAAGCCCTTCAAGCAGATCAATTCGCTGAAACGCAAACGCAGTGACGGCACCGGACTGGGCCTGCCGCTTACCAAGGCGATGGTGGAAGCCAACCGGGCCAATTTCTCGATCCACTCGACGCCCGGCGAAGGCACGCTTGTCGAGGTGTGCTTCCCCTCGACCCGCGTTCTGGCCGACTGATCCGGCACGGTCTCGACCGCATCCGTCCACGCTCGCGATGCCGGGCGCAAGAGCCGGTCCTGCCGTACCGCATTCGCCCGGCCCTGGTCTTTCGAGCCCCATGCAGCGTCGCGCGCGGCTCACACTGCCTCCACCGCGTCGCCGCGCGCTCCTGGCCGTTGTGCGGAATTGCGACGGTCAGACGATTCCGCTTGGGGACAAACGGCTCTGGTTTCATGCGCGCCGGGAAAACTTGAGGCAGGAAGGCAGCAATTTCCAATACTTGACAATTCCAGTTTAGAATAATTCTAAACTATTGATTTTTATCGCTTTTTTCTTGACGTCAGCGCCTCTTTGTCTCAATAGGGGATAATTGCGGCCGGATCTGGCGTCCTGCCGTAGAACCAAGCAATCCCCCATCAGGAGGAGCCTGATTTCAATGCCCCATGCGATCCATCGCTTCCGCAGCGCCGGCATTGCCGCGTTCGCCTTGACCTTCCTGGCCGGCCCGGCGCTGGCCGATGGCGAGGTCAACATCTATTCCTACCGCCAGCCGGACCTGATCAAGCCGCTGCTCGACGCCTTCACCGAGCAGACCGGGATCGCCGCCAACGTGCTGTTCCTGAACAAGGGGCTGGAGGAAAAGATCGAGGCGGAAGGGGTCAACTCGCCGGCCGACCTGATTTTCACCGTCGATATCGGCCGTCTGTCCAACGCCAAGGAAAAGGGCATCACCCAGCCGCTCTCCGACGAGGCGATCAACGCCAACATCCCCGCGCAATACCGCGACCCCGAGGGCCACTGGTTCGGCCTGACGACGCGCGGCCGCGTGGTCTACGCCTCCAGGGACCGTGTCGGGCAGGACACCATCACCTATGAGGAGCTCGCCGATCCGAAATGGAAGGGCAAGATCTGCATCCGCAGCGGCCAGCACGCCTACAATCTGGCGCTGTTCGCCTCCATGATCGCCCATCACGGCGAGGACTATACCAGGACCTGGCTGACCGGCCTGAAGAACAACCTCGCCCGCAAGCCGGACGGCAACGACCGCGCCCAGGCCAAGGCGATCTATGCTGGCGAATGCGATATCGGCATCGGCAACACCTATTATGTCGGTCTGATGCAGACCAACGACAAGGAGCCGGAACAGAAGGACTGGGCCAAGTCGATCAAGGTCCTGTTTCCGAACGGCGAGGACCGCGGCACCCATGTCAACATTTCCGGCATGGCGCTGGCCAAGCATGCGCCCAACAAGGACAACGCCGTGAAGCTGATGGAATTCCTGGCGAGCCCCAAGGGTCAGGAGATCTATGCCGAGCAGGTCTTCGAATATCCGATCGGCCCCGGCACGGAGCCGTCGGACATCGTCAAGGGCTTCGGCGAGATCAAGCCCGATCCGCTGCCGCTCGGCGAGATCGCCAACAACCGCAAGACCGCGTCCGAACTGGTCGACACGACCGGGTTTCAGGATGGCCCGGCAAGCTGAGCGCCACAGCGCCACTGACGAAACAGGGCCGGATCGCCGATCCGGCCCTGTTTGCATGACGTTTATGGCCGGCCCGGGGAGACGCGAGGGATCATGACGGCGCAAACGGTCTCGCATGATGTCATCGCCGCCGCGCCGGTCGCCCGTCGCGACCGGCATGTTGCCGCGCTCTTGCCTGCCATCGTCATCGCCGGGCTCGCCGTCCTGCCGATTGCGGTCGTGATTGCGATCGCCCTGACGGGCGCGGGCGAAGACTGGCCGCATCTCGTCAGGAACGTGCTGCCAGGCGCCACCGCGACCACATTGGCGCTGCTTGCCATGGTGGCCGTCGGCACCGCGACGATCGGCGTCACCTGCGCCTGGCTGGTCGTCGCCTACGACTTTCCCTTGCGCCGGCTTCTCGCCTGGGCTCTCGTTCTCCCGCTTGCCGTGCCGCCCTATCTCGCCGCCTACGCATTCGGCGAGTTCTTCCTGTTCACCGGTCCGGTTCAGACGGCCGTGCGCGCCCTGTTCGGCTTCCAGTCGGCGCGCGACTACTGGTTTCCCGACATCCGCTCCACGACCGGCACCGCCATCGTCCTGTCGTCGGTGCTGTTTCCATACGTCTACCTGACCGTGCGCGTCGTCTTTTTGATGCAGGGTCGCAACATCGCCGACGTCGCCCGCACGCTGGGCGCCGCCCCGGTGCGCGTCTTTTTCCGCATTCTCCTGCCGGTTGCACGGCCGGCCATCATCGCCGGCTGCGCGCTGGTCCTGATGGAAACGCTCAACGATATCGGCGCGGCCGAGTATCTCGGCGTCAACACGCTGACCATCGCCGTCTTCACCACCTGGCTGAATCGCGGCAGCCTCGAAGGCGCGGCCCAGATATCGACCGTCATGCTCTTTCTGGTGCTGGCGCTGCTTTATGCCGAGCGTATGGCGCGGCGCAACCAGCGCTTTCACGGCGCCAGGGCGACGCACATGAAAGCCCGGCCGCCACGGGTGCGGCTCGACGGCGCGCGCAAATGGTTGGCCACGATGGCCGTCCTCTTTCCGGTTCTGTCCGGATTCGGCATCCCGGCCTATGTGTTTTGCGGCTACGCGGCGCGGCGCCTGGACCAACTCGCCGAGCCCGCGCTCCAGCAGGCGTTCGTCACCAGCGTGTTCACCGCCAGCTGCACCGCGCTCGTCACGGTCGCGATAGCGCTGGTGCTGGTCAACGCGACCCGCCTATCGCGCACGGCCGCCGTCGGCGTGGTGGCGCGGCTGTCGGCCAGCGGGTATGCGCTTCCGGGAACCGTGCTCGCTCTGGGCCTTCTGTTCGCGCTGACCCGACTCGACAACGCCGTCGACTCCTTTGCGCGCACCTATCTCGGCCTGTCGACCGGGCTGTTGCTGAGCGGCACGGCGGCTGCCGTGATCATCGCCTGCACCGTCCGGTTCCTGGCTCTGGCCGAGGGCGCAATTCGCTCCGGGCTCGAAAAACTGCCGCCCCATCTCGACGAGGCGGCGCGCAGCCTGGGGCACACGCCGACGGCCAGCGCCCGCAAGGTGTTGTTTCCGCTTCTGAAGCCGGCGCTCGCAACCGCGGCCGTTCTCGTCTTCGTCGACACGATGAAGGAGCTTTCCGCCACCATTTTGCTGCGCCCGTTCGGGTTTTCGACGCTCGCCACACATGTCTACGAAAACGCCTCGCGCGGTGTTGTCGAGGACGGCGCCGTGGCAGCCCTGCTCATCATTCTCACAGCGCTGGTACCGGTTGTGTTGCTGTCCCGCGCCCTGATGCGCGATGCCGACGCGACGATGTGAGCCTGCTCCGCCAACCCGACAAAAAAGAAGGCGCCCAATAGGACGCCTTATTAGAATTCGGGCTGTCACGCGAGGACTTGAGCAAATGCGGGCGCCCGCCAATCGGCCTGGAACAGCACCCTCAAGTTACGCACGACTATCGGCGTCATCCCTTAACAAAATCTTACCGGGGCGGCTCGATATTTACCGAAGTGTACCACTTCTTCCACTTAGGTAAATTTCGACTTCACCGTTTGCTAACCATGCGCGGCTCAGTTTTGCAGCTGCGAAAGCCCCGCGAAATAGGCCAGCGCCTCCGGATTGGCGAGGGCCTCCTTGTTCTTCACCGCGCGGCCATGCACCACGTCGCGGACGGCCAGTTCTGTGATCTTGCCCGACTTGGTGCGCGGGATGTCCTTGACCGCCACGATGCGGGCCGGCACGTGCCGCGGGCTGGCGCCGGTGCGGATCTTGGTGCGGATGCGGTTTTCCAGCGCCTCGTCGAGAACGACGCCGTCGGCGAGCCGCACGAACAGCACCACACGCACGTCGTCGTCCCAGTCCTGGCCGATGCAGATCGCTTCGATTACCTCGTCCATCTGCTCGACCTGGTTGTAGATCTCGGCTGTCCCGATCCGCACCCCGCCCGGATTGAGCGTGGCGTCCGAGCGCCCATGAATGATGAAGCCGTCATGCTTGGTGCGTTCGGCGAAATCGCCGTGACACCACACATTGTCGAACCGGTCGAAATAGGCGGCATGATATTTGGCGCCGTCGGGATCGTTCCAAAACATGATCGGCATTGACGGAAACGCCCGCGAGCAAATCAGCTCGCCCTTTTCGCCGCGCACCGGCCGGCCGTCATCGTCCCACACGTCGACCGCCATGCCGAGCCCCGCACCCTGGAGCTCGCCGCTCCAGACCGGCCGCGTCGGCACACCCAAAACGAAACACGACACGATATCCGTGCCGCCCGAGATCGAGGCCAGGTGCACATCGGCCTTGATGCCCGAATAGACGAAGTCGAATCCTTCCGGCGACAGCGGCGAGCCGGTCGACGAAATCCCCCGCACCGTGGAGAGGTCATGCGTGGCGATCGGCTGCAGCCCCGCCTTGCGCACCGAATCGATGAATTTCGCCGAGGTGCCGAAATAGGTCATCTTCTCGGCCTGGGCATAGTCGAATAGCGCGTTGCCGTCGGGATAGAACGGCGAGCCGTCGTAAAGCAGCAGCGTGGCGCCCACCCCAAGGCCTGACGCCAGCCAGTTCCACATCATCCAGCCGCAGGTGGTGAAGTAGAACAACCGGTCGCCCTTGCCGATGCCGGCGTGCAGCCGCAGCTCCTTGAAATGCTGCAAAAGCGTGCCGCCGGCCGAATGCACGATGCACTTGGGGATGCCGGTCGTGCCGGAGGAAAACAGGATGTAGAGCGGATGCGAGAAGGCCAGCCGCTCGAAATATAGCGGTTTCGGCGCGCAGGGCCGCAGCGCCGTCTCCAGCGCCGTCGCGCGATCGAAGCCTGCCGCGACCTCTTCAGCCTCGCCGAGATAGTCGACGATCAGCGCCAGGCGCACGCTCGGCAGCTTGTCGAGCACCTTGCCGATCTTGTCGGCGACCGCGATCCGCTTCCCGGCATACCAGTAACCGTCGCAGGCCACGAACACGACCGGCTCGATCTGGCCAAAGCGGTCGAGAACGCCCTGTTCGCCGAAATCGGGCGAACAGGACGACCAGATCGCGCCGATCGATGTTGCCGCCAGCATGCAGGCCACCGTCTCGGGCATGTTGGGCATCATCGCGGCAACGCGGTCGCCCGCCTTCACCCCGGCGTCGAGCAACGCCTGCTGCAGCCTGGATACCAGCGCGCGCAGATCGTCCCACGACAGGCGGCGCTCCACCTTGTCCTCGCCGCGAAACACGATCGCTTCCTCGGGGCCGCTCCCGCCGAGCAGGTTTTCGGCAAAGTTCAAACGCGCGTCGGGAAAAAATTCGGCGCCCGGCATGCGCTCGCCATTGACGAGCATCCGTTCACCCTTTTGGCCGACGACCCCGCAGAAATCCCAGAGCAGGGACCAAAACGCCTCGCGATCCTCGACTGACCAGGCATGCAACTCTTCATAAGTGTTGAAGACCCGGCCGGCACGCTTGGATGCGTCGGCCATGAATGCCATGATGGGTGCCCTGCGGACAGCGTCGGGCGATGGGGTCCAAAGCGGGTCTGTCCGAGACATCGAGATCCTCCAATTGTCGTCGCGCGGTTATGCATTGGGCGCCGCAAGAGGGCAAGGCGCCATGGTCGCCATCCCGGGCCGCGCCATCGCCCGGCCACAATGGCTTGAAATGGCATGGAGCCTCGTGCAAACCGGACGGCGCGTGAACCGCTGGCGGTGCGAGAGCAGGAGTTGAGCAACACGGATGCGATCGCGACGGGCACGAAGAGGCATCTGGATCGTTGTTGCCGGCATGGCGGCCGTGCTCGTCGTCCTGGCCGCGCTGCCTTATGTCGCCTCGACCCAGCTTGTGCGCAATCGCATTGCCCAGGAAATCGGCAACTGGACCGGCTATCGCGTCGTCTTGCGCGGCACGCCACGCATCGACGTGTGGCCGGTTTTGCGGGCCGATCTCGCCGACGTCGCCTTCCTGGAGTGGGGCGAGCCCAACGCGCCTCCCGTCCTTCAGGCCGAGCGGGTCGAACTCGACCTGTCGGCGATCGCCGCCCTTGGCGGCGAAGTGTCCTTTTCCAAAATGGTGCTGGTGCGCCCGCGGTTGCGGCTCAAACAGACACCGGGCCCGTTTCCGTTGCCGGCCGGCACGCGCGGCGGGCGCATCACGCGGGCGATCAACGCCACGCGCGCGCTCGTGGAAGCCAATCCCGCCGCCCCCGATACCAGCCTGATACCGAAAGACGCGCTCGGCACGGTCGAGTTCGTCGACGGCCAGATCGTGCTCGCCAACAGCGACGGCACGGAGGAAACGCTGGTGTCCGACATGTCGGGCCGTGCCGGCTGGCCATCGCTCGACCGTGCCTTGACCGTGGTGGCGAAAGCCGTCTGGCGCGGGGAGAACGTTGCCATTGAATCCACCGTCAACCAGCCGCTGGCGCTGTTTGCCGGCGGCAACGCCAGCGTCGATTTTTCCCTCGCCTCCGCGCCGCTCACCCTCGACTATGACGGGCTCGTCACCTTCTCCAACAGCGGCTTCATCGACGGCAAGACGACATTGTCGTCGCCGTCGCTGCGTCGTGTGCTGGAATGGTCGCAAACCGAAATATCACCGGGCAGCGCCGTCGGCGCGGCCTCCGTTTCCGGCCGCGTTATAGGCGACATGAGCCGGCTCAAGGTGGAGGACGCCAAGATCGTTTTCGGCGGCAATCCCGGCATGGGCGCGATCGATCTGTCCTTTGCCGGCCCGGTGCCCTCCGTGACCGGCACGCTCGCCTTCGAGACGCTCGACATCTACACCTTCCTGTCGGCCTTTTCGCCGAGCCCGGGCGGGGCGATCGTCTGGAACGAACAGATCGACATCTCCTTCGCGCACGAACTGGGGCTCGATCTGCGCCTGTCGGCGGACAAGGCCACGGCCGGCGCATTGTCGATGAGCCAGGTCGCCGCGACCGTCCAGGTCAAGGACGGGCTTGCCGCCTTCGACATTTCCGACGCGACCGCCTTTGGCGGCACCGTGCAGGCGGGCTTGCGGATCGAGCCGCGCGAGGACGGCAAGGCGGCGCAACTGCGCATTCTGGCCACCGACATCGACACCGCGCAAGCTGAAACCGCCATGCAACTGACCCCGCCCGTGCCACGGGCCAGAGGAACCGTCTCCGTCATTCTCGACAGCACCGTGACGGTTTGGAAGGATTTCCTGCCCAGGGCCAGCGGCTCGGTAGCGGTCAAGCTCGGCTCCGGCACCATCGCCGGCCTCGACCTGCCGGGCTTTCTCGCGCGCGCCAGGCAAGGCGGCTTCTTCCCTCTGAGCGACGTCTCCAACGGAAATCTGCCCATCGAAAGCGCGGAACTGAAGGCGACGGTCGCCAATGGCGTCGCTCGTCTCGATACCGCCAGGGCGATATCGGGAGATCAGGCCATCTCGCTGACCGGGATCGTGCCTTATGTCGGCCGCGGTCTGGCTCTGTCGGGCATGATCGCCCCGCGGCAACTCGCCGGCGACACCCAGCCGCCCGGTGAGATGTCCGCCTTTTTCGTCGGCGGGTCCTGGAGTGCGCCCTTCGTGTCGCCGATGCTGGCGCCGGTCGAACCGATCGAATAGGCGCACCGTTTCTTGACGGCGGCGAATCGCGCTAATGTCGTCCCGGCGCCGATCGGCAGACGAGCCTCCCGGGCCGCTGCCGCGACGACCGGTGCGCGGGAGCGCCGGTGTCACGCGCGGGGGAAAATGTGTTTCGCTTGCTGTCCGGCCTGTTCAAGATCGCGCTCGTCTCGCTGATCACCGGGGCGGGGCTTTCGGCTTTCGACATCACCGCCGCCGACATCCTCGCCGATCTTGGCCTGACGCCCGAATCCGTGCTCGCGCTGATCGAGCGCGGCGTTGCCTGGGCGATCCCCAACATTGTTTTGGGCTCGATGGTGATCGTGCCGATCTGGCTCGTCATCTATCTGCTGCGCCCGCCGCGCAGCTAGGCTCCTTTGATCCCTTGCTCCGGCCGGGGCGACGACAACCGCATCGCGGCCTGCGCGTCGCGCCGCCGCTGCACTTCACGGCGCTTGTTGACAAGCGAGGCGGCGACCACGCCGACCGTGACGATGGCGATCAGGATGGTGCAGACCGCGTTGATTTCCGGCGTCACGCCGAGGCGGACCTGACTGTAGATCTTCATCGGCAAGGTCGTTGCCCCCGGCCCGGAGGTGAAGCTCGCGATCACCAGATCGTCGAGCGACAGGGTAAAGGCCAGCATCCAGCCCGATACGATGGCCGGCATGATCACCGGCAGGGTGATGGCGAAGAAGGTCTTGACCGGCGGCGCGCCAAGATCCATCGCCGCCTCCTCCAGCGAGCGGTCGAACGTCAACAGCCGCGATTGCACCACCACCGCGACGAAACACATGGAAAAGGTGATGTGGGCGAGCGTCACGGTCATGAAACCGCGATCGAAACCGATCGCCACGAAAAGCAGAAGCAGTGACAGCCCGGTGATCACCTCCGGCATCACCAGCGGCGCGAACACCATGCCGGAAAACAGCACCCGCCCGCGAAACCGGGTGTAGCGGGTCAGCGCCAGAGCCGCCAGCGTGCCGAGCACGGTGGCGACCGTGGCCGAAACGAGCGCGACCCGCGCCGTCACCCAGGCCGCGTCGAGCAGCCCGCGATTGTTGAACAGCTCGAAATACCATCTGGTCGAGAATCCGGCCCAGACCGTGACGAGCTTGGATTCGTTGAAGGAATAGACGACCAGAAGCACGATCGGCAGATACAGAAACGCAAATCCGGCGACGATCGAGACGATGTTGAACCGTGTCCAGGACCCCGTCATCGGTCCTGCTCCTGCGCGCGCGCCTGCACCTGCTGGAAATACATGATCGGCACCACCAGGATCAAAAGCAGCACCACCGCCACCGCCGATGAGACCGGCCAGTCGCGATTGTTGAAGAATTCGCTCCACAGTGTCTTGCCGATCATCAACGTGCGCGATCCACCGAGAAGATCGGGGATGACGAATTCGCCCACGGCCGGGATGAAGACCAGGAGACAGCCGGCCACCACGCCGGGTATAGCCAGCGGAAAGGTGATTTTCCAGAACGCCGCGACCGGCGGGCAGCCGAGGTCCTGCGCCGCCTCGATCAGCGAATAGTCCATCTTTTCCAGCGACGCATAGAGCGGCAGCACCATGAAGGGCAGGTAGGAATAGACGATGCCGATGAAGATCGCCGTATGGGTGTTGAGGATGATCAGCGGCTCGTCGATGATCCCGATCCACAGCAGGAACTGATTGAGCAGGCCCTCCGGCTTCAGGATGCCGATCCAGGCATAGACCCTGATCAGAAAACTGGTCCAGAACGGCAGGATGACGAGCATCAACAGTGTCGGCCTGAGCGCGGCCGGCGCCCGCGCCATGCCGTAAGCGATCGGAAAGCCGACCAGCAGCGTGATCGCGGTCGACACCGCCGCGATCACGATGCTGGAAATATAGGCGTTGACGTAGAGCGCGTCCTCCGCCAGCCAGAGATAATTGTCGATGCCAAGCTGTGCCAGATTGGCGAAAAAGCCCGAGACCCCGTCGGCGAACGAAAACACCGGCGTGTAAGGCGGCATCGCGATCACCGTGCCCGAAAGCGATATCTTGAAGACGATCAGGAACGGCACCAGGAAGAAGACCAGCAGCCACAGATAGGGGATGAGGATGACCAGGCGGCTCGCGACGGCGGTGGCTAGGCGGTTCATCGACATCTCCTAGCGCGTCAGCACCACACCGGCATCGGGCCTGAAGGATATCCACGCCCGGTCGTGCCAGGTCAGCATTTCGTCCGACACACGGGCACTGTTCATGGTGCTCGCTTTGACGATGCGGCCGTCGTCGAGCCGGATGTGAAAGATGGTCATGTCGCCGAGATAGGCGATGTCGTAGATCTCACCTTCGGCCGCATTGCTGTCGGTCGTGTCCGGTTTGGCCGCGCTCACCTTGAGCTTTTCCGGCCGGATCGCGAACCAGACCCGGTCGCCGGCGGTCGCGTCGCCGTCATCCTCGGTCAGGATCGTCAGGCCCCGGCCGTCCTCGATCCGTGCGACGCCGTTTTCACGGCCCCTCATCTCGCCCTCGATCAGGTTCACCGTGCCGACGAAATCGGCCACGAAGCGCGAACCGGGCGCTTCGTAGATCTCCGCCGGCGTGGCCACCTGCACGACCTCGCCCTTGTCGAGAATGGCGATGCGGTCGGCCATGGTCATCGCCTCCTCCTGGTCGTGGGTGACGACGATGAAGGTCAAGCCGAGATCGTGCTGCAGATCGACCAGCTCGAACTGCGTTTCCTCGCGCAGTTTCTTGTCGAGCGCGCCCAGCGGCTCGTCCAGCAAAAGCACCTTGGGACGCTTTGCCACCGAGCGGGCCAGGGCCACGCGCTGGCGCTGGCCGCCCGAGAGCTGGTGCGGCTTGCGTTTGGCAAACTGTTCGAGCTTGACCAGCTTGAGCATTTCGCCGACCCGCTTTTCGATATCGGCTTTCGCCATGCCGTCCTGTTTCAGGCCGAAGGCGATGTTCTGCTCGACGCTCATATGGGGAAACAGCGCGTAGGACTGGAACATCATGTTGACCGGCCGGCGATAGGGCGGAATGCCGGCAAGATCCTGCCCGTCGAGCAGGATGCGGCCGGAGGTCGGCGCTTCGAAGCCGGCCAGCATGCGCAGCAGGGTCGACTTGCCGCAGCCCGACGCGCCCAGAAGCGCAAAGAATTCGCGCTCGTAAATATCCAGCGACAGTGAATCGACGGCGGTGAAGTCGCCGAATTTCTTGGTGATGTTGTCGAACGAGATATAGGGCTTGGCCGAGGCGTCGGCCCAGGGCGCGAAACTCCTGCGAATGCTGCCAAGTGACTTCATGATGCCCTCGCCGGACCAGGCCCTGCGGCCCCGGTGCCCGGCACCGGGGCCGTGAGCGGATTATTGTCCGGTGACGACCCGGGTCCACAGGCGGGTGATGCGCCGCTGTTCCTTCGAATCGTAAGGCATGGTCGTATAGAGATTGGCCAGCGTCTCGTCGTCGGGATAGACCGCCGGATCGCCGATCACGTCCTCCTCCAGCAGCTCCTGCGAAGCCTTGTTGCCGTTGGCGTAGTAGACATAATTCGACGCCTTGGCGATCACTTCGGGACGCATGATGTAGTTGAGGAACTCATGCGCTTCCGCGCTGTTGTTGGCGTCGGCCGGGATCGCCATCTGATCGAACCACATCTGCGCGCCCTGTTTGGGGATCGCATAGTCGACCACCACGCCCTGATCGGCCTCCGCGGCGCGGTCGCGCGCCTGGAAGATATCGCCCGACCAGCCGATCGCCATGCATATATCGCCATTGGCGAGTGCGTTGATGTATTCGGAGGAGTGGAATTTGCGGATGCTCGGGCGGATCGACAGCAACAGCTCCTCCGCCTTGGCCAGATCGTCGGCGTCTGTGCTGGTCGGCTCCAGTCCGAGATATTTCAGCGCAGCCGGCACCATCTCGGCCGGCGCGTCGAGCATGTGGACCCCACATTCGGCCAGTTTGGCGATCATCTCGGGCTTGAACACCACGTCCCAGCTGTCGATGCGCTCGATGCCCAGCGCGTCCTGCACCTTCTTGACATTGTAGCCGATGCCGGTCGTGCCCCACATATAATTGATCGAATAGGCGTTTTCGGGATCGTATTTCTGGGTCCTGTCCGCGATCATGTCCCACATGTTGGACAGGTTCGGCAGCTTCGACTTGTCAAGCTTCTGGAACACGCCGGCCTGGATCTGCCGGGCCAGGAAGGTGCCCGTCGGCACCACCACGTCGTAGCCGGTTCCGCCGGCGAGCAGCTTGGTCTCCAGGATTTCGTTGGAATCGAACACGTCGTAGACGACCTTGATGCCGGTTTCCTTGGTGAAGTCCTCCAGGATCGACTCGTCGATATAATCGGACCAGTTGTAGACATTGACGGTCCGCTCCTGGGCGGCCGCGCCGAAGGACAGGATGGCCGCAAGCGAGGTGGCGGCGAGCAACGCGATGCTGCGTGACATGAAAACGTCTCCTCTGTCTGATCCCCTGCCGGCCCTGGCTTGTTTTTTATCGAGCCGGTTTTGCTCAAAGCCTATTGACGAAATTTCACCGCGACAAGCGGGAAATTTCGCCGCCGATCAAAGATAGGTTGTGCGCTCCAGCGGCGTGATCTCCCCCCAGAAGGCAAGGATTTCGGCGCGCTTGAGATCCTTGTAGACCTTGGCCAGAAGCGGGCCGAGGGCGCGGTCGACAAAGGCGCTTTTTTCCATCAACTGCAGAGCGTCGTCCATGTCGTCGGGCAAAAACAGCCCGTCATCGTCATAGGCGTTGCCTTCCACCGGCGGCGGCGGCACGAGACCGCCCTCGATGCCCTCCGTCATGCCCTGGATCAGGGCCGCCAGCACCAGGTAGGGATTGGCGTCGGCGCCGGCGATGCGGTGCTCGACCCGGCGATTGTCCTCGTTGGAAACGGGAATGCGCAACGCCACCGAGCGGTTGTTCTCCGCCCAGACCGCCCGCGTCGGCGCATAGGAGCCCGGCGTGATGCGGCGGAACCCGTTCCAGGTGTTGATGAACAAAAGCAGCGATTCCGGCATGGTCTTCAGCAGGCCGGCCACCGCCGACTCCAGCCGCGCCCGGCCGCCCTCCCCGCCAAAGATGTTGCGCTCGTTGCGGTCGAGCATGGAGGCATGCACATGCATGCCGTTGCCGGCATATTCCAGGAAGGGTTTGGCCATGAAGGTGGCGGTGAGCCCGTGTGCGCGCGCGCAGCCGATGACGATGCGACGCAGCAGAATGACGTCGTCGGCCGCCTTCAGCGGGTCGGCGCGATGTTTGAGATTGACCTCGAACTGACCGGGCGCGGCCTCCTTGATGATCGTGTCGATCGGCAGGTCCATCTCCTGCGCGGCGTCGCGGATCATGTCGAACAGATCGGCGTGCTCGGCCAAATCGTCGAGCCCGTACATGCGCAACCGGTCGGGCCCGGCGGTCGCTCCCACCGGCGCCGGCATGCCGTCGTCCCAGTCGGTTTCGGGATCGAGCAGGTAGAATTCGAGCTCGAAGGCGACGACAGGGAAAAACCCCTTCTCGTTGACCTCGGCGATCTTCTTCTTCAGCACCTGGCGCGGATCGGCCAGGAAGGGTTCGCCCTCCGGCGTGAAGGTCTGCAACAGCACCTGCGCGGTCTTGCGCTTGGCCCAGGGCACGATCGACAGCGTGCCGCGCGTGGCCCGGCAATAGCCGTCCTTGTCGCCGGTTTCGATATGCAGCCCGGTCTCGTTGACCTCGCGCCCCCACACGTCGAGCCCGTGCAGCGACATGGGAAAGTTGACCCCGGCGAGATAGGCTTTTTTCAAGGCATCGCCCGGCGCCCACTTGCCGCGCATCACGCCGTTGGGATCGACCAGCAGGAATTCGACCGCTTCCAGATCGGGATGCTTTTCCACGAAAGCGCGATACTCGGCCTCGTGTTCAGCCGAGGCGAAGCCCTCGCCGTCATCGGGAGCACGCGCGGCGGAACGCGGTTCGGTGGCCGTCGCGGCCTTGACTGGCTCTGCCTTGGAACCGGCGGGAGCCGTACCGGATACGGAAAGGGGCAAGATTGGCCTGTATGGCTGTTGCTAGTCGCCTAAGCTGCCAGCGCGACTGCGAATTTGTCAATCGCCGTTTGCCGCGCTCGGGCGCCCGGCCGGCGCCAATCCCCAATCGCGCGCAGACCGGCGCCTCAGCCCGAAATCACAAAATCGCCGTCCATGCGGCCGGGATCGGCATCCTCGACCTGAACGCGCGCCACCGCCGCATGGCGCGGCCCCTCGTGCAGCCGCGCCAGCATCGCATCGAGGCTTTCCGCTGTTCCCGCAATCAATGCCGTGACCGAACCGTCGGCCTCGTTGCGCACCCAGCCCGACAGGCCGAGAGCCTGGGCCTCGGCCCGGGCCCAGGCGCGATAGCCAACGCCCTGTACCCGCCCCGTTATCCGCGCCACCACGGCCTTGTGCTTGTCGCTCATGGCGCCCTCTTGTGCTTCACCGCCGAAGTGTGGAGGCTGTTTGCCGCCGGCGCAAGCATGCGCGACGCGGACAGGGACAGGATCGGAGAACAGGCGTGAAAGCGGTCTGGTACGAGAAGAACGGCGCGGCGCGCGATGTGCTGGTCGTCGGCGAGATGGAGAAGCCGGAACCCGGGCAGGGCGAGGTGCTGGTGCGGCTCGCCGCGTCAGGCGTCAACCCGTCCGACGTCAAGAGCCGGGCCGGCCGGCCGCTGGTCGCCCCGCGCATCGTTCCCCATTCCGACGGCGCCGGCGTGATCGAGGCGGTCGGCGAGGGTGTGGCGCCAAGCCGGGCGGGCGAGCGCGTGTGGATCTGGAACGGACAGTGGAAACGGCCGTTCGGCACCGCGGCGGAGTTCATCGCCCTGCCTCACAATCAGGCCGTCCCCCTGCCCGACACGATCGACTTTTCCGTCGGCGCCTGCCTCGGCATTCCCGCGCTCACGGCCCTGCGCGCCATCGACCTGCATGGCGCGGTCGCCGGGCGCACGCTGCTGGTCACCGGCGCGGCCAACGCCGTCGGCCACTACGCCGTGCAGATCGCCAAACGCCGCGGCGCCCGTGTCATCGGCACCGCCTCCGCTGCCCGCCGCGATCATGCGCTCGATGCCGGCGCCGACGCGGTGATCGACTACCGCACCGAAAACGTCGCGGCGCGGGTGCAAGAGCTGACGGATGGAAGGGGCGCCGACGGCATCGTCGACATGGACCTGTCATCGACCGCAGCCCTGCTGCCGCATGGCGTGTTGGCCGCCCACGGCAAGCTTGTCTGCTATGGCTCCAATCTCGCCGCCGAGATCCCGGTTTCGTTTCCCGCCATGCTGTGGAACAGCCTGACGCTGCAGGTGTTCGTCGTCTACGAACTGCCCGCCGACGTCAGAAGAAGGATCATCGGTGAATTGACCCGCATGCTGGCGGCCGGCGAACTGCGCCACACGATCGGCGCGACCTTTACGCTGGAAGAAGCCGCCGCCGCGCACGAGGCGGTCGAAAGCGGCGGCACTACCGGCAATGTCGTCCTGTCGATCGGATGATCGCGCCGCTCGCTTCTATTCAGCCGCGACAGGCATGTCCGCGCTGCCGCTTTGGGCCGGCCGATTGCCGATCACCAGCCAGCCGAAAAACAGCATGTCGGCCAAGATGACGATCGACGAAACCGCCGCGACCGGCTCGCCGATCGGGCTCGCGTTCATGATCAGCGTGATACCGCCGACCATGACCGCGGTGGCGACGATCCAGACGCCGACCTGCAACAAAGCCGCGCGGCTGCGGTCGAGCACCGGATGCAGCCGGTAGAACACGCCGATCAGGAAAAGCGACACCCAGCCAAGCAGATTGAGATGGGCGTGAGCCGGCATGGTCGTGTGGTCGTGTGTCATGGCCATATAGATGCCCCAGCCAATCCCGAAGACACCCATCAGCACGGCGGCGGGAAAACTCACGGAAGATGCGGTCATGGTTCAATCCTGTGGTTTAAAAGCGGGTCTCATCGGCGCGTGCATGGTCGGGGCGTGCCGCAGGCGGCCACCGCGTGTTGCACGGCGGCAAACCGCTCTGTACCGTTTCTCGACCATCGGCCGCACCGCTCCCTGTCTGCGCCCCATAGGTGCACGGCAAACGATAGCCCTCGGCGGCCGCGGGCTGGAAATTGAATGTTGATATGGGGTGCATCACGAATATGAATTTTGCATCCTTCGACCTCAATCTCCTGCGCGTCTTCGATGCGCTGATGCGCGAGCGCAGCGCCACCCGCGCCGGCCAGACGATCGGCCTGAGCCAGCCTGCCGTCAGCAACGCGCTCGCCCGCCTGCGCCATGCGCTCAAGGACGAGCTGTTCGTGCGCCGGGGCAACGACATGGTCCCCACCCCGTTCGCCGAAACGCTGGCCGACGCGGTGCGCGACGCTCTGGCGCAGATCGAGCAGGCGCTTGCCGGCGACGCCTGCTTCGAACCGTCGAGCGCCGAGCGGCTTTTCACGCTTTACGGCGCCGATTTCTTTTCCTCGCTGACGATGCCGCCGCTGTTTGCCCGGATCGCGGCGCACGCACCCGGCGTTGCGCTGCGGCTTCTGGAGAGCGCGACCGGCGAAGTCGAGCGGCTGTTGCGCGACAATGCCATCGACGCGGCGCTGGAGCGGCGCATGGAGATGCCCGACTGGGTGTCGAGCCGGCCGGTGCTGCTATCGAGCTTCGTGACGGTTGCCGCGCGTGACCATCCCGAGATCGGCAGGGCGGGCATCGAACCGGGCGACGTGCTGCCGTTGGCGCTTTTTTGCCGCTTGCCGCACGCGCTGCGCTCCGTCGACGGAACGATGACGGGCATGGTGGACGACGCGCTGGCCGAAATCGGCATGAGCCGTCGCGTGATGCTGGCCCTGCCGCATTTTCACAGCGTCGCCGTCGCCGTCGCCCGCAGCGACCTGATCGCCGCCCTGCCGCGCCAGATGGCCGAGGCGGTCGCCGACCACCTGGATCTCGCGATCCACCCCCTGTCGGTCGACATCCCCGCCCAGGAACTGCGCCTTTACTGGCACAGGCGCCATGACCGGCACCCGGCCCATTGCTGGCTGCGCGAACAGATCGTGGATATCGTCGGCACGATATCGGAACAGCCGGTCTGACGCCCCCCACACCGGCCGGAACGCGGCCCGTAACCGCGTCGCGGACCCGAGCGGTGCTCAGCGAAAATCGAACGCCGAAAGCCCGGTCACCATCTCGTCGAGCCCGAGCGGGCGCGTCACCGGCGGCTCGGCGCGGGCCAGGCATCCGTTTCGCTCGCACAGCCGGCAGGCGGGCCCGACCGGAATGGCCGCGACATCGCCGGGTTTGCCCGCACTTGCCGGCGCGGCCGCCGGCAGCGCGGCCGAATAGACGATCTCCTCGCGAAAGCCGATATCGCAGCCGAGCAGCAGCGCCGTGCGGCGCGGCCGTTCGTTGAACGCGCCCTGCGGGCCTTCCAGCGTGCGCGCGATCGTCAGGAACTCCGCCCCGTCCGGCATCTCGACCGCTTCGACCAGAATGCGCCCCGGCTGCTCGAAGGCGGCGTGAACCGGCAGCTTCGGACAGCCGCCGCCGAAGCGGCTTTGCGGAAAACCCTGCGCGCCCGCCTTGCGGAAGCGATGGCCGGCATTGTCGACCTCCAGCATGAAGAACGGCACGCCGGCGGCACCCGGCCGCTGCAGCATGGTCAGCCGGTTCGCCGCCTGCTCGAAGGAAACCCCGAACCGCGATTTCAGCACGTCGATATCGTAGCGCGCGCGCACCGCCGCCGACTGGAACGCGGCATAGGGCATCATCACCGCATGCGCGGCGTAGCGCCCGAGTTCGAAACGGGCCAGCCGCCTTGCCTCGTCGCCGGACAGTTTCAGCGCCTCGGTTTCCGCGCCGATCGCCACGCTCATGCGCATCGCGCACGCCTCCATCGCGATCTCGCGCAACTGGTCGAAGGGCGACAGGCGCTCCGAGATGAACAGGCGCTGCGAATGCCGGTCGTAGCGCCGGCGCCAGTTGGGCATGGTCGCCACCGGCAGCACGCGCACGCCGATGCCGTGCTCGCGCCTGAGCCACCCTTTCAGTGCGCCGGCCAGGTCGTCGCCGGGGTCGAGCACGGCCAGAAACGCCTCCGCCTCCTCCTCGATCCGCGCAAAATGGTTCGCCCGGCGCTCGAAGACCTCGTGAACCTCGTCGATCGGCAGCCGTGCGGCCGACAGCGCCGTCGCGTGCCCTTCGCGCGCCAGCAATTCCGACAGGTCCGAAAGCCGGCCGGCCTGTTCGCGATAGGCCCGGTAGAGCTTGACGACGGCGGCAGACACGTTCGGCGCCGCCTCGGCGATTTCCACAAGCTCCTGTTCGCCGGGCAACTCGTCCGACAGGAGCGGGTCCGCGAACACCTCGCGCAGCGCCGCGATCGAACCGCCGGCGCCGGCCTGCAGCTCTTCCGGCTCGACCTTGTAGACCGAGGCCAGCTTGAGGATAAGCTGCACGGTGAGCGGGCGCTGATTGCGCTCGATCAGATTGAGATAGGACGGCGAAATGCCGAGCCCGCTCGCCATCGCCGTCTGGGTCAGGCCCTTGGCGTTGCGGATGCGCCGGATACGCGGCCCGGCAAAGATCTTCTGTTCCGCCATGCGATGCCTTTTGTAACGATTTTACAGACCGGACACGATCATGTGCTGCAAACGCCTTTTACAATATTGACAATTTTACGAGCCCGACCTGTCAAACGCAAGACAGGTTTTCTTGATTTTCGACTGATAATTCAATGATTTTCTGGCGTGTTTTGCGCCGCAATGTAAATTAAGTCACATCAGAATGCGGCGCTGACCTCCCAAAACCGCGTTCGACGCAACGCCAATCGCCGGCAGGAGATCTATCATGACTGATTTTTACAACCTCGTTCCGTCCGCGCCCGAAGGCCGTTATGACGGTATCGAGCGGCCCTATTCCCCCGAAGACGTCAAGAAGCTGCGCGGTTCGGCCCAGATCCGCTATTCGTTGGCCGAAATGGGGGCCAACCGGCTGTGGAAGCTGATCCACGAGGACGATTTCGTCAACGCGCTCGGCGCGCTCTCCGGCAATCAGGCCATGCAGATGGTGCGCGCCGGGCTGAAGGCGATCTACCTGTCCGGTTGGCAGGTCGCCGCCGACGCCAACACGGCCTCGGCCATGTATCCGGACCAGTCGCTCTACCCGGCCAATGCCGGCCCGGAGCTCGCCAAGCGCATCAACAAGACCCTGCAGCGCGCCGACCAGATCGAGACGGCGGAGGGCAACGGCCTGTCGGTGGACACCTGGTTTGCGCCGATCGTCGCCGACGCCGAGGCCGGTTTCGGCGGACCACTCAATTCCTTCGAACTGATGAAGGCCTATATCGAGGCGGGCGCGGCCGGCGTCCACTACGAGGACCAGCTTGCCTCGGAAAAGAAATGCGGCCATCTCGGCGGCAAGGTCCTGATCCCGACCGCGGCCCATATCCGCAATCTGAACGCGGCACGCCTCGCCGCCGACGTCATGGGCGTGCCGACCCTGGTGGTCGCGCGCACCGACGCCGAAGCGGCCACGCTCTTGACCTCCGACATCGACGAGCGTGACCGGCCTTTCGTGAACTATGACGAGGGCCGCACGGTCGAGGGTTTCTACAAGGTCAAGAACGGGCTCGAACCGTGCATCGCGCGCGCCGTCGCCTACGCGCCCTATACCGATTTGATCTGGTGCGAGACCTCCAAGCCGGATCTGGATCAGGCCAGGCGCTTTGCCGAGGGCGTGCGCAAACACCACCCCGACAAGCTGCTGGCCTATAATTGCTCGCCGTCCTTCAACTGGAAGAAGAACCTGGACGACGCCACGATCGCCAAGTTCCAGCGCGAGCTGGGGGCTATGGGTTACAAGTTCCAGTTCATCACACTGGCCGGTTTCCATCAGCTCAATTTCGGCATGTTCGAGCTCGCCCGCGGCTACCGGGACCACCAGATGGCCGCCTATTCAAAGCTGCAGGAAGCCGAGTTCGCCGCGGAGGCGAATGGCTACACCGCCACCAAGCATCAGCGCGAGGTCGGCACCGGCTATTTCGACGCGGTATCGATGGCCATCACCGGCGGCCAGTCGTCGACGACGGCGATGCGGGACTCGACCGAACAGGCGCAGTTCAAGCCGGCCGCCGAATAGGCCACAACAACAAAGGCTCTTGCGGTCAGACCCGCAAAGCCGCCCGGCAAACGAGGCCAGGACACAAAGGAGAGCGCAGATGGCGCCGAGAACACGGGTTAAGGAACGCGCCGAAGAACAGGCGTCCAGCATGAACACCGACCAGCAGGCGGCGATCCGCATGGTGGCCAACGACCTCCACCGGCTGAACCAGTCGGTTATGAAAGCCGTCGAGGCCGGCGTTTCGGTGGAACTCGTCCGCTCCGCGCGTCATCACGGCGGCGCCGGCAACTGGGGCGACCTGCTGATTCCCGTGATCGTCACCCAGGGACAGGGCTGAGACCCCGGCGCGGCGCGGGCCATGCGCCGCCACACCGCACCGAGAACGACGAAGCCGCGCGCCCCGGGATGCGCGGCTTCGTCTTTTGTGTCTTTTCAGGGAAAATTACTGGAGCAGGCAAGAAAGGCCTTGCTTAACGGCTCGCTTTTTCTTTATGAAACTGACCATCGGAAATACAACCCTACATTGAATCTCCGCCATTGCCGTCGGCGGCGACGCGAATCCGCGCGGACGGCTGAAACGACGGAAGCGGCAGCATGGCATGCAGCGCGAACAAGGCCCCAGCGGTCCTGGTGATCGGCCGATCAACGATCAACGGCGTCGTGGTTTCGCGGATCGTCGAGCGAGCCGGATTGAGGGCACGGACGGCCCTACCCGAACTGGCCGCTCACGTGCTGGAAACCGACCTGCCCTCTATCGTCATTCTCGACCTGCCTGCCGACGACCCGGCAGGCAGTGCGCTGTTCGAGCGGCTTGGCGCGCAACGCGCGACCCACGACCGCGCCCTGCCGGGCGTCATCTTGCTGTCGGCCACCACCGACCCGACCCAGGTCCCGACCGGCGCGCCCGTCGTCGACATCGTCGTGGCGCGCCCGATCACGGTCGACCGGCTCCAGCCGGCGATCGAGGCGGTGCGGGCGCGCAATGGCGACTATGGCTGAACGCGCCGACAACCGCTCTTCCCTAGCGGCCTGACCGGCGTTTATAGTCGGCCCGTTCAAGGAACCATTGGTGATTGATGCCCCCCGCAAAAAAAGACGTCCGGGCAGCAGGGCGTGCGAGCAAGAAACGCCCTCCCGCATTTTTGAAGAACTTTCGCGGCGTTAGGAACTGGAAAGAGGCCGGCGCTTGGCTGGAATGGCGCGACATCGAGGATATCGAGTGCATCACGCCCGATCAGGCCGGCGTGGCGCGCGGCAAGATGATGCCGTCGAGCAAATTCACCTCCAACACCTCGCTCGCCTTGCCGTCGGCCGTCTTCATGACCACGATTTCGGGCGGATACCCGCAGGATGGCGGGGACTTCACCTATCCTGCCGATGACGGCGACCTGAAGCTTCTGCCGGACCTGTCGACGCTTTCTGTGGTGCCGTGGGAAACGGACCCAACCGCCCAGGTGATCTGCGATCTCGTTCACCAGGACGGTCGCGCGGTCGAATTCACGCCGCGCAACCTGCTCAAACGTGTCGTCGAAGCCTATAGGGCGCGGGACCTGCGTCCGGTGGTTGCGCCCGAGATCGAATTCTATCTGGTTCGCAAGAACCCCGATCCCGACTATCCGCTCACCCCTCCGGTCGGGCGATCGGGCCGGCCGATCGGCGGCGGCCAGGGTTACTCCATCGCCGGCGTCAACGAATTCGACGAGTTGATCGACGACATCTACCATTTCTCGGAGATCCAGGGCCTGGAGATCGACACCCTGATCCACGAGGAAGGCGCCGGCCAGCTCGAGATCAATTTGCGCCATGGCGATCCGGTCGAACTTGCCGACCAGGTGTTCCTGTTCAAGCGCACGATCCGCGAGGCGGCGCTCAAGCACGACACCTACGCGACCTTCATGGCCAAGCCGATCCAGGGACAGCCGGGATCGGCCATGCACATCCATCAGTCGGTCGTCGAGCTGTCCAGCGGCCGCAACATCTTCTCCGACGACAATGGCGAGGAAACGGACGCCTTCCGCCATTTCATCGGCGGAATGCAGCGCCACATGCCCGCCGCGCTGGTGATGATGGCGCCCTATGTCAATTCCTATCGCCGGCTGACCAAGGCCGCCTCGGCCCCCGTCAACACCGACTGGGGCTACGACAATCGTACCACCGCCTTCCGCATCCCGCGCTCCGACCCCGCGGCGCGCCGGGTGGAAAACCGCATTCCCTCCTCCGACGCCAATCCCTATCTGGCGCTCGCCGGCTCGCTTGCCTGCGGCCTGATCGGCATCGCCGAACGCATCGAGCCCGAAGCGCCGGTCGGCAAGGCCGCCAACGAGGAGGAGATCGACCTGCCGCGCGGCCTGCTCGAGGCGGTCGGCCTGCTGGAGGACGACGATGCCCTGCGGACCATGCTCGGAGCGCCCTTCGTTTCCACCTACGGCGCGATCAAGAAGGCCGAGTTCGAGACCTTCATGGAAGTGATCAGCCCGTGGGAGCGTGAATATCTGCTGCTGAACGTGTAGTCGCCGTGCGAGCCATGAAGATCAAAGGCGCAAGGACAAGATGAAGGCACGACTTCACACCAGGCCGCATCCCCAGGACGGCCCGCCGCGCGGCGGACCCGCCCCCGCCCGCCCGAAGGCGCATCGATGAACGACCCGTCGCCCATTGCACCCGGCTCGTCCTGGTATGAGGCGACGGTCGGCGAACGGCCACGCTACGCGCCGCTTGCCGGCGATTGCCGGGCCGACGTCGCCATTGTCGGCGGCGGTTTTACCGGTCTTTCGGCGGCCGCGCACCTGGCCCGGGCCGGCGTCGACGTCGTCCTGATCGAGGCGCACCGCTTCGGCGACGGCGCCTCGGGGCGCAATGGCGGTCAGATCGGCACCGGCCAGCGCGCCTGGGCCGAGGAGCTCGAGGCCGAGCTCGGCCTGTCGCGGGCTAAGGCGCTGTTCGATCTCGCCGAGGAGGCCAAGGCGCATCTGCTCGACTTTGCGGCTAGCCACGCGATCGACATCGACTACCGGCCGGGGCAGCTCTCCGTCGCCCACAAGCAGCGCTATGTCGACAACTACCGCGCCCATGCCGACGTGATGGCGACGCGGTTCGGCTACGAGCACCTGACCTATATGGACGCCGACGAGACCGCCCGGCGGGTCGGCTCCACACGCTATTTCGGCGGCGTGCGCGATACCGGCACCGGCCATATCCACCCGCTGAAGCTCGTTGTCGGCACCGCGCGCGTTGCCAGCCGGGCCGGCGCGCGCCTGCATGAACACACACAGGCCACCGGCATCGACAGCACGGGCGGCCGGGTCACGATCACCACCGCCAACGGCACCGTCACCGCCGAGAAATGCCTGGTCGCCGTCAATGCCTATGGCGGCGGGCTCGAACCCGTCAGCGCCGCCCATGTCATGCCGATCGGCTCCTTCATCGGCGCCACGCCACCGCTTGGCGACGACAGTCCCGTCATACCGGGCGGCGAGGCGGTCGACGATTCGCGCTTCGTGGTGCGCTATTTCCGTCGCTCCGCCGACGGGCGGCTTCTGTTCGGCGGTCGCGAAGTCTATTCGACCGACGATCCCAACGACATCGGTGCGCAGATCCGCCGCCAGATCGCCGAGGTCTACCCCGCCCTGCGCGATGTCGAGATCACCCATGCCTGGGGCGGTTTTGTCGGCATCACCATGCCGCGCAAGCCGTTCGTACGCGAAGTGATGGCGAACGTGATCGCGGCGGGCGGTTATTCGGGCCACGGAGTGATGCTGTCCAATTACACCGGCAAGCTCTATGCCGAAACGGTCGCCGGCAACCGCGACCGGCTGCGATTGCTCGAGGAGTTGAAGGTTCCGCCGTTTCCCGGTGGCCGGCGTCTGCGCGCGCCGCTGTTGTTCCTGGCGCTGAACTGGTACGCGCTGCGCGACCGCATCTGAAAAAATGCGGACCCGACGACGTAACGGCAACGACCGGCCTTGATCCTGGTCAATGCCGGTTGCCGCCCTCACCGTCATAAGCGAAACTGGAGAGAGATCGGCGCTGCGGGCGATGTCCGCCGGACGAGGCGCTGTTTTCGGGAGGAAACGATGGTCGGTCCGAACGATGGCGCGAAGCCGGCGATGCCGGAGGTCGCGGCAATCACCGGCGCGGATATTCGCGCGGCGTTGATGCAGGGTCTGAACGATTTCGCGCGCGCGCCGCTGTTCGGGCTCTTCTTCGGCGGCGTATTTGCCCTCGGCGGCATGGTCATCGTGCTCGGTCTGACGATCTGGCGGGTGCCGTGGATGATCTATCCCTTCGCCATCGGCTTTCCGCTGATCGGTCCCTTCGCCGCCGTCGGACTTTACGAGGTCAGCCGCCGGCTCGAGGCCGGCCAGCCGCTCGACTGGAAGGCGGTCCTGGCCGTGGTCTGGCACCAGCGCACGCGCGAATTGTCATGGATGGCGTTCGTGATGCTGTTCGTGTTCTGGATCTGGATGTACCAGATCCGCCTGCTGGTTGCGTTGGTCCTGGGGCGGATGTCCTTCGCCACGCTGGAACGGTTCCTCGACGTGGTCTTCACCACGCCGCAAGGCTGGACCTTCCTGGCGGTCGGTCATGTCGTCGGCGCGATATTGGCGCTGGTGCTGTTTTCGATCACCGTCATCTCGATCCCGCTGCTGCTGGAGCGCGAGCTCGATTTCGTCACCGCCATGATCACCAGCGTCAAGACGGTGCTGGCGAGCCCGTTTGCGATGATCGGCTGGGGCGTCACCGTGACCGTACTGGTGCTCTTGTCCTGCGTGCCGTTCTTTCTCGGCCTGTTTGTCACGCTGCCCGTGCTCGGCCACGCCACCTGGCATCTCTATCGCCGCGCGGTGGTTGCCTGAGGCAAGCCGGCCGGCCGGCATGTCTGTCGCACGCCGGTTCCGGAGCCGTTTGGCTTATGCGAGCCCGCGCGACAGCGCCAGCAGCCGGGCGCTGATCCAGATCAGATAGGCCAGCATCAACAGCGAGATCAGAAACTCGCGCACCTCCGACAATTCGTGCCCTTCGCTCATCTGCCCGCCAAATGCCAGGAAGACGGCCTGCGAGGCAACCATCAGCGCCGCCCACAGACCCGCAAAGGCGCGCTCGCCGAGCGAGCCTCGGCTGCGGTCAAGAGCGCAGTCGACAAGCAGGATCACGCCGAGCGCGAAGGCGACCTGCATCGGCACCACGTTCCAATATTCGTAGAACAGGCCGGAGATCGGCGCCGCGATCAGCACGAACCCTGCCGGCGGGACAAAAAAGGCGAAAGGTTTCAGCCACCGTCCCGGCAGCTTCGGCCACGCATAAGGCAGGACGAAAAACAGCAATAGCGCCGACAGATAATAGGCCGTTTCGAAGCGATATGTGTAGAAATTGTGGAAATTGGTCTCGTTTTGGATGTTTCCGGCGAAAGTTTCGGGGGTTTGCCAGCCGATCAGATGCTGCCCCCAGGACATTTCCTCGCCGAGGATCAGAAACGCCACCAGCGCCATACCGACGAACGCCAGCGGAGCGGGAATGATGCCGATCCGCGCCGCGGCCACCGTGCGCGAGCGGACGGCCGCAAACACAGCAAGCCCGATCGCGCCCGCCAGGAACAGTTCGGAAATCAACTGCACCACGGCCCCGTCCGTCACCAGCGGATACAGCCTCTCCGGGATAAGCACGACGCCGGCCATCGCCGCCGCCATGGTCAAAAGGCTCACCCATGCAAACAGCTTTCCAAGCCGCGCGCTGGTACAATCAGCCAGGAAGGGGCGCGTCTGGTTCCGGGCCGGTCTGAGCGCCAGATAGATCAAAAAAGCGGCGATCGCCGAGCCGCCAAAGCGCAGCCAGCCGACGGTCGAGAAATCGGGCGGGAATTTTTCCAAAAACCGATAGCCCTGCCCCAGCGTGCCGAGGCGGATCACCATGACCACGGCGGCCAGGCCAATGAGAAGCCCGGTCGCACGCATGAAATGCGGCTGCCGAATTATCGCGATCATGACCGTCCCCCTTTACGCCGACTATTCAAGCGATTGCCGACATATCTAATACAAGCGCCGCCCCTGGCGGGAAAATTGTTAAGATATCGTTAACCGACAAGCCGCCGCGATGAAGGCCGCCGGCCTCCACTTCGTCATGGATGCGACCTTGCCGCTGCCGGCATAAGCCAATAACGTGGCGTGCCGCCATGGAGGAAGGCCGGCCAAAGCAAGGCATCCGAGAAGACCACCTCATGTCGGAAACGCAGCTTCGGTTCTCCGCCTTTCTAGCGGCGGTTTTTGCGCTTTATTTCGCCGCGGCCATGCTGGTGCCGGCGGCCGTTGACTTTTTTCTCGGCAACCCGGACTGGCGTGTCTTCGTCTCCTCGGCTGTGCTTGTCGGCGCACCGGCCGCCGCCTGTGCGCTGGCAACGCGTGCAAGCCCCCCGCGCGTCAACGCCCGCTTCGCCTTCCTTCTGGTCAATCTTTTGTGGGTCACTTCGGCGGTCGTCGGCGCCATCCCCTTCATGCTCGCATCGATCCGTCTCGGATTGACCGACGCCGTGTTTGAAGCCGTATCGGCTCTGACGACAACGGGATCGACCGTCATTTCGGGCCTCGACGCGCTGCCGCCGGGGCTGCTTTTGTGGCGCTCGCTGCTGCAATGGATGGGCGGGCTCGGCGTGGTCGCTCTGGGCCTGTTCGTGCTGCCGCTGCTGCGCATCGGCGGCATCTCCTTCTTCCGCATCGAATCCTCCGACACCGCGGACCGGCCCTTCGCGCGGTTTTCCACCTTCACCGTGGCGCTTGTCGGCATCTACAGCGTGCTCACGCTGTTATGCGCGCTGTCCTACGCCGCGGCCGGCATGACCGGCTTCGACGCCGTCAACCATGCCATGACGACGCTGGCGACTGGCGGATTTTCAACCCATGACGCCTCGCTCGGCTATTATGGCGAAAACGGCGCAGTGATCTGGGTGGGAACCGTCTTCATGTTCGTGGCCGGCCTGCCGTTCTCGATCCTGATGCTGCTCGTCCTGCGCGGACGCCTGGAGGTGCTGGGCGACCGGCAGATCCTCGTCTATGTCGGTTTTTGCGTGATTTTCACCCTGTCGGTGGCGGTCTATCTTCGGGTTCAGTCCGACTACACGCCGGTCGAGGCGCTGACCCATTCGGCCTTCAATTTCGTCTCGCTGATCACCACCACCGGCTTTGCCAGCGCCGACTATTCGCTATGGGGCGCCTTTCCGGTCGCCTGTGCGTTCCTGGCCACGATCCTTGGCGGCTGTTCCGGCTCCACCGCCGGCGGTATCAAGGCCTATCGCTTCCTGATCCTGTTCGAGACGATGCGATCCGGCCTCAGGCAACTCGTCTATCCAAGCAGCGTCGCGACCGTTCGCTACGGCGACCGACGCGTCGATACAGTCATGCAAGATACCGCCGTGCTGTTCATCTGCGCCTTCGTGGTCATCTGGGCGCTCACGCTTGTCCTGCTCGCCGCAACCGGACTCGAGTTCATGACCGCCGCCACCGGCGCCCTCACCGCCCTGACCAATGTCGGGCCGGGACTGGGAGATATCGTCGGCCCCGCCGGCAATTTTTCAACGCTTCCCAGCGCGGCGAAATGGGTTCTCGACGGCGCCATGATCCTCGGCCGGCTTGAAATACTCGCCGTGCTGGTGCTGCTTTCGCCGGCATTCTGGTCGTAGCAGCACTTGCCGGCATCCTCGCCGGTCGGCGGCCCCTATAGCCGTCTGACGATCACGCTGCCGGCCGAATAGCCGGCACCGAAGGAGCAGATCACGCCAAGGCTTCCCGACGGCAGGTCGTCGGAATATTTCGAAAACGCGATAATCGACCCGGCCGAGGAGGTGTTGGCGTAGTCCTGTAGCACATTGGGTTGCTCGGCCCGGCTCGGCACCCGCCCGAGCACTTTTTCGCCGATCAGATCGTTCATGTTCTTGTTGGCTTGATGCAGCCAAAGCCGCGCCAATTCGGACGGATCGACGCCCTCGTCGCCAAGATGCGCGCGCATCAGGTCGACCACAACCGGCACAACCTGCTTGAAGACCTTCCGGCCCTCCTGGTAGAACTGCATATCGCGCCGGTCTTCCATGTGGCCGGGTCTGGTCCGGCGCAGGAAGCCGTTATTGTTGCGGATATTGTTGGAATAAAGCGTCAGACACCGCGTCGACAGCACCTCCCAGGCATTGTCCGCGGCCAGGCCTTCGGCCCGTTCCACGACCACCGCCGTGCACACGTCGCCAAAGATGAAATGGCAGTCCCGGTCGCGCCACTCGTGATGACCGGAGGTGATTTCGGGGTTGACCATCAGGATCGCCCGTGCCGAGCCGCAGCGGATCATGTCTGCGGCGGCCTGGATGCCGAACGTCGCCGAGGAACAGGCGACATTCATGTCGAAGGCGAAACCCTCGATGCCGAGCGCCTGCTGGATCTCGATCGCCACCGCCGGGTAGGCGCGCTCGTGGTTTGACGCCGCGCAGATCACCGCATCGATGTCGGCGGCGGTGCGGCCCGCGCGTTCGAGCGCCTTTTTTGCGGCATCGACGGCGATCTCCGCCATCATCGACAACTCGTCATCGGCCCGTTCGGGAAAGACCGGATGCATGATCTGCGGATCGAGCACACCGGACTTTTCGATCACATAGCGGCGCTCGATGCCCGACGCCTTGAGGATGAACGCCTCGCTCGACATCGGCTTGGCCTCCGCCTCGCCGGCCTCGATCGCCGTGCCGTTCGCCTCGTTCCAGCGTGAGGCGTAGTCATTATAGGAGGCGACGAGTTCGGCATTGGTGATGACCTGATCCGGCGTGAAGATGCCGGTGCCGCTGATGGCGACCTTGTGCATGATTTTCCCGACCCCACGTTTTTTTCGAGGATCGGGCCGGGTTCGCCTGCGGTCAAGCCAAAAGGCGCCCCGACCCGTGCCTAAAGCGGCCAGAAGAACAGGATCGCGGGGACGCTCACCACGATGATCAGGATTTCCAGCGGCAGGCCCATGCGCCAGTAGTCGCCGAAATGATAGCCGCCCGGTCCCATGATGATGGTGTTGTTCTTGTGGCCGATCGGGGTCAGGAAGGCGCACGAGGCCGCGACCGCCACCCCCATCAGAAACGGGTCGGGCGACACGCCGATCGAACTGGCAATGCCAACGGCAATCGGCGCTGCGATCAGCGCGGTGGCGACGTTGTTGAGGAAGTCGGACAGGGTCATGGTGACGACCATCAGCACGGCCAGAATGCCCCAGGCCGGCAGGAACGAGGTCTGCGCGACGATCGCGTTGGCGATCAGTTCGGTGCCGCCCGATTCCTCCAGCGCGAGCCCCAGCGGGATCAGCGAGCCGAGCAGCACGATGACCGGCCACTCGACCGATTCGTAGACCTCGCGCGCGTTGACGATGTTGAATAGCGCATAAAGCGCCACGGCGGCCGCGAGCGCGATCGGCAGGCTGATCAGCCCGATCACCGACGCGGCGATCGCGGCTGCGAAGATCCCGATTGCCAGCAGCGCCTTGCTGCGCTGGATCACCGCGTGGCTGCGGTCTGCCAGCGCCATCGCCCCCATCCACTCGACCGCATCGGCGACGCGGTTTTCCGGTCCGAGCAACAGCACGACATCGCCGGCCTGGATGGTGAGATTGCGCACGCGTTCGCGGAAACGTGTGCCCTGACGCGACACGCCGATCAGGGTCACGCCGCGCCTGGCCAGAAGCCGCATGTCGAGTGCGGTACGGCCGACGGCGCGCGCGCCGAGCGGCACGATCGCCTCCGTCAGCGTCATCGAACGGCCGATCAGCCCTTCTTCCTTGGGTTTGACCGTGATGTCGAGCTTGGCCGCGCCGGTAAAAGCCTCGATCGATTTCGGGATACCCTCGACCACCAGTCGGTCGCTCTTGCGGATCTCCTCGCCCATGGCAAAGCCTGGCAGGCGCTTTCCCCGGCGCACGAGACCGAGAATGGCGACATCGAGCTCGTCGGCCTTTTCGACCAGGTCGCGCGGCGTTTGCCCGACCCATTCGGACCCCTCGGGAAATCCGGCCTCGGCGACGAACAGTCCGCTTTCCGTTTCGCCCGCCTTTTGCGGCGCGATGCGCTGCGGGATCAGCCGCCAGCCGATGCCGGCCACGAAGGCGATGCCGGCAATGGCGCACACCAGGCCGACGGGCGAAAAGTCGAACATCGAAAACGGCTCGCCCAGCGCCCTGTCGCGATACTGCGCGATCACGATATTGGGCGGCGTGCCGATCATCGTGACCATGCCACCGAGAATCGTGGCGAAAGACAACGGCATCAGCGACAGCGACACCGAGCGGCCCGCCTTCCTCGCCGTTTCCATGTCGAGCGTCATCAGGATTACGAGCGCCGCGACATTGTTGATGATCGCCGACAGCGCGGCGCCGGCCACCGACATCACGCCGATATGGCTGGAGAGCGAACGCCCGGCATCGACGACATATTGCGCGATCAGCTCGACCGCGCCGGAATTCATCAACGCGCGCGAGGCGATCAGCACCAGGGCGATGATGATGACGGCTTCATGGCCGAAACCGGCAAAGGCATGCTCGGCCGGGATGGCGCCGCCGGCAACGCCGATGATCAGCGCCGCGAAGGCGACCAGATCGTAGCGGATGCGACCCCACACCAGAAATGCGAACACCCCGCCCAGCAGGCCGAAGATGAAGATCTGTTGCCCGGTCATGAAATCGCTGTGCTCCTGCCGCTGAGGCCTTGCTTGAACGTGTTGGGAGGCGTCCGGTTCCGCGGACGGGACAGGCGATCAGATGCAGCGGCCGCCATCGACCTCGAGAGCCACCCCGGTGATGAAAGCCGCCTCGTCCGAGGCAAGCCACAACGCGGCGTTGGCGATGTCGAGCGGTGTCGAAAGCCGCCCGAGCGGGATCGAGGCGCGGAACTGGGCGCGCTTTTCGGGCGTATCCTCGCCCATGAACTGGGCCAGCATGCCGGTTTCGCCGGCCACCGGGCACAGGCAGTTGACGCGGATGTTCTTCGGCGCGAGCTCGACTGCCATCGACTTCGTCGCCGTCACCGCCCAGCCCTTGGAGGCGTTGTACCAGGTCAGCCCCGGTCGCGGCCTAAGCCCCGCCGTCGAGGCCGTGGTGATGATGGAACCGCCACCCTGTTTTTCCATGATCGGCACGACGGCGAGCGCGGCGAAATAGATCGCCTTCATGTTCACCGCCGCGATCAGGTCGAACGTCGCCTCGTCGACGTCCAGCATGCTCTGGTTGGTGTGGGTGAAGCCGGCATTGTTGACCATGATGTCGATGCGGCCATGGGCATCCATCGCCGCGGCCACCATGGCGTCGATGTCGGATTTCAGCGACACGTCGACCGTGACCGGCAAGCCCGCCTGGCCGATCTCGCCGGCGACGCGCTCCGCGCCCTTGGCATTGAGGTCGGCCACGACCACCTGCGCGCCCTCCTCGGCAAAGCGCTTGGCCATGCCTTCGCCGAAACCCGACGCCGCGCCGGTGATCACCGCAACCTTATCCTTGAGACGTGCCATTCCGGTTCCTAACTTTCGTGCCTGGAGCATATGACGGGCGATAGCGCTTTTCGCTGCGAGGTTTCTACCCCATCATGAGCCGTGGTTGAACACGACCGTCTTGGTCGCGGACATGTCAAACAATGCCTCGAAGCCTTTTTCGCGGCCGTGGCCTGATTTCTTGAAACCGCCGAACGGCAGCTCGATACCGCCGCCGGCACCGTATCCGTTGACGAACACCTGGCCGGCCCGCACGCGCTTGGCGACGCGATGCTGGCGCGCGCCGTCGCGGGTCCATATGCCGGCGACCAGGCCGTAATCGGTGCCGTTGGCAAGCCGCACCGCGTCGGCCTCGTCCTCGAACGGCATCACCGCCAGCACCGGCCCGAACACCTCCTCGCGCGCGATCGCCTGGTCCGGGTCCGCCGAACCGAACAGAACCGGTGCGAAATAATAGCCGCCAGACGGCGCATCGGCATGCACCGAGCCGCGGGCCAGGATTGGCACTCCAGCCTCCTCGGCCGCCGCCACAAGGCCGGCGACGCGTTCCTTCTGGCGCTGGTTGATCAGCGCGCCGAGGTCGAGATCGGCATCGTGCGGGCCGGCTGTCAGCCTGGAAAAGCGCTCGGCCAGGGCGCGCGACACGGCCTCGTAGACCGGGCGCTGTACCAGGATCCGGCTGCCGGCGGAGCAGGTCTGGCCGCCGTTCTGGATGATGCCGTTGACGAGCACCGGCAGCGCGGCCTCCAGATCGGCATCGTCGAACACGATTTGCGGCGACTTGCCGCCGAGTTCCATGGTCACGCCGCGATTGTTGACCGCCGCGGCCTGCTGGATCGCGGTTCCCGTCAAGGTCGAGCCGGTGAAGGTGACGTAGTCGACCAGCGGATGGCCTGACAGCGCGGCTCCCGCATCGTGCCCGTAGCCGGTAACCACGTTGAAGACGCCATCGGGCACGCCGGCTTCATGCGCGAGCTCGGCGATGCGGATCGCCGTCAGCGACGCGTCCTCGGCCGGCTTGACGACCAGCGTGTTGCCCATGGCGAGCGCCGCGCCGGCCACGCGGGCCAGGATCTGCAGCGGATAGTTCCAGGGAATGATGCCGGCAACCACGCCATGCGGCTCGCGCAGGGTGAGCGCGGTATAACCGTCGAGGAACGGGATCGTGTCGCCATGCACCTTGTCGGCCGCGCCGCCATAGAATTCGTAATAACGCGTCGTCGCCGTGACGTCGGCCTTGCCCTGGCGCACCGGTTTGCCCGTATCGCGCGATTCCAGCGCGGCCAGTTCCTCGCCGTTCTCCTCGACCAGGCGGAAGAGCCGGGTCAGGCAGCGCCCGCGCTCCACCGCCGGCATCCGGCTCCACGGTCCGTCGTGGAAGGCGCGATGCGCGGCGCGGACGGCTCGGTCGACATCGTCGTTGCCGCTTTCGGGGATCGAGGCGAACATCTTGCCGTCGGACGGCGACACGACATTGATACGCCGGCCCGACGCGGCCTCCTGCGATCGACCGTCGATGAAATTCGCGAAGGCCAGGCCCTCTGCGACGCTGCGCGAGAAATGCGTGTTCATTGTCCCGGCTCCTCTTTGCGGCGCGCGCGCTTTGTGATGCACTGGCTGGCGTGCGCCTTGCTGCTCGAAGGTGAAACCCGCCTGCTCCCGCACTGTCAAGCGCCAAGCGGCGCCGGGCGGGGGCTGGCATTCTTAAATCGATTAGATTATAGCGACGCCATCCGTCGCCACAGCATGCGAGAGGCTACCGAGACGCATGACGAGCCAGATCATACCGGTCGACCCGTTCGATTTCATCGCCTTCGGCGGAACCGGCGACCTTGCCGAGCGCAAATTGCTCCCGGCGCTGTTCCAGCGCCAGCAGGCGGGACAGTTTTTAGAACCCACGCGCATCATCGGCGCGTCGCGCTCGAAGCTCAGCACTGAAGAATACCGGCAATTCGCCCGTACGGCGATCACCGAGCATGTCCGGGCCGAGGAGATCGAGCCGGACGAACTCGCCCGTTTCCTCGACCGGCTGAGTTACGTCTCCGTCGATGCCAAGAGCGGCGACGGCTTTGCGGAGCTGGAGCGCGAGATCGGCGACAGCGACAGGATTCGCGTGTTCTACATGGCGGTCGGACCGGCGCTGTTCGGCGCGATCTGCGCCAAGCTCAAGGAGCATGATCTGGTAAGCGCGGATGCGCGCATCGTGGTCGAAAAGCCGATCGGCCGCGACCTGGCGAGCGCCCGCGCCCTCAACGACCAGATCGGCGGCGTGTTCGACGAGCACCAGATTTTCCGCATCGATCATTATCTCGGCAAGGAAACGGTGCAGAATCTGATGGCGCTGCGTTTCGCCAACGCGCTCTACGAGCCGTTGTGGAACTCCGCCCATATCGACCATGTCCAGATCACCGTCGCCGAAACGGTCGGGCTGGAGGACCGGGTCAGCTATTACGACCGGGCCGGCGCGCTGCGCGACATGGTGCAGAATCACATCCTGCAGCTCCTCTGCCTGGCGGCGATGGAGCCGCCGGCATCGATGGACGCCGACGCCGTGCGCGACGAAAAGCTGAAAATCCTGCGCTCGCTGGCGCCGATCGACGCCGACAATGCCGCCAGGCTGACGGTGCGCGGCCAGTACCGGGCCGGCGCCTCGGCCGGCGGCGCGGTCAAGGGGTACCAGGAAGAGCTCGGCAATGGCCAAAGCACGACGGAGACCTTCGTGGCCATTAAGGCCGACATCGCCAACTGGCGCTGGGCCGGCGTGCCGTTCTACCTGCGTACCGGCAAGCGACTGAGCGCGCGCGCCTCCGAAATCGTCATCGCCTTCAAGCCGATCCCGCATTCGATCTTCGAATCCGGCGCCGGGCGCGTGCACGCCAACCAGCTGGTCATCCGCCTGCAACCCGACGAAGGCGTCAAGCAGTGGATCATGATCAAGGATCCGGGTCCCGGCGGCATGCGCCTGCGCCACGTGCCGCTCGACATGAGTTTTGCGGAGGCCTTCAACGTGCGCAATCCGGATGCCTACGAGCGCCTGCTGATGGATGTCGTGCGCGGCAACCAGACCCTGTTCATGCGCCGCGACGAGGTCGAGGCGGCCTGGGCCTGGATCGATCCGATCCTTGCCGCGTGGGAGGATTCCGGCCGCGAGCCCCAGGCCTATACCGCCGGCACCTGGGGCCCGTCCGGCTCGGTCGCGCTGATCGAGCGCGACGGCCGCACCTGGCACGACCCCAACTGATGCGCCCGGCATCCCCCTATGGCTTCCACGCCTTCGAAGACGCCGACGCGCTTGCCGAAACGTTGGCCGACACGATCGCCGGCCATCTGGACGCGGCCCTGCGCCGCGACGGGCGGGCCATGCTCGCCGTCTCCGGCGGCACCACGCCGGCACGGTTTTTCCGGCAGTTGTCGCAACGGCCGCTCGACTGGGAGCGCGTCACGGTCACGCTGGTCGACGAGCGGCTGGTCCCGCCGGCCGCGGCACGCTCCAACGAGCGGCTGGTGCGCGAAACCCTGCTTCGCGATCGGGCGGGCCAGGCCCGCTTCGTCGGGCTCTGGTCCGGCACCGCCGATTTGGCGGCGGCCGCGGCGGCGGCTGACGAGCGCCTCGCCAACTGTCTGCTGCCGCTCGACGCCGTCGTGCTCGGCATGGGGCTCGACGGCCATACCGCGTCCTATTTTCCCGATGCGGAAAATCTCGATACCCTGCTCGATCCGGCGACCAAGGCGCGCGTGCTGCCGGTGCGTGCGCCCAGTGCCGGCGAAGACAGGCTGACGCTTACCCTGCCGCTCGTCGCCGGGGCGCGTTTCCTGGCCCTGCACATCGAGGGCGAGGCCAAGCGCACGGTGTTCGAGCAGGCCATGCAGGCCGGCCCCGCGTCGAGCGCCCCGATCCGCGCCGTCTTCGAGCGCGCAACCACCCCGCCAACCGTCTATTGGGCACCCAGCGAGGACAAGAAGCCATGACCGCCGCACGGGCCATCGAAACGATCACCGACCGCATCCGCGAACGCTCCAGGCCGACGCGCGAGCTTTATCTCGCCCGTCTCGACGAGGCCGCCGGTCAGCGACCGAACCGGTCCGTGCTGTCGTGCGGCAACCTCGCCCATGGTTTCGCCGCCTGCGCGGCCGGCGACAAGGCCGACCTTTCCGGCGACCGGGTCCCCAATCTCGGCATCATCACCGCCTATAACGACATGCTGTCGGCGCATCAGCCCTTCGAGAGCTTTCCCGCCCTGATCAAGCAGGCCGCGCGCGAGGCCAGCGGCGTTGCCCAGGTCGCCGGCGGCGTGCCGGCAATGTGCGACGGCGTCACCCAGGGTCAGCCCGGCATGGAACTGTCGCTGTTTTCGCGCGACGTGATCGCCATGGCCGCGGCGATCGGCCTGTCCCACAACATGTTCGACGCCGCCGTCTATCTCGGCGTCTGCGACAAGATCGTGCCCGGGCTTCTGATCGCAGCCTTGAGTTTCGGCCACCTGCCGGCGGTCTTCATCCCGGCCGGGCCGATGACTTCGGGCCTGCCCAACGACGAGAAGGCACGCGTGCGCCAGCTTTTCGCCGAAGGCAAGATCGGCCGCGACGAATTGCTGGAAGCGGAATCGAAATCCTATCACGGTCCGGGCACCTGCACTTTCTACGGCACCGCCAACTCCAACCAGATGCTGATGGAGATCATGGGCCTGCATTTGCCCGGCGCCTCCTTCGTCAATCCCGGTACGCCGCTACGCGACGCGCTCACCCGCGAGGCGACGCAGCGCGCCCTCGCCATCACCGCGCTCGGCAACGACTACCGGCCGGTCGGACGCATGATCGACGAACGCTCGATCGTCAACGGCGTCGTCGGCCTGCACGCCACCGGCGGCTCGACCAATCACACCATCCACCTGATCGCGATGGCCGCGGCCGCCGGCATCCGGCTCACCTGGCAGGACATTTGCGACCTCTCCGACCACGTGCCCCTGCTCGCCCGCGTCTATCCCAACGGGCTTGCCGACGTGAACCACTTCGCCGCCGCCGGCGGTCTCGGCTTCCTGATCCGCGAGCTGCTCGACGCCGGCCTGCTGCACGAGGACGCCGAGACGGTGTGGGGCGGCGGCCTGCGGGCCTACACGGTCGAGGCCGGCCTGGGCGCCGACGGCACGGTCGCACGCCGGCCCGCCCCCGAAAAAAGCGGCGACGACAAGGTGCTGGCCCGGCATCAAAAGCCGTTTCAGGCCAGCGGCGGCCTGACGGTGCTCTCGGGCAATCTCGGCCACGCGATCATCAAGACCTCGGCCGTCAAGCCCGAGCGCCGCGTGATCGAGGCGCCGGCGCGGGTGTTCGAAAGCCAGGACGCCCTCAATGCCGCCTTCAAGGCCGGAACGCTTCAGGGCGATTTCGTCGCCGTGGTCCGCTTCCAGGGGCCGAAGGCCAACGGCATGCCCGAATTGCACCGGCTGACCACCGTGCTCGGCGTGCTGCAGGACCGGGGGCAGCGGGTCGCACTCGTCACCGACGGGCGCATGTCGGGCGCGTCCGGCAAGGTGCCGTCCGCCATTCACGTCACGCCCGAAGCGCTTGCCGGGGGCGCGATCGCCAGGATCCGCGACGGCGACATGGTCCGCATCGACGCCGAGCACGGCGTGCTAGAAGCGCTCGTTGATGAGGCCGAGCTGGCGCGCCGCCCTATGTCCGAACCCGATCTTGCGGCCAATCAGTACGGGCTTGGCCGCGAGCTTTTCGCGCAGTTCCGCCAGATGGCGGCGCGCGCCGACGAGGGCGCCGCCGTCTTCTGAGCGCGGCCGGCGGCACACAAAGCGACCGCCGGCCCGGTTGGGGACGCCTATCGCACCGTGATCGGCCGACGGGCGAGAACGTACCGCCCGTCGCTGGCTTGCATGACGTAACGAAGTTCGTACGCGCCGGCTTCGTTTGGCGCGGTGATTGCGCTTTTTCGTTTGTCGCCTTCGTCGCCGGCCGCGTCCGTGTAGGCGTAGGCGAGTTCGCCCGACGTCTCCTGGTAGCCGGCCGGCACCAGGTCGAGATAGTCGCCGCGCCGGTTGGGACCCGCCCAGATCACGGCAATATCGCCGCCCCTGTCCACAGCCTCAGGCGCCTCGAGCTGAGCGTCCACACCGGTCACGGAAAGCGCCTGGCTGGTGAGAACCTTGCGTCCGTCCGGCGCCTGAAGCACGTAGCGCACCTGATAGCGCCCCGCCTTGCCCGGCGCGACCAGTTCCCCGGTCTCTCCGTCGTCGGAGGATTCTATATAAAAATAGGCGATTTCGCCGCTGGTCCGGTCATACCCTTCCGGAACGAGGTCGACATAGTCCCCGTCGGCGGCCGGCCCGCTCCAGGAAACCGACAGCACCGAGCCGGCCTCGACGTCGACCGGGAAGGCCACGCTTGCCACCGCCTCCGTCACCTCGAGCGGCACGGCAAGCAACACTTTGCGGCCTTCCGGCGCCTGCAGCACATAGCGCAGTTCGAAACGCCCGGGATCGCCCGGCGCTTTCAACCGGGCCGGATTGCCCGCCTCGGTATAGGCGTAGGAGAGTTCGCCATTGGTTTTCTCATACCCATCGGGCACGATGTCGACATAGTCGCCCGCCGTGCCGGGCCCCTTCCAGTCGACCGTGAAGGCTTTTCCGGCCATCACCCGCGCCGGCGCGATCAGCGCCGCGGCGCTGTCGACCACGTTCAGCGGAGCGCTCGCCAGCACGTGGCGCTTGTCCGGCCCTTGCCAGACGTACCGCACGACATAATCGCCGACCTCGCCGGGCGCGCGCAAAACGGCCGTCTCCTCCGCCTTGACATAGGCGTAGGAGAGTTCGCCGCGCGTTTCCTCGTAGCCCACCGGCACGATGTCGAGATAATCGTTCTTGTCCGCCGGCCCGCTCCATTCGACCGTGAGCCCGGAGCCGATCGGCGCCTCGTCTGGGGCCTTGACGCTCGCCGCCGGCAACGCGACTGGCGGCGTCTCGGCCTTCTCGCCCTCGTCCGGACGCGCGCTGACCGTCTCGGTCAGCGCCTCCTTCAGCTCGGCGGCGTCGCCGGCGCGGATATATTTCCCGCCGGTGTTCTCCGCCAGACAGGCGACCTGGCGCCCTTCCTCGCGCGACAGGCCGAAACCGACGACATGGGCGGTGAAGTCCACCCCCGACTGTTCGAGGCTGGTCGCCAGCGCACACGGATCGGCATTGCAGGTCTCGATCCCATCGGTGATCAGCACCACGGTCGCCTTGTCCTCGGTATAACGCAGCGCCTCGGCCGCGCGCTCGACCGCGGCCGAAAGCGGCGTCTTGCCGAGGAACCGCAGCCCTCCGGCGGCCTCGGCGATCCGCGGTGCCGCGCCCGCCGCCGGTTCCACGATCAGTTCGATATCCTTGCAATTGCCCTTTTCGCGATGGCCATAGGCCATCAGGCCGAGTTCGAGCTCGACCGGCAGCGTCGTCAAGACGTCGGACAGCGTCTCGCGCGCGATCTCCAGCTTGGGCTTGCCGTCGATCTGGCCCCACATCGAGCCCGATGCGTCGAGGACGATGACGGCGCGCTCCGCCGCGCCGGCGGATGTGGCGGCCAGCGCGCACACGGCCGCGGCGGCAAGCAATTTCAATGTCTTCATGAACGGAAATCCAAAGTTGTTGACCCTGCGGAAGCTAGAAAGAAGCCGGTCCATTAGCAAGGTCTTTAGGGCCACGCGCGCCAATGGTCCGCTAGTCGCGCCGCGGTCAGCCCGCGTATGTTGCCGACGCGCGGCGCCGTGCCCGAACGCTTGCCGCAACGGCCAAAATTGCCGTTGTCGAAGCCGTCGGCAGACGATAGTGTCCCGCGCCATGACAAGACGCCTGATCCTCCTTCTGCCCCTGTTCGCGCTCACCGCCTGCGCCGGCTCTCCCTACGGCGTGGAAACCCGCGCCCCGAGCGCGGCCGATCTCGAACGGCAGGCGCTTGAGGAAAAGATCTGGGAACAGAGGCGCATCCAGCGCGCGCAGGGTCGCTCGGAAGCCTCGCTCTAGCTTTAGAAAGATGGTGGTTGTTCGCCCGGTCGAGCGCAGCCCGGCCCCGGCCGCGCTCAGTAGGCCGTGCGCCGTTCCTCGCTCGGCAGCCGGCCGAACTGCAGCCGGTAGCTCTGCGCGAAATAGGAGTGCGAGGTAAAACCGGTCGCGATCGCCACATCGAGGATCGGCAGGTTGGTCTGGCGCAGCAATTCGCGCGCGCGCTCCAGCCGCAGGCGCATGTAATAACGCCCCGGCGTCATGTTGAGATGGCGTAGGAAAAGCCGTTCGACCTGGCGCACCGACAGTCCCGCGCCCTTGGCCAGCTCGACCGCCGAGAACGGCTCGTCGAGGTTTTCCGCCATCATGGCGACGATCTTTTTCAGCTTTTCCGACTTGCCGGTCAGGTCGCGCTCCGGCCCGATGCGCTGCCGGTCGGTGTCGCCGCGAATGCGCTCGTGATGGAACTGGTTGGCGACCTCGTTCGACAGGCTCGCGCCGAATTCGGCCCGCACGATCTCCAGCATCAGGTCGATCGATGTGGTGCCGCCGGCGCACGTATAGCGCTTTCGATCGATCTCGAACACGTTCCCCGTGCATTCGATATCGCGAAACCGCTCCTGGAAGCCGGCCCGGTTTTCCCAGTGGATCGTGCAGCGATAGCCGTCGAGCTGGCCGGCCTCGGCCAGAAGATGCGACCCGACCGACAGCGCGCCGAGCGCGCCGCCGCGCCGCCCCCACGAGCGCAGCGCGCCCAAAACCTTGCTCTTGCCCGGAAAATCGAGCGCCACGCCCACGCACACGAACAGGATCTCCGACGGCGGCATGTCGACCACGGAATAGTCGACCTTAAGCGGCAAACCGTTGGAGGCAATGACGGATTCACCGTCCGCCGACACGGTGATCCAGCCGTAATGATCGCGGCCGATGGTCCGGTTAGCCGAACGGAACGTGTCGATCGCCGCGGCCAGCGAGAACATCGAGAACTTGTCGACAAGCAGAAAGGCGAATTGCCGGACTGGCTGAGCGAAATCGGACATCACAGCGCTTCTACAGCAAGTCGCGACCCCGGCAAAGAGGTCTTGCAAGACGGCTGCCGCGCCGTGCGAACGCGCTCTCCGGCAAGGAAAATCCGCCGCTGTCGTTCCCCTCGCCGGACCGGATCCGCCGCCGGTTGCGGTTTCTCCCAGGATCCGATCCGGTGCATGATCGAAAAGCGAACGAAAGACCAGGCGATTGACGATCTTGTGCGATCGTGATTGTTCCGGCGAATGAAGGACGGCGGCAATGTCGACAAAAGCCCGGCCACGCCAAAACAGACGGCGCGCCGCTGAGGGAGGTGCTCGACACTCCGGAGATCGAAGGGTGGTGGAATACCAGCCGCATCGCGGCTCACACCGGCCGCTTGCGGGAGGACGTCGGTGACGAGCCCCGGCCGCACACACCTTACCGGCAAAAAGAGGCCGCAGCGAAGGACAGGACCAATGCGTGATTTCGAAAATCCGGGCCGCTCGCTCGTGGCAAGCCGCAATGCCATGGCGGCAAGCTCGCACCCGCTGGCCACGCTGGCCGCGCTCGATATTTTGAAGGCGGGCGGCCACGCCATCGACGCCGCAATCGCCGCCTGCGCGGTGCAATGCGTGGTCGAGCCCGGATCGACCGGCATCGGCGGCGACTGTTTCGTGCTGATGACGCCGGCCGGCAGCGCCGAACCCCTCGCCTATAACGGCTCGGGGCGCACGCCGGCGGCGGCCACGCTCGACTGGTACGACAACGCCGGCATCGCCGCCATCGATCGCGCCAGCCCGCATGCCGTCACCATTCCCGGCGCGGTCGAGGCCTGGGCGCGACTGGTCGGCGATCACGGCCGCATGCCGCTTGCCGAAATCCTCGCCCCGGCGATCGAGCTTGCGCGCAACGGCTATGCGATCACGCCGCGTGTCGCCCGCGACACCGAGCTGCAGCAGGCCCTGATCGCCGCCGACCCGACGGCAAGCGCCACCTTCCTGATCGACGGCAAGCCGCCCTCTGTCGGCGCCGTCCAGCGCCAGCCGGCCCTCGCCGACACCTTGGCCGCGATCGGACACGACGGTCCGGACGCCTTTTATCGCGGCCCGGTGGCCGCGGAGATGGTCGATTTTCTGCGCGCGCGCGGCGGGCTGCACACGCGTGAGGATTTTGCGGCCGCCGGCGGCGAATACGTCACCCCGATCAAGACCGACTATCGCGGCTGGACGGTGCACGAATGTCCGCCCAACGGCCAGGGCGTGGTCGCGCTCATGATCCTGAATATCCTGGAACGGATCGCCCCGTCGGGTGCCCCGCAGGGGATCGACAACCTGCATGTGCTGGTCGAGGCGACCCGCCTCGCCTACGCCGCCCGCGACCTTTACGTGGCCGATATGGGCACCGCCGCGGTGCCGCTCGACGAATTTTTGTCGGACGCCTTTGCCGACCGGCTGGCGCGCCGGATCGACCGCGACCGGGCCATGCCCCCACAGGCGGCCGCCGACACGGTCGAGCATCGCGACACGGTCTATATCTCCGTCGTCGACAAGGACCGCAACGCCGTCAGCTTCATCAATTCGATCTTCCACCCTTACGGCTCCGGGCTGATGACGCCGCGATCGGGCGTGCTGTTTCACAACCGGGGCCAGAGCTTCAGCCTTCAGCGCGGCCACCGCAACGCGATCGCGCCCGGCAAGCGGCCGATGCACACCATCATTCCCGGCATGCTGTCGCGCGACGGCCGCGCCGTGATGCCGTTCGGGGTGATGGGCGGCCATTATCAGGCCATGGGCCACGCCCAGTTTCTCAGCCTGATGATCGACCACGGCCTAGACATCCAGGCGGCGATCGACGCGCCGCGCCTGTTCCCTTTGCCGGGCACGACGACCCTCGAGGCCGAGACGCGGCTGCGCGAGGCGCTCGGGCCGGAGCTGGAACGGCGCGGTTTCACCGTGCAGCCGCCGAACGCGCCGATCGGCGGCGCCCAGGCGATCTGGATCGACTGGGAACGCGGCACGCTGCTCGGCGGCTCCGACCCGCGCAAGGATGGCTGCGCGCTCGGTTATTGAGAGCCCGATACGCGGCGATTGGGGCCCCGTGTCGCGGCCTCAGTTCGCCGGCCTGAACGGCTTGGCCAGCGAAGCCGGGAAATGCAGCGCCAGCATCTGGCGGTTCTGCGAGATGATGACCAGCACCACGATGGTCGCGGCGTAGGGCAGCGCCGACAGGAGTTCGGAGGGAACGCCGAGCCCGAGCGCCTGGCCCTGCAATTGCAGAATGGTCATGCCGCCGAACAGCCAGGCCCCGAGCAGCACCCGGAGCGGACGCCAGGTCGCGAACACCACCAGCGCCAGCGCGATCCAGCCGCGCCCGGCCGTCATGTTCTCCACCCATAGCGGCGTATACGCGACCGACAGATAGGCCCCGCCGAGACCCGCCATCAGCCCGCCGAACAGAACGGCGAGATAGCGGATCTTTATCACCGGAAAGCCGATCGCGTGCGCTGTCTCGGGCGATTCGCCGATCGTACGCAACACCAGCCCCGCCTTGGTGCGGTAGAGAAACCAGCTGATCACGGCAAACATGAACAGCGCCAGATAGACCAGCGGATCGAACCGCAGCAGAAGCGGCCCGACCAGCGGAATGTCGGACAGCACCGGCAGGTGGATCGCATCGAGCGCGTCGATCGGCGCGCTGCCGAACCCGCGGCCGATAAAGGCCGACAGGCCCGATCCGAAGATCGCCAGCGCCAGCCCGGCGGCGTATTGATTGGTCAGGAAGGTGAGCGCCAGAACGCCGAACAGCAGCGAGGAGGCCGCGCCGGCAAGTGCTCCGGCAAGGATGGCGAGCGGCATCGGCAGGCCGGCGATCACGCCCCAGAAGGCAAACGCCGCCCCGACCAGCATCATGCCCTCGATGCCGAGATTGAGCACGCCGGACTTTTCCACCACCAGTTCGCCGAGCGCGGCGAAGATCAGCGGCGTGGCGGCAATGATCGTGCCGGTGAAGATCGCGATGAATAGGTCCATCAGGCGTGCTCCCGTAGCGGGCGGATGCGGTAGAAGATGAAGAAATCGGCGGCCAGCAGGAAAAACAGCAGGATGCCCTGGAAGATGCGCGTCAGCGCCGACGGCAGGCCGAGCGTCATCTGCACGGAATCCCCGCCGAGGAAAAGCAGCGACATCAGCAGCCCGCCCAGAACGATGCCGAAGGCGTTGAGCCGGCCGATAAAGGCGACAATGATCGCCGCGAAACCGTAGCCGGGCGAAATCTGCGAGGAAAGCTGGCCGAGCGGACCCGCCGCCTCGGCCATGCCGGCAATGCCGGCCGCCGCCCCGCCGGCCAGCAGCCCCGTCCACACCGCCGCGGATTCGCGGAACCCGGCATAGCGCGCGGCAAGCGGCGCCGCGCCGCTGACAGACATCTTGTAACCGAGGAAGCTGCGGTCGGTAAAAAGCCACATCGCAACCACCGCGACCACTGTGATGAAGACCGAGCCGTTGAGCCGGTAGGCATAGTCGAACGGCTCGAACATCGCCGCCGGCGGCAAGAGCGCGGTCTGGGGATAGTTGAAGCCGGCCGGATCGCGCCAGGGACCGTGCACGAGCCACGACAGAAACAGCACCGCGATATAGGTCAGCATCAGCGTGACCAGGATCTCGTTGGTGTTCATGCGCGCGCGCAGGAAGGCCGGTATCGCCGCCCAGCCCATGCCGGCGAGCGCGCCCGCAACGAACATCAGCGGCAGCAGGAGGACGCTTTCCGGATCGGGGTAAAACAGCCCGACGCCGCTGGCCGCGATCGCACCGATGATCAACTGTCCCTCCGCGCCGATATTCCACACATTGGCTCGAAACCCGACCGCCAGTCCGCAGGCGATCAGGATCAGCGGCGAGGCCTTCAACAGCCACTCCGAAAGCCCGTTCATGGAACTGAGCGGCGCGATGAAAAATGCATGCAGCGTCGCAAGCGGGCTATGCCCGAGCGCGGCGAAGACGATCGAGCCGACCAAAAGCGTCAGCGCTGTGGCCACGATCGGCGCGGCAACCCGCATGCGCGCCGACGGTTCCGGCCTTTGTTCAATCCTGAAGTGCAAGCTCGCCGCTCCTCTTGTCGCTGCCTTGTCCACCGAGCCGTGTCATCAACAGACCCACCTCCTCGCGATCGGTTTCGGCGGTGTGCAACGGCGCCGAAACCTGGCCCTGGCAGATCACCAAAAGCCGGTCGCAGATCTCGAACAACTCGTCGAGTTCCTCCGACACCACCAGCACGGCCGCGCCGGCGCGGCTGAGATCGATCAGGGTCTGGCGCAAAAACGCGGCCGCCCCCACATCGACGCCCCAGGTCGGCTGCGAGACCAGAAACAGTTTCGGCGCCAGTTCGATCTCGCGACCGACGATGAATTTCTGCAGATTGCCGCCCGAAAGGCTCTGCGCGCTCGCGCCCGGCCCGTTGGCCTTGACGTTGAAGCGCTCGATGATCGCCCCTGCGAAATCCCGCGCCTTCGGCCGGTTGACGAGCCCGTTGCGCACCAGCCCGTTGCGATGACCGGTCAGGATCCCGTTCTCCCACAGCGCATGCGGCGGCACCGCGCCGCGGCCGAGCCGCTCTTCGGGCACGAACGCCGTACCGATCCGCCGTCGCCCCGCCGCGTCGAGACGGCCGACCGGCTGCCCGTTGATGCGGATCGTATCGGCCTGAGAGTGAAGCCGCTCGCCGCTCAACAGGGAAATCAGCTCCGCCTGGCCGTTGCCCGACACACCGGCAAGACCGACGATTTCGCCGCCATGCACGGTGAACGAGACGTCTTTCAGACCGATGCCGTAACGATCCTTCGGCGGCGCCGAAAGGTTGCGCACCTCCAGGACCGGCTCCGGGCTCGGCGTCGCGGGATCGAGCCGCATCTCCGGCAGGTCGGAGCCGACCATCATGCGCGCGAGTGCGACGGAGGTGGATTCGCGCGGTCGCGCCGTGCCGGTCACCCGGCCGTTGCGCAGCACGGTCGCCGAATCGCACAGTTCCTGCACCTCGTCGAGCTTGTGGCTGATATAAAGAATGCTGCAGCCCTCCGCGGCCAGCTGGCGCAGCGTTTCGAACAGCTTCACCACCGCCTGCGGCGTCAGCACCGAGGTCGGTTCGTCCAGGATCAGCAGCTTCGGCGCCTGCAACAGGCAGCGCACGATCTCCACGCGCTGGCGTTCGCCTACCGACAAATCATGCACCCGCCGATACGGATCGATCGGCATGCCGTAGCGCTGCGACAGCTCCGTGATCTGCTCGGCGAGGCTGTCGAGGTGGAAGGTGCTGCTGACCGAAAGCGCGATGTTCTCGACCACCGTGACCGACTCAAACAGCGCGAAATGCTGGTAGACCATCTCAATGCCGAGCGCCCGCGAGCTCGCCGGATTGTGCGTCTCCACCAACTGGCCGTCACAACGGATGGTGCCGGAATCGGCCTGCGCCGCGCCGTAGATGATTTTCATCAGGGTCGATTTGCCGGCGCCGTTCTCGCCGAGCACGGCGTGGATTTCGCCGGGCGCGATCGACATCGAGATATCGTCATTGGCGACGACGCCCGGATAGGTCTTGCAGATATTGCGCAGTTCGAGGCGTGGGGTCATTGCGGGTTTGCCTGGCTAGGATCCTTTGCGGTTCGCACACATCTGCGGTTCGCACACATCGCAAAGGGTCGCGTTCACTGGGGCGCGCGGCGTCCGCCCGGCAGGCATCGCCTGCCGGGCGGACGCGCCGTGATTGCAGTCGTCAGCCGAGTTGGCCGATCATGCCCTTGACGAACCAGTTCATGCTGCGGATGTCGGCGTCGGGCAGCACCGAGCCGGCCGCCGCCTTCACGTTTCCGTCCTGGTCCTGCAGCTCGCCGGCATAGGGATGGACCGCGCCGCTGGCGATATCGGCCTCGAGCTGCTTGAGCTCGGCCTGCACCGCGGCCGGAATCGCCTCGTTATAGGGCGCCATCTTGACGAAGCCGCCGTCCAGGCCCTTCCAGCGCTCTTCCGCCTTCCAGGTACCGGCGGCGACCGCCTTGGCCGCGCCCACATATTCGCTCGACCAGTCGAGCACGAAGGCGGTCAGGTGCTTGCCGTTGCCGAACGGGCTCATGTCGCTGGCATAGCCGATCGACCAGGCGCCCTTTTCGCCGGCAACCTGCACGCCGGTCGCCGTGTCGGTCATCGAGCAGATGACGTCGCAGCCCTGCGAAACCAGCGTGTTGGCCGCTTCCTTCTCCTTGCCCGGATCGAACCAGGAATTGAGGAAGATGGTGTTGCAGGTCACGTCCGGATTGACGCTCTGCGCACCGAGCAGCAGCGCGTTGGCCGGGCCGACAATGTCGGGAATCGGGAAGCCGCCGATAAAGCCGATCTTGCCCGATTTGGTCATATGGCCGGCGGCCGCGCCGGCGACATAGGTGCCTTCGTAATATTTGGCCTCGAACGTGCCCAGATTGTTCAGATGCACGATGCCCGAGCAATGTTCGAAGGCGACGTCGGGAAAGCGCGGCGCGACCTTCTGCAGTGGAGTTCCGTGCGAGAAGCTGGTGCCGAAGACGAGCTTGTTGCCGCTTGCGGCGAGCTCGCGAAACACCCGCTCGGCGTCCTGCGGATTGAAAATATTGTCGATCACGGTCAAATCGACCTTGTCGCCGAGTTCCGCCTTGATCGCGTCAACGCCGAGGCTGTGCTGTTTGGTCCAGCCGATCTCGGCCACCGGCGAGACGTAGACGACGCCGATCTTCAACGGCTCCTGCGCCCGCGCCAGGCCGGCAAAGCCGGGAGCGCCAAGCGCGAGCCCGGTCGCGCCTGCGCCTTTCAGGAATGTTCGTCTGGAAAATCCGTTCATCTTTGTTCCCTCTGTTGGTTACGGATCGCCGGCTTGCTTGCGCCGGAGATTGACTGGCGGGATTGCGTAGATCTGCGCACCGTCCCTTTCGGCGCCCGCCTTGATGTCGCTTGACGCGGCGGCGTTGTTCCCCTCGCCGCCAAGATAGGGCGCAAGCGCCTCGCGCGGGCTGAGTTCGGGGAAGACCGCCCGGTCCATGATATAGCCGCGCACCACCGAGCGGTGATGGGTGTCGATCAGTTCCATCGCCTTCTTCAGCCGGCCCTTTTCCAGAAAGTCGATGACGCGCGCATGATCGTCGAGCAGGTTGCAGTAGTCGAAATCCGCCGTAATCAGCGAGCGCAGCAGAGTGGTGCGCCGCACCAGCTGGGCGTGAATCTCCTGCATGACCTTGTTGCGGCTCAGCCGCACGAACACGGAATGGAACTCCTGGCCGAGCACGTCGGCGAGTGCGTTGTTGCCGGCCGCCACGGCCTGGCGCTGGCGCTCGACGTGCTGGCGCAGTTCGGCCCATCCGCCGGGGCCGAGCCGTTCGCTCAGTTGCGCCGCCACGCCCTGCTCGACCAGCGTCAAGGCGTCGTAGATCTCCATCGCCTCCTGCATGCTCGGCTTGGCCACGAACGCACCGCGATTGCGCTCGATCTGGGCAAGCCCGTCATCGGCCAGGCGGATCACGGCCTGGCGCACGACGATCCGGCTCACCCCGAAGATCTCGGCGAGTTCGCGCTCTCCCAGCTTGCAGCCAGGCACGAGGCGATGATCGATGATCGCCCGCGTCAGAATGTCGGCAATGGCCTGCGAGCGGCTGCTCATGTCAGGGTCTCCTCCCGGCCGCGGCCCCCTTCCCGTCAGCCGGGCGCACCCCGTCCGGGGTAGGCCACAACGCGGGAACCTGCAGCACGCGACGATTGGAGGGCAATGAAAAAATTTTCACAATCAATAAATGCCGAAAGGACTTTCAAAAAAACGGGAATTGCTATCCAATTTCATATCGATCAGGCTTCAATCCAATGCAAGAACGAGCCGAAAATCGGCCATCTGGGAGGACGTTTTCGTGACATTCGCAACCAATGACCGGACCTGCGGCGATCCCGTGCTGGTGAATGACTGGCATATCATTGCCGACCTGACCGCCCTGCCGCAAGGCCGGACCCGCACGGCGCGCCTGCTTGGCGTCGATTTGGCTGCCAATCAGAGCGAAACCGGCCATGCGGTCACGCGCCTGGATACCAACGAGCCGGTCGCGGCAACCGAGCGGTACGGCTTCCTGTGGGCGTGCCTGGGCACGCCCGAGCGCGAGATCGTTGCGGTTCTGGAAGCCGACGAGGCCGACCGTCACATCGTCAGCGGCGGCTCGATCGGGGTCCGGGTTTCGGGCCTGCGAGCGGTGGAGAACTTCCTCGACATGGGCCATTTCCCCTTCGTTCACACGGGCTGGCTCGGCGAAGAGCCGCATACCGAAGTGCAGCCCTACACGGTGCAGCTCACCGAAGGCGACGAGGTGCTGGCCACCGAATGCCGGTTCTTCCAGCCCGCGGCCTCGCCGACCGCCAGCGGCGGCATGATGGTGGATTACATCTACAAGGTCGTGCGGCCCTACACGGTCGCGCTTTACAAGAGCAATCCCGTCCAGACCGACCGGCTCGACGTGATCTACCTGTTCGTCCAGCCGGTCGACGAGGAGAACTGCGTCGCCCATCCGCTGCTGTGTTATCTGAAGGACGGCATCGACGCGGCCGGCGTGCGCGCCTTCATGCAGCTGATCTTCGGCCAGGACAAACCGATCCTGGAAAACCAGTATCCCAAGCGCCTGCCGCTCGATCCGCGCGCCGAAACCCCGATCCGCGCCGACGCCGTGTCGGTCTATTACCGTCGCTGGCTGCGCGACCACAACGTGCGCTACGGCGCCATTCCCGCCCTTCACTGACGCACGGCACCCACCCCAACGAAAGACCCGCCATGACCGAGCCGAAATGCACTGACCACGTGAGCCTCAACCAGTGGCACCCCCTGGGCGCCATCGACGAGGCCCCCAGCGGACGCGTGGCCGACACCGTACTGCTTGAGGAAAACCTGTCCTTCGCCGTCGCCGGCAACGGCAAGGTGGCGGCCTGGCGCAGACGCGCGGACCTGAAACCCGGCACGCCGGTCGACGTCGCGGCGCTGACCGACACGCTGCCGACGATCAGCGCCTACGGTTATGTGTGGACCTCGCTCGGCACGCCGCCGGCCGCGCTTTTCCCGATTCCCGAATATGCCGAGCCCGACCGCCGCAGGCTCAACGCCGCGACCATCGGGGTCAATGTCTCCGCGCCGCGCGCGATCGAGAATTTCCTCGACATGGGCCATTTTCCCTATGTCCACACCGACATTCTGGGCGCCGAACCCCACACCGAGGTCAAGGAATACGATGTCGAGATCTCGACCGATCGCGACGAGATCCTCGCCACGCGCTGCCGCTTCTTCCAGCCGATGGCCTCCACCGCGTCCGATGGCGGCGCCGATGTCGATTACATCTATCGCGTGCCGCACCCGTTCTGCTCGGTGCTCTACAAATCCAGCCCGCTCGACGAGACGCGCCAGGACGTGATCGCGGTCTTCCTGCAGCCTCTCGACCAGGAGCATATCCGCGCCCACATGATGCTGTGCGTCCTCGATGATGAAAACGAGGACAAGGTCATCAAGCGGTTCCAGCAGACGATTTTCGGCCAGGACAAGCCGATCCTGGAAAACCAGTATCCCAAGCGGCTGCCGCTCGACCCGCGCGCCGAAACGCCGATCCGCGCCGACAAGTCGGCCATCGCCTATCGCCGCTGGCTGAGCCAGAAGGGCGTGACCTACGGCGTCATCCCGGCCGCCGCCTGATCCCCTCATCCGGAGCTCATCATGCTGGACCAATCCAGGAACCGCTGGCACCCGATTGCCGCATCGCACGATCTCGCCTACCGCCACGTCTTTCACGGGCAGTTGCTCGGGCGTGAATTCGCCGTCTGGCGCGCCGACGACGATTTCGTCAACATCTGGGAAAACCGCTGCCTGCACCGCGGCGTGCGCCTGTCGATCGGCATCAATGACGGCCGAGAGCTCAAATGCCAGTATCATGGCTGGCGCTATTCCAACCGTACCGCCGGCTGCACCTATATCCCGGCCCACCCGGCCGATGCGCCGGCCCGCACCATCACCAACCGAACCTTTCCCGCCGTCGAGCGCTATGGCTTCATCTGGACGGCCGAGGAACCGGTCGGCGAGGTTCCCGAAATCGACGGGCTGCCGCAGGGCGAGCCGCTGGTTTTGCGCGGCATTCCCGTCAATGCCGCGGCCGACCGGGTGGTCGAACATCTCAAAACCTACCGTTTCCAGCCGATCGGCGCACTCGACGCGGACGATGCCGACATGACGATCGAGGCAGACGGCGCGTTTTCGCTCACCTTGGTGGCCCGCAATGGCGCGGCCGAAACGCGCTGCGTTTTTTTTGTCCAGCCGGTCGACGCGGCCCGCTCCGTCATCCGCGGCCTGCTCGACCGACAGCCCGAGGCGGCCGAGAAAATCGCGGTGTTGCGCCATCACAATGAGCGCCTGTCGGCCCTGCGCGAGACGATCGAGGACGCCGTGCGCGGCGAGCCCGCGCCCAGCCCGATCGAACCGGTCTTCGAACCGGTGCCGGCCGAGCTCGCCGAGCTGCCGCAGCCTACGCCGCACGGGCGCAAAGCGACCTTGCGGGTCGAGGTGGCGCGCAAATGGGCCGCGGCCGACGGCATCGCCGGCTTCGAGCTCAGGCCGCTGCGCGGCGGCCTGCCGACCTTCCAGCCCGGCGCCCATATCGACGTGCACATGCCCAATGGCGAGATCCGCCAGTACTCGGTCGTCAACGGCCCCGGCGAGAGCGACTATTTCAGCATCGGCGTCAAGCGCGAGCCCGTTTCTAAAGGCGGCTCCGCGTGCATGCACGACACGGTGCGCGAGGGCGACGTGTTGGCGATTTCGGAACCGCGCAACAATTTTCCGCTGCGCCGCGACGCCACCAAGACGCTGCTGGTCGCCGGCGGCATCGGCATCACGCCGTTGCTCGCCATGGCCCAGGCCCTGCACAATCAAGACCTCGCCTTCGAACTGCACTATTTCGCCCGCGACGAGGCGCAGATGGCGTTCCGCGAGCGGCTCGATACGCTGGGCGCGGCGTTGCGCCCGCATCTCGGCCTCGACCCGCAGGCGACCGGCGACACGCTTTCGGCGCTGTTTTCGGACTATCAGGACGGCATGCATCTTTATCTGTGCGGCCCGGGTCCCATGCTTGAAGCCGCCCGCCGCATCGCCGCCGAACGGGGCTGGCCCGAACAGGCGATCCATTTCGAATATTTCAAGAACACCAACGAGATCGACGACAGCACGACCTTCGAGGTTGCGCTGGCGCGTTCCTGTCTGACGTTCCAGGTTCCGGCCGGCCGCACCATTCTCGACATGATCCGCGAAAACGGCGTCGACATGCCGTCGTCGTGCGAACAGGGCGCCTGCGGCACCTGTCTGGCCACCGTCATCGAAGGCGAGCCGGACCATCAGGACGTCTATCTGAACGACACCGAAAAACGCTCGGGCACCAAGATCATGACCTGTGTGTCGCGCGCCCGTTCGGCGCGGCTGGTGCTGGATTTGTGAGGCGAGGCGGATGATCAAGCTCTACGATTACGAACTTTCCGGCAATTGTTACAAGCTGCGGCTCTTGATGAGCATTCTTGGCGTCAACTACGAGACAGTGCCGGTCGATTTCTATCCCGGCCGCGAGCACAAATCGGACTGGTTCCTGCGCCTGAACCCGCTCGGCCAGCTTCCCGTTCTCGACGATGACGGGCTGGTGCTGCGCGATGCCCAGGCGATCCTGGTCTATCTGGCCGCGCGCTACGATCCCTCCGGCACGTGGTATCCGCGCGACGACCCCAGGCTTCTGGGCGAGATCAGCCAGTGGCTGGCCTTCGCCGACGGCATCACCGCGACGGCGTCCGCCGCCAGGCTGCATGACGGCCTGTTCTACGATGTCGACATCGACGCCTGCCGTGCCGGCGCACACCGCCTGTTCCGCATCCTCGACGAACATTTGTGGTTCGGTGAGCAGGAGGGCCGCGACTGGCTGTGCGGCGCCTCGCATCCCACCATCGCCGACATCGCCTGCTTTCCCTATGTGATGCTGTCGGAGGAAGGCGGCGTGTCCCGCCAGGATTATCCGGCGATCCGGCGCTGGTGCGACCGGCTCAAGCGGGTTGACGGCTTCATCGTCATGTCGGGTATCTTCCCGGCCAGCCGGGCACGTGCGGCTTAAGGTATCGGCACCACGGACGGGAATCGATTTTCCGACCGTTCCGCGCTTTAAGGGATGACGCGGGCCGCGCAGCGCCGCGCCATCCCCAAACCCCTAATGATATGATCGAAGAGGACTATGGCCATGAAGACATTTGCGGCGGTTGCGGTTGGGGCGGGCAAGCCGCTTGAGGTGATGGAGGTCGATCTTGAGGGGCCGCGCGCCGGCGAGGTTCTGGTTGAGATCAAGGCGACGGGCATCTGCCACACCGACGAGTTCACGCTGTCGGGCGCCGATCCGGAAGGGATCTTTCCCGCGATCCTCGGCCATGAGGGCGCCGGCGTGGTGGTCGATGTCGGGCCGGGCGTGGAAAGCCTGAAAAAGGGCGACCACGTCATCCCGCTTTATACGCCCGAATGCCGCCAGTGCCCGTCCTGCCTGTCGCAGAAGACCAATCTGTGCACGGCCATCCGCGCCACGCAAGGG
>JBDWLQ010000017.1:0-37500 GCA_039973095.1 Nitratireductor sp. | reverse complement strand
AGGAAAGCCGGGTCATGCGCGCCAGCGTCTATGAGAGCGCCTCGCATATTCTCACCATCGCGGTCGACGACAATGACCAGTTCGTTCCTGCCGACGCGCCGGAAAACAACCCGGAAGTCGCGGCCGCCTTCGACGAGAACCGACCGGTCGTGCGCGCCCGCGGCGACCTGCCGCGCGTCTATGACGGCATCTATCGCGCCGCCTATTCCTACGGCATGTCGCGCGAAATGACCCAGCGTCTCGTCAAGCTGCTTGCCGCAGACGTTGATTTCCAGTCGCGGGTTTCGCCGAAGGACCGGCTCGAAGTGTTCTTCTCCCAGCCCGACGAGGACAATACGGCCTCCGAGGATTCCGAACTGCTCTATGTCAAGGCGACCTTCGGCGACACCACCCGGACTTTCTACCGGTTCTCGATGAGCGACGGCACCGTCGATTATTTCGATGCCGAAGGCCGCAGCGCGCGCCAGTTCCTGCTGCGCAACCCGGTGCCCAACGGCCGTTTCCGCTCCGGCTTCGGCAGCCGGCGTCACCCTATCCTGGGCTACCGCAAGATGCATACCGGCGTCGACTGGTCCGCGCCGCGCGGCACCCCGATCATCGCCGCCGGAAACGGCAAGGTCGAGAAGGCCGGCTGGGCCGGCGGCTACGGCCGCCAGACCATCATCCGCCACGCCAACGGCTACAAGACCTCCTACAACCACCAGAATGCGATCGCCAAGGGCGTGCGGGCGGGCGCCCGCGTCCGCCAGGGTCAGGTGATCGGCTATGTCGGCTCCACCGGCCTGTCGACCGGTCCCCACCTGCACTACGAGTTGGTCGTCAACGGCACCAAGGTCGACCCGATGCGCGTGCGCCTGCCGACGGGGCGGGTGCTGAAGAAGGAAGAGCTTACCGCCTTCAACCGCGAGCGCGAACGCATCGACGCGCTTCTGGCCGACGAGACCGGCGACGCCCTGAAACTGGCGAGCCGCTGATTCCCGGCAAGGCCGGTATTGTCAGTCCGCACCGTTCCGCGGTGCCGCCCTTTCCCCTTCGCGGTCGGGGCCCTCGCCCGCGGCCCAGTGCGGCTGCGTCAGCCAGGCGATGATCGCGGCGACGGCACACAGTCCCGCCGCCACTGCCGCAACTGCCTGAAAGGCCCGGTCGCTCGCCGCGACGCGCTGGTGTTCCCCCGCCGCATCGAGCGGCACAGCCGGCAGCGCGCCGAAGGCGATGTCCGCGCCCTGCGGCGCCAGCGCCGCGAACACCAGCCCGGCCACGGCGCCGAGTGCGGCGACCGACATCAGCCCGGCGGCGCGGGCGACGGCGTTGTTGATGCCCGAGGCAAGCCCGGTATCCTCGTCGGGCGTGGCCAGCATGACGGCGGCCGAAAGCGGCGAAACCAGAACCGACATGCCGAGCCCCATCAAGGTCAGCATCGGCAGGGTGACCAGCCACATCTGGCGCAGCGGCATGGTCGCGGCGAGCCCGGCGAAGGCGAGCGCCACCACCACCCCGCCGACCGTCAGCGGCAGGCGCGGCCCGATCCGGTCGGCCAGGCGCCCGGCACGACCGGAAAGCAGGGCGATCAACAGCGACAGCGGCAGGAACATCAGGCTCGCCTGCCATTCCTCGGCGTTCCAGGCCGACACCAGCGTCATCGGCAGGAAGAACAGCACCGCGCCGAAGCCGAAAAACAGCGCCAGCGTGTAGAGATTGGCGCCCGAAAAGGCTTTGGAGCGAAACAGCTCCAGCTTGACCATCGGCGCGCGCGCCCTGCCCTCCCAGACCACGAACGCGACGAACACCGCGCCCCCGGCCCCGATCCAGGCCAGCGGCGGTGCGGCGCGCGCCTCAGGCGGCAGGCCAAGCGCGGTCAGCCCCCAGGCCATCAGGCCGAGCCCGCCGGTCGCAAGGATCGCGCCGACAAGGTCGAGGGCGCGGCGTTCGGATGGCCGGTCGCGCGGCACGCGCAGGACGATCATGCCGATGGCGAGCAGGCCGATCGGCACGTTGATGGCGAAGATCAGCCGCCACATCCAGTCCTGGCCGAACGACAGCAGCATGCCGCCGAGAAACGGACCGGCCGCCGTCGTCAGCGACGAATAGGCCGCCCACATGCCGATCGCCGCGCCGCGTTCGCGGGCGGGGTAGGATTTCGCGATGATCGCCAGGCTGCCGGGAACCATCAAGGCGGCGCCGATGCCTTGCAACGCGCGCATGAGGATCAGCGTCTCGGCGTCGGGCGAAAGCGCGCACAATAGCGAGGTCGCCATGAACAGGCCGATGCCGGCAAGAAAGATGTTGCGCACGCCGAACACGTCGCCGGCCGCGCCGCCGATCAGCACCAGCGCCGACAAGAACAGCATGTAGGAATTGCTGATCCACTGCGCGTCGACCAGCGTCCCGCCGAGATCGGCGCGGATCGCCGGCATGGCGAGCGACACGACCGAACCGTCGATAAAGCCCATCGAGGAGGCGAGAATGGCGGAGACGAGGACGAATTTGCGTGCCGGAGGCGGGCAGAACACCCGCTGCGTCGGACTGGCCTTGTCAGGCGAGATGTCGGCGGGCGGCGCATTCATCGGCGGGTTCCTTCCGACCCGCTTTATCGAAATTGCAGGCCCGCGACCAGCCACCCGCCGGGGCGGACGGGGGGGCTTACTCGGAGAAACTCACCCACACGCCCTTTGTGACCATCTTGGCCAGTTCATGCGCGTCCCAGTTGGTCAGCCGCACGCAGCCATGGCTGTTGGTCTTGCCGATGCGGGCCGGCTCCGGCGTGCCGTGGATGCCGTAGGTCGGCTTGGACAGCGCGATCCAGATCGTGCCGACCGGCCCGTTCGGACCCGGCGGAATGGTCAGCACCTTGTCGTTGTCGCCCTGTTTGAAATTGAGCTTGGGATTGTAGGTGTATTCGGGATCGAAGGCGATGCGCTCGACCTTCACCGTGCCGGACGGCGAAGGCGTATCGGTCGAGCCGATCGTCGCCGGGTAGGCAGCGACGAGATTGCCCGCCGCATCGTAGGCCCTGACCTGCTCGCGGCCCTTGTCGGCAACGATGCGGGTGACCGCGCCGGTGCGCGGCTTGCCCGGATCGGCTACCTTGATCCGGGTGCCCGGACGCGAAAACGCCGCGCCGGGATTGAGCGCGCGCAGATAGTTTTCGTCCATGTGGAAACGCTCCGCCAGCATCTCGATGGTGGAGGTGTAACCGAGCCGCTCCATGCGGGCCTTGTCGCCGTAATCGGCGGGGATCGAGGCCACGAACGGGCCGGCCGCGTCGGCGGCGGTGATCGTATAGGTCGAAAAGGCCGGCCCGCCCGTATCGGCGAGCGCGGCCTCGACCAGCGCCGTGTCGCTCGGGTCGAGTCGTTCGCCCGTCATCTCGGCGAGCGCATCCAGCGCCTTGCGCACATTGCTGCCCATCCGGCCGTCGATGACGCCGGGCGACACGCCGGCTCGGTCGAGAAGCACCTGCAGCCTGGCCACGTCCTCGCTCGCGCCGGTCGGGCCGCGCGGCCGTGCGGTCGCGCCATCGTCCTCGCGCGGGGTCGACCCGGTCACCGGATCGTCCGACAGGCGATCACGGGGAAGCGGCTCACGGCGCGCGACATCGCCGTCCTCGTCAATGGCGGGCAACCGCCGCCGGGCGATGAAATCGTCATCTTCGGGAATGGGCTGGCGGTAGTCGCGCGCGGCCTCCCCCGGCAGCGGCTCCAGCGGCCGCCCGAGCTGGCGCTCGCGATAGCGCCGGTAACGCTCCAGCGCGTCGGGGTCGTTGACGCTCGGCCCGGCGCGGCGCGGCAGGGACCGTTCGCGCAGGGGCAGCCGGCGCGGCCGCTCGATCGCGATCACCTCGCCGGTATAGGCGTCGACGATGACGCGGTTGCCGGCCCGGTCGTAAAAAATCTCAACATCGCCGCCTTGCGCCAGTAGGAGACCGGGCGCCGCGACAGAGCGCTTTTCATCGCCGGAAAGCCCGGCCAGCGGCATGGACGCCAAGGCCGGAGATAGTGGCGCGAGAAAAACGACGGCAAGGGCGGCGAGAAGGGGGCTCGTTCCAGGCATGGACAAAACAGTCTCCGACAAATCGCTCCGCTTCATGCGGGCACGGCATCCGGCCGGCAGTCTGGCTTTTTCCAGATGAACCCGACATGAAGATGGCGGAAGACGCCACGCCGGGAAAATCGATCACCTGTCGAGGCCCAGGGCCTGCTGCGTCTTTTTCGGGAGCTTGCGCGCCACCAGACGATGGCTTTCGGCGATATAGTCGGCGAGCGCCGCGTCATCCATGCTCTCGGACGAAACCCGCTGGATCCAGGTCATGCCGCGCGAGGCCAGATAGGGCGCCGGACGGCAGCCGGGCTGCTCGCGCAGGATATCGTAGGCCAGTTCCGACACTTTGAAGGTGACGGCGGGATCCCGCCCGTCGCTCCAGCCGGCGATGGCGAACACCTTGCCGCCGACCTTCCACACATGCGCGCCGCCCCACTGCACGACGCCGGTGGTGGCGGGAAGCGTGGCGCAGAAGCGGTTATATTCGTCGAGCGTCAGGGCAGTCTCCTCCCGGGCGGACTATCTCTCGACTTGCCCCCGGACAAGCGCACGGCGTCATCGCCTCGAAGAGATTATGGCTAGGCGCTTGCCGGCTCGCAAGCCAGGCGCCCGTCAGTCCACAGCCCGGGCGCCGGCCCGCCTGGCCGCGTGGCCCGGCTCGCCGGTTTCGATGAAGCCGATCGTGGTCTGGAGGCCCTGGCGCATATGGTCGGCGAGATGATCCAGCATCGCGTCGAGATCGTCGCCCGAGGCAAGGCGAATATAGGTGTCGTGCGCCTGGCGCGAAGGGCCGCGGCGCGCATGCGCCTGCTGATGCATCGCGAAATAGAACTGCAGGTTCGGTTTCAGCCGGTTCCAGCTTTGCAACAAGAGCTGATGGTTCGACATTTCGTAACACCAGCTGTGCAGATGGAGTTCGTCCTCGATCGCGCCCAGCGGATTGGTCCCCTCCTCTATCGTAGCGGCAAGCGCTTCGTTGCGCCGGCGCAGATCGGCGAGGGCTGCCGGAGTGCGCTTGCTCCAGCACTCCTTGAACGCGAACTGCTCCAGCGCGGTGCGCAGCGAGTAGATTTCCTCGAGATCGCCGCGCGTCACCTCGCGCACGAACAGCCCCTTGTAGGGCTTGCTGACCAGAAGGCCGATATCGACCAGTTCTCGGATCGCCTCGCGCAGCGGCCCGCGGCTGATGCCCAGCGCCGAAGCGAGCCGCGTTTCGGTAAGCCGGCTGCCCGCCGGCAGCTCGCCCGAAACGATCAGCAGCTTCATCTGGTCGACTGTGCGACTGCGCAGGGTGCTGTCGGAGACCGGCTTGATCAGCGCGTTGTCAATCATGCGACTGGTCCGAGACGTTCCGCTCCACAAGCTCTTTGTATAACTGGCGGATGCGAGCCATGACGGGCCGGTTGCCGTCGCCGATCGGCTTGCCATCGATCGAGGCGACCGGCGTCTGGGCGCCGAATGTTCCGGTCAAGAACGCCTCGTCGGCGCCATAGGCCTCGTAAAGGGAAAAATTCTTCTCCAGAACCGGGATCCCGTTGTCGCGACACACCTCGATCACCTTGGCCCTGGTGACGCCGTTCATGCAGTAATCCCCGGTCGAGGTCCACACCGCGCCGCGGCGGACGACGAAGAAATTACAGGCATTGGTGGTGTTGACGAACCCGTGCGGGTCGAGCATCAGCGCCTCGTCGGCGCCGGCCTGTTCGGCCTGAAGGGCCGCAATCACGCAATTCAGCTTGGAATGGCTGTTATATTTGGCGTCCTGCGACATCGGCAGGCCGCGCACCTGGGCAACGGTGGCCAGCCGGATGCCCTGGCCCTGCAGGCCGTCGACGGGTTTCGAGTGCTCCATGATGATCACCAGCGTGGGACCCGAGCGCGACAGGCGCGGATGCTGGAACGGCCGCGCCTTGACGCCGCGCGTCAGCATCAGCCGGCAATGCACGTCGTCCGTCATCCCGTTCGCCTCAGCCGTCCGCGTCAGGGCGTCCAGAATGCCGGCCCTGTCGGTGCCGACATCGAGCGAGACCGCTTTGCAGGAATCGAAGAAGCGGTCCATATGTTCGTCGAAAAACGCCCATTTGCCTTTGTAAAGGCGCATGCCTTCCCACATTCCGTCACCGAGCATGAACCCGGAATCATAGACCGAGACCTTGGCCTCGTCGCGCGGAACGATCTCGCCATTGACGTAGATCTTGATATCGCGATTGCGGATGTCCTCGTCGGCATCGTGGGTGGTGCGGCTGTCGATTCGATCGATGGTGTTCATGGTCAGGGTCAGTCAATCTGGGGTTCGGGCAAGCGGAACATATTGTGGCCGCGGAGGAAATTCTTGGTGGCGTCCTGCCGGGGATAGGTCAGCACCTCGGCGGGCGTGCCTTGTTCAAGGATGCTGCCCTCGGACAGAAACAGAACCTTGTCGGCGACGGTATAGGCAAATCCCAATTCGTGCGTGACGATCAGCATCGTCATGCCTTCCTCGGCCAGTTCCTTCATCGTTTCGAGAACCTCGCCGACGAGTTCGGGGTCGAGCGCGGAAGTCGCCTCGTCGAACAGCATGATTTCGGGCTCCATGGCCAGTGCGCGCGCGATCGCGATACGCTGCTGCTGGCCGCCCGAGAGCTGGGCCGGATAGGCGTCGGCCTTCCAGCCGAGACCCACCTTGTCGAGATATTTTTCGCCCCGGCGCCGGCATTCGGGCGCATCGCATTTCAGCACCGTGCGCGGCCCCTCCATGACGTTCTCGAGCGCGGTCATGTGGGGAAACAGGTTGAAATGCTGGAACACCATGCCGACGCGCGACCTAAGCTGCGTCAGCTCCCGCTCGCCGTAGGCGATGCGGCCGTTGCGGGCGCTGCCGATGGCCTTGCCTTCCAGGTGGATGCGGCCGCTGGTGGGGATCTCCATGAAGTTGACGCAGCGAAGCAGGGTCGACTTGCCGGAGCCGGACGCCCCCAAGAGCACCACGGTCTCGCCCTTGTTCACCGACAGGTCGATCCCCTTGAGAACCTCCAGTTCGGCGAAGGATTTGTGCAAGCCCTCGATTCGTAGAACCTCTGTCATTGCATCACCGTTCGAATGTGTCGCGCGCCTCGAAGCGGCGCACCAGGATCGTTGCGGGGAAAAGCACCAGGAAGAAGATCAGCGCCACGCTGGTATACATTTCGATCGGATTGAACGAGATCGTCGACACCACCTTGGCCTGGTACATCAATTCGCCATAGGCGATCACCGAGGCGAGCGAGGTCATCTTGAACAGTTCGACTGCCCGGTTCATGAACGCCGGCAGCATCCGGCGCACGGCCTGCGGCAGCACCACCCGGCGCATCTGCTGCCAGTAGCTCATTCCCAGCGCCTTTCCGGCCTCCCATTGTCCCTTGTGGATCGACTGCAGGCCGGCGCGGTAGATTTCGGACGAAAACGCCACCGTGTTGAGGGTCAGGCCCAGCGTCGCGGCGGTGAAGGCGTCGATCCTGAACGGCGCGATGATCGGAAACGCGAAGAAGAACCACATGATCTGGACGAGGACGGGCGTGTTGCGGAACAGCTCGACAAAGGCCGTGGCCGGATAATAAAGCCAGCTCTTTCCCGAAAACCGGGCCGCGCCGACGAACAGGCCGAAGAACAGGCCGAGCACGAGGCAGACCGACCCCAGGATCAGCGTGTTTTGCAGCCCGATCAAAAGCAGCGTCTTGTTGGCGAGAACGGAGGCGAAGTCCCAATTGTGATCCATGCCGCTCGCCTCAGTTCACGATCGTCTCGCCGCTTCGGGCGAGGCGTATTTCCAGGCGCCGGACTGCGATCGAGCAGGCCAGGATGACGACGAAATACATCGCCGCGGCAACCGTGAAGACCTCGATCGTGCGGTAGGTCGACTGGGCAATGCTGTTGGCCTGGTAGAGCAGGTCGGCATAGGAGATCGTGCTGACCAGGGTCGTCGTTTTCATCAGTTCGATGGCGCGTTCCAGGAACGCCGGGATCATGCGTTTGACAGCCTGCGGCAGGATGATCCGGCCGAGCGTCTGGTTGCGGTTCATGCCGATGGCCTTGGCCGCCTCCCATTGGCCCGAATCGATCGACTGGATGCCGCCGCGGAAAACTTCGGCGAAAAACGCCGAGGATTGCAGCGAAAACGTCAAGACCGAGGCCCGGAACGGGTCGATTTCGACGCCGATCAGGATCGGCATCGCGAAAAAGAACCAGAATAATTGCGCGATCGACGGGGTCGTGCGCAGAAATTCGATGACGAATCCGACGGGAAGCCGCACCGCCCGGTTTCCGTAGAGACGCAGCAAGGCGAGCAGCAGGCCGAGTGGCACGCCGAACAGCAGGGCCAGACCCGTGACCTTGAGCGTGTTGATCAGGCCGAGCAGCAAGAGGTCGTAATTGCGGAAAACCACCGCAAAGTCCCACTCATATCCCATCGTCACCTCCTGCCCGTGGCGACGGGGCGCCGCGGCGCCCCGTCCTTGGCCGCGCTACCAGTCCTCGCGACGGATCGCCGGCACCGTTTCCGGGTCGACGCCATATTCGGTCAGGAACTGCTCGTACCATTCCTGGGTCTGGCCGGTCTGGTAGTAGTAGGAAATGGCCGTGTTCACCCAGTCGCGGAAGCGTGTATCGGCCTCCAGGCGCACGCCGGCCGACGAGGTCGACTGGCGGATCGGCTTGGGCAGCACGATCTGGCCGCGTCCGATCTTCTGGCGCATCGCAATCAGCGGCGGATGGAACAGCGACACCGCGTTGACCCGCTTCGACTGGAAGGCGGCGACCGCTTCGCCATTGGAGGGGAAACGCAGGATTTCCGCCTTGTCCAGGCGCCGGGAGACATAGCTGTCCATTGTCGTGCCCTGCGTCACGGCGATCTTGATGTCGGGCTTGTTGAGGTCGTCCCAGGTCTCGATCGTCAACTCGTCGTCGGCCAGAACCGCCAGCGCGTAATAAAGCAAGGGCTGCGCCGGAAAGCCGACCGCGACCGCGCGCTGGGGCGTGGCGTCCAGCACGAACATGATGTCGATCTGGTTTGCCTGCAGGGCCGACACCGCCGTACCCCAGGTCACTTCGACCGGCTCGAGCTTCACGTTCAGCGCCTCGGCCATCGCGTTGCCGACGGAGACGCCGAGACCGGTCCATTCGTTGGTGGCGGGATTCTTGAAGAACCACGGCGGCGCCTGGGTGACGCCGATGCGAAGCGTCCCATTGTCCTGGATCGTGTCCCAGGTCGATTTTTCCTGCGAAAAGGCCGCGGTCGAGACGGCCAGCATGGCAACAATCGCCAAAGCGACGGCCGCCAGCCGGGATTGAAGGTGGTGGATCATGATCGTTGCTCCCATTGACGATCTTCAGAATTCAACGATTTTGTAGGATTGTCAACAATCAATCAGTACGACAACATTCCGACGATCACCCGCCTCGCCTTACGCCCCGGCCAACGAAAAACGCCCCTCCCCGATGGGGAGGAGCGTTGTTGTCGCGCCCCGGCGCCGGGCCGGAGCCGGACAGGTCGATCGCTATTCAGGCCGCGGCTTCCGCCGCATCCGCTCCGGCCTCGTCGTGGGCGGACGCGGGACCGGCGCGGAAGGTGAGCCGGTCGGAGCCTGCCGACACCGCAACGGTCTGGCCGTCGCGGACATCGCCAAGCAGGATCTTTTCCGCCAGCGGATCCTGCAACTCCTTCTGGATCACCCGCTTCAGCGGGCGCGCGCCATAGGCGGGATCGTAGCCCTTCTCGGCCAGCCATGCGATCGCGCCGTCGTCGAGATCGAGCGTGATCTTGCGGTCGACGAGCAGCTTTTCGAGCCGTGCGAGCTGGATCTCCACGATCTGGCCCATGTCCTGCCGGCGCAGCCGGTGGAACAGGATCACCTCGTCGACGCGGTTGAGGAATTCCGGCCGGAACGAGGCCCGCACGACCGCCATCACCTCATCGCGAACCTTGTCGACATCCTCGCCCTCGCCAAGCGAAACCAGGAATTCCGACCCCAGGTTGGAGGTCATGATGATCAGCGTGTTGCGGAAATCGACCGTGCGGCCCTGCCCGTCCGTCAGCCGGCCGTCGTCGAGCACCTGCAACAAGACGTTGAAGACGTCGGGATGCGCCTTCTCGATCTCGTCGAACAGCACGACCTGATAGGGCCGACGCCGCACGGCCTCGGTCAAAACGCCGCCTTCCTCGTAGCCGACATAGCCGGGCGGCGCGCCGATCAGCCGGGACACGGAGTGTTTTTCCATGAATTCCGACATGTCGATCCGCACCATCGCCGTCTCGTCGTCGAACAGAAAATCGGCCAGAGACTTGGTCAGTTCGGTCTTGCCGACGCCCGTCGGACCCAGGAACATGAACGAGCCGATCGGCCGGTTCGGATCCTGCAACCCGGCGCGCGCGCGGCGCACGGCCTGCGATACGGCCTGAACCGCTTCGCCCTGGCCGACGACACGCCTGGCGAGTTCATCCTCCATGCGCAACAGCTTGTCGCGTTCGCCTTCCAGCATCTTGTCGACGGGAATGCCCGTCCAGCGCGACACGATATGCGCGACATGGTCCGGCGTGACGATTTCTTCCACCATCGACCCGGTCTCGTCGCGCGTCTCGGCCTCGGCGAGTTTTCGCTCCAGCTCCGGGATCAGGCCATAGGCCAGTTCGCCGGCCTGCTGGAATTCGCCCTTGCGCTGAGCGCCGGCGAGCGCGTTGCGGGCCTCGTCGAGCTGGCGCTTGAGGTCGGCGGCCAGTCCGAGCTTTTCCTTTTCCGACGCCCAGGTCGCGGTCAGCCCGGCCGATTCCTCCTCTAGCTTGGCCAGTTCGGCGTCGAGCCGCTCGAGCCGGTCCTTGGAGGCGTCGTCCTTCTCCAGCTTCAGCGCCTCGCGTTCGATCTTGAGCTGCATGATGCGCCGGTCGATTTCGTCGAGCGCCTCGGGCTTGGAATCGACCTGCATTCTGAGCCGCGACGAGGCCTCGTCGACCAGATCGATCGCCTTGTCCGGCAGGAAGCGGTCGGTGATGTAGCGGTTCGACAGCGTCGCCGCCGCGACCAGCGCGGAATCGGAGATGCGCACCTTGTGGTGCTGTTCGTATTTCTCCTTCAGCCCGCGCAGGATCGACACCGTATCCTCCACCGTCGGCTCGTTGACGAATACCGGCTGGAAGCGGCGCGCCAGCGCGGCGTCCTTTTCGACATGCTTGCGGTATTCGTCGAGCGTGGTCGCGCCGACGCAGTGCAGTTCGCCGCGCGCCAGGGCCGGCTTCAACAGGTTGGAGGCGTCCATCGCCCCGTCGGCCTTGCCGGCGCCGACAAGAGTATGCATCTCGTCGATGAACAGGATGATCTCGCCTTCGGCGGCGGTGACTTCCGACAACACCGCCTTCAGCCGTTCCTCGAACTCGCCGCGATATTTCGCGCCGGCGATCAGCGCGCCCATGTCGAGCGCCATCAAGCGCTTGTCCTTGAGCGATTCGGGCACGTCGCCATTCACGATCCTGAGCGCCAGGCCTTCGGCGATCGCCGTCTTGCCGACGCCCGGCTCGCCGATCAGCACGGGATTGTTCTTGGTGCGCCGCGACAGGACCTGGATGGCGCGGCGGATCTCGTCGTCGCGTCCGATCACCGGATCGAGCCGGCCGGCACGCGCATCCGCCGTCAGATCGCGCGCATATTTCTTCAGCGCGTCGAAACCCTGCTCGGCATTGGCCGAATCGGCGGTGCGTCCCTTGCGGATATCGTTGATGACCTGGTTCAGCGCCTGCGCGCTCACCCCGGCCTTGGTCAGGATGTCGGCGCTCTTGGCGGTTTTCTCGATCGCCAGCGCGGTCAAAAGCCGTTCGACGGTGACAAAACTGTCGCCGGCCTTCTTTGCCAGGTCCTCGGCGGTGGAAAACACTTTGGCGAGCGGCTGTGCGAGATAGAGCTGGCCGTTGCCGCCTTCCACGCGCGGCAGGGCTTCGAGCGCCGCGTCGACGGCAAGCCGCGCGTCCTGCACCCGTCCGCCGGCCCGTTCGATCAGCGAGGCGGCCAGACCTTCCTCGTCATCGACGAGAACCTTGAGCATGTGTTCGGGGGTGAATTGCTGATGATTGCGCGACAGCGCCATCGTTTGAGCGGATTGGATGAAACCACGCACGCGCTCGGAATATTTCTCGACGTTCATCAATGTCTCCGTTTCCTTGCCGGCCCGCCTGCGCGGCGCCGGATCGGTTGAGGTGACGGGCCCCTTCTCGTGAAGCGAACCCCTTCGGTTCCGATATGGGTATGCGGGCGACCGCACTCAAGCATCTGCCGCCCGGACTTTGCTCCGAAATTCGCTCGGGACCGCCACACCAACGAAAAAAGGCGGCACGAAGGCCGCCTTTCACATCCTTGTGCCGGCGCTGTAGCCGGTTATTGCGCGGCGGCAGGCAGAGGCAGGTCGCCCTGACCGTCTTCGGACGGCGCCTGCGCGTCGCCGTCGGCGCTCGCCTTGGCCGGCGCGGCGGCATCGGTGGTTTCGACATCGCTCGTGCGCGGGCGGCGCGGCCGACGGGCGCGACGCGGCGGTGCCTCCTCGCCATCCTTGCCCGCCTCCTCGGCGGCAGGCGCCCCGTTGGCGCGACGCGAGCGCTTGGGTTTGTCCGCGGCCGTCTTCATCGTTTCCTGTTCGATCGCAACCTCGACAGGCGTACCCTCGATCACCGGCTGCGGGCCGGAGCCGTCGTCCTTGGCGTCACTGCGCGGCGGTTGGGAGCGTTCGACCTGCTGGTCGTCCTGCGCCGCCTTGGGCTGGTTTTCGGCCGGCATCTGCGCCGGCGCATTGTTCTGGTTGCCCTGACGCTCATCCGCGTCGTCATCGTCGAAATCGTCGCGCTGGTCGCGGGGCGCGTTGTTTTGCGCCGACTGGCTTTGCGCGGCCGCGATGATGCGGTTGTAGTGTTCGGCATGCTGCAGATAGTTTTCGGCCATCACCCGGTCGCCGGCGCTTTGCGCGTCCCGCGCCAGCGTCGTGTATTTGTCGGCAACCTGCTGCGCGGAGCCCCTGATCTTCACGTCCGGGCCGTTGCTTTCGTAGGACCGGGTCAAAGGATTGGGGCCTTTGCGGTTGTTGTTGTTGCGACCGCGCATACGCCTATTCTGCTGTTGTGGCCTCATCCGCTTCTCTTTTTTGCAATCATCGTGAACACTGGGGAACGCGGCTTCGCACTTTGTCGCGACCGCCTTACCATCGAGCATGGGCGAGTTACCGCCGTTCGACCGCTGGCTGCCAACTCGCTTTCGGTTGCGCTACCTGGCCGAACGATCCCCACACGAAGCGCTTTCGCGTCACGCGATTGGCAGCTTGTTTCCATTGGAACCGAATCGATACAGCACTGCCTGCTTCGTCTCATCCGGTGGCCGGAAACTAGCGATATTCATCACCCTTGCCAAGTATTTTTTCGCACGGCACAAAATCGCGCCCTAAAAGCCGAACACCAGCGCCCGGTCGTGACCGGCAAGATCGCGGGCCGCCGAACGCAGCCGCAGACCGTGGGCCGCGAAGGCGGCGATGACATCCGTTTTTTGCCGGCTGCCGATTTCCACGCCGACAAGCCCGTCGCGTTCGAGATGGGTCCCGGCGCCCGCCGCGATGACGCGATAGGCATCAAGACCGTCGACACCGCCATCAAGCGCCAGATGGGGATCGTGACCGGCGACTTCCACCGGCAGGTCGCCCATCTCCCGGGACGTAATATAGGGAGGATTGGACACGATCGCATCGTAAACGCCGGTCACATCTCCATACCAGTCCGAAACAATGGCCGTGAACCGCCCGTCCAGTCCGAGGCGGTCGGCGTTGTCGGTCGCCGTCCGCACCGCCCCCGCCGACAAGTCCACGCCCCGCGCGCGCGCTTGCGGCAGAGCGCTCAGCAGCGCAAGCGCAACCGCGCCCGTCCCGGTGCCGAGATCGAGGATGGAACATGCCCCCTTGCGCGCGGCGATCCCGGCAAGGTCCGGCAGCACGGCCTCAACCAGCGTTTCGGTATCCGGCCTGGGTTCGAGCGTCTCCGGCGACAGGCCGAGCCGCAATCCGTAGAACTCGCGATAGCCGAGAATGCGATGTACCGGCATCCCGGCGAGCCGCAATCTTACCGCCTCTTCGACGTGCCCGACGGTCTGCGCGTCGAGGCTCAATGCGGGATCGCGCAGCGCGTCGATGCGCCGTGTTTTGGAAAAATGCTCGACGATCAGCCTGGCGTCGAGCGCCGCCTCGCCGACCCCCCCGGCCTTCAGGCGCCGGCGGGCTTCGGCCAGAACCGTGCCGAGATCGGGCGCCGACGCCGGGCTATCGTCTTCAGCCATCCTGCGCCATGTCGGCCAGCAGCGCCGATTGATGGTCGGATATCAGCGCGTCGATGATCTCGTCGAGATCGCCCTCCATCACCCGGTCGAGCTTGTAAAGCGTCAGGTTGATGCGGTGATCGCTCACCCGGCCCTGCGGAAAATTATAGGTACGGATCCGCTCCGAGCGATCGCCCGACCCGACCTGCAAGCGCCGCGATTCGGAGCGCTCATCGGCCGCCTTTGTCCGCTGGATGTCGAACAGCTTGGCGCGCAGCAGCTGCATGGCGCGGGCGCGGTTCTGGTGTTGTGACTTTTCCGCCTGCATCACCATGATTCCAGTCGGAAGATGCGTGATCCGTACCGCCGAATCGGTGGTGTTGACGTGCTGGCCACCGGCTCCGGAGGCACGCATCGTGTCGATACGGATATCCTCGTTGCGGATTTCGACGTCGATTTCCTCGGCTTCGGGAAGCACGGCCACGGTGGCTGCGGAGGTGTGGATGCGACCGCTCGCCTCGGTTTCCGGCACGCGCTGCACGCGATGGACCCCGGATTCGAATTTGAGGCGCGAAAACACGCCCTTGCCCGACACGGTGGCGATGATTTCCTTGTAGCCGCCGGCATCGCCCTCGCTCGCCGAGACGAGCTCGACGCGCCAGCCGCGACCGGCGGCGTAGCGTTCGTACATGCGAAACAGATCGCCGGCGAAGATCGCCGCCTCGTCGCCACCCGTCCCCGCCCGGATCTCCAGGATCGCGTTCTTGTCGTCGGCATCGTCCTTGGGCAAAAGCAGGATCTGGATCTCCTGCCGAAACGCCTCGATGCGCTGCTCGATCTCCGGCAGTTCGGCCTCGGCCAGCGCGCGCATCTCCGCATCGGTCGATGCATCGGCAAGCATGGTTTCCAGCCCGTCGCGTTCGGCTTCCGCGCCGCGCAGCGCGCGGATCTCGACGGCGAGCTTTTCCAGCTCGGCATATTCCGACGCCAGCCGCACATAGGCCTCGGGTTCGGGGCCGGCGGCCATCTGCGCCTCGATCATCTCGAAGCGTTTCAGGACCTGATCCATTCTCTCGGACGAAACGAAGCTCATTGGTCAGGTCTCGCAGGAAATGTCGAATTCGTCGGCGAAGGCGCGAAGCCGGGCCGGCACGTCCATGTCAACGGCGCTCTCCTTGAGCAGCTGGATCATCAGCCCTTCGAGTTCACCGACCGGCAGGTCGGCCAGCATCGCCTTCACCGGTCCGATCGCGGCGGGCGACATCGAAATCGCCCGAAAGCCGAGACCCACCAGCGCCATCGCCGAAATCGGCCGGCTGGCCAGTTCGCCGCACAGCGTCACCGGCTTGCCAGCCTCACGTCCGGCGTCGAGCACCGATTTCAGGACCCGCAGGAACGGCACCGAAAGCGGGTCGAAACGCCCCGCCAACAGGCCGTTGCCACGGTCGGTCGCGGTCATGAACTGGAACAAATCGTTTGAGCCGATCGATACGAAATCGACCGCGCGCATCAATTCGGGAAGCTGAAACAGAAGCGACGGCACCTCGATCATGGCGCCGAGCTTCAGGCTTGTCGGCAGCGCGTAGCCGAACCGCGCCAACTGCCGCACCTCGCGCTCGATCAGGCCGCGCGCCTTGGTGATCTCGCCGATCTCCGTCACCATCGGCAGCATCACCCGCAACTCGCGGCCCGCAGCCGCCTTGAGCAAGGCCCGGAACTGGGTGCGCAGCAATCCCGGGCGGTCGAGCGTCAGCCGGATCGCCCGCCAGCCCAGCGCCGGGTTCTCCTCCTTCTCCGCGCCGCGGAAATAGGGCAGCACCTTGTCGCCGCCAATATCGATGGTGCGGAAGGTCACCGGCTTCGAACCCGCCGCCTCGATCACCTCGCGATAAAGCTTCTCCTGCTCCTGGGCGCGGGGAAAGGTCGCCGCCACCATGAACTGCAGTTCGGAACGGAAAAGCCCGATCCCGGCAGCGCCCGCTTCGGAAAGCTGCGGCAGGTCGACCGCCAGGCCGGCATTCATCATCAACTCGACCGCGATCCCGTCCTTCGACACGGATGGCCGGTCGCGCAACTCGCGATAAAGCTGCTGTTTCTTGGCCCGGAAACGGACCTTTTCGGCATAGGCCGCCTCGACATCGGGCTGCGGCCTGAGATGAACCTTGCCGTCGTCACCGTCGACGATCAGCGCATCGCCGTTCTCGGCCATCGAGACCGCGCCCTTGGCCTGACCGACAACCGGGATGCCCATCGCCTTGCCGACGATCACCACATGGCTCGTCACCGCGCCTTCCTCGAGCACCAGCCCGCGCAGCTTGCCGCGCGGATAGTCAAGCAGTTCGGCCGCGCCCATGGAGCGGGCGACAATGATGGCGTCCTTGGGCAGCGCGGCGGCGATTTCCTCCGGACCGCGCCCCATGAGCTGGCGCAGCAGCCGGTAGGCGAGATCGTCGAAATCGTTCATCCGCTCGCGCAGATAGGGATCGGTCATGTGCAGCATGCGCGCGCGCATGTCCGACTGCACCTTCTCCACCGCCGCCTCGGCCGTCAGTCCGTTGCGGATGGCCTCCTCGAGCCGGCGCACCCAGCCGCGGTCATGCGCGAACATACGATAGGCTTCCAGCACCGCGCGATGCTCGCCCTCAAAGGCGATCTCGCGGCGCGAGAGCATGTCGTCGATCGAAAGCCGCAGCGATCCGAGCGCGGTTTCAAGCCGCCTCAGCTCCTGGTCGACATCCTCGTTGAACAGTTCCGTGACGACGATGCGCGGCTCGTGCAGCACGACATGGCCGAGCCCGACGCCCTCATTGAAGGCAGCCCCCGTCAGGCTGACCGGACGGCTCAGGTCGAGCTCCATGCCCGGCCGTGTCAGCCGGCGCAGATCGCCGGTGGCGATCATCTCGGCGATCACCATCGCCGTGGTCTCGAGTGCTTCGGCCTCGTCGTCGCCATAGTGCCGGTTGGTCTTGTTCTGGACGACGAGCACGCCGAGCGTACGGCCGGCGCGCAGCACCGGCACGCCCAGAAAGGAATTGTAGATTTCCTCCCCGGTTTCGGGGAGGTAGGTAAAGGCGGGATGATGGCGCGCGTCCGACAGGTTGAGCGGACGCGCGCTCGCCGCGATCGTGCCGACAAGGCCCTGGCCTAGTCGCAACTGCGCCAGATGCACCGAACCGGGATTGAGGCCTTCCGTGGCGTAGAGTTCCAGCACCGCGTCGGCGCGCAGCACATAAAGCGAGCACACTTCGGCGACCATGTTGGAGGCGATTTCGCGCACGATCCGGTCGAGCCGCTCCTGCGGCTCCAAGGCTTCGGCCATGATCTCGCGCAGCCGCTTCAGCAATATGCGCGGGCTGCCGGCGATTTCGCGCATCGGCGTTTCTCCAACGACCACGCTCCGCCGGGCGGACATCGCCACGGCGGCCGGGCCGCGCTCAATTCATTGGCCTACTGCTTATCCAGCCCGTAGACGGAATGCAAAGTGCGCACGGCGAGTTCGGCATAGGGACCGTCGATCAGGATCGATATCTTGATCTCCGAGGTCGTGATCGCGCGAATGTTGATTCCCTTTTCCGACAGCGCCTTGAAGGCCGTGGCGGCAACGCCTGCATGGCTGCGCATGCCGATGCCGATCACCGACACCTTGACCATGCCCGCCTCGTGCTGAACCGCGTCGAAACCGATCGTCTCGCGCACCTTGTTGAGCACCGCGAGCGCCTTGTCGACGTCGCTCGACGGAACGGTAAACGTCATGTCGGTGCGCGAACCGTCCTCGGAGATATTCTGGACGATCATGTCGACATTGATCCTGGCTTCGGCGAGCGGACCGAATATCCCGGCGGCGACGCCGGGCCGGTCGGCGACCCGCCGCAGCGAAATCTGGGCCTCGTCCTTGGCATAGGCGATGCCGGTGACGACCTGCTGTTCCACGATTTCATCCTCTTCGCAAATGAGCGTGCCGGGCGGATTGTCGAAATCCCCCATGCCGGGCGCGTCCGGATCGGCGAACGACGACCTGACGAATGTCCTGACCTTGTGCACCATGGCCAGCTCCACCGAGCGCACCTGCAGCACCTTGGCGCCGAGCGAGGCCATTTCCAGCATTTCCTCGAACGAGATGCGGGCCAAACGGCGCGCCTTGGGCTCGATGCGCGGATCGGTGGTGTAGACGCCGTCGACGTCGGTATAGATGTCGCAGCGGTCGGCGCCCACCGCCGCGGCGATCGCAACCGCCGACGTGTCGGAGCCGCCGCGCCCGAGCGTGGCGATGCGGTTGTCGGGCCCGATGCCCTGGAAGCCGGCGATCACCGCCACCTGGCCCTCGCCGAAGCGCTTGATCAGGAACGAGCCGTCGATCTCGGTGATGCGGGCCGCGCCGTGGGCGTTGTCGGTGCGGATCGGAATCTGCCAGCCGAGCCAGGAGCGCGCATGCACGCCCATCGCCTGCAGGGTGATCGCCAGCAGTCCCGCCGTCACCTGTTCGCCCGACGCCACCACCGCGTCATACTCGCGCGCGTCGTGCAGCGGCGAGGCCTCGCGCGTCCAGCCGACAAGCTCGTTGGTCTTGCCGGCCATGGCCGACACCACCACCGCGACCTCGTGACCGGCATCGACCTCGCGTTTGACATGGCGGGCCACGATGCGGATGCGATCGATGTCGGCGACGGACGTCCCGCCGAATTTCATCACGATACGCGCCATGAAACCGTCGAACCCTGTAGCGGAATGCGCCCGGCTGCCTGCGGGCGGATTTGAAAGGAACGCGCGTCCGTAATACGGGGCGCGATGCGCGGTTTCCATAATGCAAAGGGGGTGGGTCCGCAAGCCAACGCCGCGCCATGCCTTCGCGCCGGCAACCGGGCTCGTCTTGTCGCTGTGACAATTTTGGCGTCTTGACTTTGGCCGCCTCGGACCCGACTTGATGTCCGGCGTAGAGGAGACCGCCGGATGCCCGAGACGCAACCAACGACGATCGACACCGACGAGGTCGCACGCTTTTCCGCCCTGGCCGCGGAATGGTGGGATCCGAAGGGCAAGTTCCGCCCGCTGCACAAGTTCAACCCGGTTCGCCTGGCTTATATCCGCGACCAGATCGCGGTCCGTTTCGGGCGCGATCCGCGCTCGTCGCGGCCGTTCCAGGGCCTGCGCATCCTCGATATCGGCTGCGGCGGCGGCCTGCTGTGCGAGCCGATGGTGCGGCTCGGCGCCGAAGTGGTGGGGGCCGACGCCTCCGAAACCAATATCGAGGTCGCCAAGCTGCATGCCGCGGAAGGCGATCTGAAGATCGATTACCGCGCGACCACCGCCGAGGCGCTCGCCGAGGCGGGCGAGGAATTCGACGTCGTCCTCAACATGGAGGTGGTCGAGCATGTTTCGGACATGAACCTGTTCCTCGCCAAATGCAGCCAGATGGTCAAACCCGACGGGATCATGGTGGTCGCCACCATCAACCGCACGCTCAAGGCGCTCGGCCTGGCGATCTTCGGCGCGGAGTATGTGTTGCGCTGGCTGCCGCGCGGCACGCACCAGTTCAACAAGCTGGTGCGGCCCGCCGAGCTGGAAGCCGCGCTAAACGCGGCCGGCATGAACGTTATCGACCGCACCGGCGTCGTCTACAATCCGCTCGGCGACCGCTGGCAGCGCTCGCGCGACATGGACGTCAACTACATGGTTCTGGCCGAAAAGAAGCCTGCCGACGACTGAGGCAGGACCCACACCGCATCTCGGCCGCCCCGCTCGAACCGGTGCGCGGCAACGATCCGACGGCGGTCCCGCTCAGTTCTTGTCGTCGGGAAAATCCGGAATCGGAATGAACTCGACCCCGTCCTCGACAAGCCCCTTGGCCTCCTCCGCCGTCGCCTCGCCATAGATGCCACGGGCTTCGGTTTCGCCGAAATGGATCTTGCGGGCTTCCTCGGCGAATTTGTCGCCGACATAGTCGGCGTTCTCGCGCATCTTATGCGCCAGTTCCTTCAGCTTGGCCATTGCCTTCTTCTGCTCGGCATTGGCCGCCAGAGCCAGCTTCTCCCTGCGGCGGCCGGTCGACACGGCCGGCGCCATCAGGGTCTTTTCCACCTTGGTCGAGCCGCAGTGCGGACAAGCCACGAGATGCCGCGCGGCCTGGGCGTCGTAATCGTCATTGCCGCGAAACCAGGCCTCGAAGTCGTGGCCCGTATCGCAATGAAGCGAAAACCGGATCAAGACGCCGCTCTCCGCACCGAAGCGTCGTCAGCAGCGACCACATCGACACCGAACTCGCGCGCGTTCTGCAAATTTGGGATTTTCGCGCGCGCGGCGGCGCTGGCGCGCGGGTCGATCTCGGCAAGGGCGATGCCCGGCTCGTCGCCGGCGACCTCGGCCACCACCGCGCCCCAGGGATCGACGATCACCGAATGTCCGAACGTCTCCCGGCCGTCCTCGTGGAGCCCGCCCTGCGCCGCTGCGACCAGCCAGGCGCCGTTCTCGATCGCCCGCGCCCGTGTCAGCACGTGCCAGTGGGCCCGGCCGGTCTGGCGGGTGAAGGCCGCCGGCGCGCTCAATACCGCCGCGCCCGCCAGCGCCTGGGCTCGGAAAAGCTGCGGAAAGCGCAGATCGTAGCAGATGGCCAGCCCGAACGGGACGCCGGCCAGCGTTGCGACGACCGCACGCCCGCCCGGCTGGTAGGTCGCCGATTCGCGCCAGCTCTCGCCTTTGTCGAGGTCGACGTCGAACATGTGGATCTTGTCATAGGTCGCAACCAGCGCGCCGGTCCGGTCAAACAGGAACGCCCGGTTGGCAACCTTGCCGCCCGGCAACGCGATCGCGGTCGATCCGAGGTGGATGGCGATTTGGAGTTCGGCGGCAAGCCGCCGGGCGGCGGCAACCAGAAGGTCGCCGGCCTCGTCCTTGACGATCCGCCGCAGCGTTTCCCTGTCGCGCACCAGCGCGCCGGTCATTTCCGGAGACTGCACATAGGTGGCGCCCCGGCCGGCCGCCTGGCGCACCAGCGCCTCGAAATCGGCGGCGTTGCGCGCCGGATCCATGCCCGAGCGCATCTGCACGGTCGCTGCCTTGAAAACGCTCATCGCAAACCTCAGACGAACGAGCCGTTGGCGATGAGCGTGTCGAGCTTGCCGCTCCTCTCGAGCGCCAAAAGCTCGTCGCAGCCGCCGACATGGACCGCGCCGACGAAGATCTGCGGAAAGGTCGCGCGTCCCGAGCGCGTCATCATCTCGCTGCGCAGTTCCGGCGAAAAACTCGCATCGTGCTCGACATAGGCAACGCCCTTCTGGTCGAGAAGTCGCTTCGCCGCCGTACAGTAACCGCACATAGCGCGGGTATAGATTGTCACGTCAGCCATGGCCAATTCCGGTTTTCCGCCCCCCTATATAGGCGCAGCCGCGTCGTCCCGGAAGTCCTGCGACAAAACCCGCGCGAATGTAAGCACGTCGACCGCGTTCGCCCCGGCCCGCACGAGCGCGCGGGCGACCGCGCTGACCGTCGCTCCGGTGGTGTAGACGTCGTCGACGACCAGCACCCGCCGGCCCTTGACCATGGCCCGCCGGCCCGGCGGCACCGCGAACGCGCCCCTGACATTGGAGCGGCGCTCGGCAAGCCCAAGGCCGACCTGCTGGCGCGTGCTGCGCGCGCGCAGGACGAGTTCCGGCTCGAAAGCGACCCCTGCACGAACGGCGATGGCGCGGCCGAGTTCGGCCGCCTGGTTGAACCGCCTGAGGAGAAAGCGCCGCCGATGCAGCGGAACCGGCACGATCATGTCGGCGTCGCCGAGAAGCTCGGCCCCGGCGCGCGCCATCCACCGCGCCATCCAGGGCGCGAGGTCGGTTCGGTCGTGGAACTTCAACCCCTGCACCAGCCGGCGCGCCACGCCGTCATAGGCGACCGCCGCGCGCGCACGCGAAAACGGCGGCGGTTCGGAGATCGCGGCCAGACAAACCGCCTTCTCGCCCATCTCGCAGACGAACGGAATGCCCAGCACCTCGCAATAGGGACGCTCGATCATGGCCAGCCCGCGCCAGCATTCCGCGCACAGCGTGCCGGGTTCCACAACCAGCTTGCGGCAGCCCGCGCATGTCGGCGGAAAGGCGAACGCGCCGATCAGCGCGGCGCCGCCACGCACCACACGCTTGATCTCGCCGAGCCGATGGTTCACCACGCTGGTCCCATGACCGGCAAACTACCAGAACCAGGCGCCATCAGCCATTCCTCCGACCGGAACGGATCGGTGTCGCAGACGGGGCCCGATGGAAAACATCCTTGATCTCGACCTTTCGATCGCGCGCAAGAAGCGGCTTCTTGCCGGGGCGCGGCCGATCGCGACCTTTTTGATGGAGCGCACGGCCGAGGAACTCTGCGACCGGCTGACAACGGTGGAACGGCGGTTTACGGACTGCGCCGCCATTCACTGCCTGACGCCGCATGCGGCGCTGGCCATGCGCGATTCCGGCCGTGTCGGCGAGGTGGTGCGCATCGAACCCGATCCGATGTTCCTGGAAGGCGGCGCCGGCTTCGTCTCCGACGGCGAGCACCTGCCGCTCGAGCCCGAAAGTCTGGACCTCGCCGTTTCCCTGCTCGCGCTGCACGAGGTCAAAGATCTGCCGGGCGCCTTGATCCAGATCCGCCGCGCCCTGCGTCCGGACGGTCTGTTTCTGGCCGCCTTCGCCGGCGCCGGCACGCTGGAAGAACTGCGCCACTGCCTGCTGGTCGCCGAGACCGAGATCACCGGCGGCGCCAGTCCCAGGGTGCTGCCGTTCGCCGACGTGCGCGCAGCGGGCGCCTTGCTGCAGCGGGCGGGCTTCGCCCTGCCTGTCGCCGACATCGAAACCATCACCGTGCGTTATTCCGACATGTTCGCGCTGTTGCGCGATCTGCGCCAGATGGGGGCCACCAACACGCTGTTCGGCCGGCTGAAACGGCCGACCCGCAGGCAGGTCTTCCTGCGCGCGGCCGACCTCTACGCCGAGCGGTTTGCCGATCCGGACGGACGCCTGCGCGCCACGTTCTCGCTGATCTGGCTGTCGGGCTGGGCGCCGGACGCCTCGCAGCAAAAGCCCGCCAGGCCGGGTTCGGCGACGATGCCGCTCGCCCAAGCGCTCAAGGAGCAGGACAAGCGGTAGCGGCCGGCCAGGCAACGCCCGCGCCCGCCCCGCTCGCCAGCCCGATTTCCGGGATCGCCGAACCGTTTCTTAAAGGTTGTCCTTTATGCAGCGGAGGACGGAAAACGGAGAGTAATGCGTGCGATTTTCCGCCGCCACCACTGCGGAACGGCTGCTGCCGGAGCGCCTGGCGCTCCGCGCCCGCCCGTTGCTGGGCGTCGTCGACTCCGTTCTTTCGGGAGCCGACGGGCGCGGCGAAGCCGGGCGCATGTCGCTGATTGCGTTCTTTATCCGCATCGTCAACGCCGTCATCGCCTTCGTCAGCCAGGTGCTGCTGGCGCGCTGGATGGGCAGTTTCGAATACGGGATCTTCGTCCTCGTCTGGGTCACGATGGTGATCGTCGGCAACCTCTCCTGCCTGGGCTTTCACACCTCGATCATCCGCTTCATTCCCGAATATCGCGAAAAGGGGCGGCTGGCCGAACTGCGCGGCATCCTTCTGGCCAGCCGGCTCTTCGTTCTGATCGCCTCCACCGTTGTTGCGGCGATCGGCGCGGCTGGCATCTGGCTGTTCGCCCCGGCAATCGAATCCTACTACATCATCCCCTTCTATCTCGGCATCGTCTGCCTGCCGATGATTTCGCTGTCCGACGCGCTCCAGGGCGTGTCGCGGGCCAATGCCTGGGCGATCTCCGCGCTTTCGCCGACCTATCTGATCCGGCCGGTGCTGATCCTGGCCTTCATGGGCGGCTCGCTTCTGGCCGGTTTCCAGCCCTGCGCGGTCACCGCGATCATCGCCGCGATCATGGCCACCTACACCACCACCATCATCCAGCTCGTGTCGGTGACCGGCCGGGTGGACCGGCGCATGGAACCCGGGCCGCGCAAATACCTGCTGCGCGAGTGGATCCTGGTTTCGATGCCGATCTTTCTGGTCGAGAGTTTTTTCTTTCTGCTCACCAATGCCGACGTGCTGATGGTCGGTCGCTTCATGCCGCCGGACCAGGTCGCCGTCTATTTCGCCACGGTAAAGACCCTGGCGCTGGTGCATTTCGTCTATTTTGCCGTCAAGGCCGGCGTCGCCCAGCGTTACGCCAGCATCACCCATGCCGGCGACACCCAGTTGCTGAGCGCCTTTGCCCGCGAGACCGCCTCGTGGACCTTCTGGCCGTCGCTTGCCATGGCGTTCGCCGTCCTTCTGCTCGGCAAGCCGATGCTGTCGCTGTTCGGGCCCGAATTCGTCGCCGGCTATCCGCTTTTGTTCGTCCTCGTCGGCGGCGTGGTGGCGCGCGCGGCGGTCGGCCCGGCCGAAAGCCTGCTCACCATGACCGGCAATCAGAACGTGTGCGCCCTGGTCTACGCGCTGGCGCTGTCGCTCAACATTGCGCTCAACTTCATGCTCATCCCCGAATTCGGGCTGTGGGGCGCGGCGGTCGCGACGGCGATCGCCATGGCGTTCGAAGCGCTCGCCCTGTCCTTCACCGTGTGGCGCCGCCTCGGCATCGTCATGCTGGTGTTTTTGCCGTCATCGCACGAAGCGCGAGGTTGATATGGCCGCCATTCCCCTGATCGAGGAAACCAGCGTCAGCGCGTCGAGCCCGCTGATCGCCAACCTGGCCGGCGTGAGCGCCGAAGCGCAGCAGCAGATCGAAGTGGAAATCCAGGCCGCCGGCGTGGCGCCGCGGCGTCTGGCGGTCTATCCCGCCTCGGCCGGCTTCGACCTGGTCGACGAGCTGGACTTTCTGTGCGTGCGCACGGTCGAACCCAACATCTTTTTCAACCCGCGCTTTCTGGCGCCAGCCATGCCCCGGCTGGAAGATCGCGAGGTGCGGCTGGCCGTCATTCGCGACGGCGACAGGGACAAGAACCGGCTGCGCCTTCTGGTTCCCTTTTCCGTGGAAAAACCTGCGGTGCCGCTGGGAGTCCCGGCGATGCGGACCTGGTCCAGTCCCTTCGGTCCGCTCGGCACGCCGCTGGTCGATCGCGACGATCCTGTCGGGGTGCTCGAGGATTTCTTTTCCATGCTGGGCCGCAAACACCTGAACCTGCCCAGGGTGCTGATCCTGCCCGACCTGCGCATGGACGGTCCGGTCGCCCGGCTGATCCGGACCGCCGCGATGGGGCTCGACCTGCCGGTGGTGACCACGTCACACAGCATGCGCCCGTTCCTCGACAGCGACCTCGACGGCGAGACCTATCTGCGCACATCGCTTAAATCGCATCATGTCCGCGAGTTCCGCCGTCTCAAGCGCCGGCTCGCCGAAACCGGCGACCTCGTCTATTCGGTAGCGCGCCAGCCCGACGATATCCGCAACGCGCTGGAGACCTTCCTGGCGCTGGAGGCGTCGGGCTGGAAGGGCCGCGAGCGCACCGCAATGGTGATCGACCGGTACCGCGCCGCCTTCGCGCGCGAGGCGATCAACCGGCTTGCCCAGCGCGATCTGTGCCGGATTCACACGCTCAGCCTCGATGGCGTCGCCATCGCCAGCCTGATCGTGTTCGTCGAGGCGGGCCAGGCCTACACCTGGAAGACGGCCTATGACGAAAACCACGCCGCCTTCTCCCCCGGCACGCTGCTGATGATCGAGGTCACGCGCCAGCACCTGGACGATCCCAATATCGAAGCGACGGATTCCTGCGCCGTGCCCGATCACCCGATCATGAGCCGCCTGTGGAGCGAGCGGCGCGAAATGGGCACCATGGTGGTCGGCCTGGCGCCGGACACGGACCGGCTCACCCGCCAGGCCGCCGGCCAGATCCACCTTCACCGCGAAACCCGCAATCTGGCGCGCATCCTGCGCCGGCGCATCAAGGGTCTGATCGGCAGGCACTGAGTGCCTCCGGCGCGAATCAGTCCGCCTCCGATCGGGCCTCGCGGCCGGCGCGGTCGCGAAAAATCCGCCGGATCACCTTGCCGGTGGTCGTCAGCGGCATCGAATCGACGAAGTCGACCTCGCGCGGATATTCATGCGCGGAAAGCCGTTCGCGCACCCACAGGCTGATCTCGCTTTTCAGCGCCTCGGAGGGCGCGTGCCCGTCCTTCAGCACCACATAGGCCTTGACGATTTCGGTCCTGATCGCGTCCGGCTTGCCGACCGCCGCCGCCAGCGCGACCGCGGGATGGCCGGTCAGGCAGTCCTCGATCTCGCCCGGGCCGATCCGGTAGCCTGCCGAGGTGATGACGTCGTCGTCGCGGCCGAAAAAATGAACGTAGCCGTCGGCGTCGGCGATGCCCTGGTCGCCGGTCAGCATCCAGTCGCCGACGAATTTCTGCGCGGTCGCCTGCGGGTTTTGCCAATATTCTAGGAACATCACCGGGTCGGGACGCCGCACCGCGATCTGGCCGGCCTCGCCGGTCGGGCGGGGATTGCCGGCATGGTCCACAATCGCGACCTGATGGCCGGGAACCGGCTTGCCGATCGCGCCGGCACGGCTGACGCCGAGCGCGGCACAGGACGACAGCACCAGATTGCATTCCGTCTGGCCGTAGAACTCGTTGATCGTCAGGCCGAGCGCGCGCCGCGCCCAGTCATAGGTTTCCCGTCCGAGCGCCTCGCCGCCCGAGCCGACCGTGCGCAGATCGAGCGCGAACCGCTCGCGCACGTCCGGCACGGCCTTCATCATCCTGAGCGCGGTCGGCGGTATGAAGGCGTTGCGCACCTGGCGGCGCGCCATCAGCGCGAACGCCGCCTCCGGATCGAATTTTTCCGCCTGCGACGACACCACCGGCACGCCGAGCAACAGGCCCGGCAAAAGCACGTTGAGCAGACCGCCGGCCCAGGCCCAGTCGGCCGGCGTCCACAGCCGGTCGCCCGGTTGCGGCAGGAATTCGTGCGGCATCTGCACGCCCGGCACATGGCCGAGCAGCACCCGGTGGCCGTGCAGCGCGCCCTTCGGCGGCCCGGTGGTGCCGGAGGTGAAGATCATCATCGCCGGATCGTCGGGGCCGGTCTTCTCGGCGTCGAACCGCGTCGATCTGCCCGCCACCAGCCTGTCGAAGGACACCGCCCCCTCGCCCGCGTCTCCGGTCACGATCACGGTGTGCAACGAGGGCAGGCGTGCGCGCAGCGGCGCCAGCTTGGCCAGGCCGGCATGGTTGGTCACCACCGCCGAGACGCCGGCCGTCTGCAGCCGGTATTCCAGCGCCTCGACCCCGAACAGAAGCGCCAGTGGCACGGCAATGGCGCCGAGCTTGTAGATCGCGACATGGCTGATCGCGGTCTCGAAGCCCTGCGGCAGGAGCAGCGCCACCCGGTCGCCGCGGCAGACGCCGCGCGCGCGCATGGCGTTGGCGAACGCGCTCGAGCGCTCCGCAAGCATACGATAGCTCATCGTCGCCGCGACCTCGCCGCTGGCATCGTCGATCAGCGCGATCCGGTCCGGTGCCCGCGCCGCCCATGCATCGGCAACGGCAACGCCGATATTGAACCGCTCCGGAATGGCCCAGCCAAACCCGGCATAAAGCCGCTCGTACCCTTCGCCGCGTTCAAGCATCGTGGTTGATATGCCCCCGCTCGACAACACAAAGCCCGCGCCGCCGAAGAGGCGGTATCGGGTTTTGACAGACATAGCCGATTTCAGGCAAGCCCGGAGCCTCATCTGCCAAGGCGGAAACGTGGTGCCCCTGGCCGGGATCGAACCAGCACTCCTTGCGGAACGCGATTTTGAGTCGCGCGCGTCTACCAATTCCGCCACAGGGGCCCATAGGGCGACCGGCCATAGGCCGGACGGCTGCGGACTATACGGCCGGGGCCCGGTCCGTCAACTGCCCGCGGTCGGAAACCTTGTTTTCAAAAGGCAGCGCCGTCGCCGCGCAAACGGCTTCCATTTGCCGAGGAACGGTTTTAGAGCCATTGCTGGATGGACCGAACCATTCTGGCTCACGGGATTTTTCCATGCTTCGCCGACTCTATGACTGGACCATGTCGCTGGCCGCGACGCGCGACGCCGAAAAGGCGCTTGCCGGCGTCTCCTTCATCGAAAGCTCGGTATTTCCGATCCCGCCGGATGTCCTGCTGATACCGATGGTGCTTGCCGAACGCGCCAAATGGCTGCGCTACGCCGCGTTGTGCACGGTGGCGTCGGTGGCCGGCGCCATGCTCGGCTATCTGATCGGCGCGTTCCTGTTCGACCTTCTGGGACAGCCGATCCTGGCCTTCTACAGTGCGGAGGACTCCTTCGCCAAGGTCCAGGGCTGGTACGATCGCTGGGGCGGCTGGGGGGTGCTGTTTGCCGCCGTCACGCCGTTTCCCTACAAGGTGCTGACGATCTTTTCCGGTTTCACCGGGTTGAACTTCCTGACCTTCGTGATCGTGTCGATTATCGGCCGCGGCCTGCGCTTCACCCTCGTCGCCTGGCTGCTCTACCGTTTCGGCGAGCCGATCCGCACCTTCATCGAACGCAATCTCGGCCTTCTTTTCACCCTTTTCATGGTGCTGCTGATCGGCGGTTTCGTGGCCGTGAAATATGTCTTTTGATCCCATGACCCAAACAAACACCAACGGCTCCGGCGCGCTTGCCGCCACGGCGCTTTTTCTGCTCGCGGCGATGGCGGTCGTCGTCGGCACGGCGCTCGGCTTCGAGCATCTGGGCGGCTACATTCCCTGCAAGCTCTGCCTCGAACAGCGCATGCCCTATTATATCGGCGTGCCGTTAATGGCGGTCGCCGGCCTCGCCGCGCTGATGCGCGCGCCCGATTGGATCGTGCGGCTGCTGATCGCGGCCGGCGGTCTCTTGATGCTCTACGGGCTCTATCTCGCCGTCTACCATTCCGGCGTCGAATGGGGCTGGTGGGCTGGGCCGGCCGATTGCGGCGTGGTCGCCGCGCCGCCGTCGAGCGAGGGGGGCATTCTCGATGCCATCAACACCGTGATCCCGCCCTCCTGCGACAAGGCCGCGCTCAGGGTTCTGGGCCTGTCCTTCGCCGGATGGAACGCGATCGCCAGCCTGGCGCTCGCCGTTATCGCGCTGCGCGCCGCGGCAAGGGGCACAAGCCGCCAAGCGTGATCGATAGGCCGGCCTGGGTATTGCCGCCCGGGCAATAGCGCGCTTGCATCACCCGGGCGAAATCCTATATCGGCCTTTGAAGCGAGGACGACCTCCCCCATCCGGGACACCAGCTCGGGACGGCCCGAACCACGAATTGGGGGCACGATGCGCACCACCGGGGACCGGATCCGTCACGCGATCAGCTTCGAGATTATCGGCCTGATCATCGTCACGCCGCTTGGCGGCTGGGCGTTTAGCCTGCCGATCCACGATATCGGCATCGTCGCGCTTGTCAGCGCCACGATCGCGACCTTGTGGAACTATCTCTACAATCTCTTGTTCGACCACGCGATGCTGCGCGTCGCGGGCGACGTGCGCAAATCGCCGGCCATACGGGTAGCCCATGCCGTGCTTTTCGAGATCGGGCTTCTTTTGGTGCTGCTGCCGTTCATCGCCTGGTATCTGGGCGTCGGCGTGCTGGAAGCATTGATGATGGACGTCTCTTTCGCCCTTTTCTACATGGTCTACGCGTTCGTCTTCAACTGGGTGTATGACCTTGTGTTTCCGCTGCCGGCCTCGCCGGTTCAGTCGCGAGAAACCGGCGCAGGACGCTGAGATCGCGCGCAGGGACACCGCCCGGAGGCCTACGGCTCCAGTTCCACGTCCCAGTAGAGATAATCCATCCAGCTTTCGTGCAGATGGTTCGGCGGAAACAGCCGTCCGTTGTTGTGCAGGTCGTGCACCGTCGGCTGGAAAGGCGTCTGGGTCGGCCACATGCGCGCCTGCGACGGCATCATGCCGCCCTTTTTCAGGTTGCAGGGCGAGCATGCCGCGACCACGTTTTCCCAGGTCGTGGCGCCGCCGCAGCGGCGCGGCACGACATGGTCGAAGGTCAGTTCCTCACGCGCGCCGCAATACTGGCACTGGAAACGGTCGCGCAGGAAGACGTTGAACCGGGTAAAGGCCGGGTGGCGCGACGGCTTCACATAGGCCTTGAGACACACCACGCTCGGCACCCGCATCGAGAACGAGGGCGATGACACGGCGTGTTCGTACTCGGCGACGATGTTGACCCGGTCCAGGAACACCGCCTTGATGGCGTCCTGCCACGACCACAGCGACAGGGGAAAGTAGCTGAGCGGGCGGTAGTCGGCGTTAAGCACCAGGGCCGGCAGACTGTCCGGCGACACCGAAATCGTCACGTCCGTCGTCTCCTTTCCTGAGGACCTGAACGGCGCGGATAATCTAAGCGACACATGTCAGGAATGTGAAGCTTCTATTGTGACAGAACTGTTGCCGGAAAGCCGCGCCAATCATCCTATCGTGCGGCAATTTCGGGTTTGACCGCCGGCGGCAGCGCGTCGCGTCCCTTCATTTCGCGATAATAAGCCCAAAACAGGCGCGCCGCGACACCGCGCCAGGGACGCCATGATTCGGCGATTGCAGCCAGCGCCCGCGCGCTCGGCCGCGGATCGATCGCAAAAGCATGCCCGACCGCGCTTTGCAGCGCCACATCGCCGGCGGGAAATACATCCGGATGGCCCGACGCGAATAGCAGATAGACCTCGGCCGTCCATGGGCCGATGCCGTGCAGCCCCGTCATCCGCGCGATCGCCTGTTCGGCGTCGAGCCGGCACGCCGCGTCGAGATCGAACCCGTCTTGCGCGAACGCGCCGGCTACGGCGCGCAGCGTTTTCTGCTTCGGCCGCGACAGGCCCGCCTCGCGAAACAGATCGTCGCTCGCGCCGGCGAGAACCTGCGGCGTCATCGGCTGCACCAGCGTGGCGAGCCGTCGGAAGATCGCATCGGCGCTGGCGCGCGAGACCTGTTGCGACACGATGATCGACACCAGGCTTGCAAAGCCCGGCTCGACGCGGCGCAGCGGCACGTCGCCGGCGACGGCCCGCACGTCCCGCAGGCGCGGATCGGCGTCGCACAACGCCTCCAGGCCGGCCATCACGTCGTCCATAGCGTCGATGCGGCGCACGGGGTTTCCTTCCGCCAAAGCCGGAGCCCGGCATGGGCCAAAGGGCCGGCGTCAAGGCCTTCACGGCTTGATTGAACCTTGCTGCGCGCGTGGAAAACGCCCGTCGCGCCCATTCCGGTTTGTCGTGCGATAGTCTAGCAATCGCTGTCATGCCCGTCCAACCGCAGACGACAGCCTCATGACAGGTCCGGTCTTCCGCTTCGCGCCGAGCCCCAACGGCGCGCTGCATATGGGGCACGCCTATTCGGCGCTGCTCAACGCCGATCTGTGCGCGGCCGCCGGCGGACGCATGCTCGTGCGCATGGAAGACATCGACACCGAGCGCTGCCGGCCCGAATACGAGGCCGCGATCCTGGAAGATCTGGCCTGGCTCGGCCTGTCGTGGCAACAGCCGGTGCGCCGCCAGTCCGACCATTTTTCCGACTATCGCGACGCGCTCGACCGGCTGATCGACGCCGAACTGGTCTACCCCGCCTTCATGAGCCGGGGAGAAGTGCGCGCCTTCATCGCCGACGCCGAGATCGGGCACAAGCCATGGCCGCGCGATCCCGACGGCGCGCCCGTCTATCCGCCGAGCGACAAGACACTGTCACTCAGAGAGCGCCAAAGGCGCATGGCCGACGGCCAGGCCTTTTCGTGGCGTCTCGACATGCGGGCCGCGCTTGACCGGTTGTCCGCCCCGCTCGAATGGAGCGAGGCCGGCGGCGGACCGGCCGGCGAAACCGGATGCGTGCGCGCCGAGCCGGCCGCCTGGGGCGATGTCGTGCTGGCGCGCCGGGACAGTCCGGCGAGCTACAATCTGTGCGTGGTCGTCGACGACGCCATCCAGGGCGTCAGCCATGTCGTGCGCGGGCGCGACCTGTTTTACGCCACCGCCGTGCACCGCCTGTTGCAGGACCTGCTCGGCCTGCCTGTGCCAACCTATCTGCATCACGACCTCGTCCTCGATGCGGACAGACGCAAGCTGTCGAAGAGCCGCGGCGACACGGCCCTGCGGGCCCTGCGCGCCGGTGGCGCGCGACCGGACGACATCAGGCGGATGGTCGGCCTGCCGCGTTAGGCCCGCGCTTGACGCTCAGATCCTGCGAATGACGCCCTTGACCAGGAGAAGAAACACCAGGATGACAAACGCACCGCCCAGTCCGGCGAACGCCGCCTCCTGCACCTTGCGCAGGCTGATGCCATAGGCATTGACCGCATAGATCGATGCGAAGAAACCGCCGGTCAGCACCACCATCGTGCCGAAAGGACCGAAACCGTCGCGGCCGATGATGGCGTTGAGCGCCAGCGCGAAAATGAAGGACAGGATGCACACCGTGCCAACGGCCATGAGCAACCAACCGAAACTGAGATTCCAGATCATCTCCGATCTCCGTACCCGCATTCTGATATGCTGGATCGATGGAATGCGGTCGGTGGAGTCTAGCACGATTGCGACGCGGTTGCTTATGCCGCAACACCTGCGCCTGACACCCTGAACCAGGACACCGACCGACGATGCCCATTTCACGCCTTGCGCCCGCCCTGTTCGTCGTCCTGTGGGCGACCGGGTTCATCGGCGCCCGTTACGCCATGCCCTGGTCGGAGCCGTTCGGCTTCCTGGCGGTGCGCTCGGCGATAACCTTCCTGCTTCTGGCAGCGATGCTGCCTTTGCTGAAGACGGCCCGGCTGCGCGCCGGGGCCCAGGCCTGGCATTCCATGGTCGCCGGCATGTTGATGCACGGCATCTATCTCGGCGGGGTGTTCTGGGCGATCCGCAACGGCCTGCCGGCAGGCCTGACCGCGCTGATTGTCGGCCTTCAGCCGCTGATCACCGCCATCATGGCCGGTGTGTTCCTGGGAGAACGGATCATGCCGCGCCACTGGCTCGGGCTCGCCATCGGCTTTGCCGGCGTGGCGATCGTACTCGGCCCCAAGCTTGGCGCGATCGGCGGCGGCGTGACCCCGGTCAATCTCGCGGCCGCCTTCGTCGCCGTCATCGGCATGGCGGCGGGCACGGTCTGGCAAAAGCGGTTCGTCACCAATCTCGACCTGGCGACCGGCGCGTTCTACCAATATCTCGGTGCCACGCTATTGACGGCGCTTGTCGCGGTCGCCTTCGAAACCGGAACCTTCGTGATCACCGGCGAACTGATCTTCGCCTTCGCCTGGCTGGTGCTGGTGCTGTCGATCGGCGCCATCTTCCTGTTGATGTATCTGTTGCGCGAGGGCGAGGTCTCGAAAGTGGCGTCGCTGTTTTATCTGGTTCCCGCGGTCACCGCGCTAATGGCCTGGGCCCTGTTCGGCGAGGAGCTTTCCCTTATCCAGATCGCGGGCATGGCGGTCGCGGCGGCCGGCGTCGGGCTGGCGACCGCTCAACCGCGTATGCGCGCCCGCGCCTCGCGATAGCGTCTGATGGCGGCGTTGACTTCGCCGCCCAAGATGAAGATCACCGACACGATGTAAAGGAAGATCACCGCGATCATGATCGATGCGAGCCCGGCATAGGTCGACACGTAGGTCGAAAACCGCTCCAGATAGGCGGCAAACAGCGTCGAGCCGATCAGCCATCCGAACAGGGTGAGCACGATGCCGGGGATCACGTCCTGGAAACGCCGTTTGCTGGCCGGCAGCCAGAAATGCACCGCCACCAGACCGACGACGATCACCGACGAGGCGATCACGTAGCGCCACAGCGTGATGGTGCCCATATAGGGCCCGATCCAGGAGAATTGCCGCTCGGCGATGCGCGCGGCCAGCGGCGCCAGCACCAGGAGCACGCTGATGGCCAGGAAGCCCATCGTCGCGATCAGCACGAAAGCGAAACTCTGCAGGCGTCGATAGACGAACGACCGCGTCTCGGTGACGCGATAGGCCCGGTTGAGTGACACCCGCAGCGCCTCGATGCCGTTGGAGGCAAACAGCGCCGCCGCGATCACGCTGACGGTCAGGAAATCGCCGCGCTGGATGGTCAAAACGTTGAAGACTTCGCGCGCGATCGGCTCGGCGATCTCCTGCGGCCAGGTGTCGAAGACCAGGTGCACCGCCGTCTCTGCAAACGCGCTGGCGCCCAGAAAACTCGCGAGCGCGGTGGCGAAGATCAGAAACGGAAACAGCGCCATCAGCGCCGAAAGCGCGAGATGACTGGCCATCGACCAGCCGTCATCGGCGTCGAAATGGCCGAAAGCGTCGTTCATGATGCGTCGCACGGCGACGATTCTGCGCATAAATCCTTCCCGCGATTGTGTCCCGCCCGCGAATATGTGAAGCCTCCGACGCTATTGGCAAGCCGTGTTTGTCGCCGCAAGAGGATCTGGCCCGGATGGAGGACGCACGCACGATCGTCGTGACCGGGGCCTCGAGCGGCATCGGCGCCCATTGCGCGCACGCCCTTGCCGGGCGCGGCTGGCGGGTTTTCGCCACCGCGCGCAACCCGGCCGACATCGCCGCGCTTGAAGCCGCCGGCATCGAGAGTTTTTACCTCGACTATCGCCAGCCCGGCTCGATCGCCGCGCTGGCCGACGCCGTCCTCGACAGAACGGGCGGACACATCGACGCCCTGTTCAACAACGGCGCCTACGCCCAGCCCGGCGCCGTCGAGGATCTTCCCGTTGAGGCGCTGCGCGAGCAGTTCGAGGCCAATTTCTTCGGCTGGCATGATCTGACGCGCCGCCTGGTGCCGGCGATGCGCCGGCAGGGTCGGGGCAGGATCGTCCACTGCTCCTCGATCCTCGGCCTTGTGCCGGCCTCCTATCGCGGCGCCTATGTCGCGTCCAAATACGCGCTCGAGGGGCTGATGCTGTGTCTGCGCGCCGAACTTGCCGGCTCCGGCATCCATGTCTCGCTGATCGAGCCCGGCCCGATCCGCTCGCGCTTTGCGACCACGGCGCTGGGCTGGTTCGAAAAAAACATCGCTGTGCAAAACTCGCCGCACCGCGACGCCTACCGCGCCCAACTCGCCCGCATGCGCGCCGGCGGCACGCGGTCGCGCTTCAAGCTGGAGCCCGACGCGGTGATGGCCGTCCTGGCGCACGCGCTCGACAGCCCGCGCCCGAGACCGCATTATCCCGTCACCCTGCCGGCCAGGACGGGGCTGCTGTTGAAGCGGCTCCTGCCCGCCTCCTTGTTCTACCGCGTTGTGGCGCGCCAGTCCTAGGCGCGCCGGGGCCGCACCACCTTTTTCGGAGAAACGCCTATGTCTTCCGTCTTCAACGTCCTGGCCATCGTCTTCATGGTCGCGGTCGCCTTCGTGCTTGTGCGCGGGCTCATCAACATGATGCGCGGCGGGTCGGGCAACACATCCAACAAGCTGATGCAGGCGCGCGTGATTCTGCAGTTCATAGCGCTCGTGTTCATCGTGCTGGCGCTCTATTTCAGCCGCGGCTGAACCCCGCGCCGATCAAAAAACCGTCGTCCGACGACAAGGAAAGAGCGCAACGAACATGGTCAAGCTCAACAAGATCTACACCCGCACCGGCGACGACGGCACCACCGGGCTGGTGAGCGGTGCGCGCCGGCCGAAATCCGACCCGCGCATCGAGGCCTTCGGCGCGGTCGACGAGACCAATGCCTGCATCGGCCTCGCCCGGCTTCATACCGGACACGACCACGCCGAGATCGACGCCATGCTGGCCCGCGTCCAGAACGATCTATTCGATCTCGGCGCCGATCTGGCCACCCCCGACACCGGCACACCTGCCGGATTCGAGCCGCTGCGCATCGTCGCTTCCCAGGTGACACGGCTCGAAACCGAGATCGACGGCCTCAACGCAGCACTGGCGCCGCTGCGCTCCTTCATCCTGCCCGGCGGCACGCCGGCGGCCGCCTGTCTCCATCAGGCTCGCACCGTCGCCCGACGCGCCGAACGGCTGATGGTGGCGCTGTCGTCCGTCTCCGGCGAGACCGTCAGCGGCGAGGCGCTGCGCTACATCAACCGGCTGTCCGATTTCCTGTTCGTGGCCGCCCGCGCCGTCAATGACAACGGCGCAACAGACGTGTTATGGGTGCCCGGGGCCAATCGTTGACGGTGGGGATCGGCGATGTTCATTCCGCTGCACGACGCCAACAGCCTGAAACATATCAAGCTTCAATATGTCACGATCGCGCTGATCGCCATCAACGTGCTCGTCTATTTCCTCACCGCGCTGTCGGATACAACCCTGCATGCCGCCGCTTACGGCCTGGGTTATGTGCCGGCGGTGATCAACGATGTCGCCGAGCTGCCGCCGCAACTGGTGCTGGTGCCGGAGGACCTGACCTATCTCACCTATGCCTTTCTGCACGGCAATATCTTCCATCTGGGCGGCAACATGCTGTTCTTGTGGGTGTTCGGCGACAATGTCGAGGACGCGCTCGGCCATTGGCGTTTCCTGCTTTTTTATCTCGCCTGCGCCGTCGCAGGCGCCTGGCTGCACGGTGCGATCGCCCCCTCCTCTGAAGCACCGCTGATCGGCGCATCGGGCGCGGTCGCGGGCATCGTCGCCGCCTATCTGATCCTGCATCCGCGCGTCAAATTATGGGTGCTTGCCTTCGGCCGCATTCCGCTGCGCATTCCCGCCTTCATCCCGCTCGTCCTGTGGGTGCTGTTCCAGTTCGCCATGCTGGTAATCGGCGGCGATTCCCAGGTCTCGTGGGGCGCCCATGTCGGCGGCATCGTCGCTGGAGCCGGGTTGGTGCTGATCATGCGCCGTCGCGGCGTCCCCCTGTTCGATCGCGCGATCGTTACGCCCGACGCGGTCAAAACGGCCGCAACGGCGGCGCCCGACGGCCCCGCGGTTGCCGACAAACCACGCTGGGGCCGGCAATAGCATGCCTCACCGCCGCAATATTGACGCGAACGTCAATCGCGACTAGACCCCGAGGCGGCACGCCGTCGCGCGATCCCATCCTGAACCACCCCGGTTTTTCGGGATGCATGTCGGCATCGGACTAGCCGAGACGGCCGCGCAAATGGTAAAGGCCGCGAAATCCGATCCATCAGAAAGGTTGTGAGCGCATGAAAGTCCTCGTCCCGGTCAAGCGTGTGATCGACGCGAATGTTAAGCCGCGTGTTAAGGCCGACGGCTCGGGCGTCGAGCTTTCGAACGTGAAGATGTCGATGAACCCTTTTGACGAGATTTCGGTCGAGGAAGCG